>JABJGO010000066.1 GCA_018662225.1 Rhodospirillales bacterium | reverse complement strand
CGCGACCTAGATGTCCTGCGATCCATGTACACGGCTGGCGTGTCCTGTATGACCGCTCAGGAGGCACTGGAGGCAGGCAGTGACAAGGCTCAGGCGCGTGATGCATATGCCCGGCACCTCATGAAGGCGATATGGGGGCAGCCATGATAATACCTCCAAGGCAGCGAGATATTACAAAGGTGTGGAATATTTCCACACGGGCACAACACCAAAAACTACTGATATATGTGTATTTTCAACAACTTATCATGCGTCACTATGTAAACGGTTTCCGTATATACTCTTCTATATACACAAATCGTTGCACCCCTAAATATCCTGAAACCCGCAACCAGCTTAGGTTTCAGAGCATTTCGAGACGGTCCCCCGTGTGGAATATTTCCACACCTTGTGAGTTAGCGTTGTGAGCGTTTTGTTTGTTCCCGCTGCAGGCCGTATCCCGGTAATTGTCCCGCGCCCAGAAATCCGGGAAGTCGAGTTTGCTGATGGCAGATTTGAATACGAGGCTCACCCGGTTCGCTATCTTTCAAGCCACTATGAGCGGGGTCTGTTTGATATTGGCACCATGCTAGATATTCTTCAGTTTGGCAATATTACTAGAACTGAGCGCTACGTAATACAGGCCCTTCAAAGACGATTAACGTTTAGCGGGAAACTTGATTTCCCCGGCCTGGCAGAATCGGGCGCACTGATCCCGGTGCAAAATACAGAAGAAGACCTGGTTTGGGCCACAGTTTCCCAAGGTATTTCCGTTACCCGGAGCTTTACCATTCTTGATCTTTGCCACAATGGAATGGCGCTCGACAATCCCGAATACCTAAGAGAAGTCATTGAGTCTAATCAGCGGGGGTGTCCGGGAGCAAATGCTGAAGCCCTGCTAAAACGATTTCAGATTTTCACACCCAGACGGCGTGAAGAGGTAAGTCGCGCGTTAAACAAATTGGTCGAGTTGGGTATTTTACGTGAACTGGAGAAACTCGATAACTATCGTTACCGCGCCGTTTTCAATCCACACCTGGTTGTCAGTACCCGTTCTGGAATAATACGAGGGGCGATCAAAGCCGAAAATGTGCTGCGATTTGACGGTGCAGAAATCTCGTACACCCTTGATTTAGGCGCTGCTCGGGAACCCGCGAATCGTAGCGGAACAAACGTAACTGGTCGCCGTCCGTATATCACGCGAGACGCATATCAATCGATGTATGATGCCGAGCATGTAGATCGAGTGGCCATTGAGAATAGGTTAGCAAAAGCCCAGCACCGAATACAAGAATACGAGGAAAGTGGTTACCTCTCACTCGAACAAGATATGCTGCTTCGCCAGATACTTGATGATCCAATGTTTCCAGAGAAACTGCGAAATCAACTTAAACATGCTTTCACTTCCGCCTATGCGGACCCGCTCTCTGAAATTCCAACCCCCACGAACACCATGAAGGGCAAACGCAATGCATGATGTCGTTCGCCTTAACTGTGTTCCTGCCGATAGTTCCGTGTTGCGGGCACTTCCATTTTTGTCGCCAAACGCCATGAGTTTTGTCCTGGCACTCCTCTCTTTCCGTCATCTTACCGGCAAGACTGGTATTGTCCGGATGTCCGAGGTCATCAGCGCACAGGGCATTGCTCCAAAGAGTTCAATCATCAATGAATTGTTCGACGCTGGGGTCATGGGTCAGCGTGGCGATGGGGTAATTGTGTACCATCCGATCATCCAGGCAATGATGGCATCGCTTCCAGCTTCGCGATGCGATAATGAACCAGGGACGAACAACGTCATTGCACTTCCCAATAACAAGCGCGGTACTGCATGTGTTAACGGCTAACTAATCTCGGTATCTCGCCCCTTGCCACTAATGTGTGACAGGAATTGGGGGTAAGGGGTGATTGAGATCGGTTTGCCCGTTGCTCGTATAGGGTATCTGCATACCACCCTCACCCACTCGATAACTTGATAGTTACACCACAACCCAGTTCCCACAAAACGCCACCCTTGCCATTGCGCTATGACAGCCAACTGAGGTTATGAATTTACTGCCAAAACAATGTCAATTGCGCCGTGGAATATCAAAACGCGGCAAATGTATACTGGTTTTGTTTCGACCTGATGTGTGACGTTACATCTTGAATATTCATTACTGGGTCAGCAAGCCTGGCAAGATCGACAAATCGCGAATCACAGGCCATTAAGAATGTCTGCGCGAGGCCAGAAGCGAAAGCCCTAACACCTGAGAAGTAGACGGAGCAAATGGGGCATTCGGACACTTACCCGAGTTGCCTCTCAACTTTTCTTTTGATTTCATTCACGGTGCTTTCTAGGCCGACAGGTATCAAACCCTCAAGCTCTTCTCTCGCGCTCTTCATTCGATCGTACACAACATCCTGTGCCGTCGATGATGATAGGTCGCCAAGAAAGTTCTTCAGTTTCTCCAGAGTGCCATCTCCAAACATTTCGGCAATTTTCTGCTGCCTGTCCTTGTCGAAAATTTCGTCTTGAACCACACAACTAGCCGCAATCCAAATTGCGAGGTCATTTTTTCCATCCTCAATTAGTTTTCTAGCAGGCCCATCCACGAACTTATCCATATCGTTCATTATTCTGCCTTCAAGCATCTTTAGTTTCTCTTGAGAGTGAGCAGCATCACCATCATCGACCATCCCGCTCATTGAAAACCAAAGCAATGCGCGGCAACGCACCAAAATGGATGGATGTGATGCTGTACGGCTTTCAAAATGCATGGCCTCTGGCGCATTCTTTAACTGGGACAAGAAGGCTCCAACGTCGAAACGCAGGTGTTCACTGGATAGGCCGGAAACAGTCTTCATTAACGCACGGACCGCCGTTTCTAAGGACTGGCAGGCAACCAACCCTATTCTATCCGCTGAAATTTCTTGAGCTCGGTTTTGGATTGCATATTCAAGGGACTCGCTTTTCTGCTCCATTCGAATCACACCGTGGTTGAGCAGAAAATGCCCTAGTTCATGCCCAATTACGAACTCAAACTCATCTGGGTTAAGTAGATCAACTAGAGAGGATGAAATTCTGACTACGCAGCTTGAAGTACTCCCTGCATGACACTCAGCTTGTATGTCAGCGGAGGCATATATGAATGCATCAATAGACTCTTCCGAAATTCTTAGACGTTGACCAACCAACTTCAGACGATCTGCTAGGAGAGGAGTAACCAATGGGGAAAGGAGCAGGCCCTCTTGGTACGAGTGATTACGAGCATGTGTTGTAGCATCAGAATTGCCAGCAGACTTGGCTCGCAACGTGTCACCGGAATAACGAAATGTTTCCGCCAGAAACCGAGCATCGTCGTCGAAACTAGCCATGCTTCTTTCGGGCTTCCGCAATCAAGTCTAGCATTTGCTGTGCATTATCTCGTTCATCACCTTCTGAAAGAGCATTTAATCGGTTATTCCATTTCTGGAATTCCGAAAGGAGGTGTTTCTTTATTTTACCGGCATCCCAGTCCGCCTCAATCCCTAGCATGTCTTCTATACTAGCTTGGCTTCCAATATTTGTCTCAAGGCCTACAATCTTTTGATCACGCATTTTTTCAATCTCATCGAGATCTAGGTCTAGTGCGTCTGCAACTGTTCGAATGACCCTTAGCTCTTCCGCATCAGCAACCCCATCTGCCGCCATGACTTCGAAGCAAAGCTCAACCGTTTCATACTTTGTTGATTTATCGGCTATCTCATTGAGAGCTGATGTCAAACTGCTTAGGCTAAGATCACCAGACTTAGCGGCGGC
This sequence comes from Rhodospirillales bacterium, assembly GCA_018662225.1. Taxonomy (GTDB): domain Bacteria; phylum Pseudomonadota; class Alphaproteobacteria; order Rhodospirillales; family Casp-alpha2; genus JABJGO01. The sequence continues at coordinate 209,768 of JABJGO010000066.1, read as the reverse complement.
ATGTGCATCCTTCATTGCGTCATTATAGAGTGTCTTTAGCCTGTCACTTTTTTCCTTATCGTACGGCGCAATCGCTTTCTGAATGAAGCCCTTGAGCGTTTCACCTTCGCTATCGTCTAAGACGCCATCCGCCATCGCTACCGCCATACCAATCTTTACGGTGAAGGCTTTTGCCTCATCCCGATGCTCTGCCACTTCTTCATATCCAGGATCATCAAATGTCTGCTCAAACCTCAAGACCCTTTCCCATACAAGTATTCCCGGTCCCTCACGATCATGAAAGCCAAGTTCGATGGGAGGTATGTCATCACTGTCAACCAACCGCACTACGGCGGCCAACTTTCTCTTCCCTGCAGCGGGTGGCTCGAGAAGGTCAGTAATTATACCTCCAACCCTCGTCCAATTTAGGAAGCCTTGATCTGGGGAAACTTGCCCAAGTTCTGACACGTTCTGAAAAGCAATGCTGGTAGGTTCTTGAAACATGTCGATTGGGCATAACACGGGTTTGTAGGCATCCTCATCTGTTCCGTCTAAAACTGAAGTAACTATTGAAACGTGCCGGGCCACGTTCACGGGAAATAATCCCTTAATTTCGATAGCTTTGAAAGCGAGGCTGCTGTTTTCAAGCGTGCCATCAACTAACCTTACCTCCATTTGCCCCATTCCCTTAAAGGCCAATTCCATGTTTTCTGAAAATGATCCTTTCCCAACAGCGGACTTCGCTGCTGCGCCTACTGTGCGAACTCCTGCCGAGAGCACACGAGTAAATATGAACCAACCAACAGCTATCGCTAAAAACCCAAGAATTGCTTCCATTTCACTCCACCAAAAATTTGTCGATTTCACTCGATGTTTCGCCATCAGACGATGCCATGGACAGGTCAACAACGGTTTCCCTACCCGTGTCCACGTCGACGAAGGAACACTTCATGATTTGATTGTCATCATAGGCAAAAGTGACTTTGACTTCCTGTTGGGCCGGTCGCCCAGGGGGAAGCACTAATTCACCGTCATGGATTATTTTTACAAACCGTGGGTCTGTTTCGGCTGAGGTAGATTCCGTAACTTTACAAGATACGGCCTCTTGCCCTTCGTAGACAGTATAGAAAGACTCGGTAACCGAGCATGGTATTTTTTCGCCTTTTCGAATTAAGATCGAGTTCGATAGCTCTGCCTGGTCACGTGCAGTATTGTGTCCAATCGAAATTGTACCGAAGCACTTCCCTGCGGATTCGCTAACCTTAATTTTTTGAATGGCATTCTTCTGTACAGTTGAGAGCTGAGAGTGATCACCCTTGTATGCTGCATAGAGGGCCGCTCCCAACGCCACGACCTCGTCAACGTTAACGGTACTAACGGGCTCTTGCCCAAATACCTTTGTAACACTCTCATTTACTAATGGAATTCGTGTGCTACCACCCGCAAGAAAGACGCCATTTATGTCAGAGGTTGTAATGCCCGCTTCATCAATCGTCGCTTCGCATAACATCTCTGCTTGAGTAATATATGTTGAAATTAGCTCTTCAAATTCCGTTCGCGAAACGTCAATCATTTGTCTTGCCACCCGACAAGTTACGTTTTTGCGTTTGGAAAGAGCCTTCTTTTCTTCCTCCGCTTCGTTCTTTGTAAAATCATCAGATTCCAAGTCCCCCCCTGTAGCTTCCTTGAATTTCGAACGCACGAGTTCTTGAAGAGCACTGTCAAAATCATCTCCGCCTAACTTGTGGATACCATTTGCGGCAAGAACTTCAACGTCATGTCCATCAACGCGGATAATAGAGACATCGAAGGTGCCGCCTCCTAAATCATAAACTGCGTATACGCCACCAAGCTCTTCTCCGCTTTTAAACGCGTAAAATAACGCTGCTGCGGTAGGCTCGTTTATTATATATTTGATGTTAAGCCCGGCCATTTTTGCCGCTTCCATTGTGGCGTCTCTCGCCTCATGTGCGAAGTTTGCGGGAATGGTAACAACCGCTTCTCCAACTTCTCCGACCGAATTGGCTGCGAACGCAGCAAGCTTCTTCAAAACAAAGGAACTGAGTTGGGTGGGAGAAAAGTCTTGTCCATTGATGGGATACTTTTCAGATGACCCCATATCTCGCTTGAATCGAGCTGCTGCTGTCTCTGGTGCATTGCCCCACTGTCGCCTTGCAAATTCGCCAACCTCCATAACATCGGAAGAGGTCCCGACGACACAAGATGGGGTTATGTTTTCTCCATCTTCATTGTGAATTATTGTAGGACGCCCCGTATCATCAATGGTGGCGATAGCCGAGAATGTAGTTCCAAGATCAATGCCAATAAAAGCAGCCATGTTAACTTTCTCCTACGTACTCGGTACGTTTATCCTAACTTTGGCAGGTATAATTATATCACAACCCTCTGATGTCTTTAGCTGATAACCGTTCTCTACAACTTCAACTATTTTGAATTCTTCCTCAGGATTAGAAGTCTCAGTACGTTTTGGGTTCTCAGCAACCCCAGAGGTCTCCCTATAATCAGATCCGATTTCAGGTTGGAAGGGCTCGACGTTGCACTCCAAAAATGCATCTTCGAGAAGCCGTGCGACATGGTTCAGGTCCTCGGCACTGGCGCTCCCAACCCTTTCTAAATCGTCTACAATTTGACCGACGCGAATAAATCGACTCACGAACTTTCTGAATATTTCCGCGTCGTATCCTCGTTTAAGTCTACGAATTTCCGCATCTCGCTCATCCAAAGCATGCTGCAGCGTCATAAAGGTCTCTGTCATATTTGACGCGTTTTCTTGCAATTCGTTGCCTTGCTGAACCAGTTTGCCAATACCAGCGGTGGAGGTGGTGGTGAGTTGCTCAAGACGGATTTTTACGCCTTCGACCCAATCTCCCATCTGTTCAGGAAGCGCAATATTGGGTTGGCTAAGCAGAATTTTTCGCCACCTATACAGGTAGAATGAGATCGCGCTAGATAAAATTGTTGCCATCGACATAAGTACGAGGGCGACGACAACCCATACGTATTCGGAAAATGCGCTTGCTTCTGGATTGGGTCGAACAGGTGCGTTTTGATCATCAATTGAAGAAGTCTGGCCAGAGTTGGGCTCTTCACCCGCTTCAGATGTTACTTCGCCGTTGAGTTCAATACTCGCCGCCTGCGTGTCAATCAGAGGCTGATCCTGGGAACCACTCGTCACGTAGAAAAAACTTGCTCCTACGATTGCTGTCGCAACTATTGCAACACCAACGATCACAAAGTATCTCGGCATTAGCCCGCCCCCCATAACACTTCTATCACTCGTCCAGTTTTAAGTGCATACCCGTGTATGCTTTATTTTCTTATGAGCACGTTACTAAAAATAGTGTACTGTGTGTGTTGAGAGTTTCAAGACATCTATTACAGTGGCCTCGTCATGTCCGATGCTGACTGTTAACGGAAGGGGTAATAATTACGTACAAAGTCTGCTTCTGGGGGTCCCGATGTGTGCCTCCCAAACATGGAAATTAGGGCTACCACTAGTCAAATAAGGCGTAGTTACTACGGTGAATTGGGTGAGTTGATGTGTGCCATTGGCGCAAGCGAAGAGTGGATGTTACGATTTGTGGGGCTTTGGGGCGGAACATAATGAAAGTTGCATTTTATTATGTTCTGCTTAATCAGCACCCTATCCAATTCTAGTTGATCCATTTTCGCATTTAACTAAGAATAGCGGCCAACACGTTCGCTCAATATAGGGGAATATAAAATGCGGCGTTTATTTCAAAATAGCCATTTTAGAGACAATGTATTGTTTCTCGTTTTTTCTTTTATGGCATTCTCAACAGAGCCGGCACTGGCACAAGAAAATGCGAACCCATATAACCCCATAAATTTTACCCAAGCATTGAGTACAGAGCGAGGAAATCTTTCTCCAGGGTCCCCAGACGCCAGATACCTGAATAAAGAAGAAACCTGCAAACTAGTAGTGGAAATGAATGGGTGGGCAAAAGAATCATGTAAAGAGATTGAATATGTGGTCTTCGCCTATCAGCCTGGTATCGATAACATAATAATTGAGAAGCCGAACTCAGGCGGTTTTGTTAAGTTTGATGACTGGGATAGTGAAGAGGCTGGCTCTGAAATTGAAAATATTTGGAATGAATTAACTGAGGGAATTAAACAACAAAGCGAACAATTAGGAGAACCCATAACCGCAGAAAAATGGGTTGTTTATCCTACTCTTAATAAAGGTAAATCTTTCATGTATTATGCCTTTTTACTAAATTGGAACGGTGAAAAAGTCGTAAATATAAAGGCTACCTTGTTTGATAGACTCGGGTATATACCATTTAGGATTGTGCCTGACAGTGAAAAGCTTTCTGAAAACGAACTGAGAGAGATGGTTGAAACTACGTTGGCTTCGTACATACCTTCAAAAGAGCAGGCCTACTTCAATTTTGAAAGTGGAGACAAAATTGCTGCTGCTGGTGCAATTGGTGTATTAGCGACACTAGTTGGCGTAAAATATGGCAAGGCAATTGGTGCAGGATTTATAGCTATCGCTCTCGCATTTGCGAAAAAACTGTGGTTCTTATTATTCATCCCTCTAATTTTTCTGAAGAATCGGATATTCGGCAAAAAAGCTGAATAAGGTTTGTTCCACTAAATACCTTTACGGGATCATTTAGAATGAGAGCACAAGAACTATACGAAATCAGCATAACTGCGATTAATGACTCAACTGATCTGACTACAAGTACAGGCTCTCCCAAGAATGTGGGATCACTAATCTGAATAAGGTCAGAAGCCATTCTTCTTATACCCCATGTTTTGTTTCGCCGGGGGCGGTCCAATTGCTAAACCAAACACCCACCCCGTAGTATTAAGGACGTGTAGCCGTCCTTAATAATCCTCACTAGCAACTGTTGTCAGTTGCATCACACTCATACAGAAAGTAAAGTTTGTCTGCAGTACTGCCATGAAGTATGGCAGTACGTTTTCAGTGTTTCGGTGTCACCGCAGCCTCAAGTAGCCACTCGTAGACTCGCTGGACTACTTGACCCTGTCGTTTGTAGCGGCTCACCGGATACGTCATCATTGTATCAACATGCAAAAGGAAACTCCCCGGAACCATTGCGGCACCGAGGAGCAAGGGAGAGAAGTAAGAGAGGGAATCTCTTAGGGTGGATACACTGTGCCATACGATAAGCCGAGCGTCAGTGACGGAAGTCACAATACTGCAGGTCCCGCTAAACCTTCTTGTACATCCGAGGATCTTGTAGAGCAGAGACAGACAACGTGATCTGCCTGTTGGCTGCGCCTTCTTGGACAAGGCGTACATGAGGGACAGGATCAGCAACATCCAGCGGGTGGCTAACGACCCAAATGATGTTCGGTGCATCGACTTTGATGTACCTATCACCAGGCTCAATTTGAGGGTTTATCACAGGCATTCGCTGTTCATTAAGTCATTGATATTGAGAGATTAATGGGATGTATTTACTGGCGTTCTCGTGTGCATACGGTGTGCAATTGAATATCGACAATCTCTGCGCATCCGAATTTACGCTCTAGTTCGTTGAAATATCATAAGAAAGTTGGTGCACCCGACACGATTCGAACGTGTGACCTCTGCCTTCGGAGGGCAGCGCTCTATCCAGCTGAGCTACGGGTGCCGCTTGGGCCAGAACTTACGCCGGGTTTGACGCTAGTGCAAGTACAGCAACAATTTGCCCTCGTGATTGGTGGCGGGGTTTGGTAGGGTTCTGTAATCGCCGTATGAATACGTCTGTTAAACATGAACCCAAATGAAAGACATCGCTAAAAATGTCAGTAAAAAAGCCAAATATCCTCCTTGTTTTTGTCGATAACCAGCCAGCCAAGATGCTGGGGTGCGCCGGGAATTCTGAAATCCATACCCCCAATCTCGATCGTTTGGCAGACCATGCCGTTCGATTCAGCGAGGCCTATTGCCCCAATGCTATGTGTTCGCCCTGTCGTGCGTCCGTGCTAACGGGGCTGATGCCGTCGCAACACGGTGTGCACACATGGCTTGATGATTCAACAATTGATGATTGGCCCAAAGACTGGAGCGCCGTAGCAGAGCTGCCCACCCTGCCCGATCTTTTGTCCCAGGCCGGATATGACACAGCCTTGATGGGCAAGTATCATTTGGGCCACGCCGGCAAGCCCCAGAATGGCTTTAAAGAATGGGTCACCCTACAGGTCGGCCACGTTCAGACATTTTATGACAATGAGATGATCGTCAATGGAGAACACACAAAATACCCCGGCCATTCGGTTGATTTTTTCAGCGACCAGGCCGTTGACTACATAGGCCGGCGAAACCCTGAAACGGACAATCCGTTCTTTATGTTCCTGACCTATCCCGCCCCCTATGGCCATTGGCCATCGATCAAGGGCGAGGCCATTAACGAGTTCGCTAAATTGTATAGCGACACGCCTTTTGATTCCGTCCCACGGGAGGCCATTAGCAAGGAGCTGATCGATTGGCTGTTGGTGCGCCAGGAGAAGATGCCCGACTACCATGATCCGGATGAAGTCAACTGCATGCCACAACTTCTCAATGACCTGCCGACGTTGCGGAATTATTACTCGCAAATGAGCGTTGTTGATAACGGCGTCGGCCGAGTGTTCGACGCCCTGGATGACCAAAATATCGCCGATGACACCCTGGTGATTTACACTTCGGACCACGGCATGTCATTGGGTCAACATGGTTTCTGGGGGCATGGCGAGGATACCTGGCCTTCAAACACCCACCGCGAAGCCAACAATATACCGATGATCATCCGCCCACCCGGGAAAAGAAATGAAGGAAAGGTGCAGCAGTCACTTGTGGGTACCACTGACATTTTTGCGACAATCCTGGACTACGCTGGCCTACCATCGCCAACACCAGAGAAGATGCATAGCCGGAGTATGCGATCACTTATTGAAGAGGATGCGCCTGAATGGGGTGATGCCGTCTTTATGGAGCAGGAGGAGACCCGCACCATTCGTACCGCTGATTGGTTGTTGATGCGGCGCTATGGCCCCACATCGTTCGAGTTCACGGATGAATTATACGATCTTCGCAATGATCCCGACGAACGGCAGAACGTCATAGACAAGGCTGAGCATGCGGATGAACTGAATGTCCTGGTTGCCCGTCTGGATGATTTTTTTGACACCTACTCAAACCCCAAATGGAATCTCTGGACAGGGGGCGGCGCCAAGGGTAATTCGACCAGACCCTTCCTGTGGCGAGAAGCCTGGGGCGAGGACTGGAAACCCACGTATTCGGTTTAATATCACCGTCTTCGCACAAAATACCCGACCATTTCCACATGGGCGGACCATTTGAACTGATCTACGGGCGTTACGTGGCGTAAGCTATAGCCGCCTTCCACCAATGTACGGGCGTCGCGGGCAAAACTTGCGGCATCGCACGATACGGCAACAACGTTTGGTACATTTGAGGTCGCCAGCTCACGGGCCTGTTTCTGGGCACCGGCACGGGGTGGATCAAAAATCACAGCATCAAACCGGTTCAGTTCCAGCATGGTCAACGGATCAGCCGACAAATCGCGCTGCACCGTTTCAATGGGCTTCAGGCCCGGGGTGTGATCGGCGGCGTACCGCAGAGCGGTGATGGCCATCTCGTTATTGTCGGCCGCATAAATGCTGGCGCGGTCTGCCAAGCGTAAGGCAAACGGCCCGACCCCGCAAAAAAGATCCGCCACCATTTTGGCATCGCCCACACAGTCACGGACCAGCTTGGATAATGTCTCTTCACCCATCTCGGTGGCTTGCAGGAATGTGCCTGATGAAATTCTCGCATCCGCCGTCCCCATGCGAAGCACCGGCGGACGTTGTTCCAAAACCACATCGTCATTCACCGCTAACCGGGCGAAGTTCTCGGCATGGGCTAAGTCTGTTAAATCCATGTGCTGATCATAGGTGATGTCGCGCGGCCCAATGATATTGCAATCCAGTCCCGCCGCCGAAGCCGCCATCTGAATGTCCATCTTGTTGCAATTGCTTTTGAGAATTTCACCCAACCGGGTAGCGACCTGAAAACATCCCGATAGCTCGGGGGCCAAAATAGGGCACGCATCAATGGTCAGCAAGTCATGGCTTTTCACCCGCATGAACCCGGCTTCGATTCCCTGCTTGGATGATCGCACATGTACAGTCACCCGACGCCGGCCCGAACCATGGGCATCCACAATCGGATGAATAGTCGTGCTCAGGCTTTGTCGTTCCAGCGCTGTCTCCACAACGCCCTGCTTCCATTTGGCATAGGCTGAGGCCTGTACATGCTGTAACGCACAACCACCACAAGACCCGAAATGCGGACAAAAAGGCTCCGACCGGTCTTCGCCGGACCCGGTAACCGCAACCAGTTCACCCCGTTCGCCATTCACCCGCGCGGTAACCGTATCACCGGCGGCCGTATAGGGGATGTAACAACGGATCTTTTGGCCGTCCTGATCAACCCACGCCACGCCTTCTCCGCGGTGGCCAATGTAGGCAATATCCAGCGTCTGAACGGGACCGATGGCCTTGCTTGCACCGCGCTTATGCTTGGGTTTTCGCCATGCTGGCTTGGCGGATTTTCCTGGCTGTTTTCTCATGGGGGTGAACAAACCACAGATGTGCGGAAAGCTAAAGCATGGACAATCAGTCTTCCTGCTGTCCCATCCCCGCCAGCAAGGGCGCGTATATGATGACAAACAGGGCGAACCCGGCGATCCAGAATATCGCAGATACACCAAGGATGCTCTGGAAGGCTTCAGACGGGAATACCGGCACCAACACCCGCAACACCGCACCCATGGTAACCAGCCCGTAAATAATCGTTGTACCGGGATCAGCCGTCAGCTCTTGCCCTGTATGCCCCAATGTTGCTCGTGTCATCATAGCCAACGTCATTGTGGCAATACCACCTGCCGTAATGGCGTGAAGACCCGATAGGGGTAAGGCGCCTGGCCAAACAATTTCCAATCCCATGAGCAGTAGGCCCAACGCGATCCAGCCGTAGCCAATATGCAGAATAAGGACCAGAATTTCCGCACAGGTCGCGTATCCGCGCCACCTGAACAGGCGGAAGCCGTGACAGACACCGGCAAATACAAGCGTCCAACCAGTGACCATATGGTCAGGCACAACACACCACAGCACCAATGCCGCCAGCAAAATCACAAGACTGAATTTGTCAAAACCCGAAAACAGCACAGGCGAAACGGTGGCGCCTTGTTTGTTTAGCCAATTGCCGGTGAAGCTCGGCACAACCCGCCCTCCAATTAATCCGATCAGCATTATAATAACGGCAAGCCCCATACGTTGCCCCAACCGGTCATCGGCAACGATATCCATGGTGCTCAGGTGATCGACCACGCTGGCAGCGGCAAACAGCCCCAGAACGCCCGCAACCGGCAGGTTTCGCCAGTTCTTTCCAGCGATAATTTCACGCAGAACAATGCCAAACACTAAAATAGGGAAAGAAACATCCACGGCCATCACAACCACAGCACCCAACTGGTCTTGCATCAAACAGGCGGCGCGACCTGCGATCCAAACCATCAGCAACAAGGCCAGGGGAATGCCTCGAACAGGGAGTCGGCGGGTCCAGTTGGGAATGGCGGTTAAAATAAATCCGGTGATCGCGGCCCCGGTATAGCCAAACAACATCTCATGAGCATGCCAGTGCAACGGATCAACAGCGGCCATATCGAGATAGCCTGTGATCCAGAGCACCCAAATACCCAGAGACGCACAGGCCCAAACGCCGGCGGCTAGAAAAAAAGGACGAAAACCCTGCCTGAACATCGTGCTTATCATTCGTGTACCCTAGAGAGTCTGATGGTCGTCCGTCTTGATTGTAATCAAGGAGCCGCCATAATTTTCCGCAACAACGCAAATTCATCCGCACCGGATGGCAATGATAATTCAGGCGCTTCAATCCAGCTTTCAATATCACGCCAGATGGTTTCCGCCATCAAGTCGCGGATCAACATGTGATAGCCATTCTCATACAACGCCACCCGGCGGTGACCCGGCGTGGCGGCGGGTAAAGATTGCAGCATGGTCTTCGTAGGTCCCATGCCAACAACCTCATCACGATCCCCGTACAGGATTAACGCCCGCGCATCAAACTGACGGGCGCTTTCAAGCGCCCGGTCCATCAGGTTAACAACACCCCAGATGGCATCCACCCGGGTCTCCTTGATCACCAACGGATCGCGACCCAAGGCGCGCAGCATTTCAATATTGTCTGATGGCTGGATGTTCAGCCCGCGGCCCGTCAGGTGCAGCCAGGGCATGGTATGAACAGCCACCCATAGCGCGGCATTTTGGTAAAACGCCATGGTATCGCGCCCCCACACGGCAGGGGCGGCCAGAATAAACCCGTCCGGTTGCAGCGGCTCGTCATCCACAGCGGACGCCATCAAAACCGCACCTCCCATGCTTTCGCCAAACATGTATATGGGCGTGTTTGGATGCTGGGCTTTGACGACAGAAAATACGGCCTTGGCATCGGAAACATAAGCTTCCACACCTGACCAGTATCCGGCATTTTCCGTGCCCCCAAAGCCCCGTTGATCATAGGCATAACTCGCGATATTGCGCGCCCGCAGATAGCCGCCCAGGTCTTTGAAAAACTGACCATAGTCGTTGAACCCGTGCAGGGCGATGATGATGGCTTTTGGCTCACCCGTATCAGGCAACCAGGCATGCAGCGGCAACAACGCGCCATCAGGCATCATGAAGGTGTCAGATTGCATGGATGCGTCCTGAATGGGGGGACCTTGAACCATGATTGTCGGACTACACGCTGTCAGAAACAGCAGGACTCCGATCACCGCCGTATGAGTTCGCATGATCATGTATGAGCATCGTTGTCGCGTTTCGAACTGGTGAGCGAGATAAAGATATCTTCCAGCTCCGCCTCACGAGTAGAAACATCCACAATGCCCAACCCGGCATCACGGAGCGCAGCCAGCACTTCGCCGGAGTTGGTCTTGCTGGGTGGATAGCTGAACAACAGCTCGCGACTGCTTTTCTGCTCCACATTAAATTGTTGCAGTTGTTCGGGAATAACGGACACGTCCTGATCCAGCAAAACAGTCAATTCCTTGGAATCCAGCCAACCCAGCAAATGCGACGTGCGTTCATTGGCGACCACCTTGCCGTGATTGATGATGGCAATCTGATCACAAAGCTCTTCGGCTTCTTCCAGATAGTGCGTGGTCAGCAGCACCGTCGTGCCCTGATCATTCAAGCGTCTGACATATTCCCAAAGCTGATGGCGCAATTCCACATCAACACCGGCTGTTGGCTCATCAAGAACCAGAATGGGCGGCGAATGAACCATGGCTTTCCCGACCAGCAACCGCCGACGCATCCCCCCCGACAAGGACCGGGAATAAGAATCGCGTTTGTCCGCCAGGCCCACAGCTTCCAGAATTTCATCGGTACGGCGATCTTTCCGGGCGACGCCATAAAGACCGGCATACAGATCCAGTAATTCAAACGGTGTAAAGTATGGGTCCATGTTCAGCTCTTGCGGCACCACGCCGATGGACCGACGCGCCTCGCGCATATCAGTTTCGATATCGTACCCGCACACCCGTGCGGTGCCCGATGATTTAATCACCAGCCCGGCCAGAATATTGATAAGGGTAGATTTCCCGGCTCCATTGGGACCTAACAGCCCGAAAAACGAGCCCCGTGGGATGTTCAGCGAAACATCATCCAGCGCCAAATGAGCGGGCTGCCTTTTTTGTGCCTGGTACGTTTTGCATAGGCCTTCCAGTTGGATGGCGTGTTCTGGTGCTTGAATTGTCATGGATACTCGATTGATTTAAAAATTTCACCGTCATTAGGCGACCAATCGATTGATTGTCGCCCGTCAATGGGTATCATCAACGCATCAATAATCCCCGTTTGAGGAATATCACATGGATGCGCTAGAAACCATAAATGTCTCTGACACAACAGTCGGATGTGATGGCGGCGGCGGCGCCCTCGGCTATCCCATGGTTTATCTTGAAATCGGCCCTGAGGGCACCAAGACCTGCCCCTATTGCAGCCGCCATTACGTTCTGGAAGAAGGCGCTTCTCAAGCGTCAGGACACTGAGCGCGCCCAGCAAACCTGAACATGTTTACCTGATTGACGGTTCGGGGTTTCTATTCCGCGCATTCTTTGGCGAAATTCGCAGTCGCAGCCCGCTGAAACGCTCAGACGGAATCTATACGGGGGCGGTCTTTGTTTACACAAAGATGCTGATGAAGCTGGTGGAAGACACAGACGCTGATCATATCGCTGTGTTGTTCGATACCAAGCGCAAGACCTTCCGCAATGATATTTATGAAGACTACAAAGCCAACCGCGAAGCGCCGCCTGAGGAATTGATCCCGCAATTCGATTTGGTCCGCCGGGCCACCGATGCCCTGAATGTGGCGCGCGTGGAAATGGAAGGCTATGAGGCCGATGATCTGATCGCCACCTATGCCCGGCAAGCCGCCGAGGCCGGTGCCGAGGTCACCATCGTGTCGTCTGATAAAGACCTGATGCAGCTGGTGACAGACAAAGTCACCATGTATGACGCCATGAAGAACAAACAAATTGGCCCCGATGAGGTGGTCGAGAAGTTTGGCGTGAAGCCGGACCGGGTGATTGATGTGCAGGCCCTGGCCGGTGATTCCACCGACAACGTGCCGGGTATTCGCGGCATCGGTATCAAGACGGCCGCGCAATTGATCAATGACTATGGCGATCTGGATTCCCTGCTGGCCCGCGCCGAAGAGGTCAAACAACCCAAGAAACGCGAATCCCTGATTAACGAAGCCGACGCCGCGCGCGTATCACGTCAACTGGTCACCCTGAGAGATGATGTGCCGGTGGAAGTCGCTCTCGCTGATTTCGCGGTGAAAACACCGGAACCGGATCATGTATTCGGCTTCCTGGCCGAAATGGAATTCAAGTCGATGGTGTCGGTGGTCGCCAACAAATACGGACTGACCGTACCCGATGCGCCAGAAGGTGAAACAGAAGGAGAGGTATCTGAACCGGCTGCACAAGGCGGTACAGTTGATACAGTTGATACGGGCGGAAAAGCAAAACACCCCAACCTGATGGCCAAGCCCGGTGCTACGACCTATGAGCTGGTCCAGACCACGGACGCCCTGAAAGTATGGATAGATCGTATTTATAAACAGGGATCGGTGGCGGTGGATACGGAAACCACGTCACTGGATTCCATGACCGCCGATCTGGTGGGTATATCGCTTGCGTGTGAACCCGGCGAAGGTTGTTACATCCCGCTTGGTCACCGTCAGGAACAGACACAAGGCGGGTTTGATTTCGGAGATGGTGACGGCGGTGATGATCTGTCGGGTGGTACCGGCCTGCTGCCGGGGCAAATCCCCATGGATGATGCGGTGGCATTGCTCAAACCTGTCTTGGAAGACGCATCGATCCTGAAAATCGGCCAGAACATCAAATATGACATGCAGATACTGTGCCGGTATGGCATGGACGTGGCACCGGTGGATGACACCATGCTGTTATCGTACGTGACCGAAGGTGGCCTGTTCAGCCACGGCATGGATTCTATGGCGAGCCGCCACCTGAACTACGACACGATCAAGTTTTCCACCGTGGCCGGGTCCGGCAAAAACAAGGTCACGTTTGATCTGGTACCGCTGGATAAGGCATTGGATTACGCCGCCGAGGACGCCGACATCACCTGTCGACTTCACCACGTCTTGAAACAAAAGCTGGTGAATGACCGGCTGGTCACCGTTTACGAAACGCTGGAACGCCCCCTGATCAACGTTTTGGACACAATGGAACGTACCGGCATCAAAGTAGACGCAAGCGTGTTGAACGGCTTATCCAAAGATTTCGGTGGGCGTATTGCGACCCTGGAAATCGAAATCCATGAGCTGGCCGGACGCGAGTTCAATGTGGCCTCGCCCAAACAATTGGGTGAAGTGTTGTTCGATGAATTAGGCTTGCCCGGTGGCAAGAAGGGCAAGACCGGGGCTTATGGCACAGGCGTTGACGTACTGGATGGGCTGGTCGCTGACGGGCACGAACTGCCCACAAAGGTTTTGGAATTCAGGCAGTTTTCCAAACTGAAAAGCACCTACACTGATGCCCTGATCAAACAGATCAATCCGGCCACGGGCCGCGTTCATACATCCTATGGACAAACAGGCGCTTCCACGGGGCGGTTGAGCTCATCTGATCCCAACCTGCAGAACATCCCCATCCGTACCGACGAGGGTCGCAAAATTCGCACCGCCTTCGTGCCGGAAGATGGATACACGTTGTTGTCGGCTGACTATTCACAAATCGAGTTACGCCTGCTGGCCCATGTGGCCGGTATCGATGCGCTGAAAGAAGCCTTCCACAATGATCTGGACGTGCACGCCATGACGGCCAGCCAGGTCTTCGGCGTGCCTATTGAAGGCATGGACCCTATGGTTCGCCGCAATGCCAAGGCTATTAACTTCGGTATTATCTACGGCATTTCGGCCTTTGGTCTGGCCCGCCAATTGAACATTTCGAACGGCGAGGCCAAAGATTACATCGACGCCTATTTCGAACGCTATCCCGGCATCCGCCAGTACATGGACGACACCATCGCCCACGCCAAAGAATTTGAGTATGTGGAAACCCTATACGGTCGGCGCTGTTACACGCCGGAAATCAATGACAAACAGCATAACCGACGCGGCTTTGCCGAACGCGCGGCCATCAACGCGCCCATTCAGGGCGGTGCCGCCGATATCATCAAACGCGCCATGATCCGCGTGCCGGGAGCACTAACTGACGCCAAACTTGGCGCGCGCATGCTGTTACAGGTACACGATGAATTGATCTTCGAAGTTCCAGTCGATGAGTTGGACGCCACAACGGCGACTGTAAAATCCGTCATGGAAAATGCGGCCCATCTGGATGTGCCTTTAATTGTTGATCCGGGCCACGGCAACAACTGGGATGAGGCCCATTAAATCCATGAAGCACCCCGCACCCAAAAGCATCAGCACCGAGGCGCAAGCCTTCATCGCATCTGCGCCACCCCTGAGCACAACCCAGATCACGGCAGACAACATTCAGATGATCCGTGACGAGGTCGCCGCCGGGTACAAACCAACGGTTGATCAGGTCTGCAAGACGTATGACCCCACTATCACGGAAATCTCCATCGCTGGCGTGCCGGTACAGAAGGTTCAAGCCGGGCCGGATGCCCCGGATGACGGTCGGGTTATTTTTTATATCTTTGGTGGCGGGTTTGTAACGGGCGATCCCACTACCGATCAGATCGTGACCGTGCCGCTGGCCCACAAAACGGGTGCCACGGTTTATGCGCCCCATTACCGACTGGCCCCCGAACACCTCTACCCGGCGGCCACCGACGACTGTTTCACGGTTTATAAAGCACTGCTTGATCAGGTAGGCGCAGACAGGATCGCCATTTCCGGTGAGTCTGCCGGTGGCAATCTGGCCTTGTCCGTGATGTCACAAGCCCATGGCGCCGGATTACCCCTGCCGCTGGCTGCCGCTTTGTTCTCGCCCTTTGGTGATTTCACTCTTGCCAGTGACACGCTGGCGACGCTGAAAGATGTTGAACCAACGCTTGGCAATGCTGAATCCATGGTGGCCACCTATACGCCCGCCGGTCAGGATATGAAGGACCCTACCCTATCGCCCCTATACGCGGATTTCGATGCCACCTGGCCACCAACCCTGTTTACCACCGGCACGCGGGACTTGCTGTTGAGCGAAAGTGCGCGGCTATCCACCGCCATGCGACAGGCCGGGGTCGATGTGTCCCTGCATGTATGGGAAGGTATGTGGCATGTGTTTGAATTTTATCCGCAGCTACCCGAAGCGCAGAAATCGCTATGTGAGGTCGCTGACTTTCTTAACGAGCATTTCGGTTAGATTTCACTCGGTGCCAGACACGCACCATCAGTAATGATGCCGTGATTGCGCCATAGATCATCGGTTCCACCTGCACACCTTTTCGCATCATAAAGAAATGTACGCAGGCCAGCGGTGCGATCACATAAATAATCTGATGCAGCCGGCGCCACCGCATCGCCCCCAATCGTTTCACCATGCCAGCCGTTGATGTAGCTGCCAGCGGGATCAACAGCAGGAACGTGGCCATGCCGATGGTGATATAGATCCGCTTGACCACATCCTCCCAGACTTCCACCCAGTAGAATTGTTTATCCAGCGCGATATAGCTGCTCAGGTGCAGGCACACATAAAAGAACGCGAATAAGCCCAACATGCGGCGGAACCTGAATACCCAGTTCCAACGCAACAGCGTCCTGACTGGTGTAACAGCCAGCGAAATCAGCAGAAATCGAAGTGCCCAGTCGCCCAGGAAACGATTGAGGAATTCCTGTGGATTGGGGCCAAGACCACTGCCGCCCACACCGGGGCTAAAGGCGAGCCAGATAACCCACGCCAGCGGAATCAGGCAGGCAATGAAGACAGCAACCTTGCTGGCCGCGCGCGCGACGTTGTTTTGCATCATGAAATCACGATGGTGTTTTGCATCATGGAA
The DNA here is from genome assembly GCA_018662225.1 of Rhodospirillales bacterium. Classification (GTDB taxonomy): domain Bacteria; phylum Pseudomonadota; class Alphaproteobacteria; order Rhodospirillales; family Casp-alpha2; genus JABJGO01. The sequence goes on along the minus strand of JABJGO010000066.1, from coordinate 193,211 downwards.
TCAATAGTACTTGCTTAAATCCATGCCGTCATACAGTGAACTTACGTCGTTTGCATAGCCGTTCATCATTTCCGTCTCGCGCCGATCGGCAAACAGGCCGGTGCCGACAATGCGTTCCTTGGCCTGGCTCCACCGCGGGTGACTGACCTCCGGGTTTACATTGGAGTAGAATCCGTATTCCCGCGCGTTGGCGATGTTCCATGTACAGGGCGGCTGTTCCTCGACAAATGAAATTTTGACGATGGACTTGATGCTCTTGAAGCCATATTTCCAGGGCACAATCAAACGAATGGGCGCACCATTCTGATTGGGCAGAGTTTCGCCATACATGCCTACCGTCAATAAAGTCAGGTCATGCATGGCCTCATCCATACGCAGGCCCTCCACATAGGGCCACGGTATCGGGCGACGATTTTGACCGGACATACGTTCAGCATCGAATAGCGTCTCAAACGCCACATATTTGGCCTTGGACGTAGGCCCCAGACGCCGGATCACATCGCCCAGCGGAATACCCACCCAGGGCACCACCATGGACCAGGCTTCCACACAGCGAAAACGGTACACGCGGTCTTCCAGTTGGTGCGGATTGATCAGGTCGTCGAAATCATAGGTGCCGGGATTTTCCACCGCGCCATCAACGGTCACCGTCCAGGGTAACGGCTCGAATGCCGTGGCGTTTTCCGCCGGGTCCGTCTTACTGGTGCCAAATTCATAGAAATTGTTGTAGGTGGAAGCCACGACTTTGTCGGTCGCCATTTTTTCACCGATTGTGGCCAACGTGTACTTGTCATTAGCCATCGCGCTCAGCGGAGCCAATCCAGTGGCCGCAGACGCCTCGCCCGGCATCATTAACCCGCTCATGGCGCCTAATGTGCCGCCCGCAATGGCGCCTAGCCCGGCCATACCCGCGCCCGCCATAAACTTGCGACGATTTTCGAACACATGTCGTGGCGTGATCTCTGATGACTTGATATTGGTTTGTGGCGATTTTTTGATAAGCATGCAGGTCCTCGTGCGGTTTAAATTCAGTCCAAACAGGCCCTTACAATAGCTATTTTATGGTTTCTTGATACAAAGTTCATGGAATTTTCACGATCAATTGATAATACGTTATCTGGGCCATTACTTGGGCCATACGGCTTAATGCGGCCAATTTTTAGGGCAAATCAGAACACCCATGCGCACATTGTACCATCTATGGCTATCGCCCTTCTGCCGGGCCACCCGCGTTGCAATGGGTGAGAAGAAGCTCGAATTTCATTTGCAGACAGAAAACATCTGGGACCGGCGAGAGGAATTCCTGTCCATCAACCCGGCAGGCGAAGTCCCGGTTTTGACCGAAAGCGATGGCAGCGCGATCTCCGGGTGCGAAGTCATATTCGAGTATCTGGAAGAAGCCTACCCCAATATTCCCCTGCTACCCCGCAGCCCACTGGCCCGCGCCGAAACCAGGCGGTTGGTTCACTGGTTCAATACCAAGTTCAATAACGAGGTTACCGAGAACCTGTTGGGCGAAAAGATGATGAAACGGTTTCTGGGTCTGGGCGAGCCAGACGCCGCCGCTATCCGTGCCGGGTATCGCAACCTGCGTACCCATATGGATTACATCTCGTATCTTGTGGAAAGACGAAACTGGATCGTAGGCGATGAGCTAAGCTACGCAGACGTGGTCGCCGCCGCCCATATATCGGCGCTTGATTACATCGGCGAAATGCCTTGGGAAGAAAACCACGTGGTCAAAACCTGGTATTCGCGCATAAAATCCCGCCCCAGCTTCCGCCCACTCCTGGGCGATCACATCCCCGGCGCTCCCCCACCCAAGCATTATGCGGATCTGGATTTCTGACAAGTTTACATGAGAGTGTTTAGGAATCCGTTTCGTTATCGGGGAAGGTAAAAATACGCCTTCGTTTCCTCATAGGTTCTGATAAACTCATCCAACCTTATTTTTGTACTCTCGTAGTATGGGGCTAGTTGATTACCCTCGAACCATTCTGGATGGCTCGCTTTAATTGACTCAATAAATTCCCTAGATCTTTTATATGCTTCCGATGTTTGATCAAGGTTTGCTGCCGCCTCTCTAATCAGAGTCTCATCTTCACTTGGTGAATGATGCGCTACATGATCTCTAAGAGCATACTGCCCATAGTTATTAATCCACCCATAGGAGTTCATTAACATCAGAGTGGCATTTATCATTTCATGCCTAAATGTTTCAACGGATATTGGATCGACAAGCGTGGGGATTCCATGCCCAGACAAATATGCCCCCGCTGGCAGGTCCGCCAGCTCATCTTGACTCGAATCCTTGGTCGATCGAGAGTCAGGTACCTCCCCTGCCTCTGCTTGCTCGTTAGTCTTTGACGCGGCCTGTTGCTGTGCTTCGGTATATTCACGTGTAGAGTCGGCGGAATATTCTGCGATTGTTGTCAGAGATCCTATCAACTTGGACATGATTTGATCGTTTAATTTCGTTAGTTGTGATGTTTCTGAACGTAGTTGTGTAAGGTGCCCAAGGGTTGCAGCTTCCGTTTCCTTCCCTTTGACAAAGAAGTACACAGACAACCCTATCGCAAGAACGCTCAAGCATATACCTGTTACCAACGATGCGATGCTAAGGGAAAAGGAGATAGTTTCCATGGTATGGTCGCCTATTATTCCAGAATAGATCATGTTATCTCGCATAACGAGAAATTCAAGCTTGTCATTCCCGCGCAAAACCACTCTTCATTTGGCAGCGATAGATCCACCCCCCGCCCAATCATTATGCGGATCTGGATTTTTAATCCGACTTCACATCCATTAATTCAAGATTCCGCCGGGCCATGGTTGCGGCTATACTATCCGGGCCCAGTTCCAACACCCACATCCAGTCCTTGCGGGCCGCGTTGTCGTCGCCTTGCAGGCGTCGCACGATGCCGCGTTCCAGCAGGGCATCCAGATGAGTGGGCTCGAAATTCAGCACCGCGCCCAGATCGCGTAATGCCAGATCATAATTTTCCAGATAACGGTTGGCGCTGGCGCGGAACAGATAGGCGTCCACAGAGCCGGCGTCCAGCGTGACCGCCATATCCAGATCCGTAACGGCTTCTGCGTACAGCCCCATTTCAGCGCTCACAGCGCCGCGATCAACGAACAACGAGGCAATATCCGGGGCCAGTTGAATGGCCGTGGTCAGGTTTGCGTATGCTCGCTCCAGCTTGCCATCCAGTGACCATGCTTGCGCCGCCTGTGACAACAACCCGGCGCGCCGATAAATGCTTTCTTTGGAGCTTTGCGCCAGGGTCTCAAGCCGTTCGGCACCGGCTCGGTACAGTTCCAGCGCCACCAGCGATACAGCCGCGCAATGTTCCGCCGCATCGCCACCGCCCAGGTCCCGCCAGGCAACAGCATCATCAAATGAACGGGACGGATTGGTTTGGGAAAGCTCAATACATTTATTGTAGCGCTCAGAAGCGACGCTGGTGTCTTGTGCCTGTACACCTACTGTCCACAACACCGGCCACACAAGAATGCAGAGGCTTGCCAAGACAGATCGCAACGGGTGTGCTATCGGTTTCCATGAAACAATCATCCCTGCTATTTAGTTCGCTGAGCGCAGGCAATCAAGGATTCGGTGCCACGTGGTAAACAAACAGCCTCATTTATTTTGTTTTGGTTTGGGATACACGGGCACTGTGTTGGCCGGAAGCCTGCGCGATCTGGGTTGGCAGGTGAGTGGGACAACGCGAGAGCCTTCAGACGGTTCAGATGCATATCCTTTCAGCGGTCACGCGGAAGAGGTTGAGGCCATTGCAGCTACATTACGAACAGCCACCCATGTTTTAAGCACTATCCCGACCATGGAATTGGGCGACCCTATTCTGGCGGCTGTGGAACAGGTGCTGGCGGAATGCGAGGACCTCACATGGATCGGGTATCTGTCCACCACCGGGGTTTATGGCAATACAGACGGTGCCGTTGTGGACGAGACGACCCCCACGAACCCGTCGGGTGAACGTGGTATGCGCCGGGTTCGGGCAGAAAAGCAGTGGCTTAACCTGTACGGTGCGTTTGATCTGCCGGTACATGTTTTCCGGCTACCGGGCATCTATGGGCCGGGGCGCAGCGTGTTTGATCAACTGAAACATGGCAAATCTCAACGCATCCTTAAACCGGGCCATAAATTTAACCGCATCCATGTGGACGACATCGCCCAGGCCCTGATCGCATCCATGAAACAGCCAGACCCCGGTGCCATATATAATGTATGCGATGACCACCCGGTGGAACCGGCAGAGGTCACGGCCTATGCCTGTGAAGTCATGGGCACGGAACCGCCGCCGCTGATCGATTTCTTTGAGGCCGAGAAATCCATGTCCGCCATGGGGCGCAGTTTCTGGAATGACAACCGGCTGGTCAGTAACGGGCGGATCAAATCTGAACTGGGCGTGGCGTTGATCCATCCTGACTACAAATCGGGTCTGGATGCTATTTGGGCACTAATGGGTTCTCAATATGATGAATAAGCGCGTCTAGTGTGGTGCACAATCGGTCCAGATCATTTGGCCGCGACAATCGGTGATCGCCGTCTTTAACGTACTGGATTTCCACGTCGGTACTGGCAAGCTGCTCCGTGATGCGTTGCGCGGTCGCCCACGGTACGTCCTCATCCTGCATGCCCTGGATTAATCTGACAGGCACGTCCAAATCAATGGATGAGCGCAGTAACAGCTGGTTGCGGCCTTCTTCGATCAGACCACGGCTGATGACGTAGCCTTCTTCATCATCATAACAGTTTGGAATTTCCAGCCCGTCGTTCTGTTCAAAAGCGGCGCGGTCCTCGTCGCTAAACGCGTCCCACATCAGATCTTCCGTAAAATCCGGTGCGGCAGCCAATCCCAACAGACCGGCCACACAGGGTTTCCGTTGCAGGGCGGTCAGCAACATAATCCACCCACCCATGCTGGACCCCACCAGAACTTGCGGGCCTTCCGTCAGGTTATCAAGAGCGGCCATGGCATCGGCGGCCCACCCTCCGATGGTGCCATCAACAAAATCACCCGACGATTGGCCGTGCCCCTGATAATCAAAGCGCAGGAACGCGCGACCTTGTTGCTTACACCATGAATCCAGCGCCAAAGCCTTGCTGCCGTTCATATCAGACTTAAAACCGCCCAAAAACATAACGCCGGGTGTTGATCCTGGTGTTTGATGATAGGCTAGGCTCACATTATTTTGTAATTGCAGGAATTGCGTTTTTGTATTTTCTGATGTCATATCGCCCACCGGTGATTTGCCGTAACCTGAGACCCAATAGTCGGACCACGAATGAATAACCCAGACGACAACAATAGCAACTTGGCGAGCGAAGAAAAAGAGCCGACACCAGCGGATGTTACGGCTCGGGAGGCAACCGTTATGCAGGTGCTTCCCGCCATGGGTACCAGCGGTGGCGTTGAGCGCGGCACTGTTGAGATTGCCAATGCCGTGGTGCAGGCCGGTGGACGCGCTATTGTCGTCTCATCAGGCGGGCCGCGTACGCATGAGCTGAAACGGGTAAAAGCCGAGCACGTCACCATGCCGGTAGAATCAAAGAACCCCTTTATTATGTACAGGAACATCGGCAGGCTGACGAAGTTGATCGTGGCAGAAAATGTGGATGTGGTGCATGCACGCTCCCGCGCACCGGCGTGGAGCGCCTATTACGCCGCCAAACGAACCGGGCGGCCATTTATCACCACATTTCATGGTACCTACAGCCACGGCAACATGTTCAAGCGAATCTACAACTCAGTGATGACCAAAGGGGTGCGCGTTATTGCCATATCCAATTTTATCGCCGGGCATATTCGCCGCCATTATGGCGTGCCACGTGATCGTATCCGCGTCATCCACCGTGGTGTGGACCTGACCCGGTTCAGCGCGCCCACCGTAACGGCCCAACGGGTTATTGCGCTGGCCAATGAATGGCGTATCACCGAAGGTCACCCTGTTGTTATGCTGCCCGGCCGCCTGACCCGGTGGAAAGGTCAGACCGTATTCATCGAGGCCATTGCGCGACTAAACCGCCGCGATATCCGCTGCTTGCTGGTAGGCGGAGATCAGGGTCGTCACGAGTTCCGGCGCGAACTGGATGATCTGGTACAAAAATATGACCTGGGCGAAGTCATCCGCATTGTCGACAATTGCAGCGATATGCCCGCCGCTTATATGCTGACCGATGTGGTGGTTTCGGCCTCCACAGACCCCGAGGCATTTGGTCGGATCGCCATTGAGGCGCAGTCCCTTGGACGCCCTATCGTGGCTAGTAATCATGGTGGCGCCAAGGAAACGGTGATCGAAGGCGAAACAGGTTGGCTGGTGCCGCCCGGCGATGCGGATGCATTAGCCGATGCTATTGAAACGGCCCTTGCCCTGACCCCCGACGCCCGCGCCAGGTTGGCAGAAAAAGCCGTTCAAAATGTGCGGGAGCATTTCTCGACCGAAACCATGTGCCGCAGCACCCTGGAAGTTTACAATCAGGTTCTTGCCGACCGACATGGCTCAGACGCATGAGCAACAAGATATCCCGCGTCCTGATTATTAAACTGAGTGCGCTCGGCGACGTGGTGCAGGCGTTGGGCCCCATGGCGGCTATCCGGCGCCATCATCCGGATGCGCAGATCACGGTTTTGACCACGGCGCCCTATGCACCGTTGCTGGAAATGTCAGGCTATGTGGACGACGTATGGCTGGACGCGCGCCCCAAGTGGTACGAGTTCGCCAAATGCAAAGCGTTGCGGGATCGCCTGCGTGGTGGCCGCTTCGATATGGTTTACGATCTTCAGACCTCGAACCGAAGCAGCCTCTATTTCCGGCTGCTCCATGGCTATAACGAACCGATGTGGTCGGGTATTGCGCGCGGGTGTTCCCACCCTCACAAGGATATAAACCGCGACGTTGTACACACCATCGAACGGCAGGCGGATCAGCTCTACTGCGCGGGTATCACCGGAACACCGTTCCCGGACCTGAGTTGGGCACAGGCTGACACCAGCCGGTTTGGTCTCAGCGCACCCTACGCCTTGCTGGTTCCCGGTGGCGCACCGCACCGTCCGGGCAAGCGGTGGTCGGCATCCGGCTATGGGGCGCTCGCCCAACAGTTGGCCGAACAGAATATTCAGCCGGTTCTGTTGGGAACGGATGCGGAAAAAGACATTCTGGATGAAATCACCACCGCATGCCCGGAGGCCAAAAACCTGTGTGGCATGACCGATATAGCTGAAATCGCCGTGTTGGGCCGTGACGCGATCGCCACCGTTGGCAATGACACAGGCCCCATGCATGTTCTGGCCATTTCGGGCGCGCCAAGTGTGGTCCTTTATTCTTATGAATCGGACCCGGTTTTGTGCGCGCAACGCGGCCCGGCGGTCAAAATCATACGGCGCAAGAGCCTCAGTGAGGTTTCTGTTGATGATGTGTTGTATGCCCTGGGATTACTGGTACCTGAACTAACGAGTGCAGCCGAGACCCCAGCCGCTTGACAGTGCCGCGTGCTGGTATACGTTCGCCCGGAATTTTGGCACTTTTATACGGTTTTAAGAACATAAATCATGGTCGCAATTACTCTCCCAGATGGCAGCATACGCCCGTTTGATGGCCCCGTCTCAGGCGCTGATCTGGCCGCCGATATCGGTCCCGGCCTGGCCAAAGCCGCTTTGGCTATTCGTGTGGGTGGCCACATGCGCGATCTGGCACATCTGATAGAAGAAGACGCCGACGTGTCCATTGTGACCGCAAAGGACGAAGACGGGCTGGATTTGCTGCGCCATGACTGCGCGCACGTTCTGGCGCAAGCCGTACAAGACCTGTTCCCCGGCACGCAAGTAACCATCGGCCCATCTATCGAGAACGGCTTCTACTACGATTTTGCCCGTGATGAGCCCTTCACACCGGAAGACCTGCCCAAGATCGAAGCCCGTATGGCCGAGATCGTGGATGCTGACCTGCCGTTTTCCCGCGAAGTGTGGGACCGTAACGAGGCCATTCAAGTTTTCACGGACATAGGCGAGGCCTATAAGACCGAGCTGATCAGTGATCTGCCCGAAGACGAAGAAATTTCCATCTACCGTCAGGGTGACTGGTTCGATCTGTGCCTTGGGCCGCATCTGCCATCTACGGGTAAGCTGGGCAAAGCCTTCAAATTGATGAGCATTGCTGGTGCATACTGGCGTGGCAATTCCAAGAACGCCATGCTGCAACGTATCTATGGTACGTGCTGGTCAAACCCGAAAGAGCTGAAGCAGCACCTTCATATGCTGGAAGAAGCCGAAAAACGCGATCACCGCCGTTTGGGCCGGGAAATGGGTCTGTTCCATCAGCAGCAGGAAGCCATGGGCAACGTGTTCTGGCATCCCAAGGGCTGGACACTTTACCGGGCGGTTGAAGACTACATGCGCACGCGGCTGGATGAGGCCGGATACGACGAAGTAAAGACACCACAATTGGTGGACCGTTCGTTGTGGGAAGATTCCGGTCACTGGGAAAAATTCCGCGACCACATGTTTATCGCTGAAGTGGATGAAGCTGATCCCGACGGTAAAGCCAATGAAAAACGCATGCTGGCACTAAAGCCCATGAACTGCCCCTGCCATGTGCAGATTTTCAAACAAGGCATTACCAGCTACCGCGAACTGCCCATGCGCATGGCCGAATTCGGATCGTGCCACCGGTACGAGCCGTCCGGTGCCCTGCACGGTATTATGCGGGTGCGGGCCTTCACCCAGGACGACGCCCACATTTTCTGCACCGAAGATCAGATCACATCCGAAACCAAAATCTTTATTGATTTGCTGATGAGCATCTATAAAGACTTCGGCTTTGAAGAGGTTGTGGTCAAGTTCTCTGACCGTCCCGAAGTCCGCGCTGGCGAAGATGCCACTTGGGACAAAGCCGAGGCCGCGTTGAAGGAATCTACTGCCGCCGCTGGCCTGGAAACCATCCTGAACCCCGGTGAAGGTGCATTTTACGGCCCGAAACTGGAATTCGTTCTGCGCGATGCCATTGGCCGCGACTGGCAGTGTGGCACGCTACAGGTAGACTTCGTGCTGCCCGAACGACTGGACGCTAACTACATCGGCGAAGACGGTGCCAAGCATCGCCCGGTTATGTTGCACCGGGCTATCCTGGGATCATTCGAGCGCTTCATTGGTATTATCATTGAAAACTACGCGGGTCGTTTCCCCATGTGGCTGTCACCGGTTCAGGTGGTGGTTGCTGCCATTACCAATGACCATGACGACTATGCCAATACGGTGGCGGGTGCATTACGCGCCGCTGGTTTACGCGTTGAAACCGATCTGCGCAGTGAAAAAATCAACTACAAGATCCGCGAACACAGCCACGCCAAAGTCCCGGCCATTCTGGTTGTGGGCGGTCGTGAGGCCGACGATCGCACCGTTGCCGTCCGTCGATTAGGTGGCAAAGACCAAGAAATTGTTGCGCTGGATGAAGCAGTCGTTAGACTGTCCGCCGAAGCCGCTGGTCCGTTAGGGCAATAACAGCGACCTCCAGAGATTTTTTTGACCTAATTTGAATTAACTGACCGAGAGGATACCGCCATAGCTAGGCAACCAACGAATCAGGCGCCAGCCAAAGATGGACCGCGCGTGAACGAAGACATCGAAAAAGAACAAGTCCGTGTTGTAGACGCCGACGGTGAAATGGTCGGCGTTATATCCACCGCAGAAGGCATCGAGATGGCCTATGAGGTTGGACTTGACCTGGTGGAGGTATCCCCCAACGCGGATCCCCCGGTGTGTAAAATCCTCGATTACGGTAAGTACAAGTACGAAACCCAGAAAAAGGCCAACGAGGCCCGCAAGAAGCAGAAGGTCATCGAGATCAAAGAGATCAAGATGCGCCCCGGCATTGATGTGCATGATTACGACGTAAAAATGCGCGCCGTGAAACGCTTCTTAGGGGACGGTGACAAGGTCAAAATGACCATCCGTTTCCGTGGCCGCGAAATGGCGCACCAGGAATTGGGCATGAACGTGCTCAACCGGGTTCGGGAAGAATTAGCCGAAGAGGTGAAGGTCGAACTTTACCCTCGCATGGAAGGTCGCATGATGACCATGGTGCTGGCGCCCAAGTAAGTCGGCCACATTACCAAGAACCATTTAATGCGCATCCCGGATACGGGGTGCGCATTTTTCGTTACAGCCAGCTATTGCCTTTTTAAATCATAATCTCAAAAACGCGCTGGAAACCGATGGGTAGGCACTTTGACGCGCCCCTTAATTTCCATAACAAGATTATATTCCTTGACAAATATGTAATGTTATGGTTGGGTATCTTCCGCGCAGGGCACCCATGCGCCTTTTACAAACCACCCCTCAGTATTTTGACGGGTGGTTTTTTGTTCCCCCATTTAGAAAAGGTCCTTCTCATGTCCGCCATTTTACCTGAGCCCGCCCCGAATGTTTCCTCGTCATCATCCGGCCCATCACGTTCGGGAACCAGATCGTCCTATAAACCATCTGTATCGCCACCCAACATTCCGTAGGGCGAGGTGCTATCAACAGGCCATCAGACGTCGAATCCGTACAGCGAAACACCTTTGATGCAGGACTGTATGCAGGCAAGATCGATGGCGTGTATGGCCCACAAACCAACCGCGCCATTCAGTCCGCTCAACGCCAGTTGGGGGTTCAGACCGACGGCCTCATCACTCCCGGTGGTTCTACCCAAAGAGCCTTTCAGCAACAAACTGCATCGCGACCGTCTCTACTGGACGCCAATGCGCCCAAATCAAGCCGACCATTGCCCGCCCTGAATTACGCAGCGATCTCGTCCAACCAACGCACAGCCAAGCATCTCCGCAAAATCGCCGGGACGGGTGATCTGTCCACCTTCACCGCCGACGCCATCACCAATGGTGACGACAAAGCCATGGCCGAAGTCTCCGACCTCATTGGACAGGTTCATGCCAACAATCCATCTCAGGCGAAAGATCTGTTTGAGAGCACCATCGCGAAGCTGCATACAAAAAAGGCTGAGGCGTTGAAGGGTACACTTAGTGCTGGTCCCGGTGCTAATCGTCATGGACCTGAAAAAGAACCTGCTGTGCCAAAATTCCCAGCTAATAAGAAAGCTTATCTGAAAGGGCAGGAAGCCAATTGGAATGAACAGTTTGATGCAGCATCCCAACTGCATGAGATAACCCCAGCTGAGCGGCAAGTATATATGGATCTTTTTGGCCAAGAAGGTGGCGTGAAGCTAGATAACTCTGGCACTGCAGTAGGCGGTATTCGCCAAGCGACGATTGATGGTCTTAAGGAGCGGGGTTATCTCTCTAACATCCCTACAAATGTGACACCAAACAGCTTGGAACCAATACAACGTGCCGCCGTTTACCGTGCATATTTTGATGATGTTCTACACACCGTTGGTGGAGCCGAATCATTAGCAACTATCGGCAATCAAAAAAGTGCTTCCGCATTTGGCGATACGTTGTTTAGAAATGGCCGCAAGGGTGGCACCGAGGCCATCCAAAAAGCCATTAATGCTACGGGCTCTCACAAAGTCGAAGTCGATGGCAGGATGGGTCCAGAGACGATAAATACTTACAGAGACCTTTCCAGCAATTCATCGAATCGAAAGAAATTGTTAGATGTACTAGCAGTCGAGCGGCTACATCAATATCCAAATGAATCTAATCGCTTTAACTACTTCCGAATAATGGACTGACTAAAATTGGTCTACTTGCTACTCGGCCATAACCCTCATCGGGTAGCAGGTAACCAAGCACTTCACACACTCACCATTCTGAAATCTCTAAAAAGGGCCTGGGGCGATTGATCAATGTTAGATTTAATCTATTCGCATGGGAATGATCGCTTCAATGCCAGAAGCAATATGAAATTTCTGATATTGGACGGCTCATCAAGGAATTGCTCATTGTCAGAAAGATAACTCAAAAACACCCCCATGTAACCTTGAGCGTCCAAAGAGATGTGCGGCGGCGGACAATAACTTAGGGAATAACCGTCATACTCTCGGGATGTGTTTGCCCATGCAAAGGCATCTGCTGCTTCGCCAATGCCAAATTCCACCCTTTCTCTAGTTTCTTTAGGCCCATTTTCATATCTATCTAAATAATCTGATATCTTATCCACATCTGCGAGGGCGGGATTCAACATGGAAAACCAGAGCACAAGGCTTATCAATGCACGCTTCATCTCCCCCCCCCTACAATACGATCATTATTACGATTTTTAGTATTGTAGAGAGCATCGCCAATAACAGCAATCGGCGACATAAATTGAGGCCAAGAAACCCCGCCCCGCCGGTTATGAGCACTTTCAAGACGTATCTCCCGCCTTCAATACTGGTCGCAAGATCATACCCACATAGCCCATGCTGAACATCGGAATTTTGTATACCGGATCGATTCTTTTAGTCTATCGTTCTTGAAACAGATTCTGAGATGAGTTTTCGAAAATGATCAACGAGTTGGAATTCCCGCAAGGCATCAAATTGCTGACGCGTTGGCAGTGTGGCGAGGCTGTGGCCCGTGACCGATTACGTGAAATCCATGATGCCGCCATCGCTGGTGAGCTCGATGATAATTTTATGGTCCCGCCACCGGTGGATGCAGTTCATATAGGCGGCTCCATCAATTTGATGACGTTGACGATCATGAACGACCTCTACGGGATGGAATCAGCCGAGTTCTATAAGGCCGATCCGGAACGTTACGTGCGCACAACCTTGCTGACACGGCGGCTGCTCGGCATGAACAAATTATATTTGAGCTGGCCAGTTTACGCCTTCACAGCAGAAGCCCTTGGTCAGGCAATCATGTATCCAGACAAATTCCCGCCGGGATCAGACCCTGACAAAATGCTTGTTACCCGCGATACCTGGCAGGACATCGGCACACCCGACCTGAATAGCGGTATCCCGAAGCTCCTTGAAGAAACCCTGACATTTTATGAACACCTCACAGGCATGGAGCCTGTCCTTCATTTGTCGGCACCCTATAGCCTGGCGGCTGATATTTTTGGTCAGGAACCCCTGTTGGCTGCATTGGTGCACGAGCCTGAACTGGCCGACCACATTCTGGATCATCTTGTGGATCATGTTCTCCAGCCATGGATCGAGCATTTCTTTAAACGGTTCCCAAATGGCTGGGTGGAAATGTCCGATGCTTCGGGGTCGCCATTTTTCATCGGGCCATTGAATTGCAAGAACATGGCCATCCGGTCGATCAAACGACTGGTTGACGAAAACCCGTGGGGACACCGGGTTTATGATGCAAATTTCCGAGGCGATTACGTGGCTCAGGTTCAAAAGAAAGACCGCAGCAGCAAACGCCGCAATGCCACAAAGGCGGAAAGCGCTGAATCCGTCAGCCTGCTTGAGTTAACCGAGCTGAAACACAGTATTTGTCAGGATTTTGTCATCCGGCTGCACGATGATCGCGTGCCGGTATCTTTTTATGAGGATCAGGCAATCCAGCGAAACAGACCGCTGTTCACGGGTGTGGGCGCTTCGCAGTTGGATCGCAACAGCATCATGGACATGGAAACAGAAAGCCAGAGCCTGCGCGATGTTGCACGGGAATGTGTGGAAGCGGTCAAAAATGTGGCCCTTACCATATCGGCCAATGGCTACGATAAACGCAAGCCGCCCTGGCCCGGCACGGTGTATTTCGAGGATGTAAGCTCGGAATCATCGTTTGAGTTCATGGAAATCATCGTGGAAACGGCGCTGAGCCATGGCTCTCTAAAGCCGGATACCTAAGAAACCCTACGAAAGCAGGACACCACCGTCCACATCGATGGTAGTGCCGGTCACGAAATCATTCTGCACCATGAAGATAATACCCTGAGCCACCTCATCCGGTGTGCCGGCGCGGGGGATAATGTTGCCTTCTGTCATACTGGCAAGCAGTTCGCTGCGCTCGTCGCCCTGCGCCAGAACCATGGGCGTATCGATGGTGCCGGGTGACACCACGTTCAGGCGGCGCGGATAAATTTCGGGTGCTACAGCCCGAACAAGGGCCTCCACAGCACCACCAACAGAACTGAGCGCCGCCAGTCCGGCGCTGGCTTTGCGGGCCGGGCTGCCGCTGACCAGCACAATAGAGCCTTCTTCGCTCAGGTGCTGGGCACCCAACCGCACCACATTGGCATAACCCCAAAGTTTGGCGAATGATCCCTGATAGCCGTCCAGATCCATCTCGAGGAAAGGCCCAAATGCCCGATCACCACCGGTTGCAGCACTGATCAGGATATCATAGGGCGCATGTTTCTGGCACAATGCGGCCACGGCGTCCCGGTCCAGAACATCGCACGCCTCAAGCGTGATACTATCCGGCACGTCTTCGGATATGCTTCGGGTCTGGCTTGGGTCCCGACTGATCGCAACCACGTCCGCGCCCAGTTCAACCAACTGCCGAACTGCCGCCAAACCAATCCCGGCTGTGCCCCCAAAAACCAATGCTTTTTTACCTGCGATGTCCATGTGTACGATCCATTTCAGCTGTGATATTTTTCAGCCGCATTGTGGGGTTTCGGCAGGATGATGGCAATGTGTGAAATCGCGGCTCCCACATCCCAATAAGAATGTGGTATAAGCCTATACGAACCGATAAAAACAGCAGGCCTGTGATGAAAAAGAAACTAAAAGCCATTCCAGCGTTCAAGGCCGAAGCCGAAGAGCGAGCATTCTGGGAGACCCATGATTCCAGTGACTACGTTGACTGGAATAAGGCTATTGTAGCCGTTGGTAAGTTTTCTGCTATGGTAAGGCTATGATTACAACACTCAAAAGCACCGTAGGCCGTGTGGATGATGATCTGGCAAAAGCTGGCGTCCCTGAAACGCAAAGCGTGATTGTTCGTGTTCTGTCAGCAGAGGACGAACAAAAATTACAAAACCTGCGTGCATCCATTGATGAGGGCCTGCAAAGCGAAATCGCTGGCAGTGGTGATGAAGTTTTCAGTCGCCTGACTGAGGAATGCGTCGCCAAGTTCCCAGCGATCAAAGACGCCCACCAGTAAATGCCGCAACTGACGTTCCGGCAACGCGCTGAAGACGATCTGCGGGATATTTTCTTATATATTGCGGAAGGTGCACCATCACGGACGCTTCCATTTATCGCCAGCATCAAATCAGTCTGCGAAAAATATGCATCATTCCCCCATCTGGGGCGCTCACGGCCAGAACTACACCCCAAAATCAGAAGTTTCCCGTTCGCTAACTACGTGATCTTCTATGTTTCATTGAATGACGGCATTGAGGTTGTCCGTGTTCTGAATGGGGCTATGGATATCGAGGATTTGATGTAAAGGGATGGCAGCTAGACCATATTTATGTCACGGCCAACTAACGGGACGCGCCTCGTCGGCCCATCGCCGGAGTGTGGACGTTTGTGATAATTGATATGGCACGGTCCTGCCCATCAAAAATCCACTCCAACCCCTTGCATTCCCCCCATTAGGCCGGTATAACCCGGCCCTTCGTTGGTATTTATTTGGAATACTGGCGCGAGTGGTATGGCGTAAGGGCATGCCTCATCACTCATAAAAGCAATCACCGACCAAGTCGGTACAAAGTTGATCTGATTTCGGTCGGATCGTTAGAAAGGATAGCAAAATGCCCAAGATGAAGACCAAATCTGGCGCCAAGAAGCGTTTCAGTATCACCGCCAAAGGCAAAGTACGGGTCAAGGCCGCAGGTCGTAACCACTTCCTCAGCCGTCGCTCTCAGAAAATGAAGCGTAATTCCCGGGGCACTATGATCCTCAGCGATCAGGATGCTCGTATCGTTAAATCATACATGCCGTATTTGTAGGAGACTGAACCATGGCTCGAGTCAAAAGAGGCGTCGTATCGCACGCCCGTCACAAAAAAGTTTTAAAGCTGGCCAAGGGTTACCGCGGCCGTAGCAACAGCAGCTTTCGCGTTGCCCTGCAGAGTGTTGAAAAAGCACTTCAGTACGCATACCGCGATCGCCGTGTCAAAAAGCGTAATTTCCGCGCCTTGTGGATCCAGCGCATCAATGCTGGTGCCCGTTTGCACGGCATGACCTATTCAACGTTCATGAATGGCCTGTCCCGCGCTGGTATCGAGATCGACCGTAAGGTTCTTTCTGATCTCGCTATTAACGAACCATCATCATTTAAGGCCCTTGTTGATCAAGCCCAAGCGGCTCGCGCATAACAAGGCCTATATAGCTAACGACCAAAATTGGTTAATGTAACGTGAGCCGCCCCGGGGAATCCTCCGGGCGGCTTTCTGCATTTTAGGCCCAAAGAAAAACGGAATTCGGTAATGGACGATATAGAAGCCCTTCGATCGGAAATGATGGCAAGTGTGGAACAGGCCGACAGCCTAGACGCGCTGGAAGCCATTCGTGTTGCCGAACTTGGCAAGAAAGGCCGCATCACCGCCATGATGAAGGGTTTGGGTGGTTTGGAGCCGGACGAGCGAAAGACTGCCGGTCAGAACCTGAACCTGATCAAGACCGAAGTATCCGACGCCATTGATGCCCGTAAATCAGCCATGGCCGATACCGAGCTGGACGCCCGCCTGATGGCCGAACAGGTTGACGTGACCCTGCCCATTCGCCCGGAAAGTCTGGGTAGCATCCACCCCATCAGCCAGATGATGGAAGAAGTAATCGCAATCCTCGGCGAAATGGGCTTTGCCGTGGCCGAAGGCCCGGATATCGAAGACGATTGGCATAATTTTACCGCCCTCAACATTCCACCCGATCACCCTGCCCGTCAGGAACACGACACGTTTTACCTGCCCGGAAATGGCGAAGACGACCGTCTGGTCCTGCGCACCCACACATCGCCAGTTCAAATCAGAACCATGGAAAACACCGAACCACCCATCCGCATTATTGTGCCGGGTCGGACCTATCGCTGCGATTATGACGCCACGCATTCGCCTATGTTCCATCAGGTCGAAGGACTTGTTGTGGATGAGCACACGCACATGGGCCACCTGAAAGGTTGCCTGATTGAATTCTGCCGGGCGCTGTTCGGCATTGATGATCTGCCCGCTCGTTTTCGGCCCAGCTATTTTCCATTCACGGAGCCATCCGCCGAAATGGATATCGGTTGCACCCGTGAAGGCGGTGGCTTTGCCATCGGTCATGGTGATGACTGGTTGGAAATTCTCGGCTGCGGCATGATAAACCCCAAGGTTCTTGAGAACTGTGGAATCGATTCAACCAAGTATCAGGGCTTTGCCTTTGGTATGGGGATTGAGCGCATGGCCATGCTGAAATACGGCATTCCTGATCTGCGCACGTTCTACGAATCAGACCTTCGCTGGCTGAAACATTACGGATTCTCGTCCCTTGACGTTCCCAGCATGGTAGGGGGGCTGAACCGATGAAATTTACCGTTGAATGGCTCAAAGACTATCTGGATACAGATGCATCCACCGATGAAATCGTCGAACGCCTGACCATGTTGGGCCTTGAAGTGGAAAGCATCACCGACCGCAGCGCCGGGCTGGAAGGCTTTGTCACCGCCCATGTGCTGGAAGCGGTTCAGCATCCTGACGCCGACCGTCTGCGCGTCTGTTCGGTTGATTTCGGTGGTGATGCGCCGGTTCAGGTGGTTTGTGGTGCACCCAATGCCCGCACCGGCCTGAAAGGTGTGTTTGCTGCATCGGGCGCTTATATTCCGGGTACAGACATCACGCTGAAGAAAGCCGAAATCCGTGGCGTGGAAAGCAACGGCATGTTGCTGTCTGAGCGCGAAATGGGCATTAGCGACGAGCACGACGGCATCATTGATCTGGACGAAGCGACGCCGGTTGGGATGCGCGCCGTGGATATCATGGGTCTGGGCGATACGGTGATTGAAATCGCCATTACGCCAAACCGGGGCGATTGCCTTGGCGTGCGCGGCATTGCCCGCGACCTGGCCGCATCCGGTCTGGGTGCGTTGAAGCCGCTGGATAACAGCGCTATTGCGGGCACATTCAAGAGCCCGATCAACGTTCATCTGGATTTCGATGACGCCACCAGCAACGCCTGCCCCTATTTCATGGGTCGCTATATCAAGGGCGTGAAAAATGGCGACAGCCCCCAGTGGATGAAAGACCGATTGCTGGCTATTGGCCTTCGCCCCATTTCCGCGCTGGTGGATATCACCAACTATATAACGTTCGGGTTGAACCGACCTCTGCACGTTTTTGATGCCGACAAGGTATCTGGCGACATTCACGTGCGCTTGGGTAAACAGGGTGAAAGCCTGGCCGCGTTAAATGACAAAGCCTACGACATCGACGAAACCATGACCGTGGTGGCTGATGAAGGAAAAGCCGAAGCCCTTGGGGGCATTATCGGTGGCATTGAGACCGGCTGTACCGAAGGTACCGTAAATGTGTTCTTGGAAGCTGCCTATTTCGATCCTATCCGCACCGCTGTCACCGGCCGGAAACTGAGCGTCATTTCCGATGCCCGGTTCCGGTTTGAACGGGGTGTTGATCCTGAATCCTTAAGTGACGGTATTGAGATCGGCACCCGGCTGATACAGGAACTTTGTGGCGGTGAAGCATCTGAGCCGGTGAGTGTTGGCTCAGCCCCTCAGTGGCAGCGTACTGTTGATTTACGGCTTGAGCGTGTGAAGACGCTGGGCGGCATTGATTTGCCCGCCGAAGAAGTGATCCGCATTCTGGACGTGCTTGGCTTCAACGTAGAACAAAATGGCGATGTGCTCACCGCGCACGTGCCAAGCTGGCGCAGTGATATCGTGGGCGAGGCCTGTCTGGTGGAAGAAGTCGTCCGCGTGCATGGCTTTGACAACATCCCCATCGTGCCTTTCACCAACGAAAACCACCTGCCCCATGCGGCATTGACTGCGGATCAGCGCCGCCGGGCCATCGGTCGGCGTACCGCCGCCTCCCGTGGTTTGACAGAGGCCGTTACGTACTCATTCCTGCCTCGTGCGCAGGCTGATTTGTTCGGTGGTGTCAGCGACGGCTTGATGTTGGTGAACCCCATCAGTGCCGATCTGGATGCCATGCGCCCGTCTGTATTGCCGAACCTGATTGCAGCAGCCGGACGTAATGCCGACCGCGGCATGGCCAATGCAGCCCTGTTCGAGGTTGGACCAGCCTTCACCGGCGACAAGCCCGGTGATCAGGAACAGGTCATTGCCGGTATTCGCTGTGGCGTAACCGGCGTGCGCAACTGGGCTCAGCCACCCCGCAAAGTAGACGCCTATGATGCCAAGGCCGACGCCATGGCTATTTTGGGCGATATGGGCGCACCGGTGGCGAACCTACAGGTCTTTGTGGAATCACCGGCGTGGTATCACCCCGGTCGATCAGGCGAGTTGCGTTTGGGGCCGAAAACAACCCTCGCTCGTTTTGGCGAAATTCACCCGCGCGTGTTACGGGCCATGGATATCAAAGGCCCGATTGTGGGTTTTGAAATTCTGGCTGAAAACCTGCCCAAGCCTAAAGCATCCAAAGGGGCAGCCAGAGCTATCCTGACGCTGTCCAGTTTTCAGGCTGTGGAACGGGATTTCGCCTTCGTGGTCGATACGGCCGTAACCGCCGACAAGGTCATGGCGGCGGCACGTGGCGTGGACAAGACCCTGATAACCGATGTTCGGCTGTTCGACGTGTTCGAAGGCGGAAATCTGGGTGAGGATAAGAAATCCGTCGCCATCAACGTGGTCATGCAACCCACCGACAAAACCCTGACCGACGCCGAAATTGACGATGTGGCCGGACGTATTGTGGAAAAAGTCAGTGCGTCAACGGGTGGTACGTTACGCGGTTAATATTCAGGTGACATAATCTAAGGGGAAACCTAATGGCTGATATTGACAAGTCACTGGCCGCCGAGATGGCCAAAAAGACCACGCCACCCCCTTTTGATCGCATCCCAACCACTACGCCGGATCGTTCATCCGGGCACCGTGTTCTTTCAGATATCATGGTTACCATGCGGGACGGTACACGTCTGGCATGTGATGTGTACCTGCCGGAAGGTGACGGGCCTTTTCCGGCCATCCTGACCCGAATCCCTTATGGCAAGAACGAAGCCTATTGCTACATGAACCTTATCGGGGCTTTTTTCGCCTTGAAGGGCTACGTTTCTGTCGTACAAGACGTACGTGGCAAGTTTGGATCAGAAGGCGAGTTCGAGCCGAACCTGGGCGCTGTAGAGATCGCCGATGGCCATGATACCATCCATTGGATTGCCGAGCAGGTATGGTCGAACGGGCGCGTTGGTATGTGGGGTGAATCCTATTATGGCTTCACCAGCTACGCAGGTGCTGTAAGCCAGCATCCGGCGCTGGTTGCCATCGCACCGGGTGACATCACGCTCAACCGCTACCCCGCCACCTTTCGCGGCGGCTGCCTTCAACTGAACACCGTGGGCACCTGGGCGATTGAGATGATGGCGCAAGAATATCAGGACCTCTCAACCATTAATCCCATGCACCTACCCCTGGCAGAGATGGCAAACGCAGCGGGTATCCCAAGCAGCTATTTTGATCAGGTTATTGCCAATCCGCTACCCGCACCGTTCTGGGAAGAACGTAGCCTGCTTGCGGGTTATGATGCGATCCGAATTCCGGTACTGCACTGGGATGGCTGGTACGATAATTATCTGGGTTACATGCTTCAGGACTGGCGGCGGTTGACCGACGCCAATACGCCGAAAGGTCACAACCACCTGATGGTCGGACCGTGGGATCACGAATGCAGTGCCGACAAACTAGGCCGGGCGGGCTTGATGCCTGTGACGGATACGGTCTTCGCCCATCGCTGGGATCACTTCATCGCCTTTTTCGATCACTACCTGATGGAACTGGACAACGGGTTCGGGGATGCGGGCCCTGTTCATTATTTCACCCTCGGGGCCGACCAGTGGCTGGACGCTGAGGACTGGCCACCACCGGGCGTCGATTTCCAACCCTGGTACCTGCGCAGCGACGGCCAACTGTCGCAGCAATCTCCCGGTGAGGAAGCGGCTGACCAGTTTACCTACGATCCAGAGGTGCCGATCAGTGAGACCCTGCAAATGGATTGCTGGGCCATCGCCGGGGAAATGGGCGACCGCCGTGACATTGAAGCGCGCGACGATGTGCTCAACTACACGAGCCCAACCTTGGAAGCGGACACTGTACTGACGGGGCCCATAACGGCAACGCTGCACATATCATCCAGCGCCGTGGATACGGACTTCACCGTCGTTCTGGCCGATGTTTTCCCCGATGGCCGGGTGAATAAGATTCAGGATGGCATTATCAGAACCAGCTTCCGGGATATGAACAATGCGCCGCAACCTATAGAGCCAGGACAGGTTTACACACTGGACATTGATCTGTGGGCAACCAGCTACCTGGTCGCCAAGGGCCATCAGTTGCGGGTAGAAGTTTCCAGCAGCGATTTCAACCGCTATGACCGCAACCCGAACACGGGTGAGCCTTTTGGCCACAGCGCGAATACCGCCATAGCGAAACAGACCGTGCACCACAGCACGGCGCACCCATCCCACATCGTGTTACCGGTAAAATCTTGAATTAGTCTATGGTGAAGACGTCAGTTGGCGTGGACCGGCCACGAACAACAACCTCGCACACAGGACGATAGCTGAACTCAGGCCCGGCGGCATCCCGCGTTTGAACGGACACCATCAGATAGGTGCCGTGCTCTTTGTTCAATTGTTCCAGCCGGGCGGCCACGTTGACCTCATCCCCGTGAACCGTAAAGATTAACCGGGCGTCCGATCCAACAGCCCCCACGGTCATTTCACCGGTGTTAATGCCACATCGGGTTTTCATGAGCGTACCCTCGCCAAACATACGCGTAGCAAACGCCTCCCGTAAATCCAACGCGGTGCGAATGGCATTCGCCGCGTGATCTTCATCCGCTTGAACGGTGTTGAATGTGATCAGCATGGCATCACCCTGATACTGGGAAATCGTGCCACCGTGACGCTGAACAATTTCATCAGCGACACCGAAGTATTCATTGAGGGTGGATACCAGTAGCTGCGGGCTCATGCCTTCGGAAAGGGTAGAATACCCTTCGATATCGGTAAACAGAACGGTGGCAACTTTGGATTCGCCGTCACCCGGTTTAATGGATTCTTCAGCGTGGGTGATATGTTGCGCCACATCCTGTGGCACGAACCGTGACAGATCACGAGCCGCCACCTGATCCATGGCAGCACGGCGCATCATGCGTTGACCGCGCGATATGGCTACCGCCAGTACAACTGTGACCATGGCAATGGAAATAAGCTTGTCCACTTCGGCCCCGATAAGGATGCTGTTAGACGTCAGGTATTCAACATAATTCCGGGTGATCATGGGGTCGCTGGGGTCAGACAGGATCACATACAGAACCAACGCCAGCCACCCCACAATGGCCGTGCCACCGGCCATGAGAATATAACGAGGATCGAACCGGAGCGCTCTAAGCGCGATAAAGATAAACACATACAGCATGGTTGGTGCCTTTAGATAAAAAGACGCCGGTTGATCGTATTGAATATGAAAGCTCCAAATCAAGGTCATCAGCAAGGTCACGTCAATAATGACAGAACCCATGAGAATCCAGCCGGGTAAGGCGATCCGGTAAGACGCCACCAAACGTGAAATGGTGAACAACAGGTACAAACCGAGCGCAACAGGCACAGCCTGAATAGCGCCCGCAGCCGACATTTTTGGCGACAACGCATAAAGCGTGCCTAACGTCACCACCAACGTGAGCTGAATCCAGCCCACCAGAATTTCACTCTGGTTCTGTTGCTGTTCTACGGCGGCACTGATGCGTTCGGGAACGTTACCTTCGGGGGGCGGACCAAACACGAAGGTGCTGAGTGATTTCGAGGAACTGGTGGCCGTGTCATGATCTGACATTCTGGTTTCTATCTTTCAGGGCCTTTTTCACGGCCTTCGTTTGTCGCTCAACAGAGATATCCATATAGGACGGTATTTCCAGGTCGCGGTTCTCATAGGCGTTGTCGTCTGGATGATCTTTGATCCATGCTTCCACCGCTGCATCGCGTTCATGTAACAGTTGTTCGAACTGAGGTCGGAACAGCTGCATCATCGCCGTAATCCAGATATTTACCGGCCATGATGGATAAGCGTGATCGACCAGAAACTTGTCCATAATCTTGATTACATCATTGGCCTTGTACCAGGTCTCGCCGGTAACCCACCGATTGGCCGTAAAGGCGCGAATTGGGAACCCGCGTCGGTCCATACAAATACCAATGAGATGGCACAAGTCATCATTGAGGCCTTTGCCCTTTTTGTAATCGGGCAGCTTTACCGGCTTAACGGCTTTGGGCATGCCCTTGGGCCGCACAAAGGTATGAAAATGGCCGTGTTCTGCGCCATAGATCGCCAGCCGTGTTTCAGGTGGGTGGGCGTGATAATAGTACTGGGAATGAGTTTCGTTGTCGTATACATCGCCCTTTGGGTGATGGTCCCACTCGAAAAACTCACTTTGGCCCTTGATCACCTCGCCCACAATGTTGGCCTTGGGTTTAGCCAAGACGCGGTAGCATTCCAAAATCTGCTCACCAGCGAGATTCATCTTATGCAAATTGTTCGTGCTCAACGTCGAAAATATATCTTCAGCCATCACCACATCCCTTCCGTCGATATACCGTAACGGGACAGCTATATGAATCAAGGGCGTTTTGCAAAGAGGGGGTGGGTCGCATGGGTGGTTTTGTTTTGTGCCTGAGGAGGAAAGAGAACAGCACCCCATGCGACCCGGAGAGTTTTACTGTCTGTATTCGTCAGGCAGCAGCATCATATAATCCTGATCTTCTGCGACCGCCGAGTGGCAATCGTTACAGAAGGCCACAGCTTTCGAGTTCTTGCCATTGGTGGTTCCAACCACCTTGCCATTGGGCATGATGAGCGTATATCGCCAATCACCGGAATCCGCACTAAATCCGGACGCCATTTTCTCCATCACAAACAATGGCCCGATAGCGACCTTTCCGCTGGCTTTGACCACGAAGCTGTCTTTCGCCAATGTGGAGCCCAGCGGCATAACACCGGCATCCTCATACTTGGCGTATCGATAGTCGCCATGGGAATCAGCGTAGTTATTCACGTAGCGTCCACCATGGGTGCCCGACTGGTAGGGTGCATTGGCGATATTCAACCAGCCCTGATAGCCTTTCACAGAGTTCCAACCGGACTTGGCATAAGCCGCCGCCATTTCAGCGCGCAGACATTCATAAACAACCGCGGCCTGACAGGGGTTCAGTTCAGCAACATCGCCACCGGCACCACAGGGGTTACAGGGGTTACATGCGCCACAGGCTGCTGCACAGGGATTACACGGGTTGCAACTTGCCGCCGCACATGGATTGCACGGATTACATCCGCCCAGGCCCGGCACAAGGCATTTGCTGGACATTGATCCGGCAGACGCGGCGCAAGGATTGCACGGGTTGCAAGCGCCAGCTGCACAGGGGTTACACGGGTTACATCCACCGGCTGCGCAAGGGTTACAGGGATTGCATCCACCAGCTGCGCAAGGATTACATGGATTACACCCACCAGCGGCACAGGGGTTACACGGGCTACACGCACCACAAGGGCTGCACGGATTGCAGCTTGCGGCCGCACAGGGATTGCATGGGCTGCACGCACCGCATGGGTTGCATGGGTTGCAAGCTGCCGCCAGCTGAATCATGCCGGAATCACCAGTGCACGGATTGCAGGGGCTACAACCACCGCATGGATTACAGGGGTTACAAGGGCTACAGGCTCCACATGGGTTACAGGTGCCACAGGGATTACAGGGATTGCAGGGACTACAGGCTGCAGCCTGCGTTGCTGTACGGGGCTTTGCCATGGGCAACAAGCCGTCTTCAGCAATGGGAGCTGCCGCAGCATGCGCGGACCCCGTGGCCATCGCACCACCAACAACAAATCCCGCGCCGATAAATACGGGTATGAACGTCGTGGCTAAAAGTTTGCGTTTAATAGACCTCACAACGGGGCCTCCTTTTCGAACTCTATGAACGGGTCGATGGAACGCCTCGCGCGTTACCCCCTTGAACCCTGATGTGAGCAAGGTTGCAGATTAGGCGCACTCCCTCCAGTCAACAGCTTTCACATATGTGTGATGCAGTAGTGAGGCCCCCAAAACACCGCTATAGTGCGGCTATGAAAACACTGGCGAACGTTTGCATCATTATTGGTATCTCTCTGTGGTTAGGCGTTCGCCTTGTCCATGCCCAAGACATCACAACAAACATCACGATTCATATACCGGAAGGTCCCTATTGGACCGGGTCTTCGCCGGCGGAACGCGAAGCTGCATACCGATTAGACGAAACGGCCTATGGTCACAGTCGTACCCGGGATCAGCGGTGGTATGAGAACGAACGCGCCCCCAAAGAAATTCGATTGCCCGCGTACCGGATCACAAGGAACCTGATCACCAACAGGGAATACGCTGCCTTCATTCACGCTACAAAGCACCAACCACCAGATGTTAGCGATACTGTCTGGAGAGGTTATGGCCTCATCCATCCCTATGAGCGCACCCGTCGCCACGCTTGGACACCGGATGGCAATTACCCCCAGGGACGAGAAAACCACCCGGTTGTGCTGGTGTCCTTAAACGATGCCATGGCCTATGCCCGCTGGTTATCATCGGCAACCGATCAGCTTTGGCGGCTACCAACCGAAGAAGAATGGGAGAAAGCCGCGCGGGGCACGGACGCCCGGTGGTTTCCATGGGGCAACACATTCGAGCCTGAATACCTGAACAGTCACGACATGGGGCCGTTTGATACGGTGCCCATAGATAGCTACCCCGGTGGCGAAAGCCCGTTTGGCGTGCGCGATGCCGCCGGACAGGTGTTTGAGTGGACATCATCCACCTACACCGCCGGACGCTACGTGGTTAAAGGGGGCTCGTGGGATGACAAGGGGTGCGGTATCTGTCGCCCCGCCGCCCGCCATACCCGACCACAAGGCCTGAAACATATCCTGATCGGGTTCCGGCTGGTTCTTGAGAATCTTTAGTCCGTAACCACAAGCTTGTAATCCGGCGTGGTATTGAGCGGACAGGAATACACATATTCACCAGGTTCCAGCGTGACGGCATAATCCTTAGTGGCACCTGTCGATAAACCACCACCAGAAATACTGGTCTTGGTTAATTTATGAAGAGGATTTTTCCAATCATAGTCGGCTTCACGTAACCAGAACCCCAATGCATAAGGCACGGTCTGGTTGGTGACCCGGAAAATGTAATCGCCGGCTACCAGGGTCAAGGTGGTGGCCTCGGCAAGGCGGGCCGTACCGCTGACCAAATTTTCGGCTACACAATCCGCTTTTTTAGTTGAGGTAAAATGCTGATCGCCACCTTCTGGTTCTAAAAACTGGCAAGGTGTCTGGGTCAGCGTCACCACCTCGGCGGCAAACGTTGGTGTGCCTGTCATCAGAATGACAACGGCGACGATAAGAAAACGTGCGAACGAAAATACAGTCATGGAAAATGCCTCTTTCAGTGATGGCACAGACCCTAGAAAGACGCGCGTTCAACCGCAAATCATTTAGTTGTGAAGTGTCGCATAGCCCGAATGGTCGCAATATTGCCCAGCGCCGCCGCCATGATCCATACCCAACCATGCAAGCTGCCCGAGGCAACGCCGCTGAAAAAAGCACCGATGTTACAACCATAGGCCAGCCGGGCACCGTAACCAAGAATTAGGCCGCCCGCCATAGCGCTCAAAAATTGTGGAAAGCTTAGGATCAGCTTGAATTGCAATCGCCCCGCCATGGAAGCAGCCAGCGCCGCGCCGGCCAGAATGCCCAAATTCATAATACTGACGGAGTCATGGAATATAGAGCGTGCCAATGCCGCCTGTCCAAAGCGACCTTGCCAGAAATCAGAACCGGATGATTCCCATCCCATAATTACGGCTGCCTTGGCCCCCCACAATGTATAACCCCACGTCACCGACCATGGGTGCCCGGCGGTAACCAGCGTTGCTACATTCAGCAACGCCAGGGCAATACCGGCGCTCACCAACGACCAAGGGCCATGACATAGCGTTTTCCAGCTGAATGAAGCGTCACTATTTCGAAAGTCGGGTGCATGCCACCCACCCATGCGGCGCAAAACCATGTAGATCATGCCCAGCGCGCCAAGCTGTACGGCCACAGCAATAGGCCAGCCCCACAAGTGGCCGAACGATACAGACCCTATGCCCGGTAGGGCCTTCCACCAGCTTAGGTGCAAGCTGCCCACAAATGCGCCCACACAGAAGAAGACCAGAACAACCATCATGCGGAGGCTGCCGCCGCCAGCGGCAAAAAGCGTGCCGGATGCGCACCCACCGGCCACCTGCATGCCGATACCAAACAGGAATGCGCCGGTGATCATGCCCATGCCCACCGGGGCCACAGCACCGCGCAGGTCCCCCTCAGACAACAGAAGTGCAAATCCGATGATTGCCACGGCCAGCATGATCAACTGGGCCGTGATACCCGACATGTCTCGGTCCACAATGAACCGCCGATAAGCGCCACTGAACCCGAAAGATGCATGATAAAGGGTGATGCCGAGCGCCAGACCAAGAATCAACAGCTGTGCGGATCGTGCGTTAGCCTGGAATAGTAGGGTGATGCAAACCAGCAAGCCCGCGGCGATGAACAACGACAGCTTTCGTTGCAACATCGCGCCTGACATCAGCTTTTGCCCAATACCCGATCGTACCGGCCCCGGAAAAACAACAGTGGCTCCAGGTCCGTATTCAGCGACATCTGTTCGACCTCGCCCACAAATATGACGTGATCGCCACCATCGTATGTCTGCCACGTACGGCAATCGAAACTGGCCAACGATCCCGTCAAAATAGGGCAGCCCGTTTCCCAGGTCTCAAAATCCACGCCTGACCACTTGTCAACGGATGCCTTGGCGAACCGGTTGGACATGTCCTCCTGATCGGTAGAAAGAATGTTGATGGCAAAGCGACGTGATATCTGAAACGCCTCAAGGCTATAGGCACCGCGGTCCACACTGAATAATACCAACGGCGGATCAAGGGATACGGAACTGAAAGAATTGGCCGTGATGCCCAGCGGCTCACCATCCGCATCCAATGAGGTCACGATGGTGATGCCGGTGGCAAAATTACCAAAGGCGAATCTGAGCTCTTTTGTATCAATCGTCATTCGTGTTCCTCATGTATCAGTCGGATGATCCGCCAGTAATAATTCCGGCGTAAAGATCAGGATCAACGTTACCACCGGAACAGATCA
The DNA here is from genome assembly GCA_018662225.1 of Rhodospirillales bacterium. Lineage (GTDB taxonomy): Bacteria > Pseudomonadota > Alphaproteobacteria > Rhodospirillales > Casp-alpha2 > JABJGO01. The sequence continues at coordinate 164,936 of JABJGO010000066.1, read as the reverse complement.
CGGCCACCGTTTTTCCCGCTGTATCAATTTTCCCCGCTAAAACTGCGGCCAATGCAACCGCGCCGCCCGGCTCAACCACCAGTTTCAGTTTGGTAAAAGCTTCACGCATGGCCATGCCAGCCTCGTCATCCGTGACGCTGGCAAACCCGGCGACCAGATCTTTGTTGATACTAAACGTAAGCTCGCCCGGTAAGGGCGATGACAGCGCATCGCAAATAGTGCGCGCAGCGGGGTCGTTACCAACCCGCTCGCCCGTTTTGAAATATTGCAGGGTGTCATCAAAACCTTCGGGCTCCACGCCCCAGATTTCGGTTTTCGGTGACAGGTTGGATACAGCCAATGCCGTTCCCGCCAACAGGCCGCCACCACCACAGGGGACGATCATAATATCCAGACCTAAGCCCATGGCCTGAATGTCCTGAACGATCTCAAGGGCCGCCGTGGCCTGACCGGAAATAATATCGGGATCATCGAACGGTCGAACCAGAATGGCCCCTGTATCGTCGCTGATCTTTTGGCCGATGGCCTCGCGGTCTTCGCTATATCGATCATAAAGAACCACCTCGGCACCCAGTGCTCTGGTATTGGCAATTTTTATGGCAGGCGCATCCTTGGGCATAACGATGGTTGATTTGATGCCGTGCAAACCAGCCGCAGCCGCCACCCCTTGCGCATGATTGCCTGAAGAAAAAGCCACCACGCCGCCCGCGCGTTCATCAGGGGACAGGCGCGAAATCTTGGTATAGGCACCGCGAAACTTGAACGATCCGGTGCGTTGCAGAGTTTCAGGCTTGATAAACAGGCGTGCGCCTTCCGGGCTGTCCGGTAAGGGATAGTTGATGAGAGGGGTGCGGACCGCATGACCTTCGATACGTTTTGCGGCGTCTTGGATTTTTTCGATTGTGGGTGCGTTACTCATGGAACGATAAGGCCCTGAAAGTGAGTGTGTTGAGTATGTGTGTAGGAAATCTAGAGGCTCACCACAACATGTGCAAAATAATACTGCGCCGGTGTGGCCGGGCGCGATGCTCAAACAGATAAATACCCTGCCACGTGCCCAAACCGGGGCGCCCCTCCACCACCGGGATGCTGAGGCTGGTATCCGTCAGGGCCGAACGAATATGGGCGGGCATATCATCGGGGCCTTCGGCGGTGTGGCGATATCGGGACGGGTCCTCGCTGACCAGCGTTGAAAAAAAGGTGTTTAGGTCGAAACACACATCCGGATCGGCATTTTCCTGAATGGTCAGTGATGCGCTGGTATGGCGGCAATAAACCGTCAGCATGCCTGTTTCAGCACCTTGACCGGATGCCCATGCGACGATCTGATCGGTGATTTCGTACAAACCCTGGCCGTTGGTTTCCAGCTGTAGGGTGTGCTGTGCCTGATGAGAAATATCCATGTTTCATCCCTACCCTAAATCATGCCGGATGTCGCCTTATTGAGCAACGTATGCATGAACAAAATGATCCGGGGTAAATAGGGCCAGCTATTTGCGGGGCTTTTCCCGGTCCAGTAACGTCCGTTTACGCGAGACACCCCACCGATACCCGGTCAGCGATCCGTTTGATCCCACCGCCCGGTGGCAGGGCACGATCAGCGATACCGGGTTTGTGGCACAGGCCCGGCCCACCGCGCGCGCGGCCTTGGGCTTACCAATCCGAGCCGCGATTTCGCCATACGTCAGGGTCTCGCCCGGTGGAATATCACGCAGGGCTTGCCAGACTTGAGCCTGAAATGCTGTGCCCCGCACATCCAGTGGCAGGCCAACCTGTGTCGTGTGGCTGTTAAAGTTCTGCACGATGGTGTCCACGCAATCTCTCAGGCCTTTCTCATCCGGTGAAATATCAGCGGCTGGGAAATCTGAGTACAGTTCGGATATGAGCATATCGTCGTCGTCACCAAAGCCCAAAAACGATATACCGCGGTCGGTTGCGGCCACGATCATGCGACCCAATGGGGTATCGGTTGTGGTGTAATGCATAACGGCTCCTTTTCCACCTTTGGCAAAGCTGGCGGGCGTCATGCCAAGCCAGCTACCCGCTTGTTCATATAACCGGCTGGATGATCCATACCCGGCGCCATACATGGCCCCGGTGACGTCTTCGCCATCCCGCAACATGCCGCGAAACCGCTCACGCCGTTTCTCGTCGGCATAGGCGCGTGGTGATACGCCCATGATGGCCTTGAATTTACGTTGCAGATGCGACGGGCTGACACCGGTGGCCTCGGATAATTCTTCCAATGTGGGCAGGTGCGTATCCACATCCGATATCAACGCACAGACGTTGTGGATCATATCCTGATCCGGTGATGTGGATTGCAGCGCATCCGGCTTGCACCGAAGGCAGGCGCGAAAACCATCGTGTTCGGCGGCCTCGATAGCATCATAAAACCGCACGTTCTCACGCTTCGGTTTGCGGGCCGGGCATGATGGGCGGCAATAGATGCCCGTGGTCGACACGCCGGTGAAAAATACACCATCGGCCGAGGCATCACGGGAAACGAACCGTTCCCATCGATCATCATCGCTATGTATCTGTGAATTTGTCATGTGCGCATGATACTCGCTGCAAGGAACTATTCTATCCGAAGATTGCGGCCAAATTAATTAGCCGTATCGATGCAGTTGGCCGCCATTATCCGTCAGCCACTTTTTGGCGGGCCTGGTATGATCCGTCACTATATCCACCACCGCCCAGAACGCCGGGCTATGGTTATGTTCCACCAGATGGGCGACTTCGTGCGCGACCACGTAATCCAGCACCCATTCAGGCGCCATCACCAGTCGCCAGGAGAAATTCAACGCGCCGGTGGATGAACACGATCCCCACCGGGACCGGGTGTCGCGGATGCTGATGCGACCGCGTTTAACATCCAACACCGTCAGCTTTTCATCAGCCAGATCGGTGATGGCCTGGCGCGCCTGAGCCTTCATCCAATCGGTCAGGCGACGGGCCAGATGTTCGGGTTGACCTGAAACATACAGCACACCTTCATCCTGAACGACCGAACCACGGCGCGCAGCCGATTGCCGGATTTCATGATCAACGCCCAGATATGGAATAAATGCACCTTCTTCAAAAGGGACGGTTTCGTCATAGCGAAGGAATTGTTGCGCCAACCACAAGGCACGTTCTTCGGCAAAGGCAATGCCGCTGGCCGCGCTGGCACCGGGCGGCAACGTGACGGTAGCCCCATTGCCGGATGGGTCGGGCCTGAGAATCATCTGCCGAGCGCGCGCGTTGCGTTTCAGGGTAACCGCAATATCACGGCCATCAACGACAATGGTCGCGATTTCTGGCTGTGCTTTTTTTCGAGTACCGAAAAGAGACATTACAGAGACGGCATCTCATATCCAATTTCATCAAAGGCAGCGTATATTTCAGCTCGCGAAGCATCGTCCAAAGGCATCAACGTAGGACGAATATTCTCCCAATCCGAATGCCCGGAATGACGCGCCATCAGGGCTTTCAGACCGGGCCACAGGGGATAGCTGCTGATGACGTTACGCACGCCCACAATAATTCTTTGGGCCTCTTCATCCACTTCACCGCGCGTCGTCCACGCCGTATAGAGCCGTTGGCACATTTCCATGCACAGGTTGCTACCCGCCGTGATGCACCCGGCACCACCGGCTTGCAGGACTTCCAGAAACGCCGCTTCGGAGCCGGGGAACACGGCAAAGCCGGGAATCTTCACCATGCCTAACATATTGGACACATCGCCGGAACTGTCCTTGGCACCAACCACGATGTTGGGGAAGGCCGCCGCCAGTCGCTCAACCAGATCGAGGCTAAGCGGCACACCGGACATTTGCGGGAAATGATACAGATAAATACGAAGATCGGATGAGCCCACACCCTCGATGATTTTATCGAAGGCGGCAAAAATGCCGTCGTCCGAAACGCCTTTCAGATAGAATGGTGGCAAAACCAGCGTGCCGCTCGCGCCCAAATCAACCGCGTGACGGGTCAGTTCGGTTGTATCCACATAGGCCGCTGCGCCCGTCCCCGGCATGGCTTTTGACATGGGGATGCCGGCCTTTTCCATGCCTTCCAGAATTGCCATGCGCTCTCGCACGCTGAACGATTGAGCCTCGCCCGATGTGCCCAGAATGCCGAGCCCGTCGCAGCCGTTATCCAGCAACCACCGGCAATGATCGGCCATGCGGCCCAGATCGGGTGTGAGGTCTTTGTTCATGGGCGTTAGTACAGCGGCGTTAACGCCTTTCATGATTTCCGGCATGATTTCGTCCTTCATAAAAACATCTGATATTTTGGTACACCTAAGCAGGCCAGTCTACAATACGCTGGTCCAGATCGAGTACGTCTTCTTCTGAAACGGCCCGGCCACGCACTGAGATGCCTGCCTTGTGAACACTCTCCGGATCGCCAGATATCAGTGGATGCCAGTCGAATAAATCCTTGCCTTCAGCCAACAATCGATAAGCGCAGGTGGATGTCATCCATTGAAAGCCCTGGATATTATCAGCCGTCAGAACTTCACAGTCAGGCACCTCGCGCAACCGGTTCGCATAGTCGGTGCAGCGGCTGGTGTGTAAATCCAGCAAGCGACAGGCCGCATCGGTAAAGAACAACTCGTCATCATCATTGATCAGTTTGTTCAGGCAGCACTTGCCGCAACCATCACACAGCGATTCCCATTCCTCGCGGTTCATTTCCGCCAGCGTTTTGCGCTTCCAGAACGGAACATCCGTATTGCCGTTTGCATCAGTCATTGGGTCAGGTCAGCCAGTCTACAATGTGGTCGCTGAAATCGGTGACGTCGCGTTCGGACACCATCCGCCCGCGCACAGAATTACCCGACGTATGTACACTTTCCGGATCACCACTGACAAGCGGATGCCAGTCCGCCAGTCCCGCTCCGCGCGCCAACCGTTTGTAGGCGCAACTGGCCGGTAACCACGCGATCTTGTCAATTTTATCGGGCGTTAGACGTACACAGTCCGGCACGAACCGGTGGCGATCATCATAGCTGCTGCACCGGCAGGCATCCGGGTCCAGCAACCGACAGGCAACATTGGTGTGTTTCAAGTCAGCGCCCCCATCCGGATCATCAACCATGCCCAGACAGCACTTGCCGCACCCGTCACACAAGGATTCCCACTGTGCCGTGGTCATCTCACCGAGGCTCTTGGTTTCCCAGAAATTCGCCACGGCGATCAGCCCGCCTGATCGATGAGATGAAAGAATGACCCGGCCACATTGCCCGCCGCCATGCCCATGGCACCTAAATCCACACCCAATGAATCTTTTGCCAGAAAAAGGGCCGCATCCGACGGGTTTGAAATGGTGCTGGCATAATGAAATTCATGACCCATAAACGCCGAGCCCTTTGGTCCAAGCGGGCTATCCGCACAGGTGACAACGCTGCGATACCCCAGGTGCAAAGACCGCTTTGCGAACGATGTTTCCAACGCCAGCAAACCGGTCATGGCATGGCCCACGCCGTCCGCATCAACAATCGTTTTACCCAAAACCATATAGCCACCGCACTCACCATAAATAGCCGCACCCCGCGATGCCGCATCCTCCATGCCGCCCAGAAACCCGCTTGCCGAAGCCAGCGTCTCGCCATGCAATTCAGGGTATCCGCCGGGCAGGTAAACAGCGTCCGCGCGCGTGTCCGGCCCTTCACCCGCCAGCGGTGAAAACAACGTGATTTCGGCACCGGCATCTCGCCAACCCTGCAACACATGGTCATAGCAGAATGAAAATGCCGTATCCGACGCTACCGCAATACGCTGGCCTAATGGTTTCAGCGCAGGCGTCGCATCATGCGTTACAGAAATACCGGACGGCACGGCGGCAAACCTTAACTGGTCCAGATTGACGTGCTCTGACACCTGGCTAGCGGCTTGCTCCAGAAACTGTTCCAGCTCACCATGCTCGGAAGCCTGAACCAATCCCAGATGACGGCTGGGCAACGTAAGCTCTTCGAACCGTGGCACCATGCCCAAGATCGGAATATGTGGCAATGTGTCAGCCATGGCATCGCGTAGAATCTGTGCGTGTCGGTCGCTGCCCACTTTGTTGAAGATCACACCGGCGATGGTCACATCTGTGCGATGCGAATCAAATCCGCGCACGATGGCCGCCGCTGATGCCGCTTGAGCGCGCACGTCCACCACCAGCACCACGGGCCATCCGGACCATGCCGCCACATCGGCGGTAGAACCCGTAGTGGCCGTGGCACCATCGAACAGGCCCATGACCCCTTCGCAGACAATCATCTGGGAGTCGCGGGAAATACGGTCCAGAACCTGTGCGCGAACGGCTGGGCGCATAGCCCATGGATCCAGGTTCAGGCACTGCCGCCCCGCGGCCGCCGTATGAAATGCGGGATCTATATAATCGGGACCAACCTTGGCCGAAGACACCGCCACGCCCTGTTTTTTGAGCGCGCGCAGGATACCGAGCGTCAGAACAGTTTTGCCGCTACCCGACGATGGTGCGGCAATAATCAGTCCGGGTGTGGGATTATTGGCCACCAGCCAGAATACTCTTGATCTTGGCTGCCATGTCCGAGGCTTCCGTATCGTGAGAGAAATGCGTTACGTACATACCATCATTATCCATCAGGTATGTAATGGATGTATGATCCATCAGGTAATCTTCCGGATCAGCGCCCTCTTCCATGGCCTTGGCATAATAAACACCGTAGCCTTTGGCGATGGCTTTGATCTGCTTGGGATTACCACTAAGCCCGATGATGGCGGGATGGAAATGTTCCAGATATTCTTTCAAATATTCAGGCGTGTCACGCTCGGCATCCACGGTCACAAACAATGGTGTGACTTTCTCGGCATCGGCGCCCAGCTCATCCAGGGCCGAAGAAATGGTGGATAGTGTGGTCGGGCACACATCGGGGCAGAACGTATAACCAAAGAAGACCAGCATATGCGTGCCTTTGTAGCTGGCCTCTGTCACTCGGCTCCCACGATGGTCTGTTAATTCAAACGGACCGCCAATCATAACCTTTGTGGCGGTACTCTGGTTGCCGGCAGTCGGTCCAAAATAGCCTTTTTGAACGGCATTCCAGATACCGCCAGCGCCAACGACCAGAACCAGTATGGCAACGATTATCCGGGCTTGCCTCATGAGTGAATTCTCCAACCTGCATGTCATGGTATTGATCCGTATAATAGGCAACAGAGGCGATGTGTCCAACGTATCCAACGTATCCACAGGGCAAATTACAGGCATTCAGACAAAAGTTCGGTGACAGACCGGCGTGGCGCGTTACATTGGCTACATGGGAAATCGAAAACCAGACGGGCCGCTACGAAAGGGCTGGACCACCGGCGCCTGTGCCACGGCGGCGGCCACGGCGGCTTATGAGGCATTGGTTACAGGCAGCTTCCCTGACCCGATCACCATCGCCCTGCCCAAGGGATTGCAGCCATCGTTCACGTTGAAAAGCCACCAGATCGGCGACGATTGGGCAAGGGCCTCTGTTATCAAGGATGCAGGCGATGATCCCGATGTGACCCACGGGGCCGAGATCGTCGCCACGGTAAAAAGAGGGGCGGATGGCAGCGGCATTACGTTTCATGCGGGCGACGGCGTCGGAACCGTAACCCTGCCCGGCCTGCCATTGCCGGTGGGCGAGCCCGCCATCAACCCGAAACCGAGAGAGATTATGTGCGATAACCTGCGCACCCGCGCCGCAACCTTGAAAGGCCCTGCTGATCTGGCCGTAACCATCGCCATTCCGGGCGGTGAGCTACTGGCAGAGAAGACCATGAATGGACGGTTGGGTATCAAAGGCGGACTTTCAGTGTTGGGCACCACCGGGATTGTCATCCCCTATTCGTGCTCGTCGTGGATCCATTCCATCCAGCGTGGCGTCGATGTGGCCCGCGCTGGCGGTATCACCCATATAGCCGCCGCCACGGGCTCCACATCCGAGGCCGCCATTCAGAAGATGCTGGGCCTGCCGGAAACAGCGCTCATCGACATGGGTGACTTCGCCGGAGGGTTGCTGAAATACCTGCGCGAGAACCCGGTGCCGCGCCTGACGCTGGCGGGCGGGTTCGGTAAAATCACCAAACTGTCACAGGGTGCGCTTGATCTGCATTCTTCCCGGTCCCGCGTGGATATGGCGAAACTGGCGCAGGTTGCAGTGACTGGCGGTGGCTCTGCTGATCTCGCCTCAAAAATTGAGGCGGCCAACACAGCGCTCGAAGCCTTCACGCTGGCAACGTCGGATGGCATCCATATCGCCTCAACTATAGCCCGACAGGCTCGCGAGGTGGCCATGGCCACGGTATCAGGCAATATGGAAATCCATGTGGTGATCTTTGATCGTCAGGGACAGTTGATCGGCCAATCGGATGGGTAGAATCCTCATACTCGGCGGCACCAAGGACGCGCGGTTACTGGCCCAGCTTTGCGTAGACCGGCTGGGGCCGGATACTGAAGTCATCACGTCGCTGGCCGGACGCACCCGCAAACCGCAAGCCGTCGCGGGCACCATTCGCATTGGCGGCTTTGGTGGCACCGCTGGGCTGACGGATTACATAAAAAACGAAGAAATATCTGTTCTGGTGGACGCAACGCATCCTTTTGCGTCGACTATCTCAAACAATGCCGCACAAGCCGCATCTAAAACGGGCATCCCCCGCGTGATGATCGACCGTCCGATATGGGGTTTGCCTACAGAACTTAATGTAACCCGCGTGCCGTCCCTTGAATCCGCCGCCGCCACGGTAAAAAAACGAGGCAGCAAAAACGTTTTTCTAACCACCGGCATCAATGGCCTTGATGTATTCGGGGCCCTGACCAGCACCCGGTTTGTGGTTCGACAGATTGAAGACCATGAAGGGTCACCGCCTTTTGACGGCGCAAGGGTGATCGTGCAGAAACCACCATTTGATGTGACCGATGAGCGGAACACCATGTCAGCACACGGCGTCGATACACTGATCACCAAGGAAAGCGGCGGCAGCGCCACCGAAGCCAAATTACAGGCCGCAGCCGATCTTGGCATCCATGTCATTATGGTAGAACGACCAGCTTTGCCCGCTGGCGAGACCGTTTCATCGCCCGAAGAGGCGCTGGGATGGATATCAGGCGCTCTTGGGTCGTAGGACGTGATGGTGATCCGCCGCATATAAACGACTGTCATCAAAGGATGACTGGCCCAGCACATGACCGACCATAATCAATGCCGTACGGGTAATACCGGCCTTTTTCACCTTGTCACGAATATCGGCAAGGGTGCCGTGGATATACATCTCGTCCGGCCAACTGGCCCGGTACGCCACGACTACGGGGCAATCTTCGCCATAATGAGGTGACAGTTCCCGTACTACCTTGGCCAGATTATTGACCGACAAATGAATGGCCAGCGTCGCGCCCGTCTTGCCCAGCGTGTCCAGATCTTCGCCGTTTGGCATGTCTGAGCTACGCACGGAGGTCCGCGTCAGGATGACGGTTTGGCTGACGTCAGGCAGGGTCAGTTCTTGATTGAGCGCCGCCGCCGCCGCCGCATAGGCCGACACACCGGGCGTCACATTATAGGGGATGCCCAAATCATCCAGCCGGCGCATCTGCTCCGCCGTGGCACCGTACAAAGACGGATCACCAGAATGCACCCGCGCCACATCAAGCCCCGCATCATGGGCCGTTTTAATCTCAGTAATGATTTCATCCAGATGCATGGGAGCCGTATCTATCACGCGTGCATCATCAGCGGCTTCATCCACGATGGCTTCGGGCACCAGCGAGCCTGCGTACAAAACCACCGGCGCGGATTTGATCAGATTCAACCCGCGAACGGTGATCAAATCAGCCGCGCCGGGGCCAGCCCCTATAAAATGAACTGTCACTTTATTTTTGTCCTTAAATCTATAACCGTTACTGTGACAACAACACGCCTGGAAGCTGCTTCAAAATATCCGCAACCTTTGGCGGAATGATATTTGGAATGGCTTCCAGAACCTGGCCCGTCACTTCCTCAATAATCAGCAAATCGTTATCGACCACCACACGCTTCTGGCCCTTTGGCAGCTTGGTTAAATGTGCCTCAAGCTCAGCTGGCAATGCACTCGCCTGCAAGCCTGGTGGGAGGGCGCCAGATTCTTCAAGCTTTCGCTGTAATCCCTGTGGCAATGTGCCATTTTTCGCCAGCTGCTTTTCCAGGCCGGGTGGCAGGCCATTTCCACGTCCCTTGTTGGATTTATCTTTGTTTTTATTCTTCTTTTTGTTTTTGCCTTTGTTCTTCTTTTTATCGGACGCCTCGTCATCTTCTTCCGACTCATCGGTCGAATTCACGACTGTTTTCAGCACATCAGCAACAATGTCTTCAATTGAAAGGTCTTCGTTGCTGGATTGCGTTGCCTTATCCAGCGATACGAAAAACCCATGAATGATTTTGGCCTCTAGTTCTGAGATAATGCGTTCACCATCCGTCTGTGCCATCGCCGAGGAATTCAACGTGAACACCAACATTAGTGAAGAGAGAACAGAAATTAGAACCTTCATAACATTTCCTCCTGAAATTAAGCCGCGCCATCGGCTACTGCGTCCATCTTTTTAGCATAGCCGCGCGGTGTGTAGACCCACTTTTTGGTACCACGTTCCATGAACCGTGTTTGCTCATTACCGATCAACACCAGCGTCAGCATGTCGGCCTTGTCGGGGCCTAACTCATCCAATCGGATCACGGAAATATTCTCGCCGTCACGGCCCAAATTTCTCGCCAGCACCACAGGCGTGTCCGCCGGGCGGTGTTTCAGCAAAATATCACGGGCTTCGGTGATATGCTTCTGGCGCTTTTTGGATACCGGGTTATAGAGCGCCACTACGAAGCCACCCATGGCAGCCCCTTCCAAACGGGTGCGGATGGCATCCCACGGGGTCAGCAAATCAGACAGCGATACGGTGCAGAAATCATGCCCAATAGGCGCGCCGATACGCGACGCCGCGGCTTGAATAGCCGACACACCGGGGCATACAGAGATAGCCAGACGATTCCAATCGCCACGGTCTTCCCGGTCCAGCAGTTCGAACACCAGTGTAGCCAGCGCATAGATACCCGCATCACCGGAACAAACCAACGCCGCGCGTTTGCCTTCGGCGGCCAATTCCAGCGCCGCACGGGCGCGGGCTTCTTCCTGTGCCAGATCAGATTGATGGCGTTCTTTGCCAGCAATCACGTCTTCTATCAGATCGAGGTATAATCCATAGCCCACGACATGATCGGCCTTTGCAAGCGCACGGGTGACCTGTGGCGTGCGCCATTCTTCAGAGCCCGGCCCAATGCCAACAATGGCGAGACTGCCTTGCGGACGCCCTACCGTGGTCGCGTCAATGTTCCCTTGGGCTCGCGCCACGGCACAGGTCGCACGCTGAGATTTATGCTTGGGCACAATCAATTCACCGGTCGGGCCAACAGCGGCCAGTGCCGCGCCTTCGGCAACGCCATGGCATCCGGTCTCCTGAAACACGATGTCGGATGGTGTTTCCAGACGACTGGCTTCGCTCTCAAGTTCCGCAGCTGAATAAAATCGGGCGGGAACGCCAAGATAATCCGCCAGACCGTGAACGGCTTCTTCATTGGACTTAAGATCGATAGACACCACGCACGTAATGGAGCGTGACGTGAGACCACCATCCGTCAGCGTTTGCTTCACAAGCTGGATCAGCTCTGACGTTTCCGTGTCGCGTTCGCATCCTACGCCCAGAGCGAGGCTGGGCGGGTTGAAAACAAGGGCGTTACCTTTCGCCTCGACCACCTTGTCGGTCACTCGAATGGACAGCTCTGATGTTTCCGCGAATGTGGCGGCAATCCAATCAGCGTTTCCTGCCTCCTCAGACAGAACAACCGGATCGCCTGCCAACAACGCCGCCGCAATGGGTTTGGCGTTTTCAGGGTTCTGCACGTGCCAGCCAAGCGGTGGCTCGTCTAGCGCAAAGCCCAACTGAACATCACCGGCAGTGGTCACAGCGGCAGTACCACCCAAATGATCGGCCAGTTCGCTCGCCAAAGCATTGGCACCGTGATGACCACCCAACAGCGGCACGATGGACGATCCGTCACCCGCGATGGCAAGGACGGGTGGTTCGGTGTGCTTGTCATCCAGAACGCTCGACAGGGCGCGGATTAGAATACCCGCAGCACAAACACCGACGATTGTGTGACCATCCAGAAACAACTGGCGCAGGTGATCGGCGGCGCCAACAAACAGTTCATCGGCACCATCTTTGACCCGCCCTGACAGGCCGTGGATTCTGGCATGGGGCATGAAGACTTTAATACGTTCAGCACAATTGATGCCGGACTGATGGAGAACAACAATCGTTAGCGGGTTGCTCACGGGGTAACTCCTTCACGTTCACGAACGAGGATCATGGAAAAATAAGGGGCTTTGGGGTCGGAAAATTCTGCCAGCGGCAGGACCTTCTCGTTATCCATGGTCGCGTGCTCCACGTACCAGGCAGTGTCCGCCCGGCCCAGTCGTTCGAGCACGGCCCGCACCTTGGCGGCGTGACGACCGACTTTCATGACGGCAACAGCGGCTGAATTCTGAATGCGCTGCTCCAGTTCGCCCTCGTCCAGTGTAGCGGGCAGCACGGTCAGAACCTGATTACGGGATACCAGTGGCGATCCCGCCGCCGCCGCACAAGCGCCCAGTGATGACACGCCGGGGACGACAACAACTTTGCCCGCATCCACAAAACGCGAGAACACGTACATGAAGGAGCCATACAAGAACGGATCACCCTCACACAGCACGGCCACATCACGACCGGCATTGAGATGCTCGCGAATTTCGCCAGCGTAATGATCGTAAACATCATTGGCCGGGAACGCGCCGGGCACCATGGGGGTACGAATGACAATTTCTTCCTGCCCACCGGGTAAGTGGGGCGCAGCAATAGCCCGAGCCAGACTGTCACCAGTATCAGGGGCCGGATAGGCAATGACCGGGACGCGTTGCAAAATTGCGTGTGCTTTCAGGGTGATCAGATCGGGATCGCCCGGCCCCACACCGAGGCCATAGAGTGTACCCACTTGGGTCATGTATCGTTCTTCCTTACGTAGAGTTGCAACACGTCCATCATGGGACGTAACGTGGTCAATTCACCCACTGCGCCAGAGCGGGCCACGCTCATACGGGTAAAGGTGGCATCATGGCTGGCACCGAAATTCATCAGTTGCTGTTGAGCTTCCAGCGTGACGGCGTTGGCGACCATGCGTCCACCACCGGCCAGCCTTTCCCAGCAGGCTTTCAGAATATCCGCATTGGAGACACCACCACCGATGAAGATGGCATCCGGTGTGGCCAGATCGCTCAACGCCGAAGGTGCTTCACCCGCAACAATCTCCAAACGAGGCACGCCCAGCGTGCTGGCATTGGTTTCGATATATTTGAGCCGGTCTTCATGGCGTTCGATGGCGATGGCGCGGGTGCCATCTGTGCTACGCAGCCATTCAACAGACACCGACCCGCATCCGGCCCCCACGTCCCACAACAATTCACCCGGCTGAGGGGCCAGTGCGGCCAGCGTTGCCGCACGTACTTCGCGTTTTGTGATCTGACTGTCGTGCTCAAACGCCTCTTCCGGCAAGCCCGGCGTGCGGGGCCACCAGTTGGCATCAGGTCCGGGGGTGCAATCGATACAGACGGTGTTGAGGTCTGGTACCGTGGCGTGTGGCCAGTTCTCTGCCGTGCCGTCAAAGCGTTGTTCTTCGACTGTACCCATGTCGCTGAACACAACGATGGTGCTGGGACCGAAGCCTCGATCACGCAGAATGTTCGCTAGCTTGGCCGGACTTTCGCCATTCCAGCTCAGCGCCACAATGCGGGCGCCGGGACGAATGTGCAGGTTAAGGCCCGCGTGTGCGCGGCCATGCACGGTCATGGTGGTTGCGTCAGGAATCGGCCAGACCATGCGGGCACAGGCCAGACTGAAAGCCCCCGGATAGGGGATAACGTTGATTTCAGCAGCGCCGAAATGTCGGGCAAGCGTGCTGCCAGCACCAAAATAAAGTGGATCGCCGGATGCCAGCACCACAACGGATTTGCCCCGCCAGTTGGCAATCTCATCCATGGCGGATGCAATGCCACAGGACCAGGTCAGGCGCTCGGCCCCGGCTTTGAGGTCGCTGTCCGGCACCATAGCCTGATGGCGCTCGCCCCCTACCAGTAAATCAGCGCAGGCTACGTGGTCGCGGGTGGACGATGTCAGGCCATCCAGCCCGTCTGCACCAACGCCAATGACGGTAATCCAACTGCTCATGCTGGTTCCCCCGCCATGGCATTCACGGCCGCCGCCGCCATGGCACTGCCCCCTCGACGACCACGCAACGTCATATAGGGTACGTCGCCAGCGCGTTCAATCAGCGCGTCTTTGGATTCAACAGCGCCCACAAACCCCACAGGAAAGCCCAAAATAGCCGCCGGTTTCGGGGCCCCCTGATGAAGGATCTCTAACAAGCGAAACAGGGCCGTGGGCGCGTTGCCGATGGCAACCACCGCGCCCGCCAGATTATCACCCCATAAATCAACAGCGGCTGCCGACCGGGTGTTACGGGTGGTCCTGGCATGATCCGACACGGACGCGTCATTCAGGGTACAGATCACCACGTTATCCGATGGAAGTCGGTTTCGGATGATGCCCTCGGCCACCATGCGCACATCGGTGATCACGGGTTTTCCCGCTGCCAGTGCCGATTTCACAGATGAAACCACATCGTCTGAATAAGATAAGTCGTCACAGATATCGGTCATGCCACAGGCATGGATCAGACGCACAGCAACGGTTGCTATATCCGGGGCCAGAGCATCCAGATCGGTTTCCGCCCGGATGGTGGCGAAAGACTGATCGTAAATCACCTGTGGATCACGAATGTAATCGAACATAACGCGTGCCTAGTCTTTGGAATGATCGTGGTCGTGGCTATGGCCGTGCCCGGGATGATGGTGATGGCCGTGATGCACACCGTGGTCATGGGCGCCGTGCCCGTCCGTGCCCACACCCTGAACGTGATGATGATGGCCCACCTGTGCCGTACCCACGTCACCTTCATAGCCGATAATCTGGTCACGATATTTGCACAACAAACAATTCATGGCGTTATCGCCTTCAAGCGCCTGCCCAACCCGTTCAATAAAGGTATCAATAACCAGCGGATGATCATTGAGGTATCCAGCGTTGAGAACTTCCACATCCGGGTTTGCGGCGGCGGCCTCATCGGCCCACGCATAAATGCGCCGGACCAAAATACCCGTGAACAGAAAATAAGGAAAAACGATGATGCGTTTATAGCCCAGCTTCATGGCCCGCTCCATACCCGCATCCACCAGCGGATAGGCAACGCCGGAATAGCTTACCTCGGCCCAGCCAAAACCCATGCCTTCCCACAACATGCGGGCGACCTTGCTAACATTGGAATTGGCATCTGAATCGTTGGTGCCCCGCCCCACGACCATCAACAGCGTATCTTCGCGCGCAACGGTAGTCTCAGCAGCAGCTTCGCATTCTTCGATGCGCTGCTTGGCGGCTTCCAGTAATTTAGGATCGATAGCCAATTCGCCACCAAAAACCATTTCCAAGCCGTCATTCGCAGCGCCGTAGTTATTTACCTCGGACGGCAGATCGTTCTTCACATGGCCCGCGGCAAACAACATGCTGGGAATACAGATGATTTTTTTTGCGCCCCGATCGCGCAACTTATCCAGGCCTTCACTGATAACCGGCGTGGCGAATTCCAGAAACCCGCTTTCCACATCATAATTGGGCAGACGGTCACGGAAATGGGCCGCCAACGAATTGAATTCGTCAACGGCGGATTGGTCACGGCTGCCGTGACCACATATCATAATGGCGGTGGAGTTTTCCAAGAGCCTGGTCCTTGCCTTCGAGCTGCGCGTGTATGAGTACAGGTGGTCATCGCCTCCGCCTGTATATGCTTGTATGTAGTTGGCGCACTATAGCTGTTTCCAGCTTGAGGGAAACACCGAAATCCGACAAAAACTATCCTCTCCCCTCATCACCATAGATGAGACGGTTGACAATGGGCCACTCGCCGGGCGAAGGGTAGGCATGACCACTAAAGCTGAAATAGAAATCGAACAAACGGCAACGGGATCAACGCTAACCAGCCGTCAGCGCACCATATCGTTGGTGGCGATCTATGCGGCTGTTTTCACGTGGGGGATCTCATACGCCGGGCTAATGCCGCTGATGGCGCTAACGCTGGAGGGGAACGGCTATTCGACCCTTAGCATTGGTATTATTGGGGCCGTAACGCCCATCGGCGTCATTCTGGTCGCACCGTTCGTGCCGTTCATTGTCAGTCGACTTGGAACCCTGAACACAATATTCCTGTCCAGCGTTGGCTCGCTGGTCATGGTCGCCCTGTTACCCATATTCAACACCTATAATGAATGGCTCGCTTTAAGGTTTGTGGCCGGCGTGTTTGGCGGCATGTCCTGGATTATTTCCGAATCCTGGCTGAACTCTATCGCCTCAGAGAAAATGCGAAACCGCATTACCGCCATGTATGGCGCGGTCATGGCGACCAGCTTCGCCGTTGGGCCATTCATGCTGACCATGATCGGCGTGGGCGATTTCTGGCCATATATGGTATTCGCCATACTTATTGCATTCAGCCTCATACCATTTGCGCTCATCGGGAAGATGGCCCCGGTCCTCAATCTTGCCAATGATATGAAAATCTCAGGCATCCTGATCGCCATGCCATCGTTGCTGGCCGCGGCGCTGGTCTGTGGCATGGTTGATATGTCCATGTTCAGCTTCCTGCCCATCTGGGGTTTACGCATGGGTTACGAGCAGGAGATATCTATTCAATTGTTGAGCGTGTTTGTTCTGGGCAATGTGGTCTTGCAACTGCCGATCGCATGGCTGGCCGAGAAAACCAATGGCCGACTGGTGCTGGTGTTGTGTGGTATCGTTGGCATCTTTGGACCCATCGGCGTCACTCTGATGGCTGATAATCTGTATGCCATGGGTGCCGTACTGTTTGTGTGGGGCGGCTGTATATGGGCGCTGTATACCGTATCGCTGGCTATGCTGGGTGAGCGTTTCAAGGGTGGCAGCCTGACCGCGGCCTGCGCCGCGTTCGTGGTGGCCTATGAGATTTCAAACATCGTCGGTCCACCCGCCGCCGGGTACGCAATCGAATTATGGGAACCCCATGGCCTGATGGCACTGATGAGCGCATCGGCTCTGCTGTTCACTGTTTTGATCAGCGCCCGGGGTATATACAGGACACTAAAAAATCAGGCTTCCGCCCGGCGCTCGTAAGCCTCGGCCTCAACCCCGCGATCCATATCACGCAATAGCGCCGCATAATTTCGCAAGCCCGTGACCAGACTGGGATGACCAGCGTCAAACTGGCTTTCCTTAATGCTGAGGGCGCGAGCAAACAGGACTTCTGCATCATCCAGCCGGCCTTGTTTCTGATACAACAACGCCATGTTGTTCAAATCGGTGGCGACCTCGGTGGCATTTTTGCCAAATGACGATTCGTCAATTTCCAATGCACGGCTGTATAGAGGCTCAGCCGCTGCCAGATCGCCACGCACGTAGTGAAGCATGGCCAGATTGCTAATCGCCGTTGCCACATCAGGGTGGTTCAGGCCCCGAATACGTTCAATAATTCGTGCCGCCCGTTTGAACGATGCTGCCGCCGTATCCAGGTCCTGGGCCGCATAAGCCGCCGCACCATGTTTGTTTAGGCATTCCGCCATCAACGTATCACGGCCACGCGGCACCGCTTCGATGGCTTCACCGTATTCAGCCATGGCACCAACCACGTCGTCATTGGCCAGCTTCAAATCACCGGATACCAGATGAATGGTGGCGGCCCCGGACAGGCGGGCGTCTGCCTGACGCCGCAGGTCACGCCCGGCACCTTGCTCCATCTCACCCATGCGAGACAATGCCTCAATGGCCGTCGACACATTGCCATCATCCAGCAACTGTCGCGCAGCCGTCAATTCAGTGCTCAGGCTGTCGTCGAGACCGGACAGACGAGAAAATGCGTGATCCGATGGAAGGGGAATGTCCGAAACCGGGGTCCCCAACGCGGGCTCCTGCCGTTCGTCCGAAACGCCTGTTTCCGCATTCGCCATCTCCATATTGGGCGGTAGCTTATCGATAACGGGTGCCGGTTTGGACAATCGCCGGGCGGCGCGTTTCTGTCGAATGACCAATGCAACAATAAGGGCGATGATCAGCACTCCGCCCAAAACGGGTACAGGGTTCGGTAAGCTAATGCCGATTAGTTCCAAAGCTCGGGAAAGCGCATCCATTGCCGTTGTTGTATCCATCTATTATATGACCGTCACGCGAATCGCATCATAGCATCTTATTCGGGTGATTGACCGTAGAGGCCTGTCCGATCATTGTGCACTCCATGTTTAGCTTCGATATGATAAATGGGCCAGCCGGGTTTGATCCACTGGTAATTATGCTGATCGCGCTCGGCGTGGAAGCCTACCTGGGCGAAGCGCGGTTTGTTTTCCGATTCGTAAAACATCCGGTGGTCATCATCGGCGGCATGATTGATCTGTTCGATCGCAAGTTGAACCGTGAAACACGGTCTGACATGGACCGCGCTGTACGTGGGTTCCTGACGGTTATAATCATTAGCGGAGTTTGCGGGGTTGTCGGGTTTGCTGTTTCGTGGCTCGGCCAAAACCACCCCTGGGGCTGGATTATTGAATGCATTCTAACCATCAGTCTCATCGCGCAACGGGGCCTGTACAACGCCGTGAAAAAAGTGGGCAAGGCATTGCACCATGATAGCCTGGAAAGCGCCCGTGACGCCGTGTCACATATCGTCGGGCGTGATCCGGCGCAACTGGACGAGCACGGCGTTGCTCGGGCAGCCATCGAATCATTGGCAGAAAATTTCGGCGACGGCGTGGTGGCACCGGTGTTCTGGTATGTGCTGTTCGGTTTTCCGGGGTTGCTGGTCTACAAAGCCATCAACACCATGGATTCCATGATCGGGCACAAGTCGCCCAAATATCGTGCCTTTGGGTTTTCGGCGGCGCGAATCGATGACATTGTCAACATCATCCCGGCCCGGCTGTCAGCCATATTTTTGTGTTTGGCCGCACTGATCGCACCCAAAGCCAACGCCCTGAAAGGCTTTAAAGTTATGTGGCGCGATGCGGGCAAACATCGATCCCCTAATGCGGGCTGGCCCGAAGGTGCCATGGCGGGCGCACTGGGTTTGGCGTTGGCTGGTCCTCGCCGGTATGTGGATATGGTTGTGAAAGACCCATGGATGGGCGACGGCACAGCCAAGCTGACCTATGTGCATATCAACCGCGCACTTTATCTGTATTTCGTGGCGTGCCTGATTAATGCGGGCTGGGTCGGTGTTCTGTTGGTGGTGCGGATCAACCTGCTGCCTTAAGCAATTTATCCAGATCCATGTGTTCTTCCAGATGCGTGGCCAACCCATCCAGCGTTTTCTCAATGCGGTCTTCGAACGCCAGATCGCTGTGATGCCCGGCGCGCAGTCGCGACAAGAACGCTTGCCTGAATGCGTCTTCGACGAACATGCCATGCAGGTAACTACCCATCACAAGACCGTCTGATGAACAGGCCCCCTCCGGCTCATACCCGCGCACGGTAAACCATGGGCGGTTCCGGTCTTCGCCAGTGGTGTCGCCCATGTGGATTTCATAGCCACGCACCAGTGCGCGGCTCAAGACTTCCTGGCCTTGTGTTTCCACCAGCGTTTTCTCGCCACCCATAACGGTGTTCACATTCAACAAACCGAGACCGTTTCGGGTTTCTGGCGGGCCCTCGGTACCGCTCGGATCAGAAATTGATTGGCCCAGCATCTGGTACCCGCCGCACAGGCCGATCACCATACCGCCTCGGCGGTGATGTGCGGCGATGTCGATATCCCAGCCCTGTTCACACAGGAAAGCGTAATCCGCCAAAGTGGCTTTTGATCCGGGGATCAGCACCGCATGGGCATCGCCGGGGATGGGGTTACCCGCTTCCACAATCACCACCTGGACATTTGGTTCCGCCATAAACGGGTCCAGGTCATCGAAGTTGGCGATACGGGGAATGCGCGGCACAGCGATCTTGATTAACCCATTCGCCTGTTCCTGATCATCCCGATTATCAAGCGCCATGGCATCTTCCTTGGGCAAAAACCGCGCGTCGGCAAAGTAAGGCACGATACCCAATGATGAGAACCCGGTGCGGTCTTCGATCAGGGATATAGCATCATCAAACAGGCTGGGGTCACCCCGAAACTTGTTGACCACAAACCCGCAGACCAGATCGCGCTCGGCTTGGGATATCAATGCATGTGTGCCCACAAAGCTGGCGATTACGCCACCACGGTCAATATCGCCGATCAGTGCCACCGGCACATTTGCCGCGATAGCAAAGCCCATGTTGGCGATGTCACTATCGCGCAGGTTTACCTCCGCCGCACTGCCCGCGCCTTCAACAATCACCAGATCGGCTTCGTCACTGATAATCGAAAAGCTGTCCAGTACGCGGGGCATAAGCTGTGATTTAAGGGCGTAGTAATCCCGCGCCTTGGCGGTGGTTTCCACTTTGCCCTGAACAATAACCTGCGAGCCGGTTTCCGATTCGGGCTTCAACAACACCGGATTCATATGGATGCTGAGGGGCACACAGGCCGCGCGGGCCTGCAACGCCTGCGCCCTACCGATCTCGCCTCCGTCCTCGGTAACAGCGGCATTGTTGGACATGTTCTGTGGTTTGAATGGTCTGACCACAAGGCCACGCCGGTGATAGGCACGACACAGCCCGGCCACCAACAGGGACTTGCCCACGTCTGAGCCCGTCCCCTGAAACATGATGGAAGTGGTCGAGGCCATGGTGCTTATTGCGGATCGATGCGTATGCGTAAGGGATCGGCACCAGCATTGGTATATTTACCCGTGATCACGATGTCCTGTGGCAAGGCGCCCGCACCATAATAATAATCATTCAGATCATTGCGCCGGATCAGGGCTGCACCTTCCAGCGACACGCCACCAAAAGCGCCCATGCCCGGTCCCATGAAGGCAATGATATCAGCCCCCAGATTGGTGGTGGTTGAACCTTCATATCCAGCCCCCACATAACCCAACATCAAACCGATGTCGGCGCCGAATTTACCCTGATTTTCGATGACTGCCTGAAGGGCACCCTGATTTCGAATAATCAGAATCATGGACACGTCCTGCACGCCGAGCTGCAATCCAATACTACCGGAGCCCAGAACATAGAATGCCGGATAGCTCCAGCTTCCGTCTGAGGTGCGCGCCAACAGAACGCCAGTACCGGCCTCTGCCGCCGCTATGAATCCACCCTTAACCACATGAGGCAGGATCAGAATGCCCGCCGCACCCGGAATATGCTTGTCGATGGAATCGATGTTTTCCAGCTGGCGGAACGTGGCCAGCGTGTCGATGGATTGATCAATAATCCGGGGGGCCACCATGTGGGGCGGGTCCGTATACTGCGTACACGCGCCCGTCATAAAGATGCTGAAGAATACAGCCAGAATATAAGTACGCATCAGAATTCAATCCCCACTTGCGCTTTCACACCACCACGGAACGGGTGCTTGATTTGCGTCATTTCTGTCACCAGATCAGCGATCTCGATCAGTTCATCTTTGGCATTGCGACCCGTCACCACCACATGCAGCATCTCGCGCTTGTTCTGTAGTGTTTCAATAACTTCTTCCAGCGGCAGGTTATCGTAACGCAGAACGATGTTCAGCTCGTCCATAATGACCATATCGTAACTGGGGTCCGCCATCATTTCGTTGGCTGATTCCCATGCTGACCGTGCGGCGGCCAGATCGCGTTCACGGTCCTGGGTTTCCCAGGTAAAGCCATCGCCCATGGCTTTCATGATACAAAGGTCGGGAAATTTTTCCAACACCACGCGCTCGCCGGTTTCCCATACACCTTTAACAAACTGTATAATGCCCACCTTCATGCCGTTACCCACGGCCCGCGCCGCCAGACCCATCGCCGCCGTGGACTTACCTTTGCCCTTGCCGGTATGAACCATGATCAGACCTTTTTCGATGGTCTTGGTGGCCAGAATTTTGTCGCGGGCGGCCTTCTTCTTTTTCATCTTCTCGGCGTGACGCTCGTTCTTTTCGTCTTCGGTCATTTCGGCCATGAGTGGTCCTGCTATGTTGGTCTGTTAAGAATCCGGATTATAACGCAAATTCTTCCAGTTGCGCACGTGTGTCGTTACGGCGTGGTTTCCACAAGCCGCGCTCCTGTGCCTCGATCAGGCGATCGATCATCTCGGCCATGGCCGCCGGGTTATGCTCGGCCATGAAATCGCGAACCGTGTCATCACCTAAATAAGCATCGAACACGGCATCGAAATGGTGGTCTTTCACGCACCGGGCCGTGGCGGCAAATGAAAACAGATAGTCCACCGTGGCCGCCATTTCGAACACGCCTTTATAGCCATGGCGCATGACCCCGTTGATCCATTTAGGGTTCACCACGCGGGCGCGAACGATACGGCCCACTTCGTCTTCCAGTGTACGTACGCGCGGTGTTTCGGGGCGCGAGTGATCGTTATGGTAAACTGTGGGCTGTGCACCAGACAGAACGCGAACCGCCGCGGTCATGCCACCTTCGAACTGGTAGTAATCGTCCGAATCGAGGATATCGTGCTCGCGATTGTCCTGATTCTGAACCACGGCGTCTACTCGTTTCAGGCGTTCTTCAAAAAGACCGTGGGCCGTTTCACCTTCGGCACCCGACCCATAGGCATAGCCGCCCCACGCCACATAAGCGCGGGCCAGATCGGCATCGGTCTCCCAACCCTTTTCATCGATCAGGGCCTGAAGACCCGCTCCATAGGCGCCGGGCATGGAGCCAAACACGCGGTATCCAGCCTGCTTTTCAGCCACGTCGGGATCTGTGCCTTTTTTAACAAGCCGCGCAGTTTCGGCCCGCACCCGTGCGGCAAGCGGGTTTTCCGTTTCGTCTTCATCCAATACAGCCACGGCACGAACAGCGGAATCCACCAGGTCAATAAGCGCCGGGAATGCATCGCGGAAAAATCCGGACACCCGCAACGTCACATCAACGCGGGGCCGGCCCAAAACCGATTGGGGCAGAACCTCAAACCCGGTGACCCGGCGGGACGCCGTATCCCACGTGGGTCGCACACCCATAAGTGCCAGGGCTTGTGCAATGTCATCACCACCCGTGCGCATGTTGCTGGTACCCCACGCCGTCACCGCCATGGCTGTGGGCCATTCGCCGTGTTCCTGCCGATAGGTTTCCAACAACAGATCAGCCGACTTCCAGCCCAGCGTCCAGGCGGCCGGCGTTGGGACCGTGCGGGTGTCCACAGAATAAAAATTGCGCCCCGTGGGCAGAACATCTGGACGACCACGGGTGGGCGCGCCGGACGGGCCCGGTTCTACAAAGCGACCACCCAAGCCCCGTAATAACCCGGTAATTTCCGCCGCGCCGCTGGACATCACCGCCGGGCGAATGGTGGCATCGAGGTTGTCCAAAACCTGTTTCGCACCTGACCACGATGCATCTGGGTCGGTTTGGTTCGACACCAACGCACTGGACAACATTTCCAGCCGTTCAACCGTATCGCCATTGGACCTCCACGGCTCGTCCAGCAGATTCAGGCAACCCGGTTTAGGTCCAACCCATTCAACGCCCATCTCACAATCCAGCGGATCAAAACCGGTTTCTCGCAAATTCAGATCATCGGCCAACGCGCGCAGGATCGACGCGTCGCCATCCTTGCCCGAATTACGCGGCACCCGGATCAGCGCCACCAGTAAATCGGTGAGCAACCCGTCCGTCGGGCTGTCGCCAAACACATGCAGGCCATCGCGAATTTGAAGCTCTTTCAGTTCGCACAGATAATTGTCCAGTTTGGCCAAGGCCGTATCTTCACCATCGCCGGTCTTAAAACCGCAATCTTCGCCCACACCGGTAGCGGCACACAGGGTCAGGATTTCTTTTTTCAGCACGACCAAACGACGGGGGTCCACGCCGGATGCTTCGTAGTATTCATCCACCAACTGTTCCAGGTCGCGTAAGGGTCCGTAACTTTCTGCGCGGGTCAGCGGCGGTGTCAGGTGATCAATGATCACGGCTTGGGCTCGGCGCTTGGCCTGCGTGCCTTCGCCCGGATCATTCACGATAAACGGGTAAATATTGGGCATCGGGCCGAGTACGGCTTCGGGGTAGCACGCGGATGACAAGGCAATGGCCTTACCCGGTAACCATTCCAGATTGCCGTGCTTGCCCATATGAACGACGGCATCCACCTGTGCGCCCAGCCGTAACCACGCATAGAAAGCGAAGTAGTTATGCGGCGGCACCAGATCAGGGTCGTGATAGGTCTCAACCGGATCGATGTTGTAGCCACGCGCGGGCTGCACCCCCACGATCACGTTCCCACACCGAAACGCGGGTAACAGGAACTTGCCGCAATCCAGATCACCGGGTCGATAGAACGGGTCTTGATCGGCGGCTCCCCAGCGGTTGATCACCGCGTCCTGCACAGCCTGCGGCAGGCTGGAGAAAAAAAGCTGGTAGTCGGCAAAAGAAAACGTTTCACGGATTTCACGCTCATCCAGCTTGGTGAAATCATTGGTCGGTCCAGCCTGCATATGGCGGACCAGATCATCGCCACTGGCTGGTATTTCTGAAACTTGATAACCAGCATCCTGCAAGGCGTTCAGTACGTTGATGGTCGCCGCTGGTGTATCCAGCCCAACGCCATTGCCGAGCCGCCCGTCCCGATTGGGGTAGTTGGCAAGGATCAGCGCAACCCGCCTGTCGCCGGGTTTTTTATCTCGCAAATTGGCCCATGCGGCGGCCAGTTCAGCCACAAAGCTCACGCGATCATCCACCGGCTCATAAGCCACGATATCCGTTTCGGTTAGCGCGTCACGGCGCGATGATCCCTTGAAGGAAACGGCGCGGGAAAATAACCGGCCATCCACTTCAGGCAGGGCCACATTCATGGCAATGTCACGAGCGGACAGGCCATGCGTGCCGTCCTCCCAGCTGGCTTTGTTACTGCCCGAAAAAACCACCTGCAAGATAGGACAGTCGGCATCATCAAACGGGGTTGCGGTCCGGTCCTGACCGGGGGCTGATACAGCAAAGCCGGTGGCGTTCAGAATAACGGATGGAGGTGACGTGGCCATCAGTTCTTCGATCACCGCAGCCGCAACCGGGTCTTTCAGGCTTTGTGAGAAAATGGGCAGCGGATTCAGCCCCGACGCTTGTAACGACGCAATCATAGTGTCCACCACCGCCGTGTTTCCGGCCTGCACCAATGCCCGGTAAAAAATGATGGCCGCAACCGGCGCACCCTGTTTCCAATGGGCCTGAATACTTTCCACATCGGGCATGGTTTCGCCGGGCCAATACAAACCAGCACGCACCAGCGGGCGGGGCTCCTGCCATTCAGCGGGATGGTCAATCAGATCGGCGCAGAACCCCATGAACGACAGAGCGTTCTCCAAACCACCGTGCACACAGTACTGCCATAACCGGTGGGTTGATTCAGGGGCCAGAGACGTAAAGCTGTTCAGTTCCGCATCGGGCTGATCGTCACCGGGCAGGAAAGCCACCGGGATGCCAAGCTCGGCACAAACTCCGGCAACCTGTTCCACGCCATACGACCAGTACCCGCGCCCGCCCAACAGGCGCACCACCACCAGCTTGGCGGATCGGATCATATCGTCCACATACAGGTCCACGGACATGTTGTGAGCCAGGTGCATGATGTTGGCTAATCGAACGGACGGAAAACCATCCACATTGTCAGTTAACTGTCCGCAGGCTTGCGCCAACAATGACAGTTCCGTATCAGCCGCCGACAACACAATAATATCGCCGGGGCTCTGGCCCAGATCAATGGCTTCTGATCCATCAGAAACAGCGCCGGGTTGGGCAGCCAGAAGATGCATGTTGTTTTACTGCTGAAGCGAGGCCGTCACAGCCTCATGATCGAAACCGGTCTGGCCAATAACCACCAACCGGCTTTCGCGGGTCTCGCCGTCCTGCCATTCGCGGTCGAAGTAATGCTGCACCCGACCACCCACGGCCTGAACCACATGACGCATGGATTTACCCGGCACATGCACAAAACCCTTAATCCGAAGGATATTATGATTCGCGGCCAGGTCCTGAATAGAGGCTGTCAAAACTTTGGGGTCTGTCACATCACCGATAGACACAACAATGGTATCGAAATCGTCATGGTCGTGGTCATCATCACCGTCGTGATGGGACCACCGATCCTCGATCACGTCTTCCACCGCACCACTGACGCCCAGCAAGATCGCCGGATCAATGTTGCCGTGGCTGGATGACACTACTTTCACGGATGCACTGGCGGCTTCCTGTAATTCGGCCCGAACCCGGTCTAGTGTACCTGAGTCCAGCAGATCAGACTTGTTCAGCACGATGATATCGGCGCAATGCAATTGATCTTCAAAAACCTCTTCCAACGGCGAATCGTGGTCCAGCGCATCATCGGCTTCACGCGCATCCTGAACCGCGTGCGGATCATGGGCAAATTGTCCCGCCGCCACAGCCGGACCATCCACAACGGCAATCACCCCGTCGACGGTCACGCGAGAGCGGATTTCAGGCCAGTTAAAGGCTTTCACCAACGGTTTTGGCAGCGCCAGACCAGATGTTTCGATAACGATATGATCTGGTGGATCGGGCCGGTCTATAAGCTTTTCAATGGTAGGCAGGAAATCATCGGCTACCGTGCAACAGATACACCCATTGGCCAGTTCCACCACATCATCATCCGCGCAGCCTTCGATGCCGCAACTGGTCAGGATTTCGCGGTCGATGCCCAGATCACCGAACTCATTAATAATGAGGGCTATCCTTTTGCCGTTCGCGTTTTCCAGCATATGTCGAATAGCCGTTGTTTTGCCCGCACCCAAAAAGCCGGTGATCACGGTAGCAGGTATCTTCATCTTGTTATTCTTTCAGTGTAAGCGGCAGCCCAGCCGCAATAAATACAACCCGGTCTGCCATGGCGGCAACCTGTTGGTTCAATAACCCAGCATGATCCCGAAAGTCTCGCGCCAATTTATTATCCGGCACGATGCCAAGGCCAACCTCATTTGATACCATTACCACAGGCACATTTAAATTCTGTAGTGTCTCTATCAGCCGCAAGGCTTCCTGATCAATCTCTTTATCGGCGGCCATAAGATTGGACAGCCACAGGGTCAGGCAATCCACCAGTACCGGCGCACCGATGTCGGATGCACGAACGAGCGCACCGCATAAATCCAGCGGCTCTTCCAGGGTATGCCACCCCGCGCCCCGGCGCTGCTGATGCGTGCCAATGCGGTCTCGCATTTCATCGTCAAAGGCCTCGGCCGTGGCGATATAGACACCGCGCCCTGTGGCCTCGATCAGACGTTCTGCATAGGTGCTTTTACCCGAACGCGCGCCACCAAGGACAAGCGTTACCGGTGGCAATTGTTCAGTCACGCAATGCTTCCATCAGTTACGAATTCAGACAACCGTGTTGACGCCAACAACGCGCCAAGATTGACCGGCACCATTAAGCGTACCGCCTTCTATATGGTCAAGCCGGGTAAGCGACAGATTATCGATGGTTAGCGACAGTCCGCGTTCATGATGCAGGCCCAGCGCCTGTGACACAGCGCCCCGGATGCTGCCACCGTGGGCCACACACACAATGTCGCGACCGGCGAATTGTTGGGTCAGGCGATCCACGGCCTGAGACGTGCGATCAATAACCGCAGCAAAACTCTCACCACCCGGTGGCGCATTGCCGGACGGGTCCTGCCAAAACTGAGCATAGGTATCCGCATCGCGTTCTTCCATCTGGCTCCACGTAAGACCCTGCCAGTCACCGAAAAACTGTTCCGCCAATTCGGGCTCAACAGTCGGATTCTGTTCCGAGCCCGCCGCTGACCATATGGCACCAGCCGTCTGATGGGTTCGCACCAGATTAGTCACAATCCAGACGGCATCATCCGGCAAGCGGGATGCCAATGCTTCATACCGGGGCGTATCGCTCACGTCACAATCCAGATCTTCCTGGCCATAAAGCCGGGATGCGCCGCCAAACACCGGGGCGTGCCTGATCCACCACCACCGGGTCACGGTGGGGGCTGCTGCGTGCCATGCTTCTTCTGATTTGCTCATGCCAGCGATCCTGCTGTAAGCGCCACAGCAATAAGAAACAGTGTTTCTGCAATCTGTTGGGCCGCACCAATAACGTCACCGGTCTGGCCGCCGATCTGACGCTTGGCAATCACACCTAATAACAGGACACCCGAGGCGGCCAATCCCATGGCGATGAGCGTTACAACGATATCGGGATAAAAAACATCAAAGGCAATCCCACCGCCAATGATGATGGCGAGCAAAGCCCCACCACCGCTGGGCCTACCGGCCACAACGGAAAGGCCGTCGTCACGGGCGTGGGGTTGGATCGCCATCATGGCAGGCAGGATAGCGCGCGAAAACACAGCGGCCGCCACCAGGACCACGAAGGCATTAACAGATTGCTGAATCTCAATCAGCGCCAGAGCCCGGATACCCACACTGAATATTAGAGCCAGCACCCCATAAGTGCCGATACGGCTGTCATGCATGATGGCGAGTTTTGTGGCCGGGTCGTTACCACCGCCAAAGCCATCGGCCACATCAGCCAGGCCGTCTTCGTGCAAGCCACCGGTCATCAACGCCATCAGCGCCATTGCCAACAAAACCGCGAGGCCGGCGCTCCACCCCATAAAGGCAAATCCGTACAACACAGCACCACCCATGCCGCCCACCACAAGCCCCGCAAAGGGAAAGGCCCATGCGGCTTGTGCCAGGGTTCGGCCATTGAAACTGGCGGCACCCACCGGCAACCGCGTCAAAAATGACAAGACCAGCGCGATATCGCGCACGGGACTAAATTTTTGTTCTGTGTTGTTTTCAGATGCCATGTGTTTTATGTCGCTATTATCTGACTATTACCGGGTATAGATAGACGTTTTCACAACAGCAAGCTTGGAGCTGTTGTCACATTTTGAATAGAAGTCCATCTTCGACAAAACACTAACCCCATGCAAGGACACTTCATGTCACTTCCTATTTTAGACTCCATCAATGACATCCGTGGCGTGATCGAAAACTTACCCGGACCGGACGCAAGTGCGGAGGCCGCAGCCAATGAACGCGAGCCTCAACTGACCAAACCGGCGGGATCATTGGGACGCCTGGAACAGATCGCCACATGGCTGGCGACTTGGCAAAGAAGCCATCCACCCGCACTGGGCACTGTGGCCGTCCACGTCTTTGCCGGAAATCACGGTGTGACCAAACAGGGCGTTTCAGCCTTCCCATCAGAAGTAACCGCGCAAATGGTCGGTAATTTTCAGGCTGGTGGTGCCGCCATCAATCAGCTGTGCAAAGCGCAAGGGGCGGCGTTACAGGTGTTTCCACTGGAACTGGACAACCCCACGGCCGATTTCTCTGAAAGTCCCGCCATGAACGAAGGTGAATTTGTTACGGCCTTCAATGTGGGTTGGAATTCCGTTCACAGCAATATGGATTTGCTGTGCGTTGGTGAAATGGGTATTGGCAATACCACAGCGGCGGCGGCTATCGCCCATGCCCTGTTCGGTGGCACCGGCGAAGACTGGGCTGGGCCGGGCACCGGTGTGTCGGGTGAAGCCCTGAGCCATAAAGCATCTGTTATCAGCGCCGCCGTTGAAACCCACCAGGGTGCCATGACGGATGGGTTGGAAATTTTGCGCCATGTGGGCGGCCGTGAACTGGCCGCCATGGCGGGGGCTATCGTAGCCGCGCGCATTCAGGGTGTGCCCGTGGTGCTGGACGGATACGTGGCAACCGCGGCTGCCGGTCCGATCGCCGTTTGTGCAGAAGGCGCTCTTGACCATTGCATCGCGGGTCATGTTTCCAAGGAGCCCGGCCATAGGCGGCTACTGGAAAAATTGGGGTTAGACCCGCTGCTTGATCTGGATATGCGATTGGGCGAAGCATCCGGTGCTGCCGTGGCCATCGGGATCATCCGTGCGGCGCATGCCTGTCACACAGGGATGGCAACTTTTGCCGAAGCCGGGGTAGCCGATAAAGACGCCTGAGCCTAGTCGTCATCAAGGCCGAAATCGAAATCGGCATCATCTTTTTCTTCGAAATCGTCTTCATCCTCGGGGGCCTCATCCGACCGTTCGATACGGCGTTTCAGGCGTAGTAAATCAAGGCGGCGGTCATCTTCAGCGAGTAAATTCTCAATATAACGACCCTGATAAAGCTGGATGCCCACGGATTTTCCAAAATCGATCGCTTCCCGGTTGTCACACCGGCACATAACAACATTTTCGCCGCCAATGGACTCGATCATCTGGCGCACTTGGGCCTGAACGTTTTCACCACCGTCAACCAATTCACCATTCCAGACCAACTTGACCATATTGGCACCCAATCGCTTGTGGTCAATGAGTTGCATGGCTTCAAGTGTCATGCCGTCAATGGCCACCCGATAGCCCTTGGATTGAACAAACTCGCGAACGAACAGGTATGAGCCGAGATCGGCAAAAATATCTTCTTTCTGTAGCTCAATAATCATGGCGCCGCGGCGATTGGCCGCCACATTGTCATCAAAAGCCAAAAACTCGTTAGACATAAGGGTCCGGATGTTGATGTTGAAACTGATATCACCCGTAATAGCGATACGATCCGTCTTGCTCAGCATGGACAACATACGCCGGTCCAGTGTTTCCGTCAGGTGCTGAAACAGCCAACGATTTGCCAACAGGTTGACGTCCGGCATCAAGGTCTCGCGCAGATCCTGAATAGAGATAAACAATTCGCTGAATTGCTGTGTTGGCACCATGGTATCGTCGATCTTGCAGGCGAACTGTCGGCGAACAAGATTGGACAGGTCGGCGCGGATCAACGCCTCTTCAATTTTTGCCAACACGTCAGGGGTAAGGGGTTCGCCCATTTTTTGTTTAGCCCGCAAGGAAGCACGCGCGTCCATACGGCTCTTGGCATCTTCGGTGCGCCGATCTTCCACTTCCGCCATGGCCTTGACGATGCGCTGCACCTCAGGGAAGTCTGTTACCGCGTTAAACCAGGTGGAGAAAATGGTATGGGTTTCGGCCTCGTCAGCGATAAGCAGGTCGTCACTGAACATATACTTCACCTGTTGAACAGCCGTCTCAGTATCGCCCTGCACCTCGTTTTTGAAGAAGAAAAAGATATCACCGCTTTTAAGCAGAAAGAGCTGACCGGCCAAAGCTTTGACGATGGGTTCGAAAATATTGGCCGCCGCGCGCAGGTGATGATCGCGACGATTAAAGGGCCGAAGAGCCGATAAATGGACCTGAACGATGGCACGCCCTTCACGATGTTTTTCCAGACGCTGGACATAGTCAACCAGCAATCGCTCCTGACTGGGCATCCGTTTTTTGGCATCATTGGTTTCAGCCATAATTACAAAGCCCCAGATTTGGCGCTAACGGCAGCGACCAGTTTATCAATAAAGTAGCCCTGGAAACGGGCGATCCCCAAGGTGGCGCCCCACTTCACAGCGTCTTCAGAATCAACCCGGGACAGGATAACGCCATGCTTACCGGCCCGTGAAACAATGCGCCGCATATCGGCAATCTTGTCTTCTTTTTCCTCGCCCACAAATTCCGGGCCCCAGCTGATTTTCAGAAAGTCCGCCTGCAAGATTGAGGGGTCGAAGAAATTAATGGCAATAGGGCTGAGTCCATCCACCAGAACCTTGTAGCCGCGCTCACGCAAAAAATCATGGGCATGGTGGTAGGCCGAAAGGTCAGAAAAAATATCAATAATCTGGATTTCAATCACCACCTGGGATGTGTGCTCGCCAAGGCTTTCGTGAAATTGTTGGAAATCACGGGACATGATGGTGTTGATATTAAGGTTCAGGCTGATGCTGTCAGTGGTTTTGCCCAGGTCTCGACGTGACATGACGGCAAGCATGCGTCGGTCGAGCGTTTCGGTCAGGTATTGGAACAGCCAGGGGCTACCGAATAAATTGACGTTGGGTGCCACACGTTTTTTCAGCTCACCCATGGCAATGAAGTGTTCACGAAAAACAATTGCGCCCTTCTTGCCGGGGATCACGTGATAAACAGGCTGATTGCGAATAATATCGGCGATCTGGGTGCTGCGCATGGTTTGGTCAATGGCAGCAAGATTAGCAGGCGCAAGCGGCGTACCTTGATCGGTGGCGCTGAGCTGAACCTTGTATTCGTCCAGGTCCTTTTCAAACTTGATGGTGGCGGCGGCCTCCTGCTCCTTGATTTTGGCGCTGAGGGCGCGGAAATCATCGGGCTGAGACAAGTCATGCCAGGTGGTGAAACGGTCTTCGTAGCTACCGGTTTCACCCTGCACCAGTGGATCTTCAGAAAACAACGCCTTAACTTTTTCGATTACCGGATCCACATCTTCAATGGGAACTTTCCGGCACATCAAAACCAGGTCTGCATTGTACATGGTGAATAGAATTGAATCGTGGCCGCTGATGAATTCATCAAAGGATCGTTTGGCGATGCCCAGAAAACGGGGCTGACGGTTACCGGGCCTGAGATCAGAAAGGTGAACATGAACAGCAAAGGCACCCACAGCGTCTGAACGCAAGCGGCCAAGATGCTGTAACAGCATCTCCTCTTCACCTTTCTGGGGCTCCATGTGCCCAGGCAACATTCCCGTGTTCAACCCGTTCTCCTATCAGAGAGTGCCGCAGTTCGATCAGGCATTCACAATGAACGCCATCATAAGACCACGGCGTATGAGGTACAATAATACGAAAGAAATGATTGGATGGTTAACAAATGGTGATATTGCTGTGACGATTGATTGGATTGAGGACTGGTGATGAGAATATATATATGCGTAAAATAATGTCGCATAGACAGGTTAAGATGGTGCAGGGGTCGGGATAATTATAATGGATGCCGTTAGCATACCCAACGCAAAGGTATGGTGGATCGATGACGCGGGCGCGTGGCATGAGGCCAACAACAGCTATGCGGAACGGTTTCCGGACTGCACCCTGCCGGAATTAACGCAGCGCCAAGGGCCGCTATTCCGGGAATTGGGTATGATTAAGGTCGCTCAAATTGGTGGGGTTGTGGATATCCAATGGGATGTAAGGCAAGCCTCCCAAGAAGCCGTGCGGTCTATGTTTTATTTTCTACTGGCGTATGAAACGCCTGGCTCCGGGAACTTTCTAGTGACGTTAAGGTACTTTTTCGGTGCCTGGAACAGCGAAAGGTTCCCGACCACCCAAGAGGCCCTTGATCGTATTTCAGAGCTGTCGGCCTGTGAAAGCTTTGAAGCAGACGAAAGCATCACCATTGCCAATGTAGCATTAGATCATATCGACGAAAGTCACACAGACATTGCGTGGGCGTACACGGTTTGGCGGAAAGCAGATGGATTTTTCAAAAACGTACCAGAAGGCGATCTGGAGCGATTGAAGAGCCGCACTTTCTCTATGCGTCCTGACGCGTTGGGCAAACACTTTATTATTGTTGACGCGGGAAACCATTCGCTCAGTGTGGCGCTGCTGGGCCAGGACTGGCCACGTCTGGCGGTTGGGACAACACCCCAACATTGTTTTTCAGACGAAGACTATGAAGCGGCCATGAGCGAGGACTACGCAGGGGTCATGCGGTCAGGTGTACCGAAACTGGACCACGTGCGGGCTTTCGTTCATTTGTCAGGTGATGATCCGATCTGGTTGAACTATGAGAGGCTGCTGCTGCCATGGCGAACACATGCTGGTGGGCCGTTGCTCATGTGTTGTTCCGAGGCCAGTCAGGATTTGGACGTGGACTTTCTCGATGCCACGATGCCACGCGAAAACACCGCATCAGTTTAGCCAGTAGGGCTACCGGCTTCGCGCGACCAGATCTACCAACTCTCGCCAGGCCAGCCACATAATCCACTCGTCCAGTACTTCGTCATTCTGTGGGGCCGTCCATATCATGCCGTGAGGCTGAAGATTGTGATAACCATATCGCGCGACGACCCCTTTCTCCACAAGGACGGGCGCGACGGTGGCAAAAATAAAATCGGGCGACCAACGGGCCAGGGCGATTGCCATACCGATTCGAAGCAGAACTTTCGCGAAGTCATGCCCTCGGAATCCGTTCTCGCCGCCCTTAATCCAGAACTCACCCTGATAGCAAACCACGCCGGAAATTCCATTTGAGGCCGGTGCATCCACCACACATGATTCGCCCGGGTGGGCACTGACTGAGGGATCGTCGTAAAAGAACCGTAGGGAACGGCAATGGTTTGCCAATGAGTCGCCGTCGAGGTCATCCATTCGAACGGCTTGAAGCTGGGCAATCTCACCACGCCCATCCACGCCCTTCAGCCAAAACCCGTTCACCGCACCTATATCAGACACCGTTTGGTCAAACTGCGGTGAGATGGGGCCTTTGTTCAACGAGGCCGCGGTTGCTTTGAATTGTTGAAAATCTGTATGCAATTCCAATCGAATTCCGCCCGCAATGGCCCTGGATTCGTAGCGATCCAAAAAGGACTTGATGGATCGTCCAAGCTGATCATTCGCCAGTGACAGACAATCAGAAAGACGACCCGCGACTGGTCCATCCGAAAACTGGTCAGCAGACACGTTAATGGGGTGGACCTGGTTCATGCTGCGCCTCTTGTAAGAATAAATATATTTACATTCGCGCATAAAGTGCATCATATTGCAATGATAAATAGACAACCAGAAAATAACCAACAGCTATTTTACTCTCCATTTTCACAAAGGTGCCTATTATGAATGACTTACCCACCCAACATCATAAAAATAACTCAGAGACTCAATCCAGCTGGGGTAAGGGGCTGGAACGATATGATACAGAAGAAACAAATAGACTCTACTATACCGTGTGGGGCGAAAGCATTCATTTCGGTATTCGGCTGACCGATGACTGCACATTCGATCAGGCAATAGTGCACACCAAACGCCATATCGCCGAAGCCCTTGGCATAACGGCAAACCATCATGTGCTGGAAGTCGCGAGCGGCGTCGGCGAAACCGCTCGATTTTTTGCAAAAGAATATGGTTGCACCGTTACGGCAACGAATATTTCAAACCAGCATCTGGCCACATCATCTGAAAAGGCATCACATCAGGACCTCAGCCGACGCGTGGACAACGTATGGGCGGATTTTCACGATCTTCCCTTCGAAGATAAAACTTTCGATGGGTACTGGGTTCAGGAAGGCATTGTGCACGCAAAAGATAAAGCGACCGTGATTTCAGAAGCGTTCCGTGTACTGAAACCCGGCGGGCGCATTGTTATCAGCGAGCAAACCACGGAAACATCTCTGATGAGCAAAGATGAGCAAGCACGTCTTGCCGCCCGACACGGCTCACCCGATTTACTGAATGCCGACGGCTTTATCCGGCTGATGATAGATCAGAGCTTCAGGATGATCCGCGATGATGACATGTCCACACACCTGGCACCGCTATTTGACGCTATTGTCGGACGCATTGAAGATGATTACGCCACACTGACCCAGGACATCTCGAAACATATCGTGGACTGGAACCTGGATAACTGGCGTTTTGGGGCGGCCAAAGCACGCGATGGCGCGCTGGGCTGGCATATTCTTGTGGCTGAACGACCGTCGGTTTGTGGCTGAACGCCAAAACGTATGACCTGTCTCAAGTGACCTGTAGGACCTTTGCAAACCGCCGCCGGTAGCGTAAAAGAGGCGATGGAATTTGCCAGGATCATACGAGGCACCAATGGATCTAGACCAATACTACAACGACGAATTTGAAGAACACATTCGGGTTGCAAACGCCGCCTATGGCGAGATGCGCGAGCCGCTGGCCCGATTGGTATCGCTGAGCGCCGCTGCAATCAGAGCTGGTGGCAAAATCGTGTTCTGTGGTAACGGGGGCAGCGCAGCGGACTGCCAGCATTTGGCCACAGAGCTGACCATCCGTTATTTGGAAGACCGTTCCCCCATTGCCGCCATCGCGTTGACCACGGACACGTCCACACTGACGGCGGCGGGCAACGATATAGGATTTGAGAGCATCTTTTCGCGCCAGGTGGAAGCATTGTGCAGCCCCCATGACGTGGTGATCGGGTTCTCAACATCCGGCAATTCGACAAACATCATCAAGGCGTTGGAGCAGGCCAAATCCATAGGCTGCATCGCCGCCGGGTTCGGTGGTCGTGATGGCGGCAAAATGGTCGGACTGGCCGATCCGTTCCTGATCGTGCCATCTAACGACACACCGAGAATTCAGGAAATGCACATTACACTGGGCCACATGCTGTGCGGTGCCCTGGAAATGGAATTAGGTCTCCTTTAAATGAAACAACGCTCGAACCTGATCCAGACTGTTTCCCGCCTGCGCAACGCCAATGTTCTGGTAGTGGGCGACATCATGCTCGACCAATTTGTTTACGGCGATGTGGATCGTATTTCACCCGAAGCACCCATACCGATTCTTCAGATCCGCCACGAATCCAACATGCTTGGCGGGGCCGGAAACGTTGTGCGTAACATCGTGGGCCTGGGCGGGAATGCGTCACTGGCAGCCGCCATCGGCAATGATGCTATGGGTAAGAAGGTATCGAAGCTACTGGAGCAAAACGGTCTTAAATGTAACAGCCTGGTCACGGTTCCAAATCGCGCCACAGGGATCAAGACACGCTACCTGGCTGGCACGCAGCAGCTTTTACGCACCGATCAGGAATCCATTGGGCCCATAGATGCAGTAACAGCTCGTAAGGTTATCAGCGCCGCCAAGCGCGCCCTGAAAACCTGCGGAGCCGTCATTATATCGGATTATGGCAAAGGTGTCCTGATCCCTGATGTGATCGAAAGCATTATTGATGCGGCGCGGTCCAAAGGAATTCCGGTAATTGTGGATCCAAAAGGGCGTGAGTACTGGCGCTATCAAGGTGCGACACTGGTCACCCCGAACCGGGCCGAATTAGCCGAGGCCGTCGGCCATCCCGTCACGGTGGAAAGCGATATCGTGGACGCCGCTATGTCATTGGTGGTGGACTATGATTTAAAAGCCGTGCTGGTCACGCGCAGCCAGGATGGCATGAGCCTGGTCACGGCCGACGGCGAAGTCACACACCTTCCCGCCGAAGCGCTGGAGGTATTCGATGTATCGGGCGCTGGCGACACCGTGGTCGCAACCATTGCCGCCGTCATAGCCAGCGGGGCGAGCATGGTGGATGCGGCGAAGATTGCCAACGTGGCAGCAGGCATCGTGGTCGGCAAGGTCGGCACCGCAACCGCCTATGCCGCCGATGTTGTCGCCGCCCTTCAGCAACAACAACTGGGCAATACAGATCTGAAAATTTGCAACGACGAACAACTGGCCGACAAGGTCGCAATCTGGCGGCAATCCGGACTCAGGATCGGGTTCACCAACGGTTGCTTTGATTTGCTGCATCCGGGTCACGTGTCGTTGCTGCAACAGGCACGCAATACCTGTGACCGATTGATCGTCGGTCTCAATACAGACAAATCGGTGAGAAAATTGAAAGGCGATAGCCGTCCGGTGCAGAACGAGCAGGCCCGCTCAACGGTGCTATCGTCCTTGTCCAGCGTGGATGCGGTTACCCTGTTCGGTGAACAAACGCCCATCAAGCTGATCAAAAGCATCAAACCTGATGTGCTGATTAAGGGATCTGATTACACGGTGGATCAGGTGGTAGGCGGAGACGCCGTCATGAAGTACGGCGGTGAAGTGTTTCTGGCGGATATCGAGGTCGGACATTCGACCACCAATACCATCAAGAAGCTGGGCAAAAAGCCCGCTAAAAAACCCAATAAGAAAACAGCCAAAAAGTAGGCGGTTATCCGCCGCCTAACAGCGTCGAGAGCAAGCCTGAGAACAAGCCTTCGCTTTGTTGACGCGACGTAGGCTTTTCCAGATCAAGCGCCTTAATCGGCACACCCCGATGCGCGGCAGTCATGGTGTCGCGCCATACTTGCGCGGGTAAGCCACCACCGGTCAGGCGTTTTGGTGCGGCCCCATTGTCATTTCCCATCCAAACACCGGTAATCAGTTGCGCCGTATAGCCAACGAACCAACCATCGCGAAAATTCTGGCTGGTCCCCGTCTTGCCAGCAGCCGGTCGACCTATCGCGGCTTTGCGCCCGGTGCCTTCTTCGATAACGGCGCTGAGCATGGTGTTCATGGCGGCCGCGTGCCGGGGGGCCATCACGCGGCCCGGACCGGTCCCGGACCGGGTGTAAAGAACCGTACCATCACGCTCTCGAATATCTTCAATGGCGTAAGGCCAGACACCGAGGCCATTATTAGCAAATGAGGCATAAGCACCCGTCATCTCAAGCACGCTGACCTCATGTGTACCCAACGCAAGACTGGGGTGCGGTGAGGGTGAGCCGGTAATGCCCAGTCGTTCGGCCACATCAACGACACGGCCCCAGCTCGCATGCCTCGCAACCTGAACCGCGATGGTATTGCTCGAGCGTGACATGGCCTGCCCCAACGTCATGGCACCGTGGTATTGATCGTCAAAATTTGTTGGCGACCAACCATTGATATCAACGGCTTCATCAACCATCACCGTGGAGAGATTCAGCCCGGATTCTAAACCGGCCAAATAGACAATAGGCTTGAACGCGGACCCCGGCTGACGCCTCGCTTTGGTGGCCCGATTGAACTGACTTTGGCCATATGAACGACCACCCACCATGGCGCGGATCGCACCGGTTGGGGTCATGGTGACCACGGCCGCTTGCGAAATACGCTGAGCTTTGCCCTTCCCGTCCAACGCCGTAATCACCGCGCGGTCAGCACCTAGTTGAATGCCGGGATCGAGCGTGGTTCTGACCACCACGTCCCGGTCCAGGGTGATATAATCGGGCACCTGTTCCAGCACCCAGTCCACAAAATAACGGCTGCCGCCACCCATGGCGGTTTGCACGTTGCGCCCTTTGTCGCGGCGGGCGATGTCTGCGGATGCGGTGCTCAGGTATCCGGCAGCGACCATATTGCCCAAGACAATGTTCGTTCGGGCTCTCGCACGCTCAGGGCTGGCGATAGGGTTCAACCGACTGGGCGCTTTCATCAGTCCCGCAATCATGGCGGCCTGCCACGTGGAAACCTGAGACGCTGGCTTACCGAAAAATTTACGAGCGGCCGCGTCCACACCCCACGTACCAGCACCTAAATAGATACGGTTCAAATAAACGGTAAGGATCTCATCTTTCGTGAATTTATGCTCCAGCCACAACGCGAGCATAACCTCCTGAACCTTGCGCTTGATGGTGCGAGCGGGCGTCAAAAACAGGTTCTTCGCCACTTGCTGGGTTAAGGTTGAGCCACCCTGACGAATACGCCCGGCCTGTACATTAACCCACATAGCCCGGGCCAGTCCGATCACGTCCAAACCAAAATGACTGTAAAAACGGCGGTCTTCGGTGGCGATGATGGCTTGGGATAAAACCGGCGGCAACTGGTTCAGCTGCACCGGCATGCCGTACATGTCTCCTACCGTGGCAAGTTCACTGCCATCTGCGGCGAGAATCGTCACAGCGGGGCGCCGGGTAGCCGTGAATGCCGCATCAACATCAGGCAGATCATAGGCATAGAATGCAAAGATGCCGCCGACAGCAACACCGCCCCAGATGGCCGCAACAGAACCCCAATACAACAGGAAGGATGCAACACGTCCCAGACCTTTAAACATGCCAGATAATCGACCGCGACTCGGCGCAGCAGCCGGTTTTTTGGCCCGTGCTCGGTTACTTGCAGGCCTGGGTCCCGTTTTTCGCCGCGAGACCGGTTTGGCCCCAGATTTTCGTGACTTTTCCATGGCCTACAATAAAGGGATGGGACTTATAAATGGGTTAAGAACGACGGCAATATAGCTCACGCTCGGGCAATTTCGGTATGGTGGTGTTGAGGAATTCAGATAAAAGCAGCGGGTATTTTACAAATCTCTTGAATATGCATACTATAACACTCACATATAATTCAAAGAGTTACCCGGTCGACGCAATATTCCTCAGAGTAGGCGCCTGCCCATTGTTGAGAAACTCTGCTGTTTGAGGCACGCCATATGACAAAACGAATGCTACTTGCGTTGATGATCCTATGTTTATCCATCGGATTGGTTCTGATCCTTAATCCAATGGACATTCTCGATCAGCAAAAATCAGAACGACCGACAATGATTCGAATCGGCGTCCTTCCTGATGAGACAGAGGCTAAATTGCGTGAACGTTACCTTCCACTTTTTCAACACCTGGAAAGCGCCGTTGGCTTGAAAACTGAATTAGTCGTGCCCAAGAGCTATAGCCACCTTCTTGAATTATTTAGTCAGAATCAGGTTGATATCGCCTATTTCGGCGGTTTGACGTTCCTTAAGGCACACAAACAGCTTGGTGCTGCTCCAATGGTTATGCGTGATACGGACCTTCGTTTTCGGAGCTATTTTCTGGCACGATCAGATCGTATAGAAAAAACGATACACGATTTCAAGGGCCAACGCTTGGCCTTTGGAGCGAAGCTATCCACGTCCGGACATCTTATGCCCAGGCATTTTCTCCAAACTAAAGGCATCGTTCCAGAAACGTATTTTTCGGAAATTAAGTTCTCTGGCGCGCATGACAAAACCGGGTTTCTAGTTCGCGATGGCATGGTTGATCTTGGCGTCGCTAACGCCTCGATTATTGATTCCATGTTTTCTGATGGGCAATTGTCAAAGACCAACGTACAGATTATCTGGAAGACGCCGCCTTACCCGGATTATGTGTGGGCGGCCAACAAGGGCCTGGGCGCCGAAGTCCGAAATTCCTTGATACAGGCCTTCCTTCAATTATCTCCCACTGACGAGCCCGATACCGCAATACTGAACAAACTCCATGCCGGGGGGTTCTTGCCAGCCAGTCTGGATGACTTTCAAGAACTATCAACCATCGCCGAGAGTCTGGGAATGCTTTAGATGGAGGCCTTAGTAGAATCGGATGACGATGCCCCCTCAAGAACCGAATTTACTTTATCCCAGTATATATTTTTTCTGATCGGGATCATGGTTTTGACGGCAGGGGTCGTCATAACCGGGTTGATCTGGCGGTACAATTCCGACGAATGGCGGAATATTCTAATCAATGATTACCACCTCGCGGCTGGAGAATGGTCAAGTGAGGTTGTCGCAGAAGTTTCGATAACCTACGAAAAGGTGTCGAATTTCTTGAATTCCCAGATACTGGCTGAAATGCGTCCGGGCGATCTAGAGCTCCAGTCAAGGTACTCAGGTATCATTCAGGTGGTCGAGGACACCTTGTATGTTTCAGGGCATGCAATCCAATCCTTGCAAATATTAGAGGACCGGTACGGGAATGACACGACCAGGTCCAGAGTCGACGAACTGGTTGCTGCCGGGCAGGAAATAGAGGCGTTCGTTTTATCTCAAATTCCACTAACGACTGACGGTATTGGGGCTGTGCTGAGTATGAGCACGCCGTTCTGGCAGCAAGGATGGAAGAGCGAAACGAAAATATTATTATTGCTACGATCGTGTCAGGGGTCTCAATAATTGGACTGATAATTATTTTGATCATTCTTTCACGCATACGGAAAGGTCAAATTGAATTGCAAACGGCCTTATCCGACGCGGATCGCGCGAACCGGGCCAAATCAGACTTTCTGTCGACCATGAGTCACGAATTACGAACACCACTCAACGCGATAATTGGATTCTCTGATATGATAAAATATCAGATACATGGGCCTGTGAGCCCTTCCAAATACCAGGACTATGCGGATGATATTAACGAGAGCGGAAACCACCTTCTTGCGCTGATTAACCAGGTTCTTGATATGTCGAAAATTGAGGCCGGAAAACATACGGTCTTTATTGAAGATTTTCGACTGTCAGATGTAATCAAAGAAGTGCTGGCGATGATCAAGATAAGGGCCAACAGTCAACAGATATCGATTGCCACGGAGTTTCCTTCAGAATCGCTGGAGGTTAAAGCCGATAGGATGATAACCAAACAGATCCTGGTCAACCTTCTGACAAATGCCGTCAAGTTTTCCTCTGCGGGTGGTTCAGTAACGGTTCGAGTTTTAATGAGCGGAAGGGAAGTCGTCGTCAATGTCATTGATACCGGGATCGGAATGTCCCGTGAAGAACAAAAAAGATCGCTTGAACCGTTTGTACAGATAGAGCGGGAAAAAGGTCGCTCTCATGAAGGGACAGGCCTGGGACTTTCTTTGTGCAATCACTTTGCAGAGCTCCAGGGTGGGAAGTTTACGATACATAGTGAAAAGGGAAAGGGAACGGTAGCAAGCTTTTCCCTCGTCCCAACCGACATAGAGAGTTTGGAAATAACCGAGACCCCTAAAACCGAGTCAGGAAAAATAGGCCCCTGGTTACCCTCAATGAGTATTGGCATAGAGAAGTGGGACGCCGACCATATTGCGTTGCTGGGTCTCATTGAAGAACTGCAGGGCGCGATAGAAAATGGTGAACCACTGGAGGTGAAAGGGTATATCCTGAATACACTGGTTCCCTACATAGATATTCATCTCGCCTCTGAAGAATTCGTCATGAAACGGATGAATTACCCGGATTATACAGCTCACCTTGCCAAGCATGATGAATTTCGGCATTGGATGGAGACCATCTTGGCTTCCCCTCTCGAGACAACGGATGATTGGCGTAGCAACGTCGTAGCCAACGCGCTGCTGGACTGGTGGTACAGTCACATTCTGAAAGATGATATGGCTTACACGGCGTTCTTCTATCCAAGAAGAAAAGAAGTGGCCGATCTTCTAGCTGATTATAAGGGGGTTAAGGCTTCCCAACCCCAATAACATCGTGTGATTTCCGGAAAGCCGAAACAGCAAACGACACCCCAAATCAGGCGTCCAGATTAGCAACCTTCAGAGCGTTGTTCTGAATGAATTCACGCCGTGGTTCCACGATGTCGCCCATGAGGGTTGAGAACACTTCTTCGGCGTCATCCAGCTGGCCTACTTTTACCTGCAACAACACACGCGCATTGGGATCCAGTGTGGTTTCCCACAGCTGTTCGGGGTTCATTTCACCCAACCCCTTATAGCGCTGCATACCGACGCCTTTACGGGCCATGGCGATCACGGTGTCGACCAGCGATACGGGGCCGGTGATGGAATGCTCTTTTTCTTTTGCCATAAACGTGCCGTGGGCAAGATACAATTTCTGCAAGGCTTCAACCCGGTCGAGCAGTCGCCGGGCATCGGCTGAACGGACAACCGCACCATCGATGTCGTGCCGTTCGGTTACACCGCGCAGCGTGCGACTGAATGCCAGGCCACCATCATCCAGCGCCTGGCCTTCCCACCCTTTTTCATGGGTGTCGGCCAGCGCGTTCAGGCGCTTGGCAATCTCGGCCGCCACCGCGCCGGACTGTTCATCATTGGACAGCAACGCCGGGTCAAGCGCGCCAAGAACAGCGGCCTGCTCAATAATCGCCAGCGGCACATGCTGCGCCAGTCGCGATAGCACAACCTTGATATCACGCGCCTCTTCAACGGTGGCCAGCAAGTCATGGCCCGCAATCTGTTGACCATCAAAAGTGGTGAACACGCTGCCTTCGTCGATGGCGGCATTGAACAGGTAATCTTCGAGCGCCGCGTCGTCTTTCAGATAAACTTCTGAATTGCCACGCTTGGCCCGGTAGAGTGGTGGTTGCGCGATATAGAGATAACCGCGTTCAATAATTTCAGGCATCTGACGGAAGAAGAACGTGAGCAACAAGGTTCGGATGTGGCTACCGTCCACGTCGGCATCCGTCATGATGATGATTTTGTGATAGCGACATTTCTCGATATCAAATTCATCAGCGATGCCCATGCCAAAAGCCGTAATCAGCGTGCCGATTTCTGCCGAACCCAGCATCCTGTCGATGCGTGCCCGTTCCACATTCAGAATCTTACCGCGCAGGGGCA
Organism: Rhodospirillales bacterium; assembly: GCA_018662225.1. Lineage (GTDB taxonomy): Bacteria > Pseudomonadota > Alphaproteobacteria > Rhodospirillales > Casp-alpha2 > JABJGO01. Next base: position 120,887 of record JABJGO010000066.1, on the reverse strand, counting down.
GGATCGCCTGATTGGCACGATGACGGCCCTGCTTGGCGGAACCGCCAGCAGAGTCACCTTCCACGATGAAAATTTCGGATAGCGCCGGATCACGTTCCTGACAATCCGCCAGCTTGCCGGGCAGCGATGAAATATCCAACGCCCCTTTGCGCCGGGTCAGTTCACGGGCTTTACGGGCGGCTTCACGGGCCGCAGCGGCTTCAATGATTTTGCCGATCACTTTTCTGGCTTCACCCGGATGCTCTTCGAAATAACGGTCGAGGGCCTCGCCAATAATGCCTTCCACAATGGGGCGCACTTCGGAGCTAACCAGCTTGTCTTTGGTCTGAGACGAGAATTTAGGGTCAGGCGCCTTAACCGAAACAATACAGGTCATGCCTTCGCGGGCATCATCGCCGGTGATGTTCACCTTGGCCTTTTTGGTGGACCCGGACTCATTGGCATAATTGTTGATGGTTCGCGTTAACGCCCCACGGAAACCCGCCAGATGCGCGCCACCGTCCCGCTGGGGGATGTTGTTTGTGAAACACAGCGTGGTTTCGTGATAACTGTCATTCCATTGCAGGGCGAATTCCACGGTGGTGCCATCGCGCTCACCTGTGCCCATAATGATATTTTCGGTGATCGCATTCTTGGATTTATCCAGGTACTCCACAAAGGCCTGTAACCCGCCTTCGTAGTGCAGGCGAGAGACAACGGGTTCAGGACTGCGGTCATCGATCAACTCCAACACAACGCCGGAATTCAGGAATGCCAGCTCACGCAAGCGGTGTTCCAGCGTAGCGAAATCAAAATCGACGATTGAGAATGTTTCCTTGGACGGCAGGAACGTGATCTCGGTACCGGTCAGCGGGCCTGGGCCTTCTTCCCGGTCCGGGGCATCGCCGGTGATTTCCAGCGCTGCCACCGTGTCACCATGGGCAAAGGAAATCTCGTGTTCTTTACCATTTCGCCAAATTTTCATACTGAGTTTTTCAGAAAGCGCGTTCACCACCGAAACGCCCACACCGTGCAATCCGCCAGAGACCTTGTATGAGTTCTGATCGAACTTACCACCGGCGTGAAGCTGGGTCATGATCACCTCAGCCGCAGAAACGCCTTCTTCGGCGTGAATATCAACCGGGATACCGCGACCATTATCAGAAACAGAAACAGAGCCATCGGCGTTCAGCACCACCTTCACCGTATCACAATGTCCGGCCAGCGCTTCATCGATGGAATTATCGACAACCTCATAAACCATGTGATGAAGGCCAGACCCGTCGTCCGTATCACCGATATACATGCCGGGACGTTTCCGAACAGCCTCCAGTCCCTTCAGGACTTTAATGGAATCGGAGTCATATGAATCCGGATCCTGCGCGGGAGTTTCGTCAACGTCAGTATTTTCTGTTTCGTCACTCATGTGATTAATCGGGCTCCGATACCGGTGTCACCGTGGCGTCTGCAACGGCGTAGAATTGTGCGTGGCCCCGCAAGCGGGAGAATAAACTATCGTCTGTGCCTGTGAGCCAAGCCTGACCGCCAAGGGCGATCAGATCAACGAACAAGGCATCGCGGCGTTCTTCGTCCAGATGGGCGGCAACTTCATCCAGCAACAAAACGGGCACGCGACCCCGTTCCGCCGCCGTCATGCGGGCATCGGCCAGAATGATGGAGATGAGCAGCGCTTTTTGTTCACCTGTTGAGCAAATTTCTGCTTCCTGATCTTTGCTCAAATGCCGCACGTGCAAATCGCTTTTATGAGGACCAACGCGGGCGCCGCCCGTATGGCCGTCGGATTCGCGTGACGAAAGCAAGCTGGCCCGATACTGGTCTTCGGCGGTCAGGGCCGGGTGCTGGCGCAACCAATGCTCCACAGTACCGTCAATTTCCAATCCGGCGCCCGGGAAAGGCCCGTGGGCAGCCCGGCAATATCGGCCCAGACGATCGACCAGATCAAGTCGAGCGGCGGCCACCGCAATGCCTTTGGTCACCATGGTGTCTTCGAGACCCGTCAGCCATGTGGCGTCCCGTGAATGATCGCGTAGCAATCGTGCCCGTTCGCGCATGGCATGTTCATAGGCCGTTATCCGACCGGCATGGGCCGGATCATAACCAAACACCAGGCGGTCCAGAAAACGTCGACGGGCCGATTTGCCGTCCAGAAACAGTCGGTCCATTTGGGGGGTCAGCCACTGGGTATCCATGTAATCGCCCAACGCGGCTTGCGATTTGGCGTTCTCGCCCTCGATACGAACCGTACGTTTCTCAGCGCCCGCTTGCGCCAGGCCAGTGCCCAGATCGACGGGTCCCGTTGGCGATGCCGCGCGGGCAGCAACCGCCCACGCGCGGTGTTCTCCGCCACCGCCCCCACCTTGCCGGGCAATTTCGCTGAGTTTGGCACGGCGCAACCCGCGTCCCGGCGACAACAGCGACACAGCTTCCAGAATGTTTGTTTTCCCGGCACCGTTTGGGCCACTGAGAACCACCGTCTTGCCAGCGGTTTCCATAACTGCATGTTCGTAACAGCGGAAATCGGTCAGCATGAGACGCTCAATAGCCAGCGGAAAGGGCGCATCGGCGTGATCGGCGGTCATAAAAACACCCGGTGATCCATTGCTAGATACAGAGTCAGATACAGTTGGCGTATCGCATGGCGTCTGTAACAAGATTTTTGTTACCCTCTAACTATTACACGCGCATTGGCATGAGGACGTAGAGCGCGCTTTCGTCATCAACTTCACGGATAATGGTGGGCGAGGCGGCATCCGCTAAAACAAACCGCATGGCGTCGCCTTCAACCTGTTGAACGATGTCCAGCAGATAGCGAGAATTGAAACCGATCTCAATCTCATCACCGGCGAAATCCACTTCTATTTCTTCGGAAGCACTACCGTGCTCGGGGCTAGAGGCCGATAGCGTCAAAATACCGTCAGCCAGCTTCATTTTCACGGCGCGGGATTTTTCACTGGAAATAGCGGAAACGCGATCAACGGCATCACCAAACATCCGGCATTCAACATCCATTTCCTTATCATTGCCTTCCGGGATCACGCGCTGGTAATCGGGGAAAGTGCCATCGATAAGCTTGGATGTCAGAACCGCGCCATCAAAAGTGAACCGGATTTTGAATTCAGACAACGAAACATCCACATCGTCCGAAGAATCTTCGATCAGCTTGCGTAATTCAGCAATGGTTTTACGGGGCACAATAATGCCCGGCATACCAGCCGCGCCACTGGGCAAGGGGCATTCCACACTCGCCAGGCGGTGCCCGTCGGTTGCAACAGCGCGCAGCACGCTGGTGCCGTCACGATCTGTGCTATGCAGGTAAATACCGTTTAGATAATACCGGGTTTCTTCGGTGGATATAGCAAATCGGGTGCGGTCAATCAGCCCGCGCAGCTCGCCAGCCGCAATGCTGAAGGTATGCGTTGCGTCGCCTCCAGCCATAACCGGAAAATCTTCGGTCGGCAGGCAGGTGAGCGAAAATCGTGAACGACCAGCGCGCAAGGCCAGCTGGCCATCATCAGAGGTGGCGTCCAGTTCTACCTGCGTGCCATCGGGCAATTTACGGACGATTTCATACAAGGTATGCGCCGGTGCCGTGGTGGAGCCGGGAGCGGACACATCTGCCGCCACACCCGCCACAATATCCAAGTCCATATCCGTTGCGTCCAGATCCAGCCTGCCATCGGCAGCGGTCATTTTCACATTGGACAGAATGGGAATAGTGTTGCGTCGCTCGACAACGCTTTGCACATGTCCCAGAGACTTCAGGAGCGTTGCTCGTTCAATAGTCAGTTTCATTGTTAATTCATAACCCGCTTAAAATAACTTGTTCCAATCCGCCCGCGCCTCGCAAATTGCGCCCCATAAATTGGGTCGGATACCAGTATCCATGACGAACAGAAATCCGGGTCGAAATTAGCCCGGAAAACACCCATTCGCCCATCACAATAAAGGCTATCGAACGGCCCCGCGATAAGGCTTCACAGTATATCAGATAGGTCCGGAATGGTAAGCATTTTCGCAACCAAAATGGAGGCGAAAACAGACGCAATTTCAACGGATTACAGGGACAGAGAAGAGCCTTAGCCCTCCAGCATACGCCGAAGCAGCTCCACGTCCTCTGCAAACGACGAATCGTGTTCGCGCAGCTCGTCCACCTTCTTGACCGCGTGCATGACCGTGGTGTGATCTCGACCGCCAAATTTGCGGCCGATTTCGGGCAAGGAACGCGATGTAAGTTGCTTGGCCAGATACATGGCGACCTGACGAGGCCGGGCAACCGAACGAGCCCGGCGGGCCGAATGCATGTCGGAAACGCGGATATTGAAATGTTGTGAAACGCGTTTTTGAATTTCTTCAATGGTCACGCGGCGATCATTGGCGCGTAACAAATCATGGAGAACCTCTTGTGTTGTCTCCAGCGAGATATCGCGACCGATAAGCTGAGAATGGGCAACAACACGGTTGAGGCCACCTTCAAGCTCGCGAACATTGGACGTAATTTTATGAGCCAGAAATTCAAGCACCTTGGGTGGCACTTCTACACCCATCTGCTCAGCCTTGGATTGCAGAATGCCCAAACGCAGTTCGTATGTCGTGGCGTGAATATCAGCAACCAGGCCACAGTTAAGGCGTGAAATCAGGCGCTCTTCCATGCCCTCTAAATCGGACGGTGACTTATCCGCCGAAATAACGATCTGGCGACCCTGATCAACAAGCGCGTTAAAGGTGTGGAAGAATTCTTCCTGGGTGGAGTCCTTACCGCTGATGAATTGGACGTCATCAATCATCAACACGTCCACGGAACGGAATTGCTGTTTGAAATCCACCGTGTTCTGCTCGCGAAGGGCGCGCACGAACTGGTACATGAATTTCTCAGCCGACAGATACATAACGTTACGCTGTGGCGTGACCTGTCGAATGTGCCAGGCAATAGCATGCATCAGGTGAGTCTTACCAAGCCCGACGCCGCCATACAGGAACAGCGGATTGAACGGCACCACCTCGGCTTCGGCCACACGACGGGCGGCGGCGTAGGCAAATTCGTTCGGCTTACCCACAACAAATCGCTCGAACATGAAACGGGAGTCCAGCGGTGCGCTGATATCGTCGCGTTTTGCCTGAAGATCTTTGTCCATATCGCCGATACGGCGCGCTGATCCGAACGTGTTGCCGTCATCGGCACGCTCAGGCGTCGCTTGCACATGCCGGTCCGTCTGCACATTGATTTCAACAGCCGAGATACCGGCATCACATTGTGACCACAGGTCGGTTAAACGGTCCACATAGTGGGCGGCAACCCAGTCACGCATAAACCGTGTCGGCACAGTCATCTTGACGGTACCGCCATCTTGATCACGCACAGAGATTGGTTTGATCCAGCTCTGGAACGCAGCCTCGCCGATTTCGGCGCGGAGTTGCTCGCTTAGTTCTAACCACTGCGCGTCTATTTCGCGCTTAATCTGATCGCTCGACATAAATTTTTGATCCCCGGGCATTGGCATTCTGGTGCCAATATTAATTTCATCATTATTGGTCGGGTGCTTCGCTTAGCCAACCAATTGCACATGCCAGTGTCGGGCATTTAAATGTCGGGCGCTGTAACAGCGATCACACGACACGATTTTCGTAGAATCAGAGAACGACAGCCCCCCAAAAAAATACATCACCATTGACATAGTTTAACGTCATTGCGGTGGTGACCTACGATGCCTCCCTGGCGTTGCGTCTTCAACTAATAGTAGGATGGGTCCGCCACATTCAGCAGCAATGGCAAACCCTCTAAGGTTACGCGCGACGCATCTCCCTAATCACGTCACAAGTAATCTTAGGAGGGTCTGCGCTTGGGCGCAACGGATTCAATTTGCGAATCCACAAATAATGGGGCTTGACAGAAAATCGTTTTGCAGACTCATGCAGCCTGAGCGAGAAAAAATCCCATAAAAAAAGCCGCGTTCAAAAAACGCGGCTTTCGAGGATCGGATAGCTGACCCTGTTTTCTGATCCAGACTAGCTGGCCAGTGCTTTCACACGAGCGCTTAGACGAGAAACTTTTCGTGCAGCCGTATTCTTTTCGAGGATGCCCTTTTGCGCACAGCGCATCAATTTAGGCTCTGCGTCACGTAGCGCTGCTTTAGCGGCACCTACATCGCCAGCTTCGATTGCTTCTTCAACCTTACGAACAAATGTCCGCATCGTACTGCGACGATCGCGGTTTACCTGGGTGCGTCGTTCGGTCTGACGGATGCGTTTGCGTGCCTGTAGTGAATTAGCCATTTTTTATCGTCCTGAATTTCATGCGGTCCCAGTCTCAAACAGTATCAAACAGTCTCTAACCGGGTCGGAAGCGAGGTATATATAGGCACTCTCACCGGGCGTCAAGCGTTGCTGCACAATGTTTTTTGGCGAGCCACGGTCAACGGTGCGCGTCCTCACTTATGTTTAAAGTCGGGTTTCCGCTTTTCGTTGAATGCAGCCATGCCTTCTTTTTGATCTTCGGTAGCAAAAGTGGCTTGAAATAGCCGTTTTTCGAAGAAAATGCCCTTACTCAATGACGTCTCAAGCGCCGTGTTTACCGCCTCCTTGGCCATCATGGCGATCGGCTGGGACTTCGCAGCAATAGTCGCCGCCGTGGCGAGGGCGTCGTCCAAAAGGCTCGCGGCGGGTACGATGCGGCTGACCAACCCAGCACGCTCCGCTTCTTCGGCACCCATCATGCGTCCAGTCAGGCACATCTCCATGGCCTTGGATTTTCCCACCAAACTGGTCAGGCGCTGGGTGCCGCCACCGCCCGGAATGATGCCGAGCTTGATTTCTGGTTGGCCGAACTGGGCGGTATCGGCAGCAATAATAAAGTCACACTGCATGGCCAGTTCACACCCACCGCCCAGTGCAAACCCGGCCACCGCCGCGATAACAGGTTTGCGGCACGCCTGCATGCGGTCCCAGTTAGGCAGCAGATCAACCTTGTAGGCGTCCATATAGGAGAGGTTCATCATTTCCTTGATGTCGGCACCGGCGGCAAAGGCTTTTTCGCTGCCCGTAATCACAATGGCGCGGATCGCATCATCGCTCGAAAAGGCATCCAGCGCATCGCCAAGCTCAGAAAGCAGTTCAGCATTAAGGGCATTAAGGGCGTCAGGGCGGCTCAGGGTTATCAGGCCAACCGCATCACGGGTTTCGCTCAAGATGGTATTATACATTCGGGACGGTTCTCCGTGTTGGAATGAGGTTGGTCTAATTGCTGTTTTGTGGCGAGAGGGCAAACCGAACAGTGGTTGCACTACTACCATCAGGCGATGGGGATGACAGAATAATTAGAATCTCGCCATCACGTTGGTACGTGACCAAACCATCATGCAGCCAGCCCAGTTGTGGCAGGCTTTGTTGATAAAACTGCGAGACCGTCAACTCAGTTACGTTTCCCGTGGCATAGGCCTCGACGTACCGGCCCTCGGCTGAATCAAATACCAGAGTTAAATCTGTCTGTTCCAGCAGGCCCGGCATAAGGGGCAGATCATCAATGCCGCTGAGGAAGCTCAGTTCCTGGGCCATACCGGGCCGTGCAGCAACCGCCAAAACGACGATCACGACAGCATAAAGTACAGAGCGCAGGCGAATTGAAATCATACTGACTGTATATCGCTGTAAACCCGGCTTTGCACGAGTAATCAACGCTGACAGGCCGAACAAAAGAATGTGGAGCGGCCCGATTGAACGATTTGTTGGATCACACCGCCACAATCACCACCATGATCACCACCATGATCACAACGGGGGCACGGCTGACCGGCACGGTCATAGACCACAAAGCTGTGCTGGAAATAACCCAGCTCCCCATTGGGTTGACGGTGGTCGCGCAAGGATGATCCGCCAGCGGCGATGGCATCCCGCAGCACCTGTTTAATGGCGACGATTAATTTGACGGCCCGCCCACCCTGAACCGTACCGGCCAACCGGCGCGGCGAGATGCCCGCACGGTGAAGAGCCTCGGATACATAGATGTTTCCCAGCCCCGCCACCACAGACTGATCCAGCAATGCGGCCTTGATCGGCGTCTTTCGGTTCTTCAGACGCAGGGCCAGGGCGGCCCCATCAAAACTGTCATCCAACGGCTCCGGGCCCAACTTGGCGATCATGGGATAAGTGTCCAGCGCGTCCCCGTCGACCAGATCCACAAAGCCGTACCGCCGAGTATCATTGAAGCGCACCACGGCACCGGATTCCGTCTCAAAAATAATATGATCGTGCTTTTCTTCAGGCGGCGGGTCGCGCTCAAATATCAACACGCGACCAGACATGCCCAGATGCCAGATCAGCACTACCCCGCTATCGAAATGAATTAACAGGTACTTGGCCCGGCGATCTAACCTGACCACCCGACGCCCTGTTAACTGCTGACCGAAACCATCGGGGATTGGGAACCGTAAATCAGGACGGCGCGCCACCACACGGGAAAGCACCTGCCCTTCCATGATGGGGATCAGGCCTCGACGGACGGTTTCAACTTCAGGTAATTCTGGCATGCGATCAATCTAGCTTGTCCCGTTCGCATAAGCTATGGTGACGCGCTGTTTGAATGGAAAAATTTATGGCCAACCCGGAAGTGACACCAGAAACAACAACCCACTTTGGCTTCAAAACCGTCAATGCGGATGATAAGTCTGGCATGGTGCGGGGGGTGTTTGATTCTGTGGCGCCCAAATATGACCTGATGAACGACCTGATGAGCGCCGGTGTTCACCGTTTGTGGAAAAACACCCTCATCAACCAGCTTCGCCCACGCGCCAACATGACATTGCTGGATGTGGGCGGCGGCACCGGTGACATCGCCTTGCGATTTCTCAAAAATGGTGGCGGCTCGGTCACCGTGGTGGATATCAACGAAGAAATGCTGGCCGTAGGCCGGGACCGTGCCATCGACCGGGGGGTTCTGGATAATATTACCTGGGTACCCGGTGATGCCGAAAACCTGCCTATAGAGGACTCGTCTGTGGATGCGTTCACCATTGCGTTTTGTATTCGTAACGTTACGAATCCGCAACGAGCGTTGGAAGAAGCGCGCCGGGTGTTAAAGCCGGGCGGGCGTTTCCTGTGCCTTGAATTTTCCACCGTGGCCTTGCCGTGGTTATCCAAACTGTATGATGCCTATTCGTTCAACATTCTGCCCACATTGGGATCAAGCATTGCTGGCGATGCGGACGCGTACCAGTACCTGGCCGAAAGCATTCGCCAGTTCCCGGCGCAAAAGGACTTCGCCGCCATGATTGAGCGCACAGGCCTCGGCAATGTGACCTACCAGAACCTGTCAGGCGGGATTGCGGCCATCCATTCGGCCTGGCGGATTTAGAGTACAGGCCATGGCAGGCAATTTTCGAAACGCGCTTCGGTTGCTCCGTGTTGCACGTATTCTGGCACGCCACGATGCCTTGTTCCTGCTCGACCGGCTGGACGTGGCCCCGGGCATTCGCTGGGCAGCCAGAGTAGGCAGCCGGCGCCGATCCAAGGGCCGTCCGGGCGAACGACTGTCGCGGGCGCTGCAAGAGGCCGGCCCCAGTTTCATCAAATTCGGTCAGGCCCTTTCCACCCGCTCGGATCTGTTGGGTGAGGAGCTGTGCCGGGACTTGTCGTTGCTACAGGATAATTTGCCACCGTTTTCCATCGACCAGGTGCGCGCCGCCATTGTGGATGAATTCGGGCAGACGCCTGAAGAGCTGTTTGCCAGCTTCGATGAGAAAGCGCATGCCGCCGCCTCAATCGCGCAGGTGCACTTTGCCGTCACAAAAGAAGGCCGGGAGGTGGCCGTGAAGATCCTGCGGCCCGGCATCGAAGACGCATTTCATAACGATATCGAGATGTTTTCGTGGGTGGCCCAAATGGTGGAGCGCCGCGCGCCCGGCTATCGGCGACTTAAACCACAGGAATCCGTTGCGGTTCTGGAACAAACAATCCACATGGAAATGGATTTACGCTTTGAGGCAGCAGGGGCAGCCGAAATAGGCGAGAACTTCTCCGGGGACGGGACTTTCAACATTCCATCCGTGGACTGGTCTCTGTCGGGCCAGCGTGTGATGACCACCGAACGCCTGGAAGGCATTCCGCTCGATGATCGCGAGGCCATTATAGCCGCTGGTCACGACCCGCTGAATGTATTGCAAAAGGCCGCCGATGCATTCTTTAACCAGCTATTTCGGGACGGCTTTTTCCACGCCGACCTGCACCCCGGCAATCTGTTTGTGCTGGGCGACGGGACCGTCGGTGCCGTTGATTTCGGTATCATGGGCCGCCTCAGCATGCCGGACCGGCGTTATCTCGGGGGCATTTTGCTGGGCTTCCTGACCCGTGATTACGCCCGCGTGGCCGAGCTTCACATGGAGGCGGGCTGGATTCCCGGACATAAGTCGGTTGAGGACTTCACACAGGCCTGTCGGGCCATCGCCGAGCCCATACTGGACAAACCACAGAGCGAAGTATCCATCGCGCGTCTGTTGGGCCTGTTATTTCAGGTCGCCAAGACCTTTGATATGGAAACCCAACCGCAATTACTGTTGTTGCAAAAAACCATGTTGGTGGCCGAAGGAACGGCCCGCAGCCTGGCCCCTGAAGCCAATATATGGTTCATGGCCCGGCCTTTGATCGAAGCATGGATGGTCCAGCATTTGGGACCGGAAGCCCGGTTGCGTGATATTGTGACCACAGGGCTAGAGACACTGGAGCGCCTGCCGCGCGTGATTCGCAATCTGGAAAAGGGCGCCGAAATGGTCGCCAGCGGACAGCTTAAGCTGGACCCGGAGACCATCGCCGCCCTAAAGGGCAACCCATCGCCGCTGGTCTCACCAGTATGGTTGTGGAGCGCCATTGCAGGTCTGGCTGTTTTGGTCGCTTACCTGCTCTAGAGGCTTGCAGTAATGCAGCCATGGACCTAGTTTAACACACTAAATTTGCGTGAAATAATTTTATTTCCCCATTAGGGTAATCCGATGCTGACAGATAAACGCATATTGCTGATCGTCGCCGGTGGCATTGCCGCCTATAAGACGCCTGAACTGGTCCGCCTCATCGCAAAGGCCGGTGGCAGCACGCGGGTCATCCTAACGGATGCCGGTGCGCAGTTCGTCACACCCATGACGTTGGGCTCGGTCAGTGGCGATACGGTCTATGACGATTTATTTTCCCTGACCGAAGAAAGCGACATGGGCCATATCCAGCTATCGCGCGAAGCCGATCTGGTGGTCGTGGCCCCGGCAACGGCGGACCTGATGGCGAAGATGGCCACAGGGCTGGCAACTGATCTGGCCAGCACGACATTGTTAGCCACAGACAAGCCGGTGATGATCGCGCCCGCCATGAACGTGCGCATGTGGGAACACGCCGCCACCCAACAAAACCTGCAAACACTATCCGCCAGAGGCGTCCACATGGTTGGACCCGAAGAAGGCGACATGGCATGCGGTGAATACGGTATGGGCCGCATGGCTGAACCGGCATATATTCTGGCGGCTATCCAGTCTTTTTTTCAAGCCTCTAACCGCTTGATGGGTCAGCGCGCCCTGGTCACAAGCGGCCCCACCCATGAAGCCATTGATCCCGTGCGCTACATTGCAAATCGATCATCGGGTAAACAGGGCCACGCCATTGCCGCAGCGCTTGCCGCTATGGGTGCAGAAACAACGCTGGTTTCTGGCCCGACGAACCTGCCTGACCCGGCGGGCGTTCATATGGTTCACGTCCAGTCAGCGCGCAATATGCTGGATGCCTGTGAGAGCGCCCTGCCCGCTCATATCGCCGTTTGCGCCGCAGCCGTAGCCGATTGGCGACCCGCCGATGAAGCGGCATCCAAGATGAAGAAATTACCGGGTGAAGCGCCAGCACCGCTGAGCCTAAGCGAGAACCCTGATATTCTGCGCACCCTTGGTGCGGCTGGAAACAAACGACCGGGCTTGCTGATCGGCTTTGCCGCCGAAACCGACTCGGTGGTCGAGAACGCCCAAAAGAAACGCCTGTCCAAAGGCTGTGACTGGATTTTGGCCAATGATGTGTCTGCCGGTACAGGTACCTTTGGTGGCGATGAGAATGTTATTCACCTGGTTGATGAGCACGGCGTCGAAGACTGGCCCCGGCTCAGCAAGATCGCGGTGGCACAAAAGCTGGCCAATCGCATCGTTGATACGTTGGAGGCATCCCGTTGAGCGCACTTGTTCAGGTACCACTGGCGCGTCTGCCGCATGGCATGGACCTACCTCTACCCGGATACGCCACCGACCAGTCGGCGGGTGCAGACTTGCTGGCCGCCGTAACAGAACAGGTAACACTGGATCCGGGCAAACGAGCGATTGTGCCCACAGGCATATCGATTGCGTTGCCGAGCGGCTATGAAGCACAGGTACGACCACGATCCGGGCTTGCCGCAAAACACGGGGTTACGGTGCTGAATAGCCCGGGCACCATCGATGCGGATTACCGGGGCGAGGTTGGCGTAATCCTGATCAATCATGGTGATGAACCATTTACCATCGACCGTGGCATGCGCATTGCCCAACTGATCATCGCACCGGTTTCTGTTGCCCAGTGGCAGGAAACAGATGATTTGGACGAGAGTGCGCGGGGCGGCGGTGGGTTTGGCTCGACCGGCACACACGTTTAGGGGAACCACGTTTTGGGGAAACAGGGATAAAACTGACATGCTGAAAATGTCCAAAAAAATGCTGTACGCAATTGAGGCTGTTCTCGACATTGCCTATCATGCGGGTAGCACGCCGGTGCAAAGCCAGGAAATTACCCGGCGTCAGGGAATTCCGAAACGATACCTTGAACAAGCGTTGCAGGTTCTCGTGCGCAACGATGTTCTGCGCGGTGTGCGGGGGCCAAGGGGTGGCTACCGACTGGCGCGCGAACGGCGGCGCATCTCCGTGGCCGATATTGTCAGGGTCGTTCACGAAATGGAATTAGATGACCGGAAGCCTTCAGGCGACGCCGAATCTCAATTGGGCACCAAGGTTGTTCGGCCTTTGCTGGATCAATTGCAAAGCGACATGATGACGCACCTCGAATCTATTTCCATCGATGACTTGTGTGATCAGGCGCTTAAATCGGACGTGCCCAGCGAAGGGCGATCCAATCTCGATTTTACGATTTAACCAATAAAGCAACAACCAGACGGGACCTAACCAATGACAAGCCCAGCAGCACCACGCGGGAAAATATACGACTCAATCCTTGAAACCATTGGCGGCACGCCGCTGGTACGCCTTGACCGACTGGCCAAAGAAACAGGGTGCAAGGCGACGCTGTTAGGCAAGTGTGAATTTTTCAACCCGCTGGCATCGGTTAAAGATCGCATCGGTTTCGCCATGATCGAAGACGCGGAGAAAAGCGGCCGTTTGAAACCGGGTGGCGTGCTGGTTGAACCCACATCAGGCAATACCGGCATTGCGCTGGCTTTTGTGTGTGCTGCCAAGGGGTACCGGCTAATTCTGACCATGCCGGAAAGCATGTCTATTGAACGCCGTAAGATGCTGGTCTTTCTGGGTGCTGAGCTGGAACTAACGCCAGCGACCAAGGGTATGGCCGGTGCGATTGAGCGGGCCAGGGAGATCGCCGACGAAAATGACAATGCGGTTTTGTTGCAACAGTTCGAAAACCCTGCCAATCCGGAAATTCACCGTAACACCACAGCCGAAGAAATCTGGCAGGACTCAAGCGGTGCCGCCGATATTTTAATCTCTGGTGTGGGCACGGGCGGCACGCTGACCGGTGTGGCGGATGTTCTAAAACAGAGAAAGCCGGGCTTCCAGGTCATTGCGGTTGAGCCGGAAGACAGTCCGATCCTGTCAGGCGGCATGCCGGGCCCCCATAAGATTCAGGGTATCGGTGCCGGGTTCGTGCCGGGCAACCTGAATACTGATCACATAGATGAAGTGCTGAAAATCGGTAACGAAACTGCCATGGACATGTCACGGCGCGTCGCCAAATTGGAAGGCGTACCGGTGGGTATCTCATCGGGGGCCGCCCTTTCGGCCGCCATCGAAGTCGGCTCCCGGGACGGCATGGAAGGCAAAACCATCGTTGTGATCCTGCCATCATTCGCCGAGCGGTATTTGTCCACTGGTCTGTTTGATGGCCTGAACATGGATTGAATGTAGACTGGCCCATCCAATGGATTTCTCCGAACAACAAATAGAACGTTACGCCCGACATATTCTGCTGAAAGAAATTGGCGGCGAGGGGCAATCGCGACTATTGAACAGTCGTGTGCTGGTCGTGGGCGCCGGTGGACTGGGCTCACCCGTTATTCTGTATCTGGCCGCTGCCGGTATCGGCCATATCGGTGTCATCGATCCGGATGTTGTGGATTTGTCGAACCTGCAACGCCAGGTGCTGCATACAACAGACCGGGTTGGCCTATCCAAAGTGGAAAGTGCTAAGCAGGCCGTTGCCGCCATCAATCCGGATGTAGAGCTGGAATTGTATGAAGAACGGCTGACACCTGACAATGTGATGGAACTGTTTGGCCGGTACGATGTGGTGGCCGATGGTACCGATAATTTCGAGACCCGGTTCCTGATCAATGATGCGGCTTATTTTGCCCACATCCCGTTGGTGTCTGCGGCCATTCTGCGGTTCGATGGCCAGATTTCCACCTACAAGGCGTTTGAGATGGGTGAGGGTGGCGATCATGGGCCGTGTTATCGCTGTATTTTCCGTGAACCACCACCGCCCGGTCAAATCCCGTCCTGCGCCGAAGCCGGCGTGTTGGGGGCGCTGTGTGGTGTGATGGGATCGCTACAGGCAACCGAGGTCGTGAAGGAAATTCTGGACATTGGCGACACATTGTCCGGCACACTAATGATGTACGAAGGGCTGGCCAGTGAGTTCCGGCGCATCGGTGTGAAAGCTGATCCGGGCTGTCCGCTGTGCGGGGATAACCCTGAGATTAAGGACCTGAGCATCCATGGCTGATGAACGATTATCCCAACTGTCGATCGTTATCTACGACGGTCATTACGACAAAATCCATTATGCCCTGGCCATGGCATCGTCTGCGGCGGCTATTGATACGTCTGTAACCCTGTTTTTTACCATGGACGCCTGCCGGGCGTTAATGAAATCAGGTTGGCGGGACTTACCTGTTTCACAAGGATCTGGTAATGGCGGCACCATGGATGATGATTTCGCCGCCCAAAAGATCGCCACGTTTGATGAACTGCTATCAGCCTGCATCGAATTTGGCGTCACCATCATGGTGTGTGAAATGGGCCTGAAAGCCCGCGGCCTGGATGCCGGCGATTTACGCGATGACATACCCGTCACATCGGGCGGTTTGGTGACGTTTTTATCAAACGCCAGCGCCAGTGGTTCAGTGGTGTTTATTTAAGCGATATCGCCGAGCACGCGATCCGGTGGCTTGTGACCGTCAGCAAAGGTCTTGATGTTGATCAGAACCTTTTCACCCATATCGATACGGCCTTCAACGGTGGCGGAGCTCATATGTGGCAACAGAACCACATTGTCCAGTTCCAGCAGTTTGGGGTTCACGGCGGGTTCGTGCTCGAACACATCGAGCCCGGCACCGGCCACCTCGCCCGCGCGTAACATGCGGGTCAGGGCATTCTCGTCCACGATCTCACCACGCGCGGTGTTAACGATGTAGGCTTGTGGTTGAAGCAGCTTCAACCGGCGGGCAGACAGCAAATGATAAGTTGCCGGGGTATGCGGGCAATTGATGGAAATAATATCCATACGCGCCAGCATTTGGTCCAGGCTTTCCCAATAGGTTGCTTCCAGCTCGTTTTCAATATCTTCGTGTAGCTGATGGCGGTTGTGATAGTGCACCGACAAACCGAACCCACGGGCGCGGCGGGCAACGGCCTGGCCAATGCGGCCCATACCAATAATGCCGAGGCGCTTGCCAAAAATGCGGTGGCCCAGCATCCATGTGGGTGACCAGCCACTCCACTCGCCCGACCGCATGGCCCGCTCGCCTTCGGAAAGCCGGCGGGGAACCGCCAGCATCAGGGCCATGGTCATATCAGCGGTATCTTCGGTCAGCACGTCCGGTGTATTGGTCACGGTAATGCCGCGCTGGCGTGCCGTCGCCAGATCAATGTGGTCAATACCGGCCCCATAGTTGGCAATCAGGCGCAGATCGGGCCCAGACTGAGCCAGAACGCCCGCGTCAATATGGTCTGTCACCGTAGGCACCAGCACATCGGCTGTTTTCATGGCGTCGATAAGCTGGGCGCTGGTCATGGGTGTGTCGTCGAGATTCAGTTGCACATCAAACAGCTCCATCATCCGCGTTTCAATAGCGTCTGGCAGCTTGCGGGTGATAACAACGCGGGGCTTTTTGGTAGACATGCATGCCTCTCTGGTCGCGGAAAAGTGCTGGGCGTGGTAATCAGCGTAATTCTTGTTCAGGCCATAGCAATTGCACCCGGAAATGTCTAGCCGGAATGGTGTTTCGCGGCCTAAAAGATATACCTCAAAGCCTTTTCAGGCCTTAATTTTTGGCAATTTCTTAACCTCTGAGCGTTAAATTCCAGAAGATGAAAAGAAGAACCCTTCCATACATCATGGGCGCACTAGTCGCCCTGATACTGGCCACAGGCCCGGTGTTGGCCGCTGTTTCAGCGGGACAGGGCACGTCGGGATTGCCCTTGCCGCGGTTTGTAAGCCTGCGCGCAAGTGAGGTAAATTTACGTACCGGCCCCGGTGTACAATACCCGGTCGAATGGGTCTACGTGCGCAAAGACTTACCCGTGGAAGTGATTGCCGAATTCGAGACCTGGCGCAAAATTCGCGATTGGGAAGGCACGCAAGGCTGGGTTCACCAGAGCATGCTGAGCGGCAAGCGCACAGTGATCATCCAAGGTGACGTTCGGTTGTTGCGCCAGAAAGATGATGCCAAAAGCAAACTAGTAGCGCGGCTGGAACCGGGTGTGGTCGCTCGATTGATGGATTGTCCCAATGGCAATGGCTGGTGCCAGATTGAAGCCGATGGCTATCAGGGGTGGTTACGCCATGTGGACTTCTGGGGCGCCTACAAAAACGAAGTCTTTGACTAGGGCGCGGAAAGACCCTGGCCACTAGACTTTATCTCCTGAACGAATGAGTGAATACTGTGTGCCTGAACTCACACAGGATGATCGCCATGCAACAGCTACAACCTCACCCCGATCAGGTCCCCGGTATTCGGTTCGATGCCGGAAGGCATAGCCGGGCAAAGATCGGCTATGTGCTGCTCGCCACAGAACAAACGATTCCGGACGATGTGTACAAGATTGTACCGCCGGGCGTGGGTGTGCATTTTGCGCGAGCACCGATCCCCGACAGCATTACGGTAGATACTCTCGCTGCACAGGCATCAGAGCTGGGCACCGCCGCGGCGACCATCCTGCCTGATGGATCGCTTGATGTAGTCTGTTACGCTTGCACGTCGGGCAGCCTGGTTATTGGGGAAGAGCGCGTGTTCCACGAACTGAACACAGGGGCACCAAACGCCAAGGCCACATCGCTGATCACCAGCGTCATTCGCGCGCTCAATGCCTTTGGCTCGTCTCGGCTGGCCATTGCCACGCCGTACCTGGATGAAATCAACCGTATGGAAGCCGATTACCTGAAATACGCCGGGTTTGAGACCATCAATATTCAGGGCATGAATATTGAACGCGATAGCGACATGGTTAAAGTCGCGCCCGACTTCATTAAGGAATTCGCACAAGCCGCCGACAGGGCTGACGCCGATACACTGTTCATCAGTTGCGGCGCGTTACGGTCACTGGACATCGTGGAAGAACTGGAACAAGCCGTCGGTAAACCGGTTATCACAAGCAATCAGGCCATGATATGGGACACGCTTCGCCTGGCCGGGATTGACGATAAAATTGAGGGTTACGGCCGCTTGTTTCGTGAGTTTTAAGCCCAAACTTTAGGCAAAGTCGCTGGCCAGTGCAGCGCGAACATTCTCACCCATAATCGCCAGATGCCCGTACTTGGCATGCCCGATACCGAGCACCACTTGTGCGCCTTCGGTCTTAAACGCTTCAGCCTGGGCATCGTTAAATGGAAAATGAATGAACTGGATGGCAGAGGCCTTGCCGTCAGCCGTGGTTCGATCAATGTCGGTTTCCGGCACGCCCGTAATAGTTTCGCCGCCAACAGCGATGGTGACAGTTTCTTCCACACCGCCAAGATCAGCCAGAAAGACCTCGCGCCGGTCGGGGTCGTCCACTTCAAACATTAACGTGGTGACCAGCTCCCGACCATTTGGAATGAGCGGGTTATAGGCTTCGAGTTCATCCGCGATCTGTTCTTCGCCGCCGCGTTCGATATACAGCATCTCATGGACCTGATGCCACATGGTGTCATAGGATTCGAAATAGAACGTGGCGTCCGGGCCCACATGCACACGGCGGTCACGCTTGAGTTCGGTAATCCGCGCACGCCGTTCTTTGCGGACACCGGCATAGGCGTCCATGTCCATCACGTCGCCCCGGGTAATTTCAGTTTTCATCTCAATATTCGCCTCAATAACCATACGCAGCTGCAAGTAATTCGATCGGGTGCTTGTTCTCACCCAGGTCGGGGATTTCTTCGCCCAGCTTGGCAATGCCCTGAACAATGTGGTCGCGAGCGAGCGGGCATTCGGACACCAGGTATTTAGCCCCGGCAACAGACGCCTTTACGGCCTGACGGGCAACCGGCTTGCCAATTTTAATACCGACCTCAAAGTTATCTTTCTTCACACCCCAGGCACCGCCATGGCCGGAACACCGCTCGATTACATTGAGGTTGGTATCCGGAATAAGGCGCAGAAGCTCTGCTGCTTTCTGCCCCATATTCTGGGCGCGGGCATGACAGGCGATATGAACCGTAATGTCGCCATCAATTGGCTGTAAGCCTTCGGCCAATCCGCCTTCGCGGGAAATGTCACAGATATATTCGCTGATATCACTGGTCGCTTCGGACAATGCTTTGATGTCGTCGTCTTCGGGTAGAATAAGCGGCCATTCAAATTTAAGCATCAGCGAGCACGACGGTACCAGTGGCACGATCCGGTAACCTTTTTCGATCCACGGTTTGAATTCCGCTGCGATTTCCTTGGCTTGCTTTGCCACACGGGCGATATCGCCCTGTTCCAGTTGTGGCATCCCGCAACAGCCGGGATGCAGTGTTTCCACCTCAACACCGTTACGAGCCAGGACCTGGCGCGCGGCCTGACCAATGGCCGGTGCGTTATAGTTGGAAAAGCAGGTGGCGTAGAGAACGACCTTACGGTCTGATTCCATGGATTTTTCAAGGGGCGTCTCTTGCGCCATCTGAACCAGCGTCTTAGAGCCGAATTCCGGCAGGTGGGCTTCACGGTGAACACCGGCCACCGTTTCCAACAGGGGACGGGTCAGGGCGTTACCCTGTTTGCTGCCCCAATTAGCCAAACCAGACAGCGAACAGCCGACCTTGCCGTTACGATCAGTTTCAGTGAGCTGTTTGTCGAAAAACGGGGTACCGCTTTTCTTTTGTTCTATGGCACGGGCGCGCAACATCAGGTGCGGGAAATCCAGATCGAATTCATGCGGCGGCACGTAAGGGCACTTGGTCATGAAGCACAAATCGCACAACGTGCAGGCATCGATAACCGGGCCGAAATCCTTGCTGGCAACCGTATCCAGTTCGCCGGAATCAGAATCGTCGATTAGATCAAACAAGCGCGGGAAGCTGTCACACAGATTGAAGCACCGACGACAGCCATGACAGATATCAAAGACACGGCGCAGCTCATCATCCAGCTTCGCCTCATCATAGAAATCAGGATCATTCCAGGGGATGGGGTGGCGGACCGGCGCGCCTAAACTGCCTTCGCTTGCCATTGTCACATGCTCCACGTCACTAAACGAAAAAGGGGGCCATTTACTGGCCCCCTCTTCTTAATCAAGTTGGCCTTAATGCTTAGGAATCAAGGCTATCAAGGGCCTTCTGGAAACGACCAGCGTGTGACTTTTCAGCCTTTGCCAGTGTTTCAAACCAATCTGCAATTTCGTCGAAACCTTCTTCACGGGCTGATTTAGCCATACCCGGATACATGTCTGTGTATTCGTGAGTTTCGCCAGCCACAGATGCTTTCAGGTTGTCAGACGTGCCACCGATTGGCAGGCCCGTTGCAGGATCACCGGTTTCTTCGAGGAATTCCAGATGACCGTGTGCGTGGCCGGTTTCACCTTCGGCAGTTGAACGGAATACAGCGGCTACATCGTTGTAACCTTCGATGTCGGCTTTCTGCGCGAAATACAGATAGCGGCGGTTAGCCTGTGATTCGCCAGCAAAGGCGTCTTTCAAATTCTGTTCGGTTTTGCTGTCTTTAAGACTCATGTCGATCTCCCTGGTGTTGGATTGTCTTGAGGTTGTTTATGTCGGACTTATTGGGCGGCACAGAATCCAAAGCGCCGCTTGAATTTCTTACAGGCAATATGAAGATTATAGGAGCGAGTGTCAACGATGTTTTTATCGTTCTAATAATTCTTATAATCAATTGTAATTATTGAATATTTTCTAACCTTACGATCACATCAATACGAGAAACTGCCGTGCCTTCAGGTGCAGGTGGTATTTTCTGCAAAACCACGTCACCACCATTTATATCTTCAAGCTGGCGGTTCTGAGCGTGATAGAAATGGTGATGGTCACTGGTATTGGTATCGAAGTAAGAGCGGTCACCATCAACAACGATTTCCCGCAGCAAGCCAGCGGCGGTGAACTGGTTCAGGGTGTTATAAACGGTGGCGAGCGATACGCTGATACCATTAGCGCAGGATTCGCCGTGCAAGATTTCGGCGGTGACGTGGCGGTCAGAGCCTTCGAACAGCATCTTGGCCAGCGCCAGTCGTTGACGGGTTGGTCGCAAGCCAACGCCGCGAAGTCGTTCGATGATATGGCTGTAAGGGCGTGTGGTCGTCATGTAATAATCCTCATCGAGCGTCTGGAAAAGACTGCGTTTTTATAACGTTTTTAAAGTAGAACTACGTCTCTACCATAAAACCATTGTATTTATAAGGATTATTTTTGAACGTTTAACCTTGCGTTACGGATCCGATGAATTGTCCGGATCAGGAATGCCAATCACATTGTAACCACTATCCACATGGTGAATTTCCCCGGTCACGCCATTGGATAAATCACTGAGCAGATAGAGCGCAGAACCACCAATATCGGCCAGATCCGCGTTGCGCTTCAGCGGCGCGTGGTCCTGGCTCCACCGGAATATATGACGCGCGCCCGCAATGGCGCTGCCCGCCAGGGTTTTCACCGGCCCGGCAGAAATGGCATTAACGCGAATACCTTGTGAGCCCAGATCAGCGGCCAGATATCGCACGCTGGCTTCCAACGCGGCCTTGGCCACACCCATGACATTGTAATTTGGCACCACCCGCTCAGCACCCGAAAATGTCAGTGTCAGCAGGCTGCCGCCTTCAGGCATAGCCACCGCCGCCGCGTTTGCCACCGCAGTGAACGAGAAACATGAAACATCCATGGTGCGGCGGAAGTTTTCGCGGCTGGTTTCCACGTACCGGCCGTTTAGCTCATCTTTGTCAGAATAGGCGATAGCATGCACCACAAAATCAATGCTGTCCCAGGACTTACGCACGACGGAAAAAGCATTTTCCACGGATGCATCATCTTCCACATCGCATTCAACCAGAATGGAAGAGCCCACAGACTCAGCCAGTGGCGTAACCCGCTTGCCCAGCGCTTCGCCCTGATAGGTAAAGGCCAGTTCAGCGCCTTGTTCAGCGAGTTTCGACGCAATACCCCAGGCAATGGAGCGATTATTGGCGACGCCCATAATAATGCCGCGCTTACCAGCCATCAGGCCTGTTGTGCTAATTGATGGGCCGATTGATCCCTCAGAGTCTGTCATCTGGACTAGCTCTCAAACCGGCTGAACGCCAGCGTGGCATTGGTGCCACCAAAGCCGAAGCTGTTGGATATGACACAGTTCACGTCTGCGTTGTCCTGGCGCTCCATCAGCACCGGCATATCCGCTGCATCCGGATCCAGATCTTCAATATTGGCCGACGCCGTCAGGAAGTTTTCCTTCATCATAATCAGGCTATAGATGGATTCCTGAACACCTGTCGCGCCCAATGAATGACCGGTCAGAGACTTGGTCGAGCTGAACGGCGGAATACGATCACCAAAGGTTTCACGAATAGCGGCCAGCTCCTTGGTATCACCAACCGGCGTAGAGGTGCCGTGTGTGTTGATGTAATCCACCGGCCTGTCCAGCGTACTCATGGCCATCTGCATGCAACGAACCGCGCCTTCGCCGGAAGGCTGAACCATATCGTGGCCGTCAGAGGTCGCACCGTATCCGGCCACTTCGCCGTAAATCTTCGCGCCACGTGCCTTGGCATGTTCCAGTTCCTCAAGAACCAGAACGCCGCCGCCGCCCGCAATCACAAAGCCATCACGACCCGCATCATAGGCTCGGGATGCTTTTTCAGGCGTGTCGTTATAGCTGGAGCTCATGGCGGGCATGGCATCGAACAGAACAGACAGGCTCCAGTCCAGCTCCTCACCACCGCCAGCAAACACCACATCCTGCTTGCCCATCTGAATCAATTCAGATGCGTTACCAATGCAATGGGCACTGGTGGAACAGGCGGATGTAATTGAATAATTGACGCCCTTGATTTTGAAGGCCGTGGCCAGCGTAGCGGAATTGGTTGAAGACATGCACCTGGGCACCATGAAGGGGCCGACCTTCTTGGCGCTTTTTTCGCGCGCGGTATCAGCGGCCCATACCTGGTTTTTTGTGGACGGCCCGCCTGACCCCATGATCAGGCCAGTACGCACGTTTTCCACTTCAGTTGGCTCGAGGCCGGAATCAGCGATGGCCTGCTCCATTGCCACATAATTGTAGGCCGCGCCATCGCCCATGAACCTTTTCCAACGGCGGTCAACGGCTTCAGTCAAATCAATATCGGGACAGCCGGATACTTGTGATCTGAATCCGCGCTCTTTGAAATCTTCATTGAAGGTGATGCCGGAACGACCCTCGCGCAGGGACGTGGTCACTTCGTCAATGGAATTACCGATACACGACACGATTCCCATACCGGTTACAACTACACGTTTCATACGATATTCGCCCTATTTTTTCTTCGGGTTTATTCTTCACCGGTGCCGTCTGGTACCAGCGTGACCTTCAAGTCCTTGGCTTCATACGCCAATTCACCGTCAACGGACATTGTTCCGTCACCGAAACCAAGCGTGATGCCGCGGGACATGACGCGTTTCACATCTATCTGATATGTCACAAGTTTATTCGTCGGCAAGACCTGATTGGTAAATTTAACCGATCCCACGCCAAGCGCACGGCCCCGACCGGGCGCACCGGTCCAGCCCAGATAAAAGCCCAACAGCTGCCACAAGGCGTCAACGCCCAGGCAGCCCGGCATGACCGGATCATCAATAAAGTGGCAGTCGAAGAACCAGCGATCAGGGCTAATGTCGAATTCTGCCTGAATCAAACCCTTGCCATAAGACCCACCATCCGCATTGATCGTCGTAATGCGGTCAAACATCAACATAGGCGGCGCGGGAAGCAGCGCATTCCCGGGGCCAAACAATTCACTTCGACCACAGGCCAGAAGGTCTTCGTAGCTATAACTGTCTTTTTGCGTCAAAGCGATCAGGCTCCATCTATGTGTGCTGTGTGATGCATAACTTTATACATCGCCCCTATATATATCCAGTGCCAAAGGAGATACATAAACAAAAGGGCCGATCACCTTAATCCGGTAATCGGCCCTTTAAATGCTTACAGACTACAGATTACTCTTCTGCAGGTGCTTCTTCTTTATCGCCGGAAATTTCCTCTCCGGTTTCCTGATCAACGACGCGCATGGAAAGCTTCACTTTGCCACGATCATCAATACCGATCAGTTTGACTTTGACCAAGTCGCCTTCGCTTACAACGTCGGAAACCTTGCCAACCCGGTGATTTTTCATTTCTGAAATATGCACCAGGCCGTCTTTGGCACCCATGAAGTTGACGAAAGCGCCGAAATCAACGGTCTTAACAACTTTACCGTCGTAGATCGCGCCGACTTCAGGTTCGGCCGTAATGCCCTTGATCCAGTCAACAGCAGCCTTGGCCGCTGCGTCATCAACAGCGGCAACCTTGACCGTGCCATCATCATCAATATCGATCTTGGCACCGGTTGTTTCACAAATTTCACGGATCATTTTGCCACCTGGGCCGATGATGTCGCGAATCTTGTCCTTGTTGATGGTCATCGTGGTAATACGCGGGGCATTATCACTGACACCATCACGGGACGATGAAATAGCCGCAGACATTTCACCCAGAATGTGAAGACGGCCTTCGTGGGCCTGCTTCAGGGCGATTTCCATGATTTCCTTGGTGATGGACGTGATCTTGATGTCCATCTGAAGGGCTGTAATACCCTGATCGGAACCGGCAACCTTGAAGTCCATATCACCCAGATGATCTTCGTCACCCAGAATATCTGACAGAACAGCAAAGTCGTCACCTTCTTTGATCAGGCCCATGGCAATACCCGCAACCGGGCGTGCCAATGGTACACCGGCGTCCATCATGGCAAGCGAGCCACCACAAACACTGGCCATAGAAGAAGAACCGTTGGACTCGGTGATTTCAGAAACCACACGAACCGTATAAGGGAAATCTTCTTTGCTCGGCATCACAGGATGCAGGGCGCGCCATGCAAGCTTTCCGTGACCCACTTCCCGACGGCTGGTGAAACCAAAACGACCGGCTTCGCCTACTGAATAAGGTGGGAAGTTGTAATGCAGCATGAAGCTTTCGCGGTATTCATTGGCCAACGCGTCGATGATTTGCTCATCCTGACCCGTACCCAATGTAGTAACCACGATAGCCTGCGTTTCACCACGGGTGAACAGCGCGCTACCATGTGCACGAGGCAATGCGCCAACCTGACTGGCAATAGCACGAACCGTTGAAGTGTCGCGACCATCGATACGTTTTTTCGTATCCAGGATATCGCGACGAACGATGTCTTTTTCCACATCCTTGGCGATGCCACCAAAGGCTTTTTCCAGCAGATCCTGATCGACTGAGTCGTCTTCCTGCAAAGATGCCTTCGCACCCTTTTTGGCGGCTGAGATCAGTTCCTGACGAGCCTGTTTGACGGTTTCTTTGTAGGCGGCGCGCAGCGGAGCGTCGGTCAGTGATTTGACCTTGGCGGCCAGATCATCAAGACCTTCAGGTTCGCCCGGCATGTCGATTGGCTCTTTGGCGCAAGCTTCGGCCAATTCGATAATCGCGTTGATGACGGGCTGAAACCCTTCGTGACCAAAGTTAACGGCACCCAGCATGATTTCTTCGGAAAGCTCCTTGGCTTCCGATTCAACCATCAGAACACCTTCGTTGGTACCAGCAACAACCAGATCAAGAGAACTGTCAGGCATCTGATCAAGTGTGGGGTTGAGGACGTATTCGCCGTCAATGTAGGCAACACGGGCAGCGCCAATAGGACCACGGAACGGCAGACCTGAAATGGTCAACGCAGCGGACGTACCAACCAAAGCAACGATATCAGGATCATTGTCCATGTCGTGGCTAAGCACGGTGCAGATTACTTGCGTTTCGTTTCTGAAACCAGGAACGAACAGCGGACGAATTGGACGGTCAATCAGACGACAGACCAATGTTTCTTTTTCGCTGGGACGTGCTTCACGTTTGAAGAAGCCACCCGGGATTTTACCCGCTGCATAGGCTTTCTCAACATAATGAACAGTCAGTGGGAAAAAATCCAAACCGGGTTTCGGGGATCTTTCACCAACAACGGTGCACAGTACTTTGGTATCACCATAGGTCGCGATGATCGCGCCGTCGGCTTGGCGGGCTACCTTGCCCGTTTCCAGGGTCAGCGTGCGGCCGCCCCATTCGATTTCTTTACGATATTCTTGAAACATATCTATTCTCTTTCTTCATACATAGAACGTGTCCGGCCATTCCGGAAACGCCTCGGCATACACATGCCTTAAACAGGAACGCCGGCGCTGGACCATTCCATGCGCCGGTTCCTATACCCTCAAACGTCTGACTGTCTTTTAACGACGGATGCCAAGGCGCTTGATGATTTCTTCGTAGCGAGTGACTTGCTTGCCCTTGACGTAGTCAAGCAAGCGACGGCGCTGGCCAACCAGTTTCAGCAGGCCACGACGTGAGTGAAAGTCTTTTTTGTGAATCTTCAGGTGATCGGTCAGGTTTCTGATCCGTTCAGTAATAATAGCTACCTGGACTTCGGGCGAACCGGTGTCTCCGTCTTTCGCCGCATATTCTTTGATAACTTCTTCTTTTCGTTCAGCAGTAATCGACATCGGGTACTCCTTTTATATTTAACTCAGGTTCATAACACGTACCGGACGAATTTCGCCGCCCGTTACTTTAACCAGCGCTACCAGACGCTCTCCCGTCATGGCGCATACAATTTCATCTAGGTTGAAATCTGTAAGCGGCGATCGGGTTGCCACGGGCAAAGCTGGAATAGCCTGTCCTTGGCGTAAGCGCCGGGCTTCTTGTTCCGTCAAAGCCAATGCCGGGATGTCGTCCAGCACGGTTTCGATCGGCAACACTATCTCGCCGGGCGGCGCACTATGCCCCAGGCTTTCAAGGGAATCCAGCGAAATTGCATCTTTTTCTGAAAATGGTCCAACAGCCGTCCGACGCAGCTCAGACACATGACCCACCGTGCCCACGGCAACGGCAATATCACGGGCCAAAGACCGCACATAAGTGCCCTTCCCTGACGTAACTTCAAGCACCGCATGGTCCGCATCGGGCATCTCACAGAGGGCCAGGGAATGCACCGTAATGACGCGGGATTTAAGCTCAACGGCTTCATTGGCGCGGGCGAGGTCATAAGACCTCTTCCCATCAACCTTAATGGCCGAATATATGGGCGGAATTTGCGATATTTCACCCGTAAACTGCGCCAACACGCTTTGGATCTGTTCGGGTGTAGGGCGCACATCACTGGTTTCAACCACGTCGCCTTCGCGGTCGTCGGTGGTGCGGCTTTCGCCAAAACAGATGGTAAAGCGGTAAACCTTGGTGCCATCCATGGCATAAGACACCGTCTTTGTGGCCTCACCCAGAGCAATGGGCAAAATACCGGTGGCCAACGGGTCAAGCGTGCCGCCATGGCCCGCTTTCTGTGCATTCAGTGACCGACGAACAATGCCCACAACTTTGCTGGACGAGAGGCCCAAAGGCTTATCAATAATCACCCAGCCGTGTACGGGATCGCCTTTGCGTTTACGGGCCATGATCTATCTGGGTCTATTTGGAATCGCGCAACAAGGCGCTGATGTGTTCGGCATTGTCAAAAGTCTCATCGGCCTTGAAATGCAGATCAGGTGCATGACGCAGTTGTACGCCTTTGGCAATTTGTCGCCTCAGATAAGGCTTGGCCCGGTTCAGGGCCTTTAAAACACCTTCAATATCGCCACCGCCCAGCGGCATAATATACACATAGGCATGCTTGAGATCAGGTGTAGCCCGTACTTCGGTAATCGTGACCGAAACACCATGCAGGCCAGGGTCGCGCAGCTCGCCACGTTCCATCACCATGGCTAATGCATGGCGGACTTCCTCGCCAACGCGCAGTTGGCGCTGGGACGGTGCATTACCACCTCGTGTTGACATGATACCCTCGTTAAGTTCTGTGGCGGACTTGAAGCTTTAATATGACGCAAAGCCACCTTCACAAATTAAACCACTTTGTTCAGGCGTTGCCCTAGAGCTCCCGCGCAATTTCTTCAACTTCAAAGCATTCGATAATATCACCGGCCTTGAGGTCGTCATAATTGGCAAACGCCATGCCACATTCGGTCCCTTCGCGAACTTCCTTGGCATCGTCCTTGAAGCGTTTCAACTGGCTCAAATCACCTTCGTGAATAACCACATCATCACGCAGCAAGCGTACTTTGGCACCGCGTTTCACCAGGCCTTCTGTGACCATGCAACCGGCAACCTTGCCAACCTTGGAAACGCTGAAGACTTCCTTGATTTCGGCATAACCGATAAAGGTTTCGCGAATTTCCGGTGACAGCATACCGGACAGCGCCTGCTTCAGATCGTCAATGGCATTATAAATGATCGAATAATAACGAATTTCCACACCATCGCGACGGGCGTGCTCACGCGCCTGTGGGTTTGCACGGACGTTGAACCCGATGATTAGCGCATCAGAGGCATTGGCCAGCGTAATATCTGATTCGTTAATCCCGCCAATGGCGCTGTGTAGAACATTGATGGAAACTTCATCGTTGTTCATTTGCTCAATCGAGCCGATGAGCGCTTCAACAGAACCATGAACATCCGCTTTGATGACCACAGAAAGGGTTTCTTTGTCGCCCTCTTTGATCTTCTCAAACATCTGCTCAAGCGTACCGCGAGCAATTTTTGCGGCCTGTGTGTCTTTTATGCGACGTTGGCGATACTCGGTGATTTCACGGGCGCGGGATTCAGATTCCACAGCGGACACTTCATCGCCAGCCAGGGGAACACCATTAAGACCCAAAACCTCAACCGGCACGCCAGGGCCAGCAGAGTCAATCTTGCTATTGCGCTCGTCAGTCATGGCTTTGACACGACCCCATTCGCCACCAGCAACCAACAGGTCGCCAATGTTAAGGGTGCCGCGCTGTACCAGAACCGTAGCCACAGCGCCGCGGCCCTGTTCCATACGGGATTCAACAACAACGCCTTCGGCAGCGCGGTCAGGGTTAGCCGTCAGATCAAGCAACTCGGCTTGTAACAGAATAGTTTCTTCCAGCTTATCCAGGTTGGTGCGTTCCTTGGCGGATACTTCCACCGTCAGGGTTTCGCCGCCCATATCTTCCACAACCACTTCGTGCTGTAGGAGTTCCTGTTTAACCCGGTTGGCATCGGCACCAGCAACATCCATCTTGTTGATGGCAACAATGATCGGCACTTCAGCGGCCTGGGCATGTCGAATCGCTTCGATGGTTTGTGGCATGACGCCATCATCGGCAGCCACACACAACACAACAATATCCGTCACCTGGGCACCACGAGAGCGCATTTCAGTAAACGCGGCGTGGCCCGGTGTATCAATGAAGGTGATCTTCTGTCCGCCCGCCATGTTGACCTGATAGGCGCCAATGTGCTGGGTAATGCCGCCGGCCTCGTGGTCCGCCACATCGGTTGATCGCATGGCATCCAGCAAGGATGTCTTGCCGTGATCCACATGGCCCATAACCGTTACAACGGGTGGACGAGGCAATCTTGAGTCGGGTGCATCGTCTTCACCACGCAGGCCATCTTCCACATCGGATTCAGACACGCGTTTAACGGTATGACCAAATTCAGCGATCACCAGTTCGGCCGTATCTGCATCAATGTTCTGATTGATGGTCGCCATCACGTCCATGCCCATCAAAGTCTTGATAACAGCAGGCGCGCGCTCGGCCATACGGTTGGCTAGTTCCTGTACCGTGATTGTTTCCGGCACAACGACTTCACGAACGATTTTCGTGGTTTCAATTGGTCCCTGACGGGCGGCTTTCTGGCGTTCGCGGGCACGGCGCACAGAGGCCAGCGACCGAACACGCTCTTCGCCGTCGCCCAGTGCTTCGGCGATGGTCAGCTTACCGGAACGTCGGCGTGGCTCACTGTCTTTGCGGGCCGCTGGTTTCTTGGCGGCTTCTTCACGAGCCGCTTTCTTGGCGCGATCTTCATCCGGAGCCGATTTTATATTGGGTTTTTCCGAAGGCGGAATAGGCATGGCCTCGGCGGCGGCCTGTGCCGGGTCCACTTCGGGCTCAGGTTCCGGCTCGGGCTCAGGTTCCGGTTCGGGTGCAGCGGCCGCTTCTTCAGCTGCTTTTATGGCATCCCGTTCGGCCTGGGCTTCGGCTTCGATACGGTCTGCTTCTGCCGCTTCGGCTGCGGCAGCTTCTTCGATAGCGCGCTGTTCAGCGGTACGTTTTGCTTCTTCCAGAACGGCCATACGTTTTTCGCGTTCGCTGGGTGTCAGCCTGCTAAGGGTTGCATCGTCCAGTTCAGCCGCTTCCAGGTTGGCGATGGCTTCGCCCATGCTTCCTGCTTTGACTTCAGACATACCACCGGCGGCACCGCGGGCGAAGGTGCGCTTCTTTTTGACTTCCACTTGAACCATCTTGGAGCGACCATGCGAGAAGTTCTGGCGAATCTGGCCAGTCTCAACGGTCTTTTTCAGCTCAAGCTTTTTTGGTCGAGCAATCTCTAGCTTGTTCTCGCCATCATCTGTCTCGTTGGTCTCGGTCATGTCGTTCTTTCACTTTTGCAATCGCGGCAATTTGGCAGCAGAGCTGCTGGTTAGTTAATTTCGTCTATCTCTTCTGGCTCTTCTGGCTCTTCTGGCTCTTCTGGCTCGTCATCTTCGACTGTTGGTGTTTTACGAAATCCAGCCAGACGCTGTGTTTCACGTAAAATCCCATCAGCCAATCCACCCGGTGCAATCACCAAATGAACAGTTCGCTCACTTCCCATCGCGCCGCCAAGTTCGTCGGCACTGAAAAGATCAATAACAGTGGCATCACCAGCCAACCGCCTGAACTTTTCTTTTCCACCCGAGGCACCATCCGATGCTTCGAGTATAACACTTCCCTTGCGGCCGCTCTTACGTAACCAGATTGAGGCCTTCTCAAATCCGGCGACGGCCTGTCCGGCCCGTCTTGCCAGCGACACCCGATCCAGACAACGCCGGACCAGTAATCTTTCAACGTCTTCCGCCAACGTGGGCGAAAATTCAACCTTTTGCCGAGCTGCTTTACTAAACAACTGCCTAGCGCAGGCTGTATTTATCATATCCGGGTCGGCACTCAACCAAAAACCCCGTCCCGGTAACCGCTCTTCCAGATCCGGAACCACAAAATTGTCCGGACCCACAACAAACCGAATAAGCAATTCGGGGGGGAAACTTTGGCCCGAAGCGATACATTTTCGCATAGAGCCATTGTTTTCGGCACCACTTTCAACGCCTTTACGGTCTTGCTTGCGCTGGCGTGACGCCATAACTGCTTATCCTCTGTTCGTCCCATCTGGGCCAATCAGGCCTCTGCTTCTCCGCCATCTTCGGCTGCGACTTCCTCTTCTGCTGCTTCTGGTGCAGCTTCTTCGTCTTCGAACCAGTGTGCTCGGGCGGCCATAATGATCTCATCGGCCTGCGTTGCTGTTGGGACCTCCTTGTATGAAGCGCCCTGAAGCAGTTCGATCAACTCATCACCAGCCAAATCGGCCAGGTCATCACGGGTTTTGATATCCTGTTCGCCCAATGCAACCAGCATAGCCGGCACAACGCCTGGAAGGCCTTGCATATCATCATCGAGACCCAGTTCCTTGGAGCGTTCGGTCAGAACGGCTTCCTGCTGCTCCAAATAGGTGCGGGCACGAACACGCAATTCTTCAGCGATTCCTTCATCGAAGCCTTCGATATCAACGAGGTCTTCAACGGGAACGAACGCCACTTCTTCGATGGCCGAGAAACCCTCGGTGACCAGAAGGTGCGCAATAACATCATCCACATCCAGGGCCTCGATGAACATCTGCGAACGGGTATTGAATTCTTCGCGATGCTTTTCGCTTTCTGCGGCCTCCGTCATGATATCGATGCTCCAGCCGGAAAGCTGAGAAGCCAAACGAACGTTTTGGCCACGCCGGCCAATAGCCAGCGAAAGTTGTTCGTCAGGAACCACTACTTCGATATTCTGCTTTTCTTCATCCAGAACAACTTTGGCCACTTCGGCCGGGGCCAGTGCGTTGACGATGAACGCGGCGGGATCAGTGGTCCACTGGATGATGTCGATTTTCTCACCCTGCAATTCGCCCACAACGGCCTGAACGCGTGAACCACGCATACCAATACAAGGACCAACCGGATCAATGCTGGAATCATTAGACAACACAGCAATCTTGGCGCGTGATCCGGGATCACGTGCCACGGACATAATTTCAATCACGCCGTCATAAATTTCCGGCACTTCCTGGGCAAAAAGCTTTGCCATGAAATCGTTGTGTGTACGGGAAAGGAAAATTTGCGGACCGCGCTGTTCTTCGCGCACATCCATAATGTAGGCACGAATGCGGTCGCCATTGTTGAAGTGCTCTCTCGGGATCGACTCATCACGGCGCAGCAGGGCTTCGGCTCGGCCCAGATCAACGATGATGTTGCCATACTCGATACGCTTGACCAGACCGTTGACGATCTCGCCCTTACGTTCTTTGTACTCAGCGTACTGACGGGTACGCTCGGCTTCACGCACACGCTGGACGATCACCTGTTTGGCGGTTTGGGCAGCAATACGGCCAAAATCGATAGGCGGCAGGGGATCAATCAGAAATTCACCAACTTCGGCATCGGCCTTGATTTTCTGGGCTTCGGGTAACAGAAGCTGAGCAACCTCGTTTTCGATTTCTTCCACCGAGCCAACAACTTCTTGATAGCGGGCCAGAGAAATAGCGCCCGTGGTACGGTCGATCGTGGCGCGAATATCATGTTCGTGACCATATTTGGACCGGCCGGCTTTTTGGATAGCCTGTTCCATTGCCTCGATAACCTCATCGCGATCGATGGATTTATCACGGGCTACGGTGTCTGCTACGGTCAATAATTCGGGTCGCGCGTATACTGCTTCGGTTTCCATGACGGTTCTCTGTCTGTCCTAGTTAACGTTATTTCAATTCACACAATCTGGTACAACGGGCACCAATTATGAAAGTCCTTTTTCTGTCGCAGCGGCAATCAACCGGTCTGTAAGCAGAAGTTTTGCCCGTGCGATGTGATCGAACGGTATTTCAATTTCACCACCATCGGTTTTGATGGCAACGATCTCGTCCTTGACCGCAGAAATGGGGCCGGTAAACCGGCGACGGCCATCGACCGGGCGCTCAGCATCAATGCGCACATCGAAGCCCACAAAGCGTTCAAAATCGCTGAGCTTGACCAGTGGGCGATCAATGCCCGGTGAGCTGACCTCCAGCGTGTAGCCTTTAGAGATCGGATCTTCCACATCAAGCAAGGCCGCAATGGCGCGGCTTAAGGTGGCGCAATCAGCCACGCCCATGCCGGTACCATCGGCCCGCTCGGCCATGATTTGTACC
The DNA here is from genome assembly GCA_018662225.1 of Rhodospirillales bacterium. Lineage (GTDB taxonomy): Bacteria > Pseudomonadota > Alphaproteobacteria > Rhodospirillales > Casp-alpha2 > JABJGO01. The sequence goes on along the minus strand of JABJGO010000066.1, from coordinate 87,724 downwards.
TGCAGGCGATCAGCGCCCTTGATATGCGTGCGCACCAGATCGTATCCCATGTCAATGACAGTGGGTTCGATGATGGCGTTGATGCGGTCCGTTAAATCCAATGGCTTCCAACCTGATTTCAATGGCTTATAGATAACAAAAAAGGCGGGCCAGAGGCCCACCCCACCAAACCGTTAAAGATCGGCCTAACGAGTAACGTGTTGAATTGATCAGGGGTATACACCCACATCGTGTCGTTTGACAAGGGTGTTTAGTTATCTATTCCGGCTCTGGCCCGACTCCGGCCCGACCCCGGCGCCTGAATTGTAAGTAGACGCAGGCGGAACCTTTGCCACGCGCCTTGGCTTCATAGCGGGTTTCGATGCTATCCGTGGGCCGCGTGCGCCAGTCGGCGGCGCTGCGGGCCAGCCACTGGAAGTCGCTGTTGTCTGTGACGTGGCCCAGTGTCCATTGAATATATGGCATATGGTCACTGGCAAATCGAAACTCTGCGTCGTCCTGTAACAGGCGCGAAAAGGTGACCACCGTATTGGGTTGAACCATTCGGCGGCGATGATGCCGGGTCTTGGGCCACGGGTCCGCATAAGGCAGGTAGATGCGGTCGAAACAGGCGTCAGGCAGAGACGCAAATAACAGGTTCACATCGTCATCAAAGATGCGGATGTTTTCCAGCTTGCGTTCATCGATGACAGAAACCAGAGCGGCCACGCCATTGATAAAGGGCTCACAGCCAATAAAGCCGATATCCGGGTTTGCTTCTGCCAGTGCAGCAAGATGCTCGCCACTGCCGAACCCGATTTCCATCCAATAGGCGCGCTTGGGTCCGTCGAATAATCCGTCGAGGCTTAAGGTCGAGCTGTCATCAGGAAGCGGTACACGAATACGCGGCAGCACCGTTTCCATAAGCTGACGCCGCCGGGGGCGTAAAGCGTGCCCCTGGCGTCGGCCATAAAACCGTGATGATTTTTCTGGATCGGGTTCTGGTTCGCTCAACTAAACGCCGAATGCTGATTTCAGGTCGTCGACCAGCGTGGTCGCTTCCCATGAGAACCCACCATCGGAATCAACGTTACGACCGAAGTGACCATAAGCCGCAGTCCGTGCATAGATCGGACGGCTCAGATTCAGGTGCTCACGAATGCCGCGTGGCGACAGATCAACCATTTCCATCAACGTAGCCACAAGCTTGTCTTCATCCACACGGCCTGTACCGGCGGTATCGATGTATACGGAGAGCGGCTTGGAAACGCCGATGGCATACGCCAACTGAATGGTGCACTTGTCGGCGAGACCAGCGGCAACCACATTCTTGGCCAGATAACGCGCAGCATAGGCAGCAGAGCGATCAACCTTGGTGGGGTCTTTGCCAGAAAAGGCACCGCCACCGTGAGGGGCCGCGCCACCATAGGTATCAACAATAATCTTGCGCCCTGTAAGGCCAGCGTCACCATCTGGGCCGCCAATGACAAAGATGCCGGTGGGATTTACATAGAACTCGCTCTCATCACACATCCAGCCATCAGGCAGAACATTGGTCACATGGGGGCGAACAATTTCACGAACCTCTTCCTGTGACAGGTCGCCCGAGTGCTGCGTTGAAACCACAACACTGGTCGCGGCAACAGGCTTGCCATTTTCGTAACGCAACGTGATCTGGCTTTTTGAATCCGGGCCAAGGCCAGGCTCTGCGCCGGAATGGCGGGCTTCGGCCAACGACTTTAAAATACCATGTGACAGGTGGATTGGGGCAGGCATCAGCACATCAGTTTCGGTACAGGCGTAGCCAAACATGATGCCTTGATCACCAGCGCCTTCGTCTTTGTTACCAGCCGCATCAACACCAACAGCGATGTCGGCTGATTGGGCATGCAGATGAACAGCGACTTTGGAGTTTTTCCAATGGAAGCCATCCTGCTCGTAACCAATGTCTTTGACAGCGGCGCGGGCGATGTCTTCGATGTGCGCCTTATCCACGTCGCCGCTGGAATCAACCATCGGTGCCGGGCCGCGAACTTCGCCAGCGATGACGATACGGTTGGTGGTCGTTAGTGTTTCACAGGCAACGCGCGACATAGGGTCGGCGGTCAGAAAGGCGTCAACAATGGCATCGGAAATGCGGTCGCTGACTTTATCGGGATGACCTTCAGAGACGGATTCACTGGTAAAAAGATAACTGGAACTAGACAATGCAATGCCCTCCTTCAAGTGAGCAGAAAATTCACAATCAATTTCCAAGGGGGCTGTAACGGCTTATCGCCGCCAAAATCGCCCACTTAGTCCCTTTTTTTACGTGGTGGCAAGTAGCTGAAATCTATCCACGGTCCCAAGCCTCAACGAAGGCACCGGAACGACTGACTTGTCGCGCACATTGGCTATGGCGTCAACAAAAATGTTGAGATTCGACGAGTAAACGAGGCTGGTCTCACCAAAGGTTAAGGTCGGCAAGTTTGACAGCATCAGTCTTCCAGATCGGCCTTCGCCAGGGTCTTGGTCAGCTCAAACATGCGCTTGCGGACCTTGGGGTCGGTAATCTTGTAATAAGCACGGACAAGCTCCAGCGTTTCACGGCGGGCCAGCGGGTCGGCTTCATAGGTGCCCTGCTCCTTGTCACGCAAGCCTGCGCTGAACCGGCCTTCATGGGTTTCCAGCTCGTCGGGCATATCTTCGAAAAAGAACGATACCGGGACATCCAGAATGCGGCTCAACTCATAAATGCGCGAAGCACCAATACGGTTTGCGCCACGCTCGTATTTTTGAATTTGTTGAAATGTCAGACCAACAGCGTCGCCAAGACGTTCCTGGCTAATGCCGAGAAGGGTGCGTCGAAGGCGAACACGCGCACCAACATGAATGTCAACTGGGTTAGGCGTTCCTGGTGGTAACCGGCGTACCTTGCGGGGTTTTTCGGATCGAGCTGAGTTTGATTTGGTCATATGATTATCTTTGCGAGCTAGACTTTAGTAAAAGGGCGCTTCGGGCATTACCCTACACCAGACGAATGGTCAATTGAACCCGTTGTTCCACCGTATTGCACGATTTAGATTGGAATTATACGCAGCGCATACAACCCTATGCAACCCAAAAGAGCGCAGAGAGCGACTTTTTACCCTTACAGGCCACGGCGGTTGATAAAGACGCCGCCAATCAGGGTGAGTATAATGAGGCCAAGCGGCACGCTATTGCCCCACCGGGCATAGAGGGTTGCGGGCAAGGCGACAGGCAAATCAGAATCCAACGTTCCGGCCTGTCCCAAGGCAAGTTCGGCAACACGGCGACCATATCCGTCAATGACGCCGCTGATGCCTGTGTTGGCAACCCGCACCACCGGCAGGCCCTCTTCGACCGCGCGTAGTCGAGCCATGGCAAAATGCTGATACGGACCATCGGATTTGCCGTACCATGCGTCGTTGGTGATGTTCAATATCCAGGATGGTCGCGGCTGATCACCCGCGATCACGCGACCGGGGAAGATAATTTCATAGCAAATCAACGGGCTGAATGGCGGCAGGCCGTCCAATGAAATGCGCCTTCGCCCCTGACCCGTGGCGAAGCTGCCAGCGCCCGCTGTCAGTTTCGCAATCGGCAGGATATCGCGGAACGGCACATACTCACCAAATGGAACCAGATGTGATTTGTCATAGGTATCCAGAATGTTCCCGTCACCACCAATGACAAACAGGCTGTTCCAAACAGGGGGACGACCGCCATCTGTGGGTTTAGCGCCCGCCCGCAATGATCCTGTAATCAACAGGCCATTTTCCGGAACCGCCCGGGCGATCAGCTTCACCAGATCAGGCTCGTTCGACAGAACGTAGGGCACGGCGGTTTCCGCCCAGATAATATGTGTGGGTGGCTGGTCCGTGTTACCCGCCCCCGTATTATCCATCCCCATTTTATCCATCAGAAGACTGGCTTCGAGTTGGGCGGCCACGTGCGCGCCGCGTAAATCCCGCGCCCATTTCTGGTTTTGTGGAATATTAGGCTGAACAAGACGTAGGCGCACATCCGGGACGGTGTTGTTGTCAGCGCCCGACAATCGATACAGACCGCCGCCATACATGAGGCCCAACACGATCAGGCCGCACAATATGGTTGGATAAGGATGTCTGGTTTGTGATCCCAGGATGGCGGGCATGGAAAAGATCGCGACGGTCAGGAGGCTAAGGGTATAGACCCCGCCGAGCGCCGCAGTTTGCACCATAGCATCAGATACGGTCCACATGTTGCCGATCAAATTCCACGGAAATCCGGTGAAGGCCCATCCTCTGACCCACTCCATACCGACCCACAGGGACGAGAACACCAACACACTACCGGCTGTTACGGATGAGCCTGGCACAAGGCGGCGATAAATCCAGACAACGACCGCTATATAAACACCAAGCACCGCCGCCATGGCCACAACGGCCGGCACCGCCAGCATCGCGTGGCGCGCTGCATGCACCATAAATGCGTTACCGATCCAATACAGGCCCACCAAAAAATGGCTGGTCCCGAACACCCAGCCAGCAAACGCGGCGCTACGGCGTGATGGACTGCTGTGGACTATCCACAACAAGCCAACCAATGATACGGCCAGTAACGGTAAGAAAGATAAAGGCTGAAATACACAGCCGGACAAGCCACCCAGCACCAACGCCAACAACAAGCGTGACCAGCGGCCACGGCCATCCACCCACCGGCGTAAGCCCACAAAAGGACGCAGGCTGATCATTTGATTAGTCATTGGTATCGGATAATGGTTCAAGCCGGGTTAGTTTGACCCGCTTGATACGGCGTGGGTCTGCATCCAGAACCTCGAATTCAAATCCGGCAGGGTGCCTCACAAGCTCGCCCCGGATTGGCACGTGCCCGGCAACGGAAAACACAAGGCCGCCCAACGTATCAACATCTTCACGCTCATCATCATCAAGAAATGGGCCGAAGGTCTTTTCCAACACTTCAATTTCGACGCGGGCATCCACTTCGTAAACCCCGGCGCTTCGTTCAATGAATTCCGGCTCGTCCGTGCGGTCGTGCTCGTCTTCGATTTCGCCCACGATTTCCTCGACCAGATCTTCAATGGTTACGAGACCGTCCACACCGCCATATTCATCCACAACGATGGCCATGTGTGAGCGCGCCACGCGCATTTCCAGCAAAAGCTCCAACACCCGCATGGTCGGCGATACAAACAGAATGTGCCGCTGCACGGTTTCAAGTGAAAAATCTTCAACCTTGCCGCGCCATGCAACCAGATCCTTGATGTGAACCATGCCCACAACATCGTCGAGGGTTTCATGATAGACCGGCAGGCGTGAATGCCCCTTGCCTGTCATGATCTCAATGATCTCTTCGAATCCCAATTCCGCATCAACCGCAATGATGTCCACACGGGGTACCATCACGTCATTGATGGTCCGGCTATGCAGGTCCAGAACGTTGCCGATCAGCGCGCGCTCACTCTCATCGAATGGCGCGTTGTCATCACGATCTTCGATCCAGTCATCAAAGGAATCACGGGCTGATCCCTCGCCGTTCTTCGATCCGAATAGGGAACGAAGCCAGCCGCCAGGCCCACTGCGTCGGCTGCCGGTTCCATTGCCGGTACTGGCGGAGCCGTGCAGGACAGTTTTGTCCGAACTCGATTTATCCGAACCTGGAGGGTCCTCAGTCATTGTTTCGTTCCACACCTTCGCCGCCATAGGGATCGGCCACACCCAATTGGGCCAGTACGCTGGTTTCAAGCGGCTCCATTTCCGAAGCCTGCTCATCAGTTATATGATCGTATCCCAACAAGTGTAACATTCCATGAACGACCAAATGGCGTAGATGGTCACCCAGAACCACCCCGGATTGCTGTGCTTCGCGCGTCGTCGTGTCATAGGCCACAATGATATCGCCCAACATGGCAGGCATACCATCAGGCAGGCCTGCCAATTCATCCACATCATCATAAACCGCAAATGACAGAACGTTGGTTGGCCCTTCCCTGTCACGATATTGCTGGTTCAATGATGCGACAAAATCATCATCCGCCAACACCAGTGAGGCTTCGGCGTTGGCTGGCTGAATGGCTGATGCACGAAAAGCAGCACCGGCGGCCACGCCACACAGATCAATTACGTCAGGAATAGCCGCTTCCCAACGGGCGTCCCGGACAATGATGTCGGTATCAGGGTTCATCGGCTTAAGTTTTACCCGACTTGGTCTCACCAGCCTTTACGTGCTCATAAGGCGCTGAAGCTTTCCGGTCATTTTCCACCGAATCGTAGGCCTTCACGATGCGCGATACCAGCGGATGGCGTACAACATCCGAGGACGTAAACTCAACAAAAGCAACGCCTTCAACACCGCCAAGCGTCTCCAATGCATCGCGCAGGCCTGAGCGAATGCCGCGCGGTAAATCCACCTGGCTTAAATCACCGGTGATGACCATACGGGCATTCTCGCCCAACCGGGTCAGAAACATTTTCATCTGAACGGCTGTTGTGTTTTGCGCTTCATCAAGAATAACGAATGCGTTGGACAGCGTGCGGCCCCGCATAAAGGCCAAAGGTGCTACTTCAATTTCACCACTTTCGAGACGCTTCACCACCTGGGCATCGGGTAGCATGTCATAAAGCGCGTCATAAAGCGGTCGTAGGTAAGGGTCTACTTTTTCCTGCATGTCACCGGGCAGGAAGCCCAATTGTTCGCCAGCCTCAACGGCAGGCCGGGACAGGATGATACGATCTACCGATCCCTTAACCAACAGTTCAACCGCTTTGGCCACGGCCAGATAGGTTTTGCCTGTACCGGCTGGGCCCTGACCAAAAACCAGATCGTGGGTATCAATGGCGCGTAAGTATTCCGCCTGATTTGCTGACCGCGGTGATATTGATTTATTCCGCGTATGAACGGTTAATTGTGTGTCTTCTACTTTACCTGATTGATCTGTTGCCATGCGCACTGCTGCATCCACTTCATCACGCGAAACCTCAAGGCCCCGCTTTAGCCGTCCATAAAGTTCACCCAGAACATCTCGCGCGTCCTGAATGCTCGCCTCATCCCCTGAAACCGTCAGCTCGTTTCCACGCGAATGAATGGAAATATCCAGCAATTGTTCCAGCCGTGTCAGATTGCTGTGATGAAAGCCAAACAGTTCCTGTACATACTTGTTGTCGTCAAACTGCATCTCAATGGATACCTGTTTCACGTCACCATGTCCGGTTCTGGAAGCTGAGCCCTTCATCATCCTCACGCCATCATGCGGGCGGCGCCCGACGTTGTATCACTGGGCTTGGTATCAATAGCCGTGGCCGACAGGCTGTTTTCACCCGATCCATCGATGCGCAGGGAAACGATACTACCCAATAAATCTGCCGGGGCCTGCACGTGAACGGCCTGCATATAAGGGCTGCGGCCCACCAGCTGACCATCGTGGCGGCCAAATTTTTCAAGCAGCACCGGCATGTCATTGCCGATACATGATTTGTTGAACTGAACCTGTTGTTCCACCAACAAGGCCTGCAATGCGGCCAGGCGGCGGCTCTTGTCCGCTTCTTCCACCTGGTTCGGCATACTCGCTGCCGGTGTGCCGGGGCGCGGGCTATATTTGAACGAGAATGCCTGAAGGAAACCGATATCACGGATCAGGTCCATGGATTGTTCGAAATCTTTTTCGGTCTCGCCAGGAAAGCCCACAATGAAATCCGATGACAGGCCAATGTCCGGGCGGGCGGCGCGAAGGCGCTCGACCAGATCGCGGTACTGACCGGAATCGTGTCGTCGGTTCATGGCTGATAACACACGATCAGAACCCGATTGTACGGGTAAATGCAAAAATGGCATGAGTTCCGGCACATCGCGATGTGCTTCGATCAGCGCGTCGTCCACTTCTGCCGGATAGGATGTGGTGTAACGCAACCGCTCAATACCGTCGATTTCGGCCAGGTCGCGAATCAAATCACCCAACCCACGTTCAGGGCCACGTTCGGGGCCACGTTCTGAACCACCTGCCACAGCGCCATGATAGGCGTTCACATTCTGACCCAACAGGGTAATCTCACGTGCACCCGCGTCACGCAGACGCCTGGCCTCATCCAATACCTCGGCAACCGGTCGAGAGAATTCAGTGCCGCGTGTATAAGGCACCACACAGAACGTGCAAAACTTGTCACAGCCTTCCTGTATGGTCAGAAAAGCCGTGCTGTTTTCGACAGACGCGGTGTTTGGCATATGATCAAATTTGGATTCCACGGGGAAATCTGTATCCAGCACAACGCCTGCCTGCCTGGATGCCCGTGCCACCATTTCCGGTAGACGGTGATAGGTTTGCGGGCCAAACACCATGTCCACATAAGGGGCGCGGCGCACGATCTCGTCGCCTTCGGCCTGGGCCACGCAGCCCGCCACGGCCAGGATCATGTTCTCGCCGGCCTCTTGCTTGGCCTCTTTCAGAAAACGCAGGCGCCCCAGTTCAGAAAACACCTTCTCGGCGGCCTTCTCACGTATGTGACATGTGTTCAGGATGACCATGTCCGCACCATCAGGCGTGGAGGAGGCCTCATAACCCAGAGGGGCCAGAATATCCGTCATACGATTTGAATCGTACACGTTCATCTGACAGCCATAGGTTTTTATGAATAGGGATTTGGCCAAGGCAGGCTCAGGCTCTGCAAGTCATGTGAGAATGAATCTTTTTTTCAGAATACGGATGCAATACCAAGTTTCGCAACGCTATCTTTTGCAACAATGTTTCCCCAACAATCATGTTCAGGTTCGTGCCATATACTTTACCACATCAGTATAGGCAATACTTTCTACAATTGCTATGGCTGGCAACAATTGCTATCGCTGGCGTGGAATTCAGTCTTTTTTTGAACGATCAAGCGGCACGCCGTACAGTTCCAGGCGGTGACCCACCAGACGCATGCCGTATTCTTTGGCAATGGCTTCTTGCAGGGCTTCGATTTCGCTGTTTTGAAACTCGATAACCTCACCGGTCTGAACATTGATCAAATGATCGTGATGCTCGTCGGTGGCTTCTTCATAGCGCGCGCGTCCGTCACCAAAATCATGACGTTCAATGATATTGGCCTCTTCGAACAGGCGGGCGGTGCGGTAAACTGTGGCAATGCTGATGCGTGGATCATGAGCGGCAGCCCGGCTATAAACCTCTTCCACGTCCGGGTGATCATCGGCCTCGGACAACACGCGCGCGATAATGCGCCGCTGCCCGGTCATTTTCATGCCCCGGTCAATACACAATTGTTCGATACGTGAAATGTCTGTTGGGATTTTTGCTCTCCGCTCAAGATTGACTAAAAACAGGCATAATACTACATCAATGGCTTCGCATCATAGTGGCGCATAGAGTCTGTTCAACTAGTATCATCAAACAGCTCAAACCACTGGGCCACGCTGGAGAACAAATCTTGTCCGAAACCGACCATATAAACGAAAACTACTTTCTGGATATCTCGGACGAAATCTGCCCCATGACGTTCGTGAAGGCCAAGCTGTTGATTGAGCGTATGGCCGTTGGCGAAACAGCGCGGGTCCGTTTGCAGGGGGCTGAGCCGTTGGACAACGTACCGCGCTCCATCAAAGATTATGGCCACGAAATAGTATCCATTGCGGGCGAAACCACCGACGCCCCGGCCGACGGCATTCATATACTAATCTTTCGAAAAACAGAATAACAGTTCAGGGTCGGAGACGCCCACCATCGGCCCTTACCTTCACATCGGGCGGGCGCAAGTATAACGGTGCCGGTGACGCATCATCCGGCGTCGGCAATCCCCGTCCCGAGGCCACGGCGGCAATAACAGCCGCTTGAGGATGCCGTGACGAAGATGGTCGCGCGTGGACACCTGCACCCGAAAGACCGTGATCCATCATGCGCTCAGCCGCATCACCCGCCAGCGTCACCTCCAAATTATATTTCTGGCAATAGCGGATCACGTCATCAGGCGACAAGGCTTGCGGCTCGCTCATCGGTGAGAGGTCCGCATCAAACAGTTGCGTGAAAACGTCATCCCGCTTGGAATCGATCAGGGCCAATACGCCCCTGCCCTTGCCTCCGTCTGGCCTTTCATCCGCAGGAACGCCGTGCGCGACGGCCTCAAGCGATGTAACACCCCGCAACGGCAATCCGCTGGCCAGCGCCAAACCCCGCGCCGTGGCAAGCCCGATACGGACACCCGTAAAGGCACCGGGTCCGGTGGAGACCGCGATCATGTCCATGTCCTGCATGGTCACGCTACAGTCACGTAACACGGACCTGATCATCGGCACCAGGTGTTCTGACTGACCTCTCGCCATTTCGGCGAACTGATCGCCCTGTAACACGCCATCTGACCAAAAGGCCGCTGAACAGGCTGAGGTTGAGGTATCAAGGGCCAGAATTTTCATGCAATTTTCTTTTCCAGCTTGACGCATTTGTGCGCCGGGTCACATATTCCACCGATAAGATAGCCTACCTTTACCGCATTGAAACGGCTAGACTCTTTCGAGCAGCACAAGAATTTCGGGGACGATGAATTGATAGTACGACTTTTAGCCATGCTGGCAGCGCTGTTTCCCATCCTGCTGGGGAGCCCGGCGCACGCCCAATCGGAGTCCGTACAATCTGATTCGGCCGTTGTCATTATGTATCACCGATTCGGCGATGATCGCTATCCGTCCACCAACATTCGACTGGAACAGTTCGAGGCCCATGTGCAGGAGCTGTTGAGCGGTGGGTACACTGTTCTACCGATCCCCGAGATCATCCGCCGCCAGCAAGGCGGGGAAAGCCTGCCAGATCGCACGGTGGGGCTATCCATCGATGATGCCTATTTGTCGGTTTATGCAGAAGCCTGGCCCAGGCTGCGCGATGCTGGGCTGCCCTTTACCCTATTTGTATCCACCGGCGGTGTGGATCAGGGTCTGGCCGATATCATGTCGTGGGATCAGATTCGTGAGATGGTGGACGGGGGCGGTGTGACCATTGGCGCCCACACCCGAACCCATTTGCACATGCCCGATTTTGGGCCCACCCGGCTTAGCAAAGAACTGGCAGAATCCAACGCTCGCTATAAGGCGGAACTGGGCATCACACCCACCGTGTTCGCCTACCCCTATGGTGAGGCCAGCAGTGACGTGGTGTCCCTAGTTAAAGAACACGGATACACCGCCGCTTTTGGTCAGCATTCAGGCGCATTCGACAGTCAGGATTTCGCCTATTATTTACCGCGTTTTCCACTGAACGAAAAATTTGGCGACATGGGGCGGTTTAAGACGGCGGTCAACGCCCTCGCCATGTCGGTAACAGACATAACGCCGGAAAATATGTCCATCCCCGCGTCGGCCCCCGCCCCCGCCATGGGATTTACGCTACGTAAGGCCCTGCCCCGGTCTAACTTACTCAGCTGTTTTCTATCCCATGAAGGAAAGGCCGAAATTATTCGCCTTGGCGATACGCGGATTGAGGTCCGGGTGGAAACGCCCTTCCCCGCCGGTCGTGTACGGCTGAACTGCACCCTGCCGGGTTCCGGTAAAAACGCCGGACGCTGGCACTGGTTCGGGCAACAGTATTATCAGCTCAAGGGAGAGTGAAGGCTGATCAGTTTACCTGTTTTTCCTGAACAGCAAACGGACTCAATCCCAACCACGTCTGCATGGATTTAGCGACGGCGTTGTCGCCAATCAATTCCAGGCGGTCATCCTTTCTGGCTTGCTGCACGCTATCCAGGCCCATCCAGATGGCCGTCATCGTTCTCAGATCGGTGCGCACATAAAGATCAACGTCAAACCCGGGATCGATAGAACACAGGTCAGCACCCTCTTTCGGGTCCACCAATAACCAGAAGTCACGCCGCGCCGTATCAAGTTCCGGATAAATGAACTGGATGTTTAACTTGCGACTGGGCAACGGCGTCACATCCAGGTTTCGTCGCATATCCCACATCAATAACTGCACATCCAGATTGTCGAGGCTGGGTTCTGACTCCACCCAGCGATGCCCCCAGATGCCAATGGCTTCGATTACGGGCCCCAACTCACGCCCTGCGTCGGTCAGATGATATTCGTAAGTTTCGGGTGTTTTTCGTATCAACACGTGCTCGAGAACACCGGCGTCCTCAAGTTCCTTCAGGCGCTTGGATAACAAAGCGGGGGACATTCGTGGCAACCCTCGGCGCAGGTTATTGAACCTGGTTGATCCGGCGCAAAGTTCTCGTAATAAAAGAACTGTCCAGCGACTACACAAAACCTCCGACGCCATGGCGACAGGGCAAAATTGTTCATAACTGATTGTCATGATGGACGCCTCCTGATCTTGGCCGCATACATACTAACAAGTTCAGGACATGAGGATAGTTCAGAAACTATTCCGGTTCAGTTCAGTTCGTGAACTAGCGCGAGAGAAACAAGCGGATCAATCTACACCCATAGCGCGGATTTTTCGCCGCGCAGTGCTTAAAACAAGGGGAACAGTCATGAAACGTTATGTTATTGAGCGGGATATAGGCGGTGTTGGCGCAATGGACGCGGAACAACTGGGCGGTGCGGCCAAGGTATCCAATGAGGCACTGGCGCAATTAGCGCCACGCGTACAGTGGCAGCATTCGTACGTTACCGCCGAGAAAACATTCTGTATCTATCTGGCCGAAGACGAAGCGGCCATCCATAAACATGCCGAGCTCAGTGGATTTCCGGCTTCCATTATTACCGAGGTGACCGGCATTATCGATCCGATCACAGCCTCATAACTTTAATCGTTGATTACGCGGCGGGTTCAATCGGTTCCTGGGCCAGCCGCGCGTCATCGAAGCGGCGCAAGCCATTTTGACCGATCATGGTTCGGATAGCGTTCACATACACGACACCCAATTCACTGTAACGGTGCAGGGCGCCAGCCAGCACGCGGCCATCCAGCGGCTTGTCTTTGGCCCGTAGCTGGGCGCGCATGTCCCGGTACTCCCGGTACGCCCGGTGGGTATTCAGGTTACGTACATAGGCGCGAACCGAATCGATCAGTGTCTCAAAACTCTTGATCATGTGCTCTTTACCGTCGTCGCGGCCTTCAGGCACCAGATTGCCCTCTGCATATGTCCACTGACCAAACAGGGCATTGCCTTCGCGGGTGAAGCGCGACGTGCCCCAGCCACTTTCAGTGGCGGCTTGTGCCATTGCCAGTGACGGCGGCACCACATCCAGATGCTTCAACATCGTGACGGTATCATCGCGAGCCACATTATATCGATCGCTGAGCATGGCGAGCCACAGGCGGTCCACGGCGGCGAGTTCCGCGCCACGAGACAGTTCCGCGCCCAATCGGTCGAGCCGGGCCCGGTCTTCGAGAATTTCATCGTTGACCTGTAACACCAATGGCAGAACGCTTTTATAGAATAGCGCTTTGCGGGCGGCTGTTTCCTGCACCGCGGCCAGGCCGGACGGAATGGCCGCCATAAACACCCGCGGTACAAATGCACCATCGCGGATCAGGTCCAGATCATAGGCGAGAATCTGCCGCATCTCGGCCACGGACAGCCCATTTGACACAGGCTTCAATTGCGCCAGTTCAGCCGATTCAACAGCCGTCAGCGGCACGGCATCAACGGCAATCCCGCCATCCAATGCCAACCGGGCATGCGGTGCCATGGTCACGCTGGCGGGCGGCGCTGTAACCGCCACCAAAATACCCGCCGCGACCAGACCCGCCGTTGCAAGCAAGGCAAGCTTCTGGGACACCGACGTCCTTTGCGCCTGGGCCATGGCGTCACAGGGCGATGCCACACCATCAACTGTTGTCGATTTACGCATTGATCTTGATTTCTCAACCACCACTTTGGTTACGCTCCACACCCGATATGTTCGGGGGCCCCCAAGACTTGGGAACGCCATTCCAGTAAAAGACCTTCTAACACAGGCCGAAACAAAAGACTATATGGAGTGATTCCTGTTTGGGGTTCGAATCCTAACCCCAAACAATTCGAAATGAGCTGCCCCTTACTCGACGGGGCGGACTTCCAGAACCTCTGGAACATAATATTTCAACATGTTTTCAATACCATGCTTGAGGGTCATTGATGAGCTAGGGCAGCCCGCACACGCCCCTTGCATCTGCAAATAGACGATGCCTTCCTGAAAGCCATGAAAAATAATATCACCGCCATCTTGTGCCACAGCCGGTCGGACCCGGGTTTCCAGCAGCTCTTTGATCTGGGAAACAACACTGTCTTCTTCACCATCGCTTTCCAAGCCTTCGGGAACCTGTGAAGACGTGTCTTCGCTGATGATTGGCTCGCCCGATGTGTAATGGTCCATGATGGCGCTCAAAATCGGCGCCTTCAAATTATCCCAGTCACCGTCCGGGGTCTTGGTGGCCGTAATGAAGTCACCACCTAGAAAAACACCGGCAACACCATCTATACCAAACAACCGCTGCGCCAGCGGTGAGCGCGAGGCATCATCGCTCAGTGTAAAATTAGCCGTGCCCACATCCATAACAGCCTGCCCAGGCAGGAATTTCAGCGTGGCGGGATTCGGTGTGGGTTCGGTTTGAATGAACATGGCGGTTTTCCTAACTCGGTTCAGCTATTCTAACTTAAAACGATTCCAAATACAAAATGGTCTTAAATCCCATAAAGATCAATGGGCTGATAACACAAAATCTCTATCAACGTCACCCAAATCCCACCACAGACCCGCCATAATACGCAAGGCATCGTGACAAACCGGTGCCAGCACATGCTCGTTCGGGGCGTGTTGGGAGCAGGATGCATAAGAATGTGGAACCCAAACGGTGGGTATGCCCAACAAATCAGCAAACACATCATTGGGCAAAGATCCGCCCAAATTTGGCATCACGGCAATTTCCTGGCCGGTAGTTTTTTCCATGGATTCTACGGCCCAGTGCACCCACGGATGATCAGGGTCCAGCCGCGTCGCCTGCATGCCGTCCTGTTCAAGCGCCAGCGTCACCATGCCAAACCCACGTTCGTCCAGATGAGCCCGTAGTGCTGACATCATGTCATCCATCTGAAACGGAACAACGTATCGAACGTGACAGTCGGCGACGGCTTTGGGTGGTATGGCATTGACCGGGTTGTCCGGGTTGCCGGTCTTGAAGGCGAGGACCTCAAAACTGTTACAGGCAACAATCTTTTCAATAGCAGACATGCCCGGCTCACCCCAATGAGGATCGATTTCCGGGCCATCTTCACCGCCATCAACCGTGATTGAGGCAAGGGCACCTCGAACAGAATCCGGGATGTGATCAAGCCGCCACGCCGGTATTTGAAGCGTGCCTGTATCCGATATGATCGCGGCGATGGCATGGGCCAGAATGACGCCCGGGTTCGCCAACAGCCCGCCCCAATTACCCGAATGATGACCGCCATCACGCAAGTCCACATTCATCTTGAAATTGAACGTGCCGCGGGACCCTAAAAAGATCGTGGGCTGGTCCGGCCTTGCCCGCGGCCCATCGGAAGCCAAAAACAAATCGGCATCAAACAGGTCACGGTTCTCGGTGCATAATTCGCGCAAACCAAGCGAGCCTGTTTCCTCGCCGGTTTCTATAAGCATCACCACGTTAAAGCCGAGCTTGCCACGCTCTTCCAGAACGGCAGCCATGGCGGCCATATTAATGGTGTGCTGTACTTTGTTGTCGGCGGTGCCACGCCCGTACCAACGATCATCCACCACGGTCACCTGCCAGGGATCGAGGCCGTCTTTCCACTGGCCTTCCTGGCCTGAAATCACATCGCCATGGCCGTAGCTCATCACCGTAAGCAGGTCGTCCGCCTCCATACGGCGGGCCACCAAAAATGGCCCGTTGCCGGGTACAGAATTTTCAATGATCTGGCACGTAAACCCCATGGCATCCAGACACGGCACCATTTCATCAACAAGGTAGCGACGCAGTTCCGGCAATCGGGATGGTTCCTGGCTGGCGGTGGGAATCGCCACGCGCCGCGAAAGATCGTTGAGCAAGCCGCCATCACCAAAATAGCGCTCAACGCGGGTTATGGCGCCTTCGCGACTCACGCTACGCCCGCAAAAACCCGATCACGTCGTGCACTTCACGAATGATGGGTTCTGTAATAGCACGGGCACGCCCCGCCCCTTCGCGCAAGATACCGTCCACATAGTCATGGTCGTCCACCAATCGGCGCATTTCATTCTGAATGGGTGACAGGTTTTCAACGGCCACATCCGCGAGGTCCTGCTTAAACACCGAGAACTGCTGATCGCCGTACCTGGTGATAACATCTTCGACGGTGCAATCCGAAAGGGCCGCAAAAATAGACATGAGGTTGGCAGCTTCCGGACGGCCTTCGAGACCCTCTTTAGAGGTGGGTAGCGGTTCCGGATCTGTCTTGGCTTTTCTGATCTTCTTAACAATGGTGTCCACATCATCGACCATGTTGATACGTGAATTATCCGACGGATCAGACTTGCTCATTTTGGCTGAGCCATCACGCAGGGACATAACCCGCGTGGCCTCACCCATAATCACGGGCTCGATAATCGGAAAGAAATCCACGCCGAAATCGTTGTTGAACTTCTGCGCAATATCACGGGCCAGCTCCAGGTGCTGTTTCTGATCTTCGCCCACGGGCACGTGCGTGGCCCGGTACGCCAGAATATCGGCGGCCATCAGGTTCGGATAGGCGAACAGGCCGATGGATGCGTTCTCTTTGTGCTTACCGGCTTTTTCCTTGAACTGGGTCATACGATTGAGCCAGCCCAAGCGAGCAACACAGTTGAATATCCAGGCCAGTTCCGAATGTGACGGGTTCTGGCTTTGGTTAAACAAAATATTCTTCTTCGGGTCCACGCCGGATGCGATCATGGCAGCCGCCACTTCGCGGGTATTGGCGCGTAGCTCGGCCGGGTCTTGCCACACCGTAATGGCGTGCAGGTCTACCACACAAAAGATGCATTCATAATCATTCTGCAACGATACCCAGTTGCGGATCGCGCCCAGGTAGTTGCCAAGATGAAGGTTGCCTGTGGGCTGAATACCCGAAAAAATCCGGCTCATGGATAAGACCTTGTTATTAAGTTGATTGCGCGCCGATTTATGGCGCGTGGAACGTCATGGGTCAAGCTGCCCTGTTTCTGAGGGCGGCCAGATCGCTGATCCGCGCTGCGCCGGAAATCTGGGCGCACAGACCAAACACCACCAAACCACCGCCGACCAGTACCGCCAATGCCGAGGCCCGTTGTACGACGGTGCCGTCCAACCAAGGCATCGCATTATCCAGACCGGCGTACAGCCCCAAGCCCATGATTGCGGCCGCCACAATAGTTCGGGGCAGGCGTGAGCAAAGCCGGGCGTCCAGTATCAACTGGCCGCGTTTGCGCAGCACGATGGCAAGGCAGGCGGCATTGAGCCACGCCGATATGACCGTCGCCATGGCAATGCCCACATGCAGGAACGGCCCCATGAGAATCAGCGATAAACTAACGTTCACCGCCATAGCGGCGACCGCGATCACCACCGGCGTTTTGGTATCTTCGCGGGCAAAGAAGCCGGGTGCCAGCGCCTTGACCAGAACGTAAGCCGGTAAGCCAAGCGCGTACACGGCCAAGGCTTTGGCTGTGGCAACGGCGTCGGTGTGACTGAACGCGCCGCGCTCGAACAAGACCGATATGACAGGTTGGGCAATAACAAACAGCGCCACGGCCGCGGGCAGGGTTAGCAATAACGTAAATTCCAGGGCGCGGTTCTGGCCGTTCTGGGCAGCGCTATCGTCGCCGCTTTGCACGTGGCGTGACAACATGGGCAAGAGCGCGGTGCCAACAGCAACACCCACCACGCCCAGTGGCAGCTGGTTCACCCGGTCCGCATAAAACAGATATGAGATCGACCCCGACGGCAGCAAGGATGCGATGACCGTATCCACCAGCAGGTTGATCTGATAAATGCCCGCCCCCAACGCGACCGGCAGGGCTCGTCGGTATAGGGTGCGGATATCTTCGGTCAGGCGCGGTCGTGGTAATCGCAGAACAATGCCTTCGCGTGCAAGCGCCGCATAAAGCCACACCAACTGAACCACCCCCGCGCCGCATACGCCCCATGCCAGCGCATGGGCCGGGGTCTCAAAATACGGTACCAGCAAAAGGATCGCGCCGATCATGCAGATGTTCAACAGAATAGGCGTAGCCGCCGCAGCGGCGAACCGGCCTATGGAATTGAGCACACCGGCAATCAATGACGTGAGCGAGATGAAAATCAGATAAGGAAACGTGATGCGGGCGAGCAGAACGGTTAAATCGAATTTTGCTGGATCATCCAGAAACCCCGGCGCAAAAGCCTGCATGACCCAGGGCATGGCAAGTTCAACCACGATGACGAATACTGTCAGGCACAGAGCCAGAATACTGAAAGCTTGCGCGGCGAAGCTCACCGCCGGGCCGCGACCTTCCGATTCCAGCTTACCGGCAAAGATCGGCACGAACGCGGCGGCAAATGCCCCTTCGGCAAACAGTCGACGGAATAAATTGGGAAACTTGAGCGCCACAAAAAAAGCGTCAGCCGTCAGCCCAGCGCCCAGCGTAGCGGCAATCAGCATATCGCGCACAAAGCCCAGAACGCGGCTCATGAGCGTAAACCCACCCACGGTGGTGATGGCACGTAATAAATTCATACCGGATTCAATAAAGGTTTTTGATTAAGGGTCGGTGTACAAAAGCTAAGCAGCGGAAGATGGCGTTTCTGTGGCGCCCCGATCTGTGGCTCTCCGTTCAGGGCTTAGTACCTGGATCAGTTTTGTACGCAAAGCCTCAATCTTGCTTTCACTTGTGATCTTCAGCCCATATGCATCTTTCACGTAAAACACATCCACCACGCGCTCGCCGTAGGTGGAAATATGCGCACTATTGATCTGAAAACCTTCGGCAGTCAGAACGGTGGTCAGGTCCAACAACAGACCAAGCCGGTCACGGCCATTGATTTCAATCACCGTGGCGCTGTTACTGATGGAATTGTCACACAGGACGCGGGGCGGCACTTTAAACACCTGCGTTCGTGACGGCAGGGCCTTGTCACGGGCATTGGCCAGCTCGCGTCCAGGCAGCAACTCGCCTTTCAAGGCGCGCTGGATCCGGTCAGCCAGCCTGTTCAGACGGCGTGGCTCGTCATAGGCGTGGCCGCCCTCGTCTTGAATCCAGAACGTATCCATGGCCATACCATCGGAGAGCGTCACGATTTTGGCATCTTCGATGGATGCGCCGGAAAGGGCCATGGCGCCGGCAATCGCCGCGAACAGGCCCGGACTATCCGGGGCGTAAACAATCACCTCGGTAATATCATGCTGGGCGGACACGGTTGAACGCACGGCCACCAAATCGCCTGTCTGTTCCACATCGCGGGCAATGTGGGCGTGACGAGATAGCGTTTCGGTATCGAAACTGATCCAGTAATGGTCACGACCACGGGCCAAAAAGCCCTCAATCCAATCATGGTCCCAGCCCTTTAGCTGATCCCGTAATGCACCTTTGGCGGCATCGATACGCCGTTCGCGCCGGCCGTCTTCAAGGGTGCCGCTTAAATCTTCCTGCGCGCGGGCATATAAATCACGCAACAAGGTAGCCTTCCAGGCATTCCAGACCTTGGGGCCCACCGCGCGGATATCCACCACGGTCAGCACCAGCAAAAGACGCAATCGTTCAGGAGATTGAACAATCCTGGCGAAGTCGCTGATGGTTTGGGCGTCGTCCAGATCCCGTTTGAAGGCAATTTTGCTCATCAACAGATGTTCCTGCACCAACCATGATACGGTCTCTGTCTCCCACTCGTTAAGGCCCAGGCGGGGACACAGCTTGAGGGCAATTTCAGCGCCCAGCACCGAATGATCACCTTTGCGACCTTTGGCAATGTCATGTAGCATGACCGCGATGTACAAGACGCGGCGGGACTGGATTTCCTTGACCACGACGGTGGATAGCGGGTGGTCATCGGCCAGTTCACCGGCCTCAATGCGGTGCAGAATGCCCATGGCGCGGATGGTGTGCTCGTCCACGGTATACACGTGGTACATATCATATTGCATTTGCGCAACGACCCGACCGAAATCCGGGATAAATCGACCGAACACGCCGGTTTCGTTCATGCCCATAAGGGTCTTTTCCGGATTGCGTTTTGACGTCAGGATGTCCACAAATGCCGCATTGGCCGCTGGATCATCACGCAACTCAGGTCCGATAAGGCTCAGGCTTTGCCGCGCACTCCGAAGCGCGCGGGGATGAATATCAATATCGTTTTCCAGTGCCGTCTTGAACAGGGTGATCAACTTTAAGGGCTCGGCCTTATAATCGGCCCGACCAGCCACATTTAATCGGCCTGTTTCGATATCAAAACCGTTATAGGCGCTTTTGCCGAACGGCAGGGTGGGCAGGTTGAACCGTCGCCCGCGTTTCTTGTGTTGCTCTTCCAGCACCGCACACAGGACCCGGGTCAGATCACCCACATCCTTGGCGATCAGAAAATAGTGCTTCATGAACCGCTCCACACCGCGGGTGCCGGCATGATCGCGGTATCCCATACGAACGGCCACTTCCTGCTGGCTATCAAACGTCAGGCGATCTTCTTCGCGACCGGCCAGAAAATGCAGATTGCAGCGTATGGTCCACAGAAAATTGGACGCCTTGTCGAACAAACGAACGTCCTCTTTGGTAAAAACGTCCTGCTCAACCAAATCATGGATATCGGCGACCTGATAAATGTACTTGGCGATCCAGAACAAGGTCTGCAAATCACGCAAACCGCCCTTGCCTTCCTTGATATTGGGTTCCAGCACATAACGGGTGTCACCCATCTTGTCATGGCGGGTGTCGCGCTCACCCAACTTGGCTTCCACATACTCATTCTGGGTGCCGTCCATGATTTCGGTACGGTATCGCTTCCAAAATGACTTGAAAAGTTTCTTGTCTCCGGCGATGCAGCGCGTTTCCAGCATGTTGGTGCGAATGGTAATATCGTCGCGCGCGAGACGGATGGCCTCGTCAACATTGCGCGTGGCATGGCCCACAGCCAATTTCAGGTCCCACAGAAAATAGAGCATAAATTCAACCACTTGCTCTGTATGAGGGGTCATTTTATAGGGCACGAGAAAGATTAGATCGATATCAGAATGAGGTGCCATTTCCTGACGGCCATAGCCGCCCGCCGCCAAAATCGCGATCTGTTCGCCTTTGGTGGGATTGGCCGCCGGAAACACGTCTTCCATGGTCAGCTTCACCAGTTGGCCGATAATCTGGTCGGTCAGATGGGATTGGGCCCGAATAATGTCGCTGGCGGGCCATGCCTCTTCCTCAAACCGTCGCCTGATCTCGGCGTTACCCTGCTCCAGCGCAGTTTGGAAGATAGCAAAGATGCTGCTGTGGGTTTTCGGGCTGTATCCGGACCAGGACGTGATCTCCTGCACGGCCTCGGCAACAGCACGGCCATCGATGATTCCCTTGAGTTTTTTTGCGCTGACCATCGTCTTTAAGTACCGGTAACGTAATAAAAAGAAGAATAAATGTGTGACCTTAGAAGCTATTTGCCGCTGTTTTGGCGCATTGCCTTCAATGAATATAGAAAATCCAACGCTTCTCGTGGCGTTAAGTCATCTGCGTTGACCCTATCCAGCTCAATAAGGGCCGGATCGGGAGCGGATGCTGGGCCGCTGCCCGCATTTGCTTCTTCCGAAACTGCCGCGAACAAGGGCAGATCATCGGCCAGCTGGGTAAGCACCGAAGATTGTTCGCCCTGTTCCAACGTGGCCAGAATTTGTTCGGCATACGAAATGACGGCGGGTGGCAGGCCGGCCAGCCGGCCCACGTGAATGCCGTAAGATCGGTCTGCGGCGCCGGCACCGACCTCGTGCAAGAAGATCACATCGCCCTGCCATTCCTTAACCCGCATGCTGTGACAACTCAAATCAGCCAAGCGGGCGGCAAGCGCGGTCAGCTCGTGGTAGTGGGTTGCAAACAACGCGCGGCATTTATTTTCCTCGTGCAGTTGCTCGACCACCGCCCAAGCGATGGAAAGGCCATCAAATGTGGCCGTTCCACGACCGATTTCGTCCAGAATGACCAGCGACCGGGGACCCGCCTGATTAAGAATGGCCGCAGTTTCCACCATTTCCACCATGAACGTGGAGCGCCCACGGGCCAGATCATCGGCGGCACCCACGCGAGAGAACAGCCGGTCTACAATACCGATGCGAGCCTCGGTGGCGGGCACGAAGCTGCCCATTTGGGCCAACAGGGCAATGAGCGCATTCTGGCGCAGGAATGTACTTTTACCGGCCATGTTCGGGCCCGTCAGCAGCCAGAGCCGCGCGCCATCAGCCAGATCAGTATCGTTGGCCACAAACTGACCATCACCAGACTGGATCAGGGCCGCCTCGACCACGGGATGGCGGCCGCCCACGATGTGCAGGTCGCGATCGTCGCTCAAAACCGGTCGGCAATACCGCGATTGCACGGCCAGCTCAGCCAACCCGGAGGATACATCCATGATGGCCAAGCCACGGGCCACACCAGCGAGCGTGGTCGCATATCCCATCACGTCATCACACAAGGCCTGAAACATTTCTTCTTCCAAAGCCTGCGCCTTATCGGCGGCCTTGGCGATACGGCCTTCCAGTTCGCTCAGGTCCGTGGTGGTGAAACGAACGGCGTTGGCCATGGTCTGGCGGTGGATATAGGGGCCTTCTTTGTCGGCAATGATTTTGTCGCCCTGCTTGGCGGGGACTTCGACAAAGTACCCCAGCACATTGTTATGGCGAACCTTCAGAGTCGCGACCCCGGTGTCGGCCTGATAATCCGCCTGTAGATTAGCAATCAGGCGTTTGCTCTCGTCCCGAAGGCTGCGCAATTCGTCCAGACCCGGCGCGTAACCCGGTTTGATAAAGCCACCATCGCGCACGTAAACGGGCAGGTCTTCGGCCAGCGCACAACTGAGCGCATCCACCAGGGCCACGTGCGGATCAAGTTCAGTCAGAAAATTTGCCACAGCTTCCGGCATACCGCGCTCGGTTGAAACGATGGTTCGAATTGTCGCGGTATGTTCCAGCGCATGACGAACAGCCGCCAGATCACGGGGGCCGCCGCGCCCAATGCTGAGACGAGACAACGCACGCTCCATGTCCGGCAGGCCGCGTAACTGGTCACGCACATCGCCGCGCACCCGCTCTGCATCCATGAAAAACTGAATAGCATCCAACCGTTCATCGATAACGGCCCGGTCCGTCAGCGGCGCACTGAGACGGGCCATCAGAAGCCGCGCACCGGGGCCCGTCAACGTACGGTCAATAACGGACAGCACGCTGCCTTTGCGGTCACCCGTCAGCGTCGAGGTCAGTTCCAGATTGCGCCGGGTTGCGGCGTCGATTTCCATGACCGCGCCGCGTGCATACTGGCGGGGCGGAGCAATGCGGGGCAGGGCGCCTTTCTGGGTCAGTTCCACATAGGTGATCAGCGATCCAGCGGCGGCAACCTCGGCCCGACCGAAATTACCAAACGAATCCAGCGTGCCCACATCGAAAATTTGTTCCAGCCTGCGCCGGGCGTTGTCACTGTCGAACCGGCTGGCGGGCTCAACGGTCATATAGTCGCGCCAGTCCGACACCACATCGGCCAGTGCATCCCGCGCAACCACGGTTTCGGATATCAGAATTTCGCCGGGTGACAATCGCGCCAGCACCGCAGCGATATCAGCTTCGTCACAGGCCTGGGTTTGCAGTGAGCCGGTGGACACATCCATCCAGGCCACGCCGAATTGACCCTTGGCCGTGGCGACGCTGACTAAGTAATTATTGCTGCGGGCATCCAGCAGGGTATCTTCGGTCAACGTGCCCGGGGTCACAATGCGTGATACGGCGCGCTTGACCACGGCCTTGTGGCCGCGCTTTCGTTTGGCTTCGGTGGGGTCTTCGATCTGTTCGCAAATAGCAACCTTGAAGCCTTTGCGGATCAGACGCTCCAGATACACAACGTGGCTGTGGGCGGGCACACCACACATGGAAATATCATCGCCCTGATGCTTGCCCCGTTTGGTGAGGGTGATGTCGAGGGCGGCGGCGGCGGCAACGGCATCATCGAAGAACAGCTCGTAAAAATCACCCATGCGATAGAACAGGAGCGCATCGGGATGATCCACCTTGATGGACAGGTACTGTTCCATCATGGGCGTGGGCTTGTCTTTCACGACAGGCGTTTGCTCATTGTCCTGCTGGACCGGGGTGGCGGCTGCCTTGTTCACGTCATTTGCCTGTTCGTCTATCAGTCAGACCGCGACCATATCACAGGCAACGCCGGTCATGCCATCGACAACTGGCGGCGACTGGTGTCTGGTGGCGTCAGGTGGCCTGATCAAGGTTCAACAATATCGCCGCATGCCGGATGGCGGATTCGCGTTCCCGGTGCACATGCCCGGCGGGAAACAAGTCCAGTACGCCGAGACTGGCAAGAATGGTGCGAACGGCTGGTCGCACGCCCACGAGCAGGGCATGACGCCCTTTGACCCCGGCATTGCGGATCACTTCTTCCAGAGCAAATGAGGCGCTGGAATCAATCATGGGCACTTCACTCAAATCCAGAATTAAAACGCTGTGATCGACTTCCTGCCGGATGCGCCTGGTAACGCCGGTTGCCGCGCCAAAGCTAAACGGCCCACGCAGAACAAACACCATGATGTGACCTTGTGCGGCGCGCAAAATAGATCTTTCTTCTTCGCTTAAACTGGCATCATCATCATCGGCAGATATGGTTGTCAGGCCCGCCATGTGCAAATCTGCCATGCGCTTGGTTAGCACCAGGCTGGCCAGCACCAACCCCACCATGACCGCGACGATTAAATCAACAAACACCGTCAGCAGCAGCACGATCACCATCAAAATCAAGCCAGTCTTGGGTGCTCGCCGCGCGCGCCTCAAGTATTCCCAGTCGATGATGTCGAAACCAACTTTAATCAAAATGCCCGCCAGAACCGCATGCGGGATATGTGACGCCAGTGGCCCCAGGCCCATAACAACGGCAAACAAAACAACCGCGTGTAACGCCCCGGATATAGGTGTACGTCCACCGGCCCGCACATTGATTACGGTCCGCATGGTGGCGCCAGCGCCGGGAATGGCCCCGAATAAACCCGCCACCATATTGCCGATCCCCTGACCCAACAGTTCGCGGTTGGGGCGGTGATGGGTCTGGGTCACGTTGTCAGCCACCAGCGAGGTCAGCAGGCTGTCGATGGTACCAAGCATAGCCAGCAGAAACGCCGATTGCAGCATACTAGCCAGTGTGGCCGTATCAATGATGGGCCATGTGAGGTTTGGAAACCCGGTTGGAATTTCGCCCAGCACGGGCGCTTCTGGCAAAAACCAATAGGCACAGACCGTGCCCACAATAAGCGCCACCAGTGCCGGTGGAAGGATGCGTTTGACCGCCCGGGGCAGGAAACACATGAGGGCCAGACTCAGTAACCCAACAACGGCCGCATCCACCAGTGGATTACCCACCACAAACGGCAGCGCCATAATGGACTCCACAACGTTGCCGGATGTGACATGACCAAACAAAGGGGCCAGCTGAAGCGCGATGATAATGCAGCCGATGCCGCTCATAAACCCGGACACCACCGGCATGGGCATGAGGTTGATGTACTTGCCGATGCCACTGATGCTAAAGGCGATCTGAAACGCGCCCGCCATCATCACCACGGTGAAGGCAATGGCCGGGTCGTGCGCGTATTGCATAACAATGCCCGCTGTAACCACGGTCATAGGGCCGGTGGGGCCAGACACCTGGGCGGGTGTTCCGCCAAAAACGGCTGCAAAAAATCCAACGAGGATAGCGCCCCACAGACCGGCCAGCGGACCAGCGCCCGATGCCACGCCAAAAGCCAGCGCCAGCGGCAAGGCCACCACGGCGGCGGTTACGCCACCAAAGATGTCGCCTTTGATATTATCAAACCGCAGGCCGTGGATAAGGTGGAGGCGCTCACTCATGGTATTCAGGCATCATTATTTTGGTCTTTCGCTGCACGCTCAATAGCTTCCAGAATAAGGGCCTGGGCTTTCTCATGGCTTTCCCAGCCCTGCACCTTGGCCCATTTTTCCGGCTCCAGATCTTTATAGTGCTCAAAAAAGTGCGATATCTGATCCAACAGTACAGGCCGCACATCTTCCAGCGCCTGAATGTTACCGTAATAGGGATGCAAATCATCCAGCGGCACACACAGCAGCTTCTCATCAATGCCGCTTTCGTCTTCCATCATCAAGACGCCCACGGGACGGGACGGAATAATCACACCGGCCTGAACCGGGAACTGGCTCAACACGGCCGCGTCGATGGGATCGCCATCATCGGACAGCGTATGCGGTACGAAACCATAATTACACGGATAGTACATGGCGGTATGAAGGAAGCGGTCCACATACATGGCACCGGATTCCTTATCAAACTCATACTTCACCGGATTGCCGCCCATGGGAATCTCGATGACCACGTTAATCTCGCTGGGTGGGTTGCGCCCAATGGGAATTTTGCTGAAATCCATGGCTCTGCCTTTCTATTACTGACAGGTGTTTTAGGTATCTGAGCGAAATGATCAAGTATTTCGCACATGCAAGTCACCCGGTGGATAACGTCGAATGAGCCATAGTAGCAGAATAAGACCGGGCAGGGCGGCGATTGTTGTCATGAGGAAATAATTCACCCAGTCCACCTGATCGGCGAGCCAGCCGCCGCCAGACGCAAATATAGTGCGCGCAAATCCCATGAATGATGAGAACAACGCATACTGTGTGGCGGTATAAGCCAGATTACACAGACCCGACAGATAGGCAACAAACGCCGTGGTCGCCATGCCGCCGGTAAAGTTTTCAATGCCGATGGTGATGGTCAGCATGGGCACGGAATAACCGACCCAGGCTTGGGCGGCGAACACCAGATTGGACGCGGCTTGCAGAACGCCACAAATCAACAGTGCCTTTAGAATGCCCATGCGCGCCACCAGAACGCCCCCGGCAAACGCGCCTACAATGGTCATCACCATGCCCCAGGATTTGCTGATCACGCCGATCTCGGCCTTGGAAAAACCGATTTCCAGATAGAAAGGATTGGCCATGATGCCCAACAACGCATCGCCATATTTATAGAATGCCACGAACAACAGGATCAGCAACCAGTCCGGTCGCTTGAGGAAATTTACAAACGGCGCCACAACGGCACCCGCCATCCACGCGCTTAAAGACTTGGCAGAGGCCTCGCCCTGACGGGCCGGATGATCTGGTTCGGGACTGGCGAGTGTCGCAAAAATCGTCACCGCCATAAGTGCGGCCATGACCCCATAAGCCCAGAACCATCCGGCGAACTGGGCAATAATCAGCGCGCCACCGCCTGATACCAGCATGGCCATGCGGTAGCCAAATACAAAGTTCGCGGCGCCCGCCCCAAGTTCTTCTTCATCCAGACTTTCCACCCGGTAGGCGTCGGCCACGATATCCAGCGTGGCCGAGGCAAAGGCCAGCAGAACCGCCCACAAGGCCGTCCACCACAAATTGGACGCAGGATCCGAGCTGCCCAAACCGACCATGGCACCAACCACGGCAACTTGCGATAACACCAACCAGCCACGACGCTGGCCCAACCAGTTGGTCAAAAATGGTAGCGGCATGCGGTCAACCAACGGTGCCCACAGGAATTTAAGGGTATAGGCGGTGCTGGCCCACACAAACAGGCCGATGGCTGTCTTGCTAACGCCGGACTCACTCAACCACGCCGACAACGTGGCATAAACCAGCGCCAAGGGCAGTCCGCTGGCAAACCCAAACGCCAGCAAGATCGCCACCCGGCGGTCTAAGTAAACGGAAAATGACCCGACCCAGTTTTGCATGGTCAGAGTTTAACCGGTTCGGTAATGCAAGACTCGCATTGATTTACAAACCCAGCAAAGGGGGGCCGAAAATGTGGTTTGGCCCACAAGGGACACTTCTGGTGATCCTGTGTCTAAGATACTTACCAATTTGGATTATGACATCAGGATGAAAATTCGAAATCTGGGATCGTTAATTAAAAGACACAACTCTTTGCAAAATCAGCGGCCTCGTTGGCGGACCATTCACCCTTAGGCTTATCCTTTAAATCTGCGCACCACTCCTTTGATCCAACTTCCGGAGAGCAAGCCGCAAGGGTGGCAAAGACCAGAATACCGTAAAGAGGGATCGTCATTTTCTTTATGTTAAATGCCATTCGCTTGTCTTCTCGTTGTGTTATTAATTCTATTCTCAACCTGAACCAGCATCGATGAAGTTTTCATCAATGCTGGTTCAGTGGAACCGAGATACTGGTTTAGTAACTAAGTTTGATTTCAACACGACGATTGCTACGGTTCTTGACATTATCACCAGTTTTTACAGTGGTGAAGTTTTCGCCAAACATCGATGTTTGAATCAGGTTCTTCTTCATCAAGCCGCCTTCAATGAGTTTCTTCGCAACAGCTTTGGCACGACGATCTGAAAGTGCGTCGTTATAAACCTGATCACCGGTGGTATCGGTATGACCGCCTACCTGAACAAATTTTGGATTAGTGCTTTTGGCCCTTTCAAGGGCGTTTTGGATAGCCATATTGGCAAGCACATCAAGGGTTGCACTATTATGGTCAAAGTACACAACGAATGTTCTCTGCTCAGGCTTCACAACAGATTCCGGCGCCGCGGCAACCATTGGCTCGCCCACTTTAGTCAACAGGGCGAGGGCATCTTCAAAATCTTCACGACACAAAGCTATATCATCAGGCTGAACATCTTCTTCCTGCTCCTGCAACCAACAATCAAAACTGGTCTGCGCAATGGCAGCAGCTGTCGGTTTTGTGCGACGACCATCGCTAAGTGCGGCCATGAGGCTGTCATAGGCGGCATTCAAATCGGCTAAAGCTCCCTCGGGAATATCCCGATCCCCAACCATCTGTGGCTCAGGGAGAGCGGCACCTTCGTTTGCTGCTTCTGCGGCTTCACGCGCCTTATCACGGAAGAATAACGCATCCTTCCAATCATCCTCTGCGGCCTCGTCACGTCCAATGCGCATATACTGCCCATGGAGAGATTCAGCAAACGCCCAACTGTCGATCTCCATATTACCAACTGTGTCCATGTCGTAGTTGGCGCATGCACCTAAAATCGGTAGTGCTAGTAATATACCTGATAGTTTTTTCATGTGAATTAGCATTATGTATTCCCCTTTGTTTAATATCTGAATTGGACTTTAAGCGAACTGTTTCTTAGCTATCATCGTCCTCGTCCTCATCATCGTCATCATCATCATCGTCGTCGTCGTCGTCTTTGTCATCTTTGCGGTTCTTGTTGTCATCGTTACAAGGCTGATCGCCGGTACAACTCTTGTCATCGTTGTCGTCGTCGTCGTCGTCATCATTCTTCTTTTTCTTCTTCTTTTTATCTTTCTTGTCCTTATCTTTCTTTTTGTCCGTGCCCGCCCACGCTTTCTTGCCAAAATCTACCGTTCCATCGGAATTGATCGAAATCGGCGCCGCCAAAGCGGCAAAAACAAAAGCGATGAGGAAAAGCGGAACGGTTAGTTTCTTCAAAAACATATAAAATTCTCCTGTGATTATTTTACTGATCTTTAATCAGTGATTTTCAGCCCTTTTGAGCACCAGCCAAATGGCATGAACCACGCCCGGAATGAAAAACAACAGAGACAAAACAATGTTGATCCAGAAATGAAGGCCGACACCAACTGTTAGAAAGGCGGCTACGGGAGGTAAAAAAATGGCGAGTACAATTCGCAAAATATTCATTATGGCACCCCAAATCGACCTGCAGCCATTCTCGGCGACAGAACTAATATTAATAGCAGGTATGAAACCTACAAGTTCTTCGAGCTCGCTGATGTGATGACCGTCACACGATAGAAAACCACGTGATAAACAAATGGGCGGCCCATGAAGACAACATACATTTGGTTTATCTAAACAGCTGCTTCTGGCTATTCTCGGAGGCTCTTAACGTCTCTGGATTATGACAGTTTTGAGATAGGCTCGGACATTCGCATTGGTGGCACCAGTTTTCTCATTTTATGAGTCAAACCGCAGAGAAGGTGAGACACAGAAAAACAGAATGAGAAAAATTTGCGCCAAAACTCTGCCGGGCAATGGCACCCGTGGCGCGCCCGTGGATCATCCCTGAATCGCGCGAGAAACCTGTGACCTTAAGCAGCACTTTCCGCCCGGGACGCGCGTTTGCGTTCGTGGGGGTCCAGGTGGTATTTACGCAGGCGGATGGTTTCCGGTGTGACTTCAACCAGTTCGTCCGAGCCAATATAGGCAAGCGCCTGTTCCAGCGACATTTTGCGGGGCGGGGTCAGGCGGATGTTTTCGTCTGTTCCCGATGCCCGGATGTTGGTCAGCTGTTTGGCTTTCATGGGGTTTACTTCCAGATCGCCGGGTCGCGCATTCTCACCAATAATCATACCGGCATAGGCTTTAGCGCCGGAGCCCACGAACATGGTGCCGCGTTCTTCCAGATTCCAAAGACTGTAGGCCACCGTCTTGCCCGGTGAATTAGAAATCAGCACACCGTTACGCCGCCCGTCGATGGGGCCTTTGGTGGGGGCGTAGCTGTGGAACACGCGGTTCATGATACCGGTGCCCCGTGTTTCGGTCAGGAATTGTCCATGATAACCGATCAGGCCACGTGACGGTGCCAGGAAGGTAATACGCACCTTGCCACCACCGGCAGGCAGCATTTCCTGCATTTCGGCTTTGCGGTTGCTCATGCTTTCCACCACAACGCCGGAATATTCTTCGTCCACGTCAATGACGGCTTCTTCGATAGGTTCCATGGTCTTGCCGGTTTCAGGGTCGTCCCTGAACAGCACGCGCGGGCGGCTGATGGATAATTCGAACCCTTCACGGCGCATGGTTTCGATCAACACGCCAAGTTGCAGCTCACCTCGGCCCGCCACGTCGAAGGCGTCCTTGGCGTCTGTTTCGGTGATGCGGATGGCCACGTTGCCTTCGGCTTCCCGCAACAGGCGGTCACGAATAACGCGAGAGGTGACTTTCGATCCCTCGGTACCGGCCAGCGGTGAATCGTTGACCGAAAACGTCATGGCCAGGGTCGGTGGATCAATAGGGGTGGCGTATAATGGTTCGGTCACAGATATATCGCACAAGGTATCGGCGACGGTTGCCTTGGTCAGACCCGCAATGGCTACCAGATCACCAGCGCCGGCTTCGTCAACGGGGACGCGTTCCAGATCACGGAATGACAGCAGCTTGGAAATACGGCCCGTTTCCACCACTTCACCATCCCGGTTCAGGGCTTTGATGGGCGTGTTGACTTTAACGGTGCCTGAATGAATGCGCCCGGTGAGCACGCGACCCAAAAACGGGTTGGCGTCCAGCATGGTTGCCAACATGGAAAACGCGCCGGTGGTTTCTTCTACTGGCGGCTTCACATGCTTCAGGATTACATCGAACAGGGCGTCCATGTTGTCGGTTTCGGTATCGGGTTCCATGGCGGCCCAGCCTTGTTTGGCGGACGCGAACACGGTGGGGAAATCAAGCTGTTCGTCAGTGGCATCAAGCACGGAAAACAGATCGAAGACTTCGTCCTGTACTTCGTAGGGCCGAGCGTCGGGCTTATCCACTTTGTTGATAACCAAAATAGGCTTGAGGCCGATCTGAAGCGCCTTGGTGGTCACGAACTTGGTTTGCGGCATGGCACCTTCGGAGGCGTCCACCAGCAACAAAACGCCATCAACCATGCTCAGGATGCGCTCAACCTCGCCACCGAAGTCAGCGTGGCCTGGTGTATCAACGATGTTGATGCGAATACCGTCGCGTTCCACAGATGTGCATTTGGCCAGAATCGTGATACCACGCTCCCGTTCCAGGTCGTTGCTGTC
The DNA here is from genome assembly GCA_018662225.1 of Rhodospirillales bacterium. Lineage (GTDB taxonomy): Bacteria > Pseudomonadota > Alphaproteobacteria > Rhodospirillales > Casp-alpha2 > JABJGO01. The sequence goes on along the minus strand of JABJGO010000066.1, from coordinate 55,849 downwards.
CATGGCCCGTTCGGCCACCTGCTGGTTGTCGCGAAAAGCGCCGCTCTGGCGGAGAAGCTCATCCACCATGGTGGTTTTGCCGTGATCAACGTGCGCGATAATCGCGATATTCCGAAGCTCTGTCATAATACCTACTCTGTATGCCTACTCTTGGGCGACGAGCAGGTTTTGGTGAGCCTGTACCGACGCGATAAATCTAGTTCTTGAGATTGAGCTTATGCTCAATCAGGCTGCCTAATGGCTCTGCCGGGCGAGCTCCCATATGGCTGATCACCTCAGCTGCGGCGACACTGCCCACGTGGGCGGCGTCTCGCAAACCCAGATGATGGGTCATACCGTATAGAAAGCCTGCGGCATATGCATCACCAGCACCCGTTGTGTCAACCACTTCGGTAACCGGGGCGGCGTCAATAACATGGATTTCATCGCCTGAAACAATGACGGAACCATTCTCGCTGCGGGTTAACGCCGCAATTTCACAGTGTCCGCGCACGTATTGCAGGGCATCATCGAACTCATCGACCTGATAAAGCGAGGTAATTTCGTCCTCATTTGCGAACAGAATATCCACGTGACCTTCGAGCAATTGCAGAAAGTCATCGCGGTGACGGTCCACACAGAATGCGTCCGATAAGCTGAGCGATACTTTGTTACCGGCTTCGTGGGCAATGGTTGCAGCGCGGATAAAGGCTTCCTTGGCTTCGGGTGGATCCCACAAGTAGCCTTCCAGATAGGTGATTTGCGCGTCGGCCACCATATCGGCATCAATATCGCGCGGGCCCAGTTCCACGCATGTGCCCAGATATGTGAGCATGGTGCGCTGGGCATCAGGGGTCACGAAGATCAGACAGCGGGCGGTGGATGTGGTGTCCTGAGCGGGGGCTGTCTCAAACGTCACCCCGATTTCACGAATAGCATCGGTAAACCGCTCTCCCAGCAAATCATCACACACTTTACCAATGAAAGCACAGTCCGATCCGAGCGAAGCCATGGCCGCAATAGTATTGGCGGCGGAGCCGCCGGATTGTTCCATGGGGGCCTGCATTTCGCCGTAAAGGTTGCCGGCGGTGATTTCATCAATGAGCGTCATGCCGCCCTTGACCATCTCTCGACTTTCCAGGAATGCGTCGTCAGTTCTTGCCAACACATCCACAATGGCATTACCGATGCCAAGCACATGAAAACGTTTATCGCTCAATACAGCCTCCCATTCGAATCTTTTCGTACTATATTTATAAGGATTGTGGCGAGAGCCTCAAGTACGGCTTGCCCTGTACGGGCGGCATGGATAAACAGGGACCGTAAATTGTAGGAGAGATTGATGTTCAGCGCGTTTGGCAAGGCCATTGCCCAACTCAACGACAAGGCCATTCAGAAGGCGCTGCTGCTGAGCATTGCTGCTGCCATCGTCGTGTTCGCGGGCGTGTGGAGCGTGACGGGATACCTGCTCACCAATACCGCGTTTTTCGCGTGGGGATGGCTGGAAACCGTCATTGACCTGCTGGGTGGCCTGGCCACGTTGATTGTAACGTGGTTCCTGTTTCCGGGCATTGTCAGCACCATGGTCGGGTTTTTCCTCGATAGTGTGGCCAAGGCCGTAGAGGCCCGCCATTTTCCCACGCTTGGCCCCGCAACAGGCCAGACGGTGGGCGAGTCCATCGCGGGCGCGTGCAAGTTTCTGGTGGTCCTGATCCTTCTTAACCTGCTCATTCTACCGTTTTTGATCCTGGGACCTGTATTCCCTTTTGTTTTCTACGGCGTGAACGGTTATCTTCTGGGTAGAGAATATTTCGAACTGGTTGCCCTGCGCCGCATTGACTACGCCAGCGCAAAGACGTTGCGCAAACAACGACAGGGTGCATTGTTTTTTGTGGGCGTTGTCATTGCGTTCATGCTGACGGTGCCAGTTATTAACCTTTTGACGCCTATTATAGCCACGGCGGCGATGGTACATTTGTTTGAGAACTGGCGTATTGCCACCAATGACGTTATTGAAGCCTGAGCGCTTATAGTGCCACACACGATGTAAAGAGTGTGGCATAGGGAGAATGAGTAATGGACAAGAAAGAGAATACCGACACAGCAGGCGTGAACGAATCCGCGGCACCGCCACTGACACCCTTTGCCACGTCTGGCACGCCGGGCACAACGGGCACGTCAAATGCATCGACGCCTGCGGCTGCGCGCTCCACATTTCATCCCGATGTGCCAGCCCGAACAGGCATGCTGGCCGCTTCCCCAACCGGCGGCAGCGCACAATCGAGCGCGTCCATTGACCCGAACCGTTTGGTGATTGGCCGCGAGGTCAAGATCAAAGGTGGCAAGATCACGTCCTGTGACAGGCTGACCCTGGAAGGCGAATTCGAAGACGTGAATTTATCCAAGGCGCAACTGTTGGAAGTGGCCCCTGTTGGCGTGTTCAAAGGCAAAGCCGAAGTGGACGAAGCCGTCATCGGCGGTCGGTTCGAGGGCGACCTGACCGCGCATAACCGCCTGACCATCAAAGACGGCGGCTCGATCTCTGGCATTGTTCGTTATGGCTCTATTGTTATTGAGCCCGGCGGATCTATTAGTGGTGAAATGCAAACACTGACGGAGTCAGGCGGCTCTTGAAGCAATTGCCGCGCTATCTACCCGCCTTGATGCTGGCTTTAATGCTTGGTGCCTGTACGGAACAGGCTGGCAATCCGGTGGTTGATTCCACGGCTATGACCACTGAAGCCGATACAGTATTAGAGGAAATCGCCGCTCTGCCACCAGCCGAACCTGAAATCCCGCCACCGCCGCCGCCCATACCGGTACCCGCGCCTGAATCGTTGGTGGGTTATTACGAAGTCGGGCTGGAAAACCTGTTCGGACAGCCGGAATTCGTGCGTCGCGATCCACCAGCCGAGTTGTGGCAATACCACACTGAATCCTGCGTGCTGGATTTGTTTTTATATGAAAACGAATCCGGTAACTATCTGGTCGATCATATAGAATTTCGTGAAACGGGCACAAGCCCTGCCGAAAAAGAAGACTGTTTGCGCGATATCATTCTGAGTGCGGAATAAGCTGCCAATTAAAGCGTCGTCTTGGCCTTGTATTTGCAAAATTCAATCACCGCACAGGACGCACAATCAGGTTTTCGCGCCTTGCACACGTACCGCCCATGCAGGATCAGCCAGTGATGGGCGTGCATGCCCCATTGTTCCGGGGTACATTTGACCAGCTTTTTTTCCACCTCCAAAACGTTTTTACCGGGCGCCAGGCCGGTCCGGTTGCTGACCCGGAACACGTGGGTATCCACGGCAATGGTAGGCTCGCCAAAGGCGACGTTCAGCACGACATTCGCCGTTTTCCGGCCAACACCGGGCAGGGCCTCAAGGGCGGCCCGGTCATGGGGCACTTCGCTGTTGTGCTCGTTAATCAGCATCTGTGACAGCTTGATCACGTTCTTGGCTTTGGTGTTATAGAGGCCGATGGTCTTGATGTAGTCTTTCAGCCCGCCTTCGCCCAGGGCGACCATTTGTTCTGGTGTCGTAACGGACTCGAATAACGGCCCCGTGGCCTTGTTCACGCCCACATCCGTGGCCTGCGCCGACAATGCCACGGCAACCACTAGCGTATAGGGGTTAACCCAGTTCAGATCACTGGTGGGGTGAGGGTTTGCCTGTGCCAGGCGACGGTAAAACTCGTCAATATCGGCTCTTTTGACCATGGGCTGAGAGTGCCAAGCCTATAACTCATTTGCAAGGACTGGTGGAATTTCGCACAAATCTCGGCTCTACAAAACGTTCAGGCCATGCCCAGCACGTCTTTCATGGAATAAAGGCCGGGGGCCTGATCCTTGGCCCATAGGGCGGCACGCATGGCACCAGCGGCATAAATGGTGCGCGACGATGCCTTGTGGGTGATTTCAATGCGTTCGCCATCACCGGCGAAGATCACCGTGTGATCGCCTACCACATCACCGCCCCGCAGGTTGGCAAAGCCAATGTCGCCAGGTGTGCGGGCGCCCGTGTGGCCGTCTCGCGTGCGTTGTGACACGGCACCCAAATCAACCCCGCGCCCGGCCGCCGCAGCCTCACCCAACATCAACGCCGTACCCGACGGCGCGTCTATCTTGTGACGGTGGTGCATCTCAACAACTTCGATATCGTAATCATTGCCCAGAACGGCGCTGACCTGTTGGACCAGGCCCTCAAGCAGATTGATGCCCACGCTCATGTTGCCAGCGTGCACGATGGTGGTTTGCTGTCCGGCCGCTTGCAATTGAACCAGCTGGTCAGCGTCCATACCGGTGGTGCCCACAACAAGAATTGTGCCGGTATCAGCCGCCAGCCGGGCATGCATAACAGTGGCCATGGGAACCGTGAAATCGATAACCGCGTCGCTGGCCGCAAACAAAGCAGCCGCATCACCGCCAACCAGAATACCCGTTGCATCGCCACCGATCAGGGTCGCCACATCACAGCCAATGGCGTCGTTGCCGGTATGCTCTATACCGCCCGATAAGCTCAGGCCATCTGTTGATAATATTGTTTCCAGCAGCATGCGGCCCATCCGGCCCGCACAACCAACCACACCGATTTTCATAACCGCCAATCCCCGTCTTCGCCAACACAATAGCTAGTCATACGAATTTAGCAGGAGTCTGTAAAACCGGGTATCAATTTCATGGTTTGGGGGCGTATGACAGAAACCCTATTCCGTCAAATCATCCCAGAATTCTTTGACCTTGGATATGAAGCCAGCGGATTCAGGGCTGTGGGTTTTGGTGTTCTTGCCGGCCTTGTCGAACTCGCCCAAGAGTTCCTTCTGCTTCTTGGTCAGCTTCTGTGGCGTTTCCACCGTGACCTGCACAAACATATCACCACGCGCACGAGACCGCAGGATGGTCATACCCTTGTCTTTCAGTCGGAACTGATGGCCCGTTGTGGTGCCTTCGGGGATGGTCACGCGGGCGCGCTTACCATCCACAGTGGGGACTTCGACCGTGCCGCCCAGCGTGGCCGTTGTCATCGGGATCGGCACCTTGCAATGGATGTTGGCGCTGTCGCGCTGGAACAGGCGATGTGGCTTGATAGAGATAAAGATATACAAGTCGCCCGCTGGTCCGCCGCGTAATCCGGCCTCGCCTTCGCCGCTCAAGCGAATGCGGGTTCCGTCCTCGACCCCTTCGGGGATGGTGACAGACAGATTCTTTTCTTTCTCAACCCGACCAGCGCCACCACAGGTGCGGCAGGGGTCTTTGATAACCTGGCCCTGACCGCCACAAGACGGGCAGGTACGTTCAACGGTGAAGAACCCGGACTGGGCACGAACCCGGCCCTGACCATGGCAGGTTCCACACGTGGCCGGGGCCTTACCGGCAGCCGCGCCCGATCCTTTACAAGGGTCGCACGCCACAGAGGTGGGTACACGAATGTCGGTCTTCTTGCCCTTGAAGGCATCTTCCAGGCCGATTTCCATGTTAAAACGAAGGTCTGATCCCTGGCTGGCACCGCCGCCGCCACGGCGACCGCCTGTATCGCCAAACATTTCTTCGAAAATATCGCCAAAACCACCACTGAAGCCGCCGAAACCGCCAGCGCCCTGTCCAGCACCGCCGCCGCCATTCTCGAACGCGGCATGGCCGAAACGATCATAAGCAGCGCGCTTTTGATCATCTTTCAGCACGTCATAGGCTTCGTTCAAATCTTTGAAGTTTTGCTCAGCCTCGGCATCGTCGGGGTTGCGGTCGGGGTGGTACTTCATGGCCAGCTTACGGTAAGACTTTTTCAGCTCACCTTCGTCAGCATCTGAGCTCACCCCGAGGATGTCGTAATAGTCATCCTTGGCCATGAATTCTTACCCCTGTAAATGCAGTGTTAGCGCCAAAAGAACCAGCTAGAAGACCAGCCAGAAGAAACGAAGAGCGCTTACGCGCCCTTCTTTTCATCATCCGCATCGGCTTCGGGATCAACTTCTTCGAAGTCAGCATCCACGACCGTAGAATCGTCATCAGATCCGGCATCAGTATCGCTACCGGCTGATGCATCGCCCATGTCAGGGCCACCTTCGCCGTCAGCATTCGCTTCCTGCTCGGCCTTATACATGGCTTCGCCCAGTTTCATGGAAACCTGGGTCAGTGCTTCGGATGCAGCATTGATGTCTTCTGCGCTTTCGCCTTCACGGGCTTCCTTCAACGCGGCAATGGCATCTTCGATCGCCTGACGGTCTTCGTCGGGCACCTTGTCGCCATGCTCAGCCACATTCTTTTCACACATGTGGATCAAGCCTTCAGATTGGTTCTGGGCTTCCACCAACTCACGGCGCTCTTTATCAGAATCCGCGTTTACTTCGGCGTCCTGAACCATCTGTTCGATGTCTTCATCGGACAGACCGCCAGAAGCCTGAATGCGAATCTGTTGTTCTTTGCCGGTGGCTTTGTCTTTGGCAGATACATTCACCAGGCCGTTGGCATCAATATCAAAAGTCACTTCGATCTGCGGGATGCCGCGTGCAGAAGGCGGGATGCCGACCAAATCAAACTGGCCAAGAATCTTGTTGTCCGCCGCCATTTCGCGCTCACCCTGGAAAACCCGGATGGTCACGGCCGTCTGGCTGTCTTCAGCGGTTGAGAACGTCTGGCTCTTACGGGTCGGGATCGTTGTGTTGCGCTCGATAAGGCGCGTGAACACACCGCCAAGGGTTTCGATACCCAGCGACAGTGGCGTCACATCCAGCAACAGAACGTCTTTCACGTCACCTTTCAACACACCGCCCTGAATAGCGGCGCCAATGGCAACAACTTCATCGGGGTTCACGCCCTTATGAGGTTCCTGACCGAAAAATTCCTTCACCGTTTCGATAACCTTGGGCATACGGGTCATGCCGCCGACCAGAATGATCTCGCCAATTTCGCCGGCTGTAAGCCCAGCGTCTTTCAGGGCTTTCTTACAAGGCCCAACCGTACGGGCGATCAGGTCTTCAACAAGGGCTTCCAGCTTGGCGCGGGTCAGCTTGATGTTGAGGTGCTTGGGACCGCTGGCATCGGCCGTAATAAACGGCAGATTTACTTCGGTCTGCATGGTGGATGACAGTTCGATCTTGGCTTTTTCTGCCGCTTCTTTCAGGCGCTGCAAGGCAAGCTTGTCTTCGCGCAGATCAACCGTGTTTTCCTTTTTGAATTCGTCAGCAAGATAATCAACAATACGGTTGTCGAAATCTTCACCGCCCAGGAACGTGTCACCATTGGTGGATTTTACTTCGAACACGCCATCGCCAATCTCAAGGACGGATACGTCGAACGTGCCGCCGCCCAGATCGTAGACTGCAATGATGCCGCTTTCTTTCTTTTCAAGACCATAGGCCAGAGCAGCAGCCGTAGGCTCGTTGATGATGCGCAGAACCTCAAGGCCGGCAATTTTACCGGCATCCTTGGTGGCCTGACGCTGTGAATCGTTAAAGTAGGCCGGAACCGTAATCACGGCCTGATCAACATCTTCGCCAAGGTAGCTTTCAGCGGTTTCTTTCATCTTGCGCAGAATGAAGCTTGAAATCTGGGAGGGTGAGTACTTTTCACCTTCAACCGAGACCCATGCGTCGCCGTTGTCGCCCTCAACAATCTCGTAAGGCACCATTTTTTGATCTTTTTTGGTGATCGGATCATCAAACCGGCGGCCAATCAGGCGCTTGATAGCAAACAGGGTATTTTCGGGGTTGGTCACCGCCTGACGTTTGGCGGGCTGGCCCACGATACGCTCGTCACCATCAGCGAAAGCAACCATGGACGGTGTGGTCCGTGCGCCTTCTGCATTTTCGATGACTTTCGCGTCCTGACCATCCATGATGGCCATACAGGAATTGGTGGTTCCCAGATCGATACCGATAACTTTACTCATAACATTTCCTTTCCTTGCGGCGACCCGATTTCCATATTGTGGCTGGCAACCTTGAATTAAGCGATGCCGGTTCCGGGTCCCTGATCAATAACAGCGGTTTTCGCGGTTACTGACGGTTCAGTGTGATGGCACCAAAAATGTGCCTTTCCGGGGCGTTATATATGGGCGCTAACCCTAAATCGCAACCGAAACCATGATCAAAACATGGATATTTTTTTTAACTCTCTCAAGCGCGTTCAGCAGAAATCTGCCAAAGCCTTACAATTCCTCGTCAAAAGTAGCACCAGGTTCACCCGCTTTAGGCTCATAAGTCCCTGATTCCGGCGTGTTTCCTGGCGATCCTGCTGCCGGCGCTTCTTCTTTTGGCCCGCCTTTGGTCACGCCGACTTTAGCCGGGCGCAAGGCGCGATCATGCAGCATATATCCGGCTTCTATTTCCTGCCCAACCGTTTTGGCAGGTTGGTCCGGGTCGTCGTATTCAAACATGGCTTCATGGAAGTTTGGATCGAACCGCTGGCCTATGGTTTCCATGCGCCGGATGTTGGTGCGCTCAAACGCCGCCAGCAATTCACGCTCGGTCATCTCAACACCGATCATCAGGTTTTCCAGTGCCGGGCTCTCCTTGCGGGCGTCCTCATCCACACTGTCCAGGGCGCGGCGCAGATTATCGGCAACGCTCAGCAAATCGCGGGAAAAGTTGGAAACCGCATAGCGCGCGGTGTCTTCCTTGTCACGCTGGGCGCGGCGGCGGACGTTCTCGGTCTCGGCCACGGCACGCAGCAACTTGTCATGCATGGATGCCAGTTCACCTTCCAGACGGACGACTTCGTCTTCGGGAGATGACTCGCCATCATCTTCCGGGGCAAAGTTCAGCTCTTCATCGGATAAATCAAGATCTTCGATACCCTCAACGATGTCATCGTCTGCGGGCTGATCGGATTCTGCTGATTCCACAGCATCTTCAACGGACTCTTCAGTTTCCGTGTTCTCAGGTGTTTGAGACATGGCTGGTCGATGCTCCTTTGACCACAAGTGTGTTCTGCTAATTTGTTTGGCTAACCTGTTTTGTCAACCTGTGCAGGCTGTATATCGCTAGCCCACCAGTTTTCCAACCAGTTTCGCGGTATAATCCACAATCGGGACAATGCGGGCATAATTCATCCGTGTGGGGCCGATCACGCCAATCGCCCCCACAATTTCATCGCGAGCGTTCTGATACGGGCTGACGATGGCCGAACAGCCGGCCATATTAAACAGAGAGTTGCTGGCCCCCACGAAAATCTGCACGCCGTCTGCCGTATCGGCCAGCGATAACAACTTGAGCATGGATTCTTTGCGTTCCAGCGCATTGAACAGGGACCGGATCTGTTCCAGATCAGCGGCACCGGACATATCTTCCAGCAAATTGGCCTGCCCGCGTACAATCAGGGTTTCGTTTTGTGCCCCTTGCCCGGACCAACTGGCCAACCCGCTTTCCACCACCCGTGTGGTCAGATCATCAAGGTGGGCCTGGTGGGCTTCCAGCTCTGCCATGATCTCGTCGTGGGCCTCTGACATGGTGCGGCCCACAAGCCGTGCGCCCAGATAGTTGGTTGCCTCCACCAGCGACGATGCGGGCAAGCCCGGCGGTGCTTCAATGACGCGGTTTTCCACCACCCCGTTTTCCATGACCATAACAACCAGGGCGCGGCCGGGGCTCAGACTGACGAATTCAATGTGCCGCAAGGGTGTGTCCGTTTTTGGGGCCATGACCAAACCGGCGCAACCTGACAAACCGGATATGGCTGCGGAGGCCTCTTCCAGCATGCCCTTAACACTGTTGCCTACGGCGGCGCACTGGCCTTCAATACTTTCGCGTTCTTCGGCTGTGATGTTACCCACTTCCAACAAGCCGTCCACAAACAGGCGCAGGCCCGAATCTGTGGGGATACGCCCGGCCGACATGTGCGGCGCGTACAGCAGGCCCGCATCTTCCAGATCGGCCATCACATTACGGATCGTGGCGGGTGACAGCTTGGATTTTAACATATTGGCGAGCGTGCGCGACCCAATGGGATCGCCCGTCTCCAGATATGAATCCACGATATGGCGGAATATTTCGCGGGATCGTTCGTTAAGGTCGGAAATCATTCGAGAAATGTAGTCTTGGCGTTGCAGCGCGTCAACGCGGGGGCTTATACTTTCGGACTTCGCGTAAACGCGAGGCCTTATATTCCCGGACTTCGCGTAAACGCGAGGCCTTGTATTCCCGGACTTCGCGTAAACGCGAGGCCTTGTATTCCCGGACTTCGCGTAAACGCGAGGCCTTGTATTCCCGGACTTCGCGTAAACGCGAGGCCTTGTAATGCCGCATAAAAGGAGATCGGATGGTCGACCGTTTTGATATAACAGACGTGGCGCACACCATGAAGGCCGTGGTGACTACCGGTAACGGCGGTTATGACAAACTGGAATACCGCGATGTGCCGATCCCGGAACCGGGCGTGGGCGACGTGCTGTTACAAGTGTTGGCCGCAGGCGTCAACAATACGGAAATCAATACCCGTCTCGGCTGGTATTCATCATCTGTCACAACGGGTACCGAGGCCACGGCGGACGAACAGGAACAGGCTGCCACCCATAAACAGGCCAAGATACAGGATGGCGGCTGGAATGACGCCACGCCGTTTCCCTTTATTCAGGGCACCGATTGTTGTGGCCGAGTGGTCGGTGTTGGACCAGACGTGGACGACAATCAGATTGGCGCGCGTGTGCTGGTGCGAGCGTGCATACGCACGCACGGCTACGACTTGCTGGACAACATCTGGATGGCGTCAGATTTCGACGGAGCCTTTGCCCAATACGTAAAAGTCCCGGCCACCGAAATTTTCGCCGTGGATTGCGATTGGAGCGACGAAGGGCTAGCCACCATTCCCTGCGCGTATGGCACAGCGGAAAACATGATCCACCGCACCGATGTAACAAATAATGACCACGTGTTGGTGACCGGCGCGTCCGGTGGCGTGGGCTCGGCTGTTGTACAACTGGCCAAACGTCGGGGGGCATCGGTTACCGCCATTGCCGGTAAATCAAAAATGGACGCCGTGCGCGATCTGGGTGCCGACCGGGTCATCGAGCGCAATGACGATGTGGTCGTCGCCGTGGGCGAGAAATCCGTGGATGTGGTGATCGACAATGTGGCGGGGCCCGGCTTCGGTGGGTTACTGAAAGCCATGAAACGGGGCGGACGATATGCCTCATCCGGTGCAATTGGCGGGCCCATGGTAGAATTGGACATGCGGGATTTTTATTTGAAGGACCTGAAGCTCATTGGCTGCACGGCTTGGGATGAGCCGGTTTTTCCCAATTTGATCAGTTATATTGAACGCAGTGAAATCCGGCCCTTGGTGGCAAAAGTCTATCCACTGGATCAGATCGCCGATGCCCAGCGCGCGTTTCTGGAAAAGACGCACGTGGGTAATTTTGTGCTTCTTCCACCACAACCTTAGTCAAGGGTTGTACGCTTTGATCGTTGCGGTGTAACACTGCTGAATTCGGTGCGCGTTTGAGGACGGGTGCCAAAAAACCAATATACGTTTTGGGAACCCGTCCACATGTCGTCATCGACAGATCAAGCCGCGCCACCATCTTCGCCTGTTCGGGGCATCATCTTTCTGGTCATCGCGGTTTCCATCCTGTCCGTTCAGGATGTGATCATTCGTTTTCTCAGCGGTGACTATCCGGTCCATGAGATCGTTTTTTTCCGGGCCTTTGCCTCGCTGGTTCCGGTGGCCGTGATCATCTTTCTGGAAGGCGGCGTGGCGGTGTTAAAAACCAGGCGTAAGGGGTTGCAGATCGTGCGCGGCGTCTTTGCTTTCAGTGCCTATACGTTCTTTTATCTCGGCATTGCATCGCTACCCCTGGCGACGGCCATTACCATATTTTTTGCAGCACCCCTGATCGTCACCGCCCTTTCCGTGCCAGTGTTGAAAGAGCATGTGGGCATACACCGCTGGATGGCGGTGCTGGTTGGTTTTGCGGGCGTCGTGTTAATGACAGAGCCCCAAAGTGGCACTCTATCATGGGGCAGCCTGTTTTCGCTCAGCTCGGCATTTTGTTACTCAGGTGTCATTTTAACCACGCGCCTTATGGGCAATACGGAAAGCTCGTCGGGCATGTCGTTCTACACCATTCTGGTCTACATCGTACTGAGTGCAATCATTGGCCTGATGCTGGGTGATGGATCATATCTGGTTGCCGGGCAGAGCGATCTGGATTTTCTGTTGCGCCCATGGGTTATGCCGTCGATGCAGGACTTCGGCCTGATTGCCGCGTGTGGCCTGATCTGGGGTACGGGATTTTATTTGTTATCGCACGCTTACATGACCACATCGGCCGTGGTCATCACGCCGTTTGAATATGCGTCGCTGCCATGGGCCGTGGCGTGGGGTTATATATTCTGGCAGGAAATTCCCACGGCCATGGCGGTGGTTGGCGTCAGCCTGATCGTCGGCGCCGGTATCTATATTGTGCGCCGCGAAGCGCGGGCGCAAAAGGCTTAGCGTTGCCGATACCGTGCCTCGGTAACGCTGGCATCAATCTGTCGTCTTGGTCATAATGGGTGAGCGCGTACATCGGCATCCTTGGGGGATAAGAATAAATCATGACTCAGGAAAATCTGAGTTTTTCCAACGAACAGGGCCTGAAGCTGGCGGCCCGACTTGATACGCCTGATGACCGCGTACCACGTGGCTATATCCTTTTTGGCCATTGTTTTACCGGATCGAAAGATGTGCTGGCATCTGCCCGCATTGCCAAGGCCTTGTGGCTGCGGGGGTTCGCGGTGTTTCGTTTTGATTTTACCGGCCTCGGCGACAGCGAAGGGGACTTCGCCAATACGACGTTTTCATCCAACGTGGATGATCTTGTTACCGCTGCATCTTATCTGCGCGACACACGCGATGCGCCAAGCGTTTTGATTGGGCACAGTTTGGGCGGAGCCGCCGTTCTGGCCGCTGCCGGTCAAATCCCCGAAGCGCGGGCCGTCTGTACCATTGGCGCACCATCGGACCCGGAACACGTGGCGCATCATTTTGCTAACCACCGGAGCGAGATTGAGAATGAGGGCGAAGCAGACGTTACCATTGGCGGGCGATCTTTCCGCATCAAAAAATCCTTTCTGGACGATATCGAGAGCCACCAACTCAGCAAATGCGTTGCCAATTTAAAAAAGGCTCTTTTGATCTTTCACAGCCCCATCGACAGCACGGTAGGCATTGAAAATGCCCGGCACATATACGAAGCCGCCCGGCATCCTAAAAGCTTCGTCACCCTGGATGGTGCAGATCACATGCTGACAAACCGGGCTGACGCCTATTATGTGGCAGAGGTTATCAGCGCGTGGGCCAATCGATACGATGAGGTTGGGTCCCGTTCAGAGAAGCGTGACGCCTGAACGCACCATGTCTTTACGCCTTACCGTCCACACGATAGGTTCCCGCTAACAAGTATCACCACTCAAATATAAAATGGAGCCCTGTATGAGACCCTCTGGTCGTGAACCTGATGCCCTTCGTGCTATTAGCCTTGAAATCGGATTCAGCAAATACGCAGAGGGATCCTGTCTGGTTAAGTTTGGCGATACCCATGTGTTGTGTAATGCCAGCGTGGACAAGCGCCTGCCGCCATGGATGCGCGACAGCGGCAAAGGGTGGGTAACAGCCGAATACGGCATGTTGCCCCGGTCCACCCACACCCGCACAGATCGCGAGGCAGCCCGTGGCAAACAGTCTGGACGCACGCAGGAAATCCAACGCCTGATCGGGCGGTCATTGCGCGCCATTACGGACCTGACGGCCCTTGGCGAAGTTCAGATCAAGGTGGACTGTGATGTGATCCAGGCCGATGGCGGCACCCGAACCGCGTCCATCACCGGCGCCTATGTGGCTCTGCACCTGGCCATGCAAAACCTGATGAAGGTTGGGTTGCTGAAATCCATTCCGCTGACGGACGAAGTGGCGGCGGTATCGTGCGGTATCTATAACGGAACACCTGTGCTGGATCTGGATTACCCCGAAGACAGTAACGCTCAGGCTGATTCAAATTTTGTGCTCACGGGACGTGGTGGCATTGTGGAAATTCAGGGCACCGCCGAAGAAGAGCCGTTCAGCCCGGCCGAGTTTGATCAAATGATGGCGCTGGCCCGCAAGGGCATAGACGAGCTGACCGTCCTACAGCGGGAAGCGCTCAACATCACATGACATCGCGCCGCGCCTTCACCGAAAAACAGATCATCATTGCCAGCCATAACGCGGGCAAGGTGCGGGAGATCCGTGAATTGCTGGCACCTTTTGGTGTGTCTGTTTCCAGCGCGGGCGATCAGAATTTACCTGAGCCTGAGGAAACCGGCGAGACGTTTGTGGAGAACGCGGTTATTAAGGCCCGCGCCGCCGCAACGGCTGCAAACTGTCCGGCATTGGCCGATGATTCGGGCCTGTGCGTGGATGTGCTGGGGGGTGCGCCCGGTATCTTTTCCGCCCGCTGGGCTGGGCCGGACAAAGATTTCGGCATGGCCATGGACAAGATCAAAGAAGCAGCGGCCGATTTTGAAACCTGCAAAGCGCACTTCGTTTGCGCACTATCGCTGTGTTGGCCGGACGGTCACGTTGAAAACTTCGAAGGCACCGTTCATGGCCAGCTAAATTGGCCGGCACGCGGCGATCAGGGTTTTGGGTACGATCCCATTTTCGTTCCCGACGGGCATTTAGAGACCTTTGCAGAAATGGACCCCGCCCAAAAACATGCCATGAGCCACCGTGCTGATGCGTTCAATCAGATGGTCGCGGCCTGTTTTCAGTCGACCTGACATGAAGGTATGTGACGATACAGGCAACGCTGACAAGGCCGGGCCGGGCTTTGGTGTCTATGTACACTGGCCCTTCTGCCAATCCAAATGCCCGTACTGTGATTTCAACAGCCATGTGAGCGAGAGCATCGATCATGACGCATGGGTTCGCGCCTATGCCCGTGAGATCGCGTGGACCGCAAACGAGCTACCCGAGCGCCCGGTCGTCACCAGTATTTTCTTTGGCGGCGGCACCCCGTCGCTGATGCCGCCCGAAACCACCGCTGCGGTGCTGGATGCCATCCGCGCCGCTTATCCGGTCGCAGGCGATGTGGAAATCACACTGGAAGCAAATCCGTCATCGGTAGAGGTAGGCCGCTTTCAAGGGTACCGGGAGGCGGGCGTCAACCGGGTTTCCATTGGTGTGCAATCGCTAGATAATCAGGCCCTGAAATTTCTGGGCCGCCTGCACGATGTCAAATCAGCCAGAGCCGCCATTGACTGTGCGCGGTCCATCTTCCCACGCTATTCATTCGACATGATCTATGCCTATCCCGACCACGAGCCGGATCAGTGGCGGAAGCAGTTGAGCGAAGCCATCACCTTAAGCGGTGACCACCTATCCGTTTATCAGTTGACTATCGAGAGCGGCACGCCCTTTGCCAGGTCCGGTGTGCCCGCCGCGCCCGAAGAAACGGCTGAGGCCCTGTTCCATGTCACAAACGATGTGCTGGATAGCGCAGGCCTGCCCGCATACGAAATCTCCAACCACGCCAAACCGGGTTCGGAATGCCGCCACAATATGCTGTACTGGCGGGGCGGTGGCCATGTGGGCATTGGCCCCGGTGCCCACGGGCGTACACGGGCGCGCACGCAAGATCAGGATAAACAGTGGACGTCACACTACCGCATTCACACCCCGGCACGGTGGCTGGACCAGGTAGAGACGCAAGAGCACGGCACAGCCAAAACGTCACCCATCCCCACAAGTGAACGCATTGATGAAGCCGTTCTTATGGGCCTGCGCCTTCGACAGGGCTTATCGCGGGATGATTTCGTCAGAGCCACCGGACAGACGTTTGAACATGCGCTGGATGCGGATAACCTCAGGGTTCTCACCGATGGCGGGTTTCTGGTGCTGGATGATCAGGGTTTGCGCGCCACCAACGATGGGTGGATGCGGCTCAACGCGGTAATTGCCAAGTTGCTTAGTTGACGAGCCCCACTTAGTTAACGAGGGCAGTAAAGTTGACGGGCGATGGATTGATCACCACGTTCTGACGCGGCTCAACCTGCAACACGGCAAGGCCCCGATCAGCGGTACCATCCGGTGCAAATCGAAACAGGCCGTCACGACCGGCAAATCCGCTGGACTGCTGCATGGATTCCGGTCCGTAAGGATACGGATTGCCGCTTCGGGCCAGCACAGCGGCCAGCGCTGTCGCGTCATAGGCCAGCGTCGCAAGGCGCGGTGGCTTTTTGCCGTAGGTTTGTTCGTAGCGGCGTTGAAATTTTGCCCGCGCATCCGGCGGCGGTGCCGCAAACCAGGCACCCACCAAGGCCGGTTCCGCGCCGATGCCCGGTGTATCCAATTGTCCCGTGCCCAGGATCTGAACCTTGCGTGGATCGATATCATAAAACGGTAACAACGCTGCGGCCTGCTGCAAGCGATCTCCACCGTCGGCCAAAAGTAGCGCCTCGTAGGGCAAGTCGCCCAGCGTGTCCATAACCTCTAACCGCTTCATGGCATTCAAAGACAGCTCATCTTCCATGCCTTCCAGTAATTTTCGTTCGCGTAACAGGGCCGCCCGGCGAACCTCATAGTCGGCCAGCTCCTTGACCACGCCATCGATGTCGGCACCGCTGCGATGGTAGGTGGCCACCTGCACCAGTGTGCCGCCATACCGGGTGAGGGCGGCCTGGAATGCCTCGACCACAGCCTCGCCATACGGATCGCCCGGGGCCAATACGGCAAACCGGCGCAGGCCCTGACTCATGGCAAATGCAGCAACCCGGTCCACTTCGTTCCGGGGCAGGAACCCCAGCGAATAAATACCGTCACCGGCCACGGTGCTATCGCTGGAAAAGGCAATTACCGGCACACCGGCTGCACGTGATATGGGACCAACGGCGTGGGCAGAGCGTGACAACAGCGGCCCAACCATCAGGCTGGCGCCATCACCAATGACCATGGTGGCAGCAAAGGAAGCCTGCTCCGGTTGGCCCGCCGTATCATGGGGCAACAATTCGAAATCCGCATCCGCGAAATCAAACAGCGCCATTTGCGCCGCGTTCAACATGGCCATGCCCAATGGCGCATTGGGACCACTTAGGGGTAGCAGAATACCAGCCCGCACGGTGCCCGCGCCGATGGGTGTCAGCACCGGTGCCGAAATCGCTGGCGGCATAACGGGCTGGTTCAGTTTCGGTGTTTCCTGCGTCAGGTATGGTTCCAGCATTTTGCGCCAGTCGGCTTCAGAATTGCTGACCACAGCATCCGGCGTGGTGCCAGCACCAGCGCCGGTTGACGTTTCAGCCTCTGGGTACTTAGGGCCGGATACAGGTGGCAATGCCGCTGTGTTATTGCTGTTACTGGACGACATGGAGCCAGGCAGGCGAATTAGGTTTTGCTCACAGGCCGATAAAAATATAAGCGACACAAACACCGCCGCCACAACAGGGGCAGACGACAGGCGTGTGGTCCTGTTAAAAAGGCGGCTGGAAGATTGCATCATATATCTCGTCATGTATTTGTGTAACCTTGAGAGTAGCCCTTATACTGTAACCTGGGAAAGACCCGCTATGAAATCACAGTCCGCCCTGCCCGGTACCTTATACGTGGTCGCAACGCCTATTGGCAACGCATCAGACATCACACTACGCGCGCTGGATATTCTAAAGACCGTACAGTTTGTGGCATGCGAAGATACCCGCGTGACGGCCAAGCTGCTGTCTATTCATGGTCTCAAAATCTCCCTATCGCCATACCACGAACACAACGCGGCCAAGGTTCGCCCTGCCATGATTGAGCGCCTGAAAAATGGCGATTCAATGGCGCTGGTATCAGATGCGGGCACACCGCTGGTGTCAGACCCCGGATACAAGCTGGTGCAAGCCTGTTTGGAAGAGGGCCTGCATGTGACCACCCTGCCGGGGGCGTCCGCCGTACTGTGCGCATTGGTTCTGTCGGGCCTGCCCACGGATCGATTTTTGTTTGAAGGTTTTTTGCCGTCCAAATCGGGCGCGCGCCTGAACGCGTTGAAGGAAATCGCCTCGATACCGGCCACGCTGGTTTTCATGGAAAGCCCGCGCCGACTTGCAACCAGCTTAAGTGATATGGCCACCGTGCTGGGTGACCGGCGGGCTTCTGTCAGCCGGGAAATCACCAAGATGTATGAAGAAACCCGGCGCGGCACCCTGACTGAATTGAGCAACCACTACGTTGAGGCGGGCGCGCCAAAAGGTGAGGCCATGGTCGTGGTTGCCGCGCCGGAAGCCAGCCCGGCACTGGATGATGACGCCATCGATAACATGTTGCGTGTGGCGCTGGCCGAACAAAGTGTGCGCGATGCCGTGCGCAGCGTAACAGACGCGACGGGTCTCGGACGGCAACAGGTCTATCAGCGCGCCTTGCTGTTATCCAAGGATGACTGATGACTGAGGCCACACAAAAACCGGACCACCGACGCCGGGCCTGGGTCAGGGGGCAGATGGCGGAGAGCTTCGCCGCGCTTGCGCTGCGGCTGAAAGGTTACCGGATTTTGGAACGCCAGTACCGCACGCCGGTGGGCGAAATTGACATCGTGGCCAGGCGGCATGACTGTCTTGTTTTCGTTGAGGTCAAGGCCCGAAACGATGAACGGAATGCGCGTGAGGCCATCACCCCGAGACAACAATCACGCATCACGCGGGCCGCCCAGGTTTTCGTTCAGCGCCACCCGGGCGAAGCGGCATGCCAGATGAGATTTGATGCGGTGCTGGTTTTGCCGTGGCGCTGGCCCTGCCATATTCCGGATGCGTGGCGCGAAAGTTGATCAAAAAGGTTCCAGTGCCTTACTGTCGCCATTAAGATAAGCGATTCGTCGCCAATAAGATGAAGCGGATCACAAGGAGCCGAAATCGATGAAACGTTTGTTTGGACCCATTGCGGTCATGGTCGTTGGCATCATGCTCAGCGGTTGTGCCGGTCTGATTGTAGCCAGTGGCGCGACGGTGGGTGTTGCCGCCTATCAGGAACGCGGTATCGAAGGCGCTGCTCAGGACACCAAGCTGGCCACGCAAATCCGGATGAGCTACCTGGAAGCCAGTTCTGCGCTCACCACCCATGTGGGCATTGAGGTTTACGAAAGCAGGGTACTGTTGACCGGGCTGGTGAGCGAGGAACAGCACCGTGCCGATGCCGTCAAGCTGGCGTGGACGGTGATCGGGGTGAAGGATGTGATCAACGAAATTCAGCTCCGCACCGAAGAAGGAGTGGTTGAGTTTGCGTATGATGCGTGGATATCAACCCAGCTCAGTTCCAAGCTGACATTTGATGAAGCTATCCTCTCGATCAACTACAGCATCGAAACCGTGAATTCTGTGATTTATCTGATTGGCATTGCGCAAGATCAAGCTGAACTGGATCGGGTGATGGGTCACGCATACAGCATTGACCGGGTACGCAAGGTTATTTCCCATGTGAGGGTGAAAGATCCCGGTACGTGAAACATACCAAGGTTGCCAGAGGCGCAAGTGCTGCTGGTGCTGCCCATGCGGCGACAGGCCGCCTGAAAGAGCTTAGGTCCTGCGATGATACTGAACTTGACCTGGCCATGGCGGCGTTGGATATCGCCTGCATCAGCCCCGGTACCGGGCAGCGCCAGAAAACCATCGACCCCTACGTCCGGCATCTGGACATACTTGCCAAAGATGTGGGCGTGTTTGCTGGCAGGCAGCCCGACGTGGAAACGGCCGCCCATGCGTTAGGTCAGATTTTGGGCA
The DNA here is from genome assembly GCA_018662225.1 of Rhodospirillales bacterium. Lineage (GTDB taxonomy): Bacteria > Pseudomonadota > Alphaproteobacteria > Rhodospirillales > Casp-alpha2 > JABJGO01. The sequence goes on along the minus strand of JABJGO010000066.1, from coordinate 36,175 downwards.
AGCGCTACGGATATGGCGGCAACGAAGATACCTATGACGATCTGACCGCTGCCAACCTGATGGCGGTAATTGACGATCGGGCCGGTCTGCCGGTGGCGCTGGGTATTCTCTATATTCACAGCGCTCGCGCGCAAGGATGGCTAGCCAGCGGAATCGATTTTCCGGGTCGCTTTATGGTACGCATTGAAATCGACGGCGAGCGTGCCATACTGAACCCCTTTGATGGCGGTGCTGTCATGCAGACCCACGATCTGCGCGATGTGCTGAAACTGACCATGGGAAACGATGTGGAATTGGCGCCCGAACATTACCGGGAGCTTGGAAATCGCGGCATTCTCATGCGGCTGGAAAATAATTTGAAAGTACGACACCTGCACGCCCAGGAATTTGATGCGGCGCTCAGGGTGATTGATACCATGCTGCTGTTTTCGCCCGCTGAAGCGTCGCTGTGGCGTGAGGCCGGGATGATTCATGTGCGACTGGAACAGATTGACGAGGCGATTACAGCCCTTGAAGAATATCTGCGGCTTGATACGGACGGTCCCAGCCGCTACACCGCCACTGTGTTGTTGCAAGAGCTGCGGCAACGACCGCCACAATAGTTGCTTTAGGGAGTCACAGGCATGGGCCTGAAAGTCGCCATCCAGATGGACCATATTTCCACCGTCGATATTAACGGTGACAGCACCTTTGTTCTGGCCCTGGAAGCCCAGCGCCGGGGTCACACGCTTTATCATTACCTGCCAACCAGCCTGTCGCTGGATCAGGGAAATGTATTGTGCCAGGCCGAAGTCATGACGGTTGAGCGCGAACACGGCGCACACTACACGCTCGGTGAACAACACGAGCTGAATTTACGGGACGTAGACGTGGTGCTCATGCGTCAGGACCCACCGTTCGATATGTCTTATATTACGGCCACGCATATTCTGGACCATATCCACCCGGAAACGCTGGTGGTCAATGATCCGACCCATGTGCGCAATGCGCCCGAGAAGCTGTTTGTCATGGAGTTCCCGGATCTCATGCCGCCCACGCTGATTACACGGGACGCGGCGCGAGTTGCCAGCTTCCGTGATAAACACAAGGACATCATCGTTAAGCCGCTGTTCGGCAACGGGGGCGCAGGCGTATTTCATCTACAACCCGGCGATGAGAACCTGAATTCATTGCTGGAGATGTTCTTCGAAGCCTCGCGCGAGCCGGTCATGGTGCAGGAATACCTGCCCGCCGTCCGCGAAGGCGACAAGCGCATTATCCTGATCGATGGTGAGCCCGTCGGGGCCATCAACCGCATACCGGCAGAGGGTGAAGCCCGCTCCAACATGCATGTGGGCGGGCGGGCTGTGGCCTCAACCCTGACCGAGCGTGAGCATGAAATTTGCCAACGGATCGGCCCGGCCCTGAAAGAGCGCGGTTTGATTTTCGTGGGCATTGATGTGATCGGCGATTACATGACCGAGATCAACGTGACCTCTCCCACGGGCTTGCAGGAAATCGGACGCTATGACGGCGTTAGTCTGGAAAATGCCATCTGGGACGCCATTGAAGGCAAGCTGGCTTAAGATCCGGCGTTAGCCGTAAATCACATCAGTACGGATGATATATTTTTGCCCTGATTGGATAAGCTCGCCTGCGTGCACGCAGTGGTCGGGGTGCATGCCGTGCGGGAATACCAGCACAGCCCCTTTGGGCGTGGAGACCGCTGACATGGTATCCGGTCCGGTTTGAAACAAGGTTCGTCCGCCCTCGTAGTCACCCGACAGGAAAATCAAAAACGTCATCTGGCTGAAACAGCCGTCCCGCGTATCCATCTGAAGGTGGCCATCCAGAACCCGGCTATCGGGCCATGCACCATCTGTATGGGGCTTGAAGTAATCACCTTCCGAATAGCGGTAAAACCGGAAACGGCCGTTGAGGCCCAAGGCTTGTGTGCCATCAAAAGTAGAGGGCTCGAAGAACGTCTTTGCCCGGTCCCAGATTGGGCCGTCCACGCTGGCATCTACGATCCAGTTGAAATTATCGTTGTGGCGCACGCTGCGCGGTAACGAAACGGGCGCATCGCCATGAAAGCCCAGCACCTCGGCAATTTCCAGAAACTGATCACACTCACCCGTACTCAGTACATTCAACAACTGAAAGGCGCCGGGCACGTGGGGTACGGGAACATATTCCACTGCCTGGGCCACCGTCTGCGCTGGTGCGAACTTGATGACACCATCCTCAGAGCTGGCCCAGGTCGGAAGGTCCGGGGCGGTGTGGCCCGGCCCTCTCGCCGCCACATAAAAGGGCGCGCCGCCCGCTTGTTTCTGTTCCATGCTCACATCCATATACGAAAGCCGCCAACCTACTCACCACATTTAAGGGTGGCAAGGCCCCGAGAAATATCCGTACAATCGGGGCGAACCAAACCCGGGGTAGGATCGCCACATGGTAGCACGCGTCAAGACTGTCGCATTCAGCGGCGTCGATGTGCTCGACATTGATGTTCAGGTGCAGATCGCAAATGGTCTGCCGTCGTTTTCTGTAGTGGGTTTGCCTGACAAGGCTGTATCCGAAGCGCGGGAGCGTGTCCGCGCGGCGTTGCATGGTATGGGCTTATCCTTGCCGCCGAAACGCATCACCATCAATCTGGCCCCGGCGGACCTGGCCAAGGAAGGCAGTCATTTCGATCTGCCCATTGCCGTTGGTCTTTTGGCCGCCATGGACGTGATCCCCCCTGAAGATATTGCTGATTTCGTGGCATTGGGCGAGTTGGCGCTGGATGGTCGTATATCGCCGGTGGCAGGCGTATTGCCCGCTGCCGTGCATGCCAGCGCACAGGGTCTGGGCCTGATTTGCCCGGCAGCCCAGGGTGGTGAGGCCGCATGGGCAGGGGACCTGAACATTCTGGCCGCCGAAAGCCTGCTCGACCTGATCAACCACTTCAAAGGCACACAGGTTCTGCGCTTACCCGAAGCCAATCCGGCCACGTGCAAGCCCAGCTACGCCGATATGAACGATATCAAGGGTCAGGAAACCGCCAAACGAGCCGTGGAAATCGCGGCAGCTGGTGGTCACAACCTCTTGCTGATCGGCCCGCCGGGTGCGGGCAAGTCCATGCTGGCCCAGCGTTTGCCGGGTTTGCTGCCGCCCTTGGCATCTGATGAAATTCTGGATGTGAGCATGATTCACAGTCTGGCGGGTACCTTGCCTGAGGGTGGACTGATTGCGCACAGGCCCTACCGCGATCCACATCATTCCGCTTCCGTACCGGCCCTTGTGGGCGGGGGAGCCAAGGCTAAGCCGGGTGAAATTTCGCTGGCTCATCTGGGTGTGTTGTTTTTAGACGAATTGCCGGAATTTCAGCGCAGCGCCTTGGAATCGTTGCGCCAACCTTTGGAAACCGGCAGCACAACAGTGGCCCGCGTGAACGCCCACGTGTCTTATCCAGCGCGGTTTCAGTTGGTTGCCGCCATGAACCCGTGCCGATGCGGCTACCTGGATGACCCGTCACAGGCGTGCTCGCGCGCGCCCAGATGTGCCAGGGATTATCAGTCAAAGATTTCGGGGCCACTCTATGACCGGATTGATTTGCACGTTGAGGTGGCGGCTGTAAGCCCCATGGACTTAACCTTACCGCCGCCCAGCGAGGCATCTGAGCAGATCGCAGAACGGGTGGCAAAAGTCCGCGCCATCCAGCGCGACCGCTACGCCGGTGTGGAAAGCCCCACGCCAGTTCGCACCAATGCAGACGCCGATGGCAAGTTGCTGGAATCCGTGGCGACGCCCGATGATGCGGGTCGCGCTATACTATCGGATGCACTGGACAAATTTAAGCTGTCCGCCCGTGGTTATCACCGTATTTTAAGGGTAGCCCGCACGTGTGCCGACATGGACGGAAGCGAAACGGTGGGTCAGGTACACGTTGCCGAGGCCATCAGCTTCCGCCGCAACATGCCGGGCAGCATGTAATATAAGAGTAGTCGCGTGCCTCTATTAGGCACCTAAGTGAATTCAAGCCCCGCACCAAAGGCCGGATCACAGCGTCGAACCATGGGTTCCTCGGTCACAAAATAACCCTGTGTAGCAGCTGGCCTGGCCTCACGCAACAGGGCGGGATGGGCATGCACATTGCTTTCTATGCCGCTGTTTTCAGCCGTTTTTGGAGACTCTTTGGTGGGCGCTACTGATGGCTTCTGGGCCGCTTCAATGGCGGCACGCAAGACGGCTGCCGGGTCCAGTGTGGTGTTATCATCATTTTCGGCCATATGGCCCCCCTTTAAGCGACCCAGGTTAATCGTAACGGTATCATTTCGACAATAGCGGTCCCAGATTATGACCACCTACAATGTGAACATGCAAGTGCGGCACTTCCTGATTGGAATCCGGTCCATTATTGACCAGCAAGCGGTATCCGCCCTCTTCCAGCGCCAGCACCTCCCGCGCCACGTGACCAACCGCGCGCATAAACCCGGTGATTTCGGCGTCCGTCCCGTTTGCCGTCAAATCACCCATATCCACATAAGGGCCTTTGGGGATCACCAGCACGTGGATGGGTGCCTGCGGGTTGATATCAGGGAATGCGTAGGCGTATTCATCGTCATAGATTTCGGTGCTGGGAATCTCACCGCGCAGAATCTTGGCAAACAGGTTTTCAGTATCATACATGCTGTGTGTGCCTCGATTTTCTAGGTACTACGAGAATTCTTTTCGTCGATGCCCGAGGTGCCAGCGCGGCGTTCCAGTTCGGCCCAAACGTCCTCCGGCTTGATACCAGCCTCCGCCCATAAGACCAGCAGATGATAGAGCACATCGGCGCTCTCACTCACCACCCGTTCCGGGGTTTCGCTAATGGCGGCCACAAGAACCTCGACGGCTTCTTCATTCAGCTTTCGCGCAATCTTTTCCGGGCCTTGCGATAGCAGCTTGGCTGAATAGGACCGCTCAGGATCATCGCCGCGGCGACTATGGATAGTATCAAATAGGTCCTGAAGAATATCACTCATGCGTTATTATCGCCGGGCTGTGGCGTTTGGTCCAGCCGAACCGGCACACCAGCACGCTGCATATAGGCCTTGGCTTCGCCCACCGTATAGGTGCCGAAGTGAAAGATGGATGCGGCCAGCACAGCAGAGGCGTGGCCTTCGGTGACGCCTTCCACCAAATGATCCAGTGTGCCAACGCCGCCTGACGCAATAACCGGTATGGACACCGCATCCGAAACCGCCCGGGTCAGGGGTAAGTTAAACCCGGCCTTGGTACCGTCGCGGTCCATGGAGGTCAGTAGAATTTCACCGGCGCCCAGGTCTGCGACCTGACGAGCATAGGCAACCGCATCAATGCCGGTGGGCTCCCGGCCACCGTGGGTGAAGACTTCAAATTTTTCGTTTGGCGTGCCTTCACCGCTGACCGATTTGGCGTCGATCGCCACCACCACGCACTGGCTGCCAAACTTCTGAGCTGCCTCGCGGACGAATTCGGGGTTCTTGACCGCCGTGGTCATCACAGATGCCTTGTCCGCACCGGCCAGTAACAGATTGCGAATATCATCCAATGTGCGCACACCGCCGCCTACGGTAAGCGGCATAAAACATTCATCCGCCGTGCGCGCCACCACATCCAGCATCGTGTCGCGGTTGTCGCTGCTGGCGTTGATATCGAGAAAGCACAGCTCGTCGGCACCGGCCTGGTCGTATAGCCGGGCCTGTTCCACCGGATCACCGGCGTCCACCAGATCCACAAAATTAACGCCCTTGACCACACGGCCACCATCCACATCCAGACAGGGAATAATGCGCACTTTCAGCATGACCTAAGCCTCGCCCTCACCGCGTAGCAATGACACCGCGTCCGCCACGTCAATGGCACCATCATAGACGGCGCGGCCGGAAATGATGCCTTCCAGGCTGGGGATGCTGTCACGCAGTTGTTTCAGGTCATCCATGCTGGATACCCCGCCCGATGCAATGACGGGAATAGAAACGGTTTCGGCCAGCATGCGCGTGGCCTCAATATTGGGCCCCTGCATGGCACCGTCCCGATCAATATCAGTATAGATGATGGCGGCAACGCCGGTGTCTTCGAATCTTTTTGCAAGGTCGAGGACCGGCATGTCCGATACATCGGCCCAGCCCTGTACCGCGACCATGCCGGCCTTGGCATCGATACCCACGGCGATTTTTCCGGGGTGGTTTCGGCAGCCCTGAACAACCAAATCAGGATCGCGCAACGCAGCCGTGCCCAAAATAACGCGGCTCAATCCGGCGTCGATCCAGCGGTCAATGGTGGCGTGATCGCGAATGCCGCCACCCAGCTGGACCGGTACAGAGACCGTATCCAGAATGCGTGCGACCGCATCACCGTTCACCGGCTTGCCTTCAAACGCGCCATTCAGGTCAACAACATGGACACGCTCGCACCCTGCGTCAGTAAATGCTTTGGCCTGCGCGCCCGGATCATCATTGAACACGGTGGCCGCATCCATATCGCCGCGCAACAGGCGCACACACTGACCGTCTTTCAAATCGATGGCGGGGAACAAAATCATTGAGGCGGTGACCAGTTTAAAAAGTTGGTGATGAGACGCAATCCGGTGTTCTGGCTTTTTTCCGGATGAAACTGTGTGCCGATTATATTGTCGCGGCCAACGATAGCCGCAACCGCGCCGCCGTAATCTGCTTCGGCCAGTATATGATCCGGGCTCGATGGTTTGAAATGAAAGGAGTGCACGAAGTACGCATGCGCGCCTGTATCCAGTCCGGCCAGCACAGGATGCCCGGCACCGTTTGTGATGTTCATGTCGTTCCAGCCTATGTGCGGGATTTTCAGGCTGGCGTCACCCGGCGCGAGCGGCACGACCTCGCCATCAATCCAGCCTAAACCATCATGGTCACCAAATTCACGACCCACGGTAGCCAGCAGCTGCATACCCACACAAATGCCCAGAAAAGGTCGGCCACCCTCGATCACAGCTCTGTTCAAGACATCCACCATGCCGTCACAGGCGCGCAAGCCCCGAATACAGTCGCCGTATGCGCCCACACCGGGCAGCACGATATGGCTGGCGGCGGCAACCTGGTCCGGGTCTGAGGTGATCTGGACTTCAGCAATCAGCCCGGCCTCGCGGGCGCTGCGCTCAAATGCCTTGGCCGCAGATCGCAGGTTCCCTGATCCATAATCAATGATGGCGACAGATAAAGAAGATAACAACATATCAGGTATCCGCCTCGATCAGCTCGGCCTTATCCGGGTTCAAATCGAAATAGCGTTGCTCAGCACTGGTCTGATCGCGGGCGACCACCACATCCAGATCGGCGAAGCCGTCCCGTCTCAGAAAATACCGGCGCACGTCACCTGCCACATAACCCGCAACAGCAGCAAAGGCGGTCTGCACAATCGTCGTTATAAGTTGGCTTGCGCCCAGCGCGGGCAGACCAAAACCCATGGCGAGGATCAATAGAGCAGCGGCGGTCATGGCCAGCCAAAGCCGGTGATAGGCCGCCCACAAAAACGTAAAGGCGAACGCCCACCACGAAAAGCCTTCGCGCACAAAGACGATATCCTTGTTCGGATCGAGGCCGTGGCGGCGCATATGAACGGTGTAGACTTGCATGTCCTGTACTCAAATTCCCGATGTTCGGGTCTTATAAAGAGCCGCCCAGCACACCTTTGGTGGAGGGCACGGCATCCGCCTTGCGCGGATCAATAGTGATGGCATCACGCAACGCGCGGGCCGTCGCCTTGAAACAACTTTCCACAATATGATGGTTGTTTTCGCCGTACAGGTTTTCCACGTGCAGGGTCAGGCCCGCCCCTTGGGCAAACGCCTGAAACCATTCCTTGAATAGTTCCGTATCCATGTCGCCCAACTTCGGTTTGGAAAAATCAACTTTCCAGATCAGGTAAGGGCGGTTTGAAGCATCCAGCGTCACCCGGCTCAGGGTTTCGTCCATGGGAATAGTGGCATGACCAAAGCGGCTGATGCCCGCGCGGTCACCCATGGCCTTGGAAACGGCTTCGCCAATGGCAATGCCGGTGTCTTCGGTGGTGTGATGGTAATCAATATGCAGATCGCCCTTGGCTTCCACGGTCAGGTCCATAAGGCTGTGACGGGACAGCTGTTCCATCATGTGGTCCAGAAAACCAATGCCGGTGGACACAGTGTATTCACCGGTGCCGTCCAGATTGACAGTAACCTTGATGCTGGTCTCGTTGGTTGCTCGCTCTACTGATGCCCTACGCATGGCATACGATCCTTTCTGCAGTCGTTATCTTGATAACGCGGCCCTTTTATCAGGTGCCGCCCCGTTTAACCAGTAGACAAAGTACCCTACCCGGCATGAAGGTTTTGTTATGTGGTTTGACTCATAACATGAGAAAATTGACTCATATAGTGAGAATTGTGAACTCATAACATGAGAACATGTCCGCCTCATCTCCAATAACAGACATTATTGATAGGCGTTAACCACCTCCGCCAATAGCCAGAAACGGAAGTTCAAAATGGCTGAGTTCCACGCCCAAACATGTCCGCTTTCTCCCCGTTGCCGCATTAATGACACGATTTTATCGGAGATGTTGTCCCAATTTGGTGTCCAAGGCGTACCGGCCCATAACGTTGGGGTCAGGATTCGACAAAAGCATCTTCTAGTCCATCCCTACGATCATGAAGAAGGCGGCTTGCGGGGGCATGAAATATACATTCTTAAAAGACTAAACTTACCTTCGCTGTTACGGCGAAGTCCGTTTCCAGTTGCGGCCCGTCCAGGTTTTGATAGACCGGGACAGTCGCTTCAATAGCCACCTTGCCGCCGCCCAGTGGCCCCGATGAAATTGATGAATTCAATCCCACAGAGAGATTTACGACTCGCTGTCCCCGGCGATTGGGATCACCCGTGGGAGCCATTGTTGTACTAATCTGCGAATCCCGACCATCAATATTACCGACGACTTTCCCTTGCACGCGCCCGAACACAGCAACCCAATCGGCGAGATCGCGCGAACCCCAAAACGATATCTCAGAGGTATTACCAAGGCGGTATCCATTGTTGTTGCGCCCTGGCCGCAGTGTGGCGACAGCCTGCATTCCCCACGTGTAATCTTGGATCGTTCCCATATAGGACATGCTCGGCGTGAAGTCCCAGGTGCCGGAACCCAACTGCATGGGATATGGCAACGGATTGTTAGCGGTCAGATCGGCAGGGGTGTTGTCCTTTTCCTCGATGCTGCCAAGTGGAATATTGAGGGCGAGTCCAGCCAGTAAGGAATTAGAACTAGATTGGTAAAGCTTGTAGGCCGTTCCGATCTTGGGGTCACCAATACCTTCGGAGCGGGTCGTGAACTTCGTGCCTCCCCGGTTTACATGATCCATGGACTTACGAATGTATGAGGCCCCGCCTGTCACGGCCCATTCATCGGTGATGCCATACATGGCCATCCCCATTACCATTCCCACGTCCATGCGCAGGGGCGCCACCATGAAATCATTGAGCACCTGATCTTGCGAAACACTGCTTGTACCGGACCTGTTGCCCTGCATCTTCATGTAGGTGCTGGAGAACGACAGCATGAGCTTGCCTTCTGGTGGAATGCTGGCACCCGAAATTCCCGGTGGCGGTATCATGGCCGGGCGCATCATGTTGCCCATGTTGCTATCCGACGACATGGCGGATCCGTTAACAGCTTCGTCCATGTCCATGGTCGCTATTTCATTGGCGGGCATCATTCTCGCCGTGAAAAGCGATTCCGAGATTGTTGGATCAAGGCCATCTATAGCGTGAAAACTTGCATATGTCGTATCTGACATCGATACCCCGACCAATACGGTGAGGCTGCCGAGAGCGGCATGCAGGCTATTCATTCGCTTAAAACAATATATTGGTCGCATGTATCTTCCTCTAATAAGGGGCGAGTCGGTCAGCTCAACGGATTGCATATATTCCAAGCAGGACGAAAGCCACTTGCATGGTCCCGCTGAACCGAATGACGTTATTCAGGTTCGTGGGTATCCTCGCCGTCATCGTGTCCATGACCTAATTCATCGGCATGCATCATTTCCATCGAATCATCACCGTGGCTGTGATTCATCATTTGCCGGGCATTCGGCGTTAAGTCACCTTCCATGAATGAGTGTTGAACTTCATCATTGTGGACAAAGGCGATAATGTTGGCGAGCTCATCGCCGGTAAATGTGATCTGTTCACCGATCGCTTCCTCTTGCAGAGGAATCATAATGCCCGCGTGGTTCCACATCCGGGCAGCGAACTCGAACGGGTTCATTACGGTATTCATGGTATGGGCGTCCAAATTTGCGGCATCGTGTCCGCCGACACCGTTGACGGCGTGGCAAGCGACACAACCCTTATCGATGAACAACCTCTTGCCGATATCGGGGTTCATCTGAGGGATTGAGAGGCGGTTTGACATCATGCCCCCATCCATCGGCGTGGTTGCCCCGTCTTCTTGATGGCCGTGGGAATCTGATGCATCAGCCTCGGCCCCTGTGGCCCAACCGGCAATTACAGCTGCGGAAACCAGGGCGGTGACCGTTCGCCAAAAACTTCTCTTGGCTTTCATGATCTTTGCCTTTCCTGTATTCTGCACACGACCTTACGCGAATCTTCGCATTGCGGCATTGACCTTGATCAAATCTGATGCCGTCTGAGGGGCAAGATTCAGTTAGAGGACAGTGTTTTAAGTGGGTAAGCGGATTAATTTGACGATGACTGTCAGTGATATTATGTTGCGTTGCACAATATCTAAATTGCAATCCGAGGCCATCGATGAACCCAAACAAAACTAGGACTGTATTAGGCGGTATTTCCTTGATTGTTGTCGTTGCAATCTTTGGAGGAGTGCCTTTGCTCGGTTTTGGTGTGAGTGCAGACCGAGAAGACTGGCCGGATCAGTTTCAGAGTAATGGCGAGCGAATTTATTTTACTGGCATCAACTCATCCGGCGTTTCGATTAGTGCTAACGGTGGTGGAATGCATATGCAGATGCACAATGGCAGTTGCGTCACATGTCATGGAATTGACCGACAAGGAGGGCGGCTTATGCCGCGATTCTGGAAGATCGCCCCACCTTTGACACCGTCTGCCTTGTTTGACAGTCACAACGGAATATCTGAAGAAGATAATCATGGGGGCCATGAAAAATACGATGATGCTACCTTGTTGCAAGCCATCACCAAAGGTGTTGACCCGGACGGAGACCCGCTTGACCAGGGTATGCCTCGGTGGTCGATGGACGCAAAGGACATCTCAGATATTATCGAGTTTCTCAAGAGTCCCGTTCGCTAAATTGATGATCATTTGATTGCGGACATCTCGCAGTTGTCGAGTTGAACGTCCGTTCAGGGTCAGTTGCAGATATTTCAGCTGTCATGAGAACATGCCCGCTTTGCGCCCGAGGGCAGGCATTATCTGTAGCGCCATCTATGGCGTCAAATCCAGTCCGTCTCAGCACACTACAAACTCTCATTATATGCGTCCAAAATGCGGGTTATTCTCATTCTGTGAATTGTAACTGTCTCATATTATGCATCAACGCGATGCATAATATGCCAGATAAATTGACTTTTAATTCTCACGCTATGAGTCTAACGACATCTTACCGGTTTATTGTGTGGGGCCCTTGACCGGAGCGGTTTACTCACCCAAATCTATCGCTATAGTCCCCGGCGAATAATAGAGTCCAACGGCGCAACGTAATTTGGAGGCCTTTGATGGCTGATAGTTCCTCGAATATCTGGCACGGCACGACAATCTTGAGCGTGCGAAAAAATGGCACCGTTGTGATCGGTGGCGACGGCCAAGTCAGCTTGGGCGACACGGTGATCAAAGGCAATGCCCGCAAGGTGCGGCGCATCGGTAACGGCGACGTGGTGGTGGGTTTTGCCGGCGCAACCGCCGATGCCTTTACGTTGTTCGAGCGGCTGGAAGGCAAGCTGGAACAATATCCGGGCCAGCTAACGCGGGCTTGCGTGGAAATGGCCAAAGACTGGCGCACAGATCGGTACCTGCGCAAGCTGGAAGCCATGATGGCGGTCGCCGATAAAGACGTATCGCTGGTTCTGACCGGCACCGGCGATGTGCTTGAGCCGGAAGACGGCGTGATCGGCATTGGGTCGGGCGGCAACTACGCGCTTGCCGCGGCCCGCGCGCTCATGGACCAGGACGACCTTGGTGCCGAAGACATTGTACGCCGATCATTGGGCATTGCCGCCGATATTTGTGTCTACACCAACACTCAAGTAACGATTGAAACATTATGAACGACCAAAACAGTTTTACCCCGCGCGAAACCGTATCCGAACTGGACCGCCATATCGTCGGTCAGGATGATGCCAAACGTGCCGTGGCCATAGCACTTCGCAATCGCTGGCGGCGTCAACAGCTGGACGACGCCATGCGCGAAGAGGTCTTGCCTAAAAATATCCTGATGATCGGGCCTACCGGCGTGGGTAAAACAGAAATCGCCCGCAGGCTTGCCAAGTTAGTGGACGCACCGTTTGTGAAGGTCGAGGCCACCAAGTTCACCGAAGTGGGCTACGTGGGCCGCGACGTGGAACAGATTGTCCGTGACCTGATCGAATTTGCCATCAACGATGCCCGCGAACGCCTGCGCAAACAGGTAGTGGCGAAGGCGGAAATGTTGGCCGAGGAGCGCGTTATCGATGCCCTGGTGGGCGACAGCGCCAGTCAGGACACGCGGGACAAGTTTCGCAAGAAGCTGCGCGAAGGTGATCTGGACGATAAGGAAATCGAAATCGAGGTCACCGACAGCGGGTCATCCAACATGCCGACCATTGATATCCCGGGTATGCCGGGCGCGCAGATGGGCATGCTGAACCTCAACGATATGTTAGGCGGGGCTTTTGGTGGAGCCAAGAAAACCAAACGCATGAACGTGGCCGATTCCTATCATGTGCTCGTAGCCGACGAGGGCGACAAGCTGCTGGATGAAGACCAGATTGTGGGCGAGGCCATGGACGCCGTTGAAAACAACGGCATCGTGTTCATTGACGAAATCGACAAAATCACCGCACGGTCTGAAAAAGTGGGATCAGACGTTAGCCGCGAAGGCGTGCAGCGCGACCTGTTGCCGCTGATCGAGGGCACCACCGTTTCCACCAAATACGGCCCGGTTAAAACAGACCACATCCTGTTTATCGCCTCAGGCGCTTTTCACGTGGCCAAGCCGTCCGACATGCTGCCGGAACTACAGGGCCGCTTGCCCATCCGGGTTGAACTGAGCGCGCTCACAAAAGAAGACTTTGTGCGCATCCTGACCGAACCGGAAGCCAGCCTGATCAAACAATACGTGGCGCTCATGGGCGTGGAGGACGTGACTCTCGATTTCACCGAAGACGCCATTGAAGAGCTGGCCTCTCTGTCGGCAGAGATTAATCACAGCGTGGAAAACATCGGTGCCAGACGTTTGCACACGGTCATGGAAAAGCTGCTGGAAGACATCAGCTTCACCGCCAGCGAACAAAGCGGCGACAATATTACCATCGACGTAGAATACGTTCGTAAAACGGTATCCGTTCTAGCCGAGGACGCTGATCTGTCACGGTTTATTTTGTAAACCGCTGTCATTGCTACGCCTAAGCGGCGTGAGCGCGCTCGGACAACCTAAGAGCCAGCGGCCCAGCGGGTTTCCGGACAATCCGTTCGTTGGCCAGCAACACGGCGCGCTTTCCTAGTCTGCCACGGATCGCCGCAACCAACATGGTCTGATCAACCACATCGCGCTGGGCGTTGCTGCCACCAAACCGGACCAGCAATGGTCGGACAGCGCTTAGAATATCAAGACAACTTTCATAATTTTCTGCATGCCACGCTCTGATGGCCTGAACCACGGGTACCGACACCTCGCGCGCTATCTGGCCCAGGGTATGGGATTGTTGAGCCTGTTTCAGGGCCTTATCCTCCAGATCGGAAAGATCGTCGACCCATCCCATGGCGGCGAACGACATGGCGGCATGTAAATCATTGAAGCCGTAGAATCCACCTTCGCCCTCTGCGACCAATTGCCGCCAACGCGTAGCATTAGCTTCCCAGCGGCCCCCCACATCCACATCATGTAGCATCAGCCGCCATAAAAGAGAAGTCGAGTCAGCCAAGGATTCCGGATCGGCGGACTCATCAGGCGTAATGTAGTCATCATACACTTCCAGAATACGGGGATAGTTTTCCGCCTCCATAAGATAGATACAGAAATGCCACCAGTTATGTATGCTGAGGCCATCGCCGGTTGCCCAGTGCTCCTTACGAGTTCCATACCACCGGATACCATCTTCATGTCGTCCCACCATCTCGATAACGTGACCAACCGCATGATGTGCCCATCCATCATCGGCGTCTCGCTCACAAGCTTCCTTGCCCACGGCTTCAGCGTGTTCAAACATATTGCATTCTTCAAGGCCGAACGCATGCATGCCGAGAACATTGGCGTAGTTGGGGATGTGCTCATCCCAATATGGCAAAGCGCGTTCAACGCGGCCACGCAGATTGAGAGCGTCGCCCAACAAGAAGTCAAATTGATGACCAAGGTGCAAGGCGAGGGTGTCATGCGGATACTCCGCCAACACAGAATCAACGGCCAGCTGCGCGCCACGCCAGTCGTGAGCCACCCGTCGTTGGATGGCCGCAATAAGGCCTTGCTCACGATCATTGAGGCCTCCGATCTTCTCGGCCTGTGAAATCAGGGACTGCATATCGGGGTCGTACCGTCCCGCTGAACCGCCAGCGATGGCCGCGGCATAAAATATGGGCGCCATGGCAAAATCTGGATATTCAGCCATGATATCTTCCAGATCCGGCGTTGGATCATAGGAAAATTGATGCAGCTTTTTAAGCGCTGCCTCATATCGTTCAAGGGCTTCGGCGTTGTCGTAGGAAACAGGAACACCACGCACGTCCAACATTAGATTATCCTCCCATGCAATTCGTTAGCATCAAACTGCAATGCGGTGGCATGCACAACTATAAATGAGAGGAAATTACGGCTTCGGTTTGATTTCACAGATCTCTCCACCCAACATTGAACGTCCGCTAAACCGGTACATTCAGTAAATTACTGTTCTGTGCTCCGGTGAATTCGTGAGAGGGAATCGCGAGTGGCATTTAGCGCTGTAGGATCAGTGTGGCCAAGAGAGTGAGGAATAGCCCGGGGAAAATCGCGGGCGGCGGAAGCTCCCCACCTAGCGCGGCACCAAGAAAGACGACCAGAGCCGGATTGAGATAGGTGTAGGACATGACTTTGGTTGGGCCAATGACTGTCGCGCTCCATTGGAATACGAAGAATGTGACGAGGGTGGTAAATATAGACAGGTAGGCGATGCCACCATAAACCGCCATTGGAACGGCGGTCCATACAACGTCAAAAAGGTGTGGAGCAGACAAAAAGAGCAACCACACTGCACCTGAGACAAGGGTCCAGAACGTCATTTGGGCCATTGGTTCACCACGGTGAAGGTGTTTGATCAGTGGCCCATAGAATCCCATCGCGACAGTGCCCATGAAGAATATGCCATCGCCCAATCCAATATTTAAAGATAGCAATGCTGCCGGATCACCGCGAAAAATAACCCATACCGCACCAATTATGCCAACTGGTAAGGCAATCCGGGATGCTTTGTTCAATCTTTCTTTCAACAGAAGCGCCGATACACCAGCGGTAATGACAGGCGTAAGAGCAAAAATTGTAGCTGTGTTTAGGGCGGACGTTGTTTGCAATGCCGTAAACATTGCCCAGAAAAAACCAACAAGACACGCGCTCAAGATGCTGTATCGCGCCATGTGGCGAATTGAGGGCAGGACTAAGCCGTAACGCCACGCGACGAAGGGCGCAAACAAGATTGCGGCCAACAGAAACCGTAAGAACGTTAGCACCAAACTGTCCATTCCGTTGGTGATCGCAGCGCCTACGGGGAACGAAGTTGCGACAAGCCCTGTCGCCATTAACATAAGGAAGTGGCCGCGCTTTACTCGACTAACGTCCGTTATTATCGTTTCGAAGCTCGCTTTTTCACACTGAAATTCACTCATGGTCTGGTCCTTTCGTCATCCCGGAAAGCGACAGGGGCGTCTAATGGATTAATGTGGAAACACTCCGGCAAACGCGATTTCATCCACGGACAGCCGTTGACTGGGCACTTCGCGGTCCTGAAGCCCTTGCGGGAGGATTGAACGATCGGCGCGCTTGCCAATCGCAATGGCAATTTCGATACGGTAACGCTCAGGCACGGCTAGCTTCTCTTGGGACTGATCGAAATACACGCCCGCCATCGCGTGGGCTTGATAGCCAAGTGATGTCGCCTGAAGCGCAAGTTGTGCCCAAGCGGCACCGGTATCGAAGCTATGCGTGCGAGACAGTTTTTGGGGGCGCGCATCATCACCAGGCATCACAGTATCCGACAATGCGAAAACAAGCGCCGAAGCGTTCTTTGCCCAACTTGCGTTAAACGGGTCAAGGAGGCTCAGGTAATTTTGCCAGTGGGCATCATCGCGGTGGGAGTAAAGAAATCGCCAGGGCTGAACATTAAAGGCTGAAGGAGCCCAGCGGGCCGCTTCCAGAATAGTGAGCAGATCAGATGCTGGCATCGACGCTCCTTCATAGGCTCTGGGCGACCAGCGTTCGGTAAAAAGTTGTTCAATCGGGTGATCTGGGGCTCTCTCGGCGATCATGACAGGTTCCTTTACACATACGGTTACTTGGGTTATCTTTATATCGGACAATACGGTCAAAGATAATTTGATATCAAACTATATATGGCGGTACTAATTATGAGTCAAGAAATATCTGACACGTCCCCGGGGGACGACGAATCTGAAGTTGGTGCGATGGACTTAATTTTGATGCAATGGCGCAAGGAGCGACCCGACATTGATACTGCCCCAATGGCTGTCTGTGGGCAGATCTGGCGAGCTGGCGAGATTTTGCGCCAGGGTGTTAACGCCAACTGGTCCAAGTATGATCTGGACCTTGCTGGTTCAGATGTAATTTTGACACTTCGACGACAGGGCCACGGCGCAACGCTTTCCCCATCAGAGTTGGCAAAGGACATGATGCTATCCACTTCTGCAATGACGAACCGGCTCGATCGCCTCGAAGAGCGTGGGTTGATCAGGCGTACCATGGACCCAAATGATCGTAGGGGGCTCAGGATTGTATTGTCAGATGAGGGGTTTTCGCTGGCTGACGAAATGGTCGTCACTCATGTGGCAACGGAAGAACGAATGCTTTCTGCTCTGACGAAAGCAGAAAGACATCAAATTCGCTCCCTTCTTGGCAAGATTGTGAGAATCACCTGAGACCGCTTCTAGCTGAGTCTGTTGAAGAACGCTGTTCAGATGGCATTTTCTATGTCCGCTATTGTCTATAGCGGACACCTTTACCCGACATTGGCCGTCCACTTATCCGATCAAAGCGGGCATTTCGATCATGGCGGAACGGCTTCACTCTAATACGCAGGCAGCCCTCGTTGCCTGGTTTTTTTGGTGCCAAGGCGGCTGCGGATTTCGTCCATGACCCATTCGATGGTGTCGTCGGCTCAGATCTGACGCTGTACAGCTTTGAGCCGAACGGAGCAATTTCCCTTTGCTCTGGCAATACCTGAAGTGATCTGACCATAATTACATTGGATACATTCTGTGGAGGGGAACATGGATAACATTTCAGGAAAATTTATTAGAGTCGCTGTCATTTTTGCCCTTGTGGGCATGGCGCTGGGCATAAAGATGGCCATATCGGGTGTGCACGATCAAACCCAGGCGCACGCTCACATCAACCTGTTAGGTTGGGTAACCATGATGCTGTATGGCCTCTTTTATAGAAGCCATGAAAACGCAGGGCAGAGCAGGCTGGCTTTGGCTCATTTCTGGTTATCAACATTGGGTGCCATCGTGATTAACGTTGGTGTCTACCTGATTTATTCGGACGTGCCGGAAGGTGACCCGGTTGCAGCGGTTGGTTCAATCGCAACAATATTGGGGATGGCGACGTTTGCCGTTATCGTTTTCAAAAACACAGGTTCGGATAAGCCGCGCTAATTCGGTGAATAAACAGTCACTGAAAAATCCGCCTAATACGCAGGCCCGCCTTTGCTGCCCAGCTTTTTGGTGCCAAGGCGGCCGCGGATTTCGTCCATGACCCATTCGATGGTGTCATCGTCCAGCTCTGCAACTGTTTCTGACAGCAGGTTTGCCAGCTCTGTGGCCTTGGGGCTAAGGCCTGATGTATCGACCACGATACGAGGGTGGGATAGAACGGCCAGGCGTTTAATTTCTTCGGCGTCGTCCCAGATCAGGCTGAAATATCCGCAAATCTGCATAATCATTCCGGGGGCGGGCCGACCACGGTGGCCATGCTCCAGCGCCGACAGGTAGGCGCTGGACACACTGAGGTCTTCGGCCATCTGCTTGAGTTTCACGCCCTTTTTGGCGCGTAATTCGCGGACACGCTTGCCAAACGGGGTCATCGCTTCCTCTTTAACAACACATACAAGGCACCCTCGCCGCCGTCTTTGGGGGTGGCGTGACTGAACCCCAGAATCATCGATCGTAACGGTTGATCATTGAGCCATTGTGGCACAGCCCGGCGCAAAACGCCAATCTCGCCCGAACTCAGCCTTAGGCCCTTTCCCGTAATGACCAGCACGCACCGAAAGTTTCGGGCGTAACAGCGCTCGATAAAACCATTAAGATCACGGTGCGCCTCTTGTTGCGTACTGCCGTGCAGGTCAAGACGGGCGTCAATGGCCATTTTGCCCTTGATTAAGCGTTGATTGTTGCGCTTATCCAGCCCAGGCGCACGCCCGTGATCTAATTGTGGCGCTTGAGATGTTTGGCTTACCGGAATGATGGGGTGCCGAGGCTTGTGCGGGCGGGTCTTGTGTTTCGGGCCCGAATCGGGTGTTTCGCCAAGTGTATCAACTGGTATGTCAACATAGGGGTGCTGGTGAGTGGGGTCCAGGGGGCGGATGGTGGTGGTCACCCGCTGCCAAAGTTGGGCATCTTCGTCGGAAAGGGTTCCTTTTCCCAGTGGGGGCGGTTTTTTCTTTTTGGACATGGCTACAGGTCCCCGATAACCATGATCAGCAGGCTTTGCGGGCCGTGCGCCCCCATCAGCAGGGTTTGCTCAATATCCGCCGTGCGCGACGGGCCGGTAATCATATTGAGCATGCGCGGCATGACCTGTGCGCCGAACTGGTGCCTGAGATCGGCCCACACCGCCTCATAATTCCCGGAAATCCGGCTTTCGGGCAGGATGACCATGTGAACCAACGGCACAAATGCGTGCATAGCCGGGTTGTCAGGCGAAGACGCCATAATCAGGGTGCCGGTTTCCGCAACGCCGGCGAATGCGGCGCTGAGTGCTGCGCCATCGGCGGCGTCCACCACGCCATCCCGTATGGTCAGGCCGGGCTCACCCTCCCACGGCACGCCACCGAAGATATCATCAGACGATACCCGCAGTTCCGGCGGCAGGTTTTTAGATCTTAGGTACGCCGCCACAACCGCCGGCACATCATCGCGCGAAGCAAGTTGCTGGATGTCGCTTCCGGCCAGGTCCGATTCCTGAACGAAGCGGGCGGCCAGCGCAGCCTGATCGGGGTCCTGGCCGCGTTTCGGCAACGGTCCGGTGTTGTGGGTCGCTATGCGATCATCGACGCTACCCGCACCAATATCTTCGCGGACAATGGCACGGTTTAGCTTGGACAGAATGTGGGCGCGGGCTTCTGTCATGAATAGCGGTCCCGGTTTTGCTTCCATTGGCTCATAAAGGTAGGGCCTTGGGGGGCGGGCATATCGCGCTTAGATGTCCAGCCGCCACCGAGCGGTAACCAGCGGATGCGAGCATTTTTGCCAGCCATCATACGCAGCACCCTAGATGCCATGGCGCTAAATACCCGGTACAGGCGCGGGCGCTTAGCCATGAAAGCCCACAATTCCAAGCCATAACGGGACGTGGCGGCTTGCAGGTTCTGCTCGACCTGGCGCGTTCGCCAACTCCGCAACATACGGGGCAGCGGAATGTGCATGGGGCACACTGTTTCGCATTTACCGCACAAGGTGGACGCATTGGGCAGATGGTGGGCGTCTTCCAACCCAATCAGGGCGGGCGACAACACCGACCCCATAGGTCCGGGATAGACCCAGCCATAGGCATGGCCGCCCACGGTGGAATACACCGGGCAGTGATTGATGCACGATCCACACCGAATGCAGCGCAAAATATCCTGAAACTCGCTGCCCAATAATTCGCTGCGCCCGTTATCCAGCAGCACCACGTGGAACTGTTCCGGCCCGTCTAAATCATCCGATCGTTTCGGACCCGTAGCAAAAGTGGTGTAAACCGACATTTCCTGACCCGTCGCAGAGCGCGCCAATACGCGTAAAATCGTGGAGGCATCCTCCAGCGTGGGTACGATTTTCTCAATGCTGGCCAGTGCCACATGAACGCGTGGCAGGCCCATGGTGAGGTCCGCATTGCCTTCGTTGGTCACCGTAGCAATAGAGCCGGTTTCCGCCACCAGCATATTGGCCCCCGTGAGGCCCACATCGGCACCAAGAAACTTGCCGCGTAGTTCGGCGCGGGCCTCGTCCAGCATGACGCGCGGCTCGGTCAACGTACGGTCCGGATCACGGTCCGTGTGTTTTTCCACAAATGTTTCAGCCACCTGTTCTTTCGATAGATGAATGGCGGGCGCGATAATGTGGCTGGGTGGTTCCTCGCGCAGCTGAATGATGTATTCGCCGAGATCGGTTTCCACCGGTTCAATATCATGACGCTCAAGAAAATCATTGATGGCGATTTCCTCGCCGATCATGGATTTGCTTTTGGTGACCGTGCGCGCATTTGCTGCCTGACAGATTTCGAGAATTGTCTGACAGGCCTCGGCGGCGTCCCGGCACCAGTGTACCTGACCGCCATTTTCCAGAACTCGTTCTTCAAACCGTGTCAGGTACGTATCCAGATTAGCCAGCACATGGTTTTTTATGTCGCGCGCCGCATCGCGCAGGTCATCGAACTCATCCAGCCGGGAAATGGCCGCCGCCCGCTTGCGCGGGAAGCCATCGGCGAAATTCTCAAGCACGTTTTGCAGGGTTTCGTCGGCAAGGGCCTCGCGCGCGTTCTGGGGAAACTGACTGGCCGTGGATTTCATTTGGCCGCCTCATCGTCTGAGGGACCAGTGATGGGATCAATCTTGTCGGTCATGCCTGCCAACACTTCGGCCACGTGCCAGACTTTGGTCGGCAAGTTTTTGCGGGTAAGTCGCCCGGCCAGGTTCATCAAACAACCGAGATCGCCGCCCAGCACCACGTCGGCCTCGCCCGCCATCACGTCGCCGATTTTATGATCCACCATGGCAGCGGAAATATCCGGGTACTTCACGCAGAATAACCCGCCGAACCCGCAGCACGATTCCGCCAAATCAGATTCGGCGATTTCTGTACCATCGACGGCGGCCAGAAGCTTCCTCGGCTGGTCCTTCACGCCAAGCTCGCGCAGGCCCGAACACGAGTCGTGGTAGCTGACGGTGTGATTGAAGCGCACACCAGATGGCGTGAAGTTCATCTGGTCGGTGAGAAACGACGTGAGCTCCCACGTGCGCGATGACAAATCTTCGGCCCGGCCGCGCCACGCGGCATTGCCTGCGAACATTTCGGGATAGTGTTTTTTCAAGGTGCCCGCACATGATCCGGACGGGGCCACCACATAGTCATAGCCCTCAAACGTCTCGATTACCTGCTGGGCGATCAGGCGAGCATTTTTCTCGTGGCCCGCATTATAGCCGGGCTGGCCGCAACAGGTTTGGGATTCAGGAACTGAAACCTGGCACCCGGCGCGCTCCAACAATGAAACGGCGGCAAACGCGATGCTCGGTCGCATGACGTCCACCAGACAGGTGACAAACAAAGCGACAGAAGGTGAGCGCTGTTCAGGTTTCGTCATGTCCAAGTCTACCAGATTACTGGTTAAGCAACTGATCCGTTATAGCGTCTCGGGTGCGCGGCAGAAACAGATAGTAAGAGCCCTTTTCTTTCATCACGCCCGCGGCCGCGGCCGCTTCGCGGCCAAATCCCCAGAACAGATCGCCGCGCACAGGGCCTTTGATAGCGCTGCCCGTATCCTGGGGCAGGACCATGCGGCGCAAGGGTGTCTCATGAGTGGGGTCACGCGGGTCGGTAATATCCAGCAACATGGGCAGGCCATACGGGATAAAATTATGATCAACCGCGATGCTGCGCCCCGGTGTGAGCGGTATGCCTTGTGCACCCACCGCATCGGTTTCATCGGTTACCCGGAAGAAAACAAAAGACGGATTGGTGTTCATCAACGCCAAGGCACCAACGGGATTTGCTTCCATCCACGCGCGGATGGCCTGCATGGACATTTGTTCCTGCGAAATAATGCCGGCGGCGATAAGGGCGCGACCAACGGCCACGTAGCGCTGTCCGTTCCGGCCGGCATAGGCCACCCGTACAATGCTGCCATCTGTCATGCGCACACGGCCGGAGCCTTGAATATGTAAAAAGAACGCATCCCCGTGTGAGTTTACCCACATGATTTCCAGCTGTTTGCCCAGCAACGCGCCAGCGTTAATTTCTTCGCGCGACGGATAGGGCACCACGCTGTGGCCCTTCATACGCCCGGCCAGTGTCTGGCCCGCAAGCTCGGGCCGGAATGTCCCGAGATCGATAGAAATAATATCATCGGGTCGAGCATAGATAGGAACATTAAAGGCCCCGCCCGGTTGCCATGCGCCCTGAAGCTCGGCTGTATAATACCCGGTGAAGAGCCCAACCGGGTCCTCGTTGCTGCCAACCAGATAGGCGCGGAGGCGGGATTCAAAAAAGTAACGCAGCGCATTCTGGTTGGTGACTGGCTGGCTGGCCGCATCTCGGCAAATCTTGGCCCAATCCCCGGCTGTACCAAATGCGTCTTTGTTGCCCATGGGCGTGAGTGGTGATTTCTTGACCAGTGACTGGCATGACCGAAGGAAAACGGGCAGGAACCCGGCTAAGTCAGCGTCACGCCAGCCCGGCACTTCCAGATACGGTATATGCGTCAGGGTCAACTCGTCGCCCGCTGTGTCGGGGATCGCCGTCGGAGCGCCATCCATGGAGTCTACTTCTGGATAGACGATCCCCGGCGCACAGGCGCTGAGAAAACTGATCAGCCCCAACAGAGCCAACGGACGGCGGATCGCCCTAATCCAGGCTGCGCGTGGCAACAAGTTTCCAGTTCGGGTCACGTGATTTGGTATCACGGGCAAATGTCCAAAAATCTGTAACGGTAATGATCTTGTTAGGATCGCCATCCACCACGTCGCCACTTTCGGCGCGCGTGGCGTTGACCTGTTCGGTGACAAACTTCACGGTAACAAAAGCCTGCGTGCCCTGCATATAGGCCTCGACCACGGTATTGGATTTGATATCCACAAGCGTGTCTTCGAGCGTTTCACCGGCCTGCTCACGGTCAATGATAGCTTTATTGAAGTTGCCAAACACGTCGCCGTTCAACAGGTTTTTCAACACCGCCGTGTCACCATCGGTATAGGCATTGAGAATCATCTCAAAGGCCATATTGGCGCCATCGGCAAACTGGCCAGGATGAAAGCCGGGGTCGGCATCTTTGATTTGCCGCAAACCGATACTTAAAGGATCGGTTGCATCAAGATCGTCCGCGTCATCATCCATGACGGCATCATCCGGGGTGTCGTGATTGGGGTCCTTTAAATGAACAACGTTGTCGTCGTTCGAAGGGTCCTGATTGAACAAATCCTGAAAGCCGTTTTCGTTATCATCGCGCTTGCCCAGCACATTGCGCAGGCGAAACACCAGATACGCGGCGATCATCGCAAATATAATGATGTCAATAAATTGGAAACCGTTTCCCATTTCTATACTTTGTCTCCGCCTCTGGGGGCCTTATGGATGGATTATATACCATATATATATACGACAATTATATATGTCATAAATATATGACAGGGGGCTGCATTTTCAGCGTTGCCTGACTAATGTTAGATAAGCGTAACTGAACAAAAGGGCAAGCATGGGCTTGATCATACTGATTGTCATGATCGGCGTACCGATCGGTGAAATCGCGGTATTTATCGAAGCGGGCGATCGCTTCGGTTTTTGGCCGACGATAGGCGCGATTATTGCCACGGCATTTGTGGGCACCGCCTGCATGCGTTTTCAGGGTCTGAGCGTGCTGCGCCGGGTCCAGGAATCCATGGCCCGCAATGAAATGCCCCTGCGTGAGGTGTTCGACGGATTGTGTCTGTTGCTGGCCGGTGCCCTGTTGCTGACGCCCGGATTTATCACCGATGCGGTGGGTTTCTGTCTGTTGTTTCCACCCTTTCGGTATGTCGTGGGCGCGGTGATCGCGGCGCGCTTCGCACAGCGGGCGCAACACGTTCGGTATACGCATACCCAAACACAGGCGCGATCAAATCAGGGATTTTCGGACGGTGGGCCCGTGATTGATGGGGTGTTTGAAGAGGCTGCACCGGGAGGCGAGGACGAAAAAGACCGCATCACGGATGACACAACCAAAAACCCATAAGCCGTTCTTTGGTTGTCGCCGCAAATAATCCATGATAGCCAACGGGTATCATACGGTTTGAAACAAGAGCAGGTACCCCATGACAGCGGATTCTTCTGATAACGCCACGCCAGACGCGGCTGAAACCAACGGTGCCGAAGCCGTGGCGGCAACACAATCGCTCACCATTAATGCCCAGTTCATCAAAGATCTGTCATTTGAAGCGCCGAACTCACCAGCGGTCCTTATGACCGCGCAGAAATCAGCGCCCGATATCAAGATCAACGTCGATGTACAAGCCGGCATGGTTCAGGAAGCCACCTTCGAAGTGGCGCTGAACATTCATGGCGAGTGCGTGATGGATGGCAAGACGGCGTTTATTGTAGAGCTGACTTATGGTGGATTGTTCACCCTGAATTTACCGGAAGAGCGCCGGAAGCCGGTGTTGCTCATCGAATGCCCGCGCCTGTTGTTTCCGTTTGCCCGCAATGTTGTGGCCGACGTCACGCGCGACGGCGGTTTTCCGCCATTGATGCTGAACCCGCTGGATTTTGCCGCCATGTACCGTGATGGCGCCAACAAAACACCGGCCGAGAAGCCAGCCGACGCCTAGTCGGCGGCGGCAATTGCCTAATCAGCGGTCCATACCGCGTCTTCCAGTTTTTCAACGAAGGCTTTATGCGCGGCAAGCTCATCATCGCTCGGCGCGTGGGGGCGGGGCTCTCTGAATTGACGGTCCGATGCGGACGCAGCCGTTTTCTGTTTTTCAGATTTAAGCGCCAGATCAGGCTGACGACCGCCGATCAGTTCCAGATATACATCGGCCAGCAGACGCGCATCCAGCAAAGCCCCATGTAGGTCGCGGTTTGAGTTATCGATACCGAAGCGTTGACACAACGCGTCCAGATTGGCCCTGGCACCGGGAAACTTGCGCCGTGCCATGGTCACCGTATCAATGGCGCGGTCCATGGGAATGGCTTCCAGATCAACAGCGCCCAATTCGGCGTTAATAAAGCCCATATCGAACGATGCGTTGTGAATGACCAGTTTTGCATCACCAATGAAATCGACAAAATCCTGCGCTACCGCCGAAAATACCGGGAAGTCGGCAAGATATTCCTGCGAAAGACCATGCACCCGGAAGGCCTCTTCGGGCATATCGCGCCTTGGGTTGATGTATTGGTGGTAGGTCTCGCCCGTGGGCATGTGATTGTCGAGCTCAATACAGCCGATTTCAACAATCCGGTGTCCGCTTTTGGGGTCAAGGCCGGTCGTTTCGGTATCGAGAACAATTTCACGCATATATTTGGCCCCCTCCGGGCGATCCGGGCGGCCATATCTGGCCTTTGAAATGTTCCAACACTTTGACGATTTCTTTTATCTGATGCAAGGCGTACGCCCGGCCCAGCCCGGTCATAATAATGAAGTCGGCGCGGCGGCGTTTTTCCTCATCCGGTGTCTGGCGGGCAAGTATAGCATTGAGCTTATCGCGGTCCATGCCTGGCCGTGCCAAAACCCGCTGGGTTTGTATAAATTTAGGCGCAGAAACGATGGCAACGGCATCACAGCGCGCCTCGGCCCCGGTTTCGTACAACAACGGAATATCATATACCACCAGTGACGCCTGTTGCAGGGCGCGGTCTCGCAAAAACCGGGCCTGTGCCTCGCGCACCAGCGGATGAAGAATGCCTTCCAGGTCTTGCAGAGCCTCAGGATCGCCGAAAACTTTATCGCCCAGCGCCGCGCGATCAATCGCGCCGTCTTTCAACACGCCGGTAAATTGTTTTGATACAGGAACAACGCCGTCCCCGCCCTCGGCCAACAGGGCGTGTACGGTGGCGTCCGAATCAAATACCGGCACGCCCAAACGCCGAAATTCAGCGGCTGCGGTGGTTTTTCCCATACCGATTGAGCCCGTAAGCCCAAGGATGATCATGAGCCTGAGTCCGAGCCTGGGTCCGAGCCTGGGTCCGACAGCCCAGCACCAGCCAATACATGCAGGCGTAACACATCGTCCACCACCGGGGCCTGGCCGAACCAGGCTTCAAACCCCGGGCGGGCCTGATGCAATAACATGCCAATACCGTCCACCGTGGGATTGCCGCGACTATGCGCCGCTCGCAGCAGCCGGGTTTCCAGCGGCGCGTAAACGATGTCGGTCACACAAGAATATTCCGGCAGCGAATCAAGGCTGATTTCCAGCGGGTCCTTGCCCGTCATGCCAAGCGTGGTGGTGTTAACCAGCAGGTTTATATTGTGCAGGGCGTCATGGCGATCTTCCCACGGTGCGGCCTCGAGAGGGCCATCCAGATCATTAACCAGATTGACGGCGCGCTCATGGGTGCGGTTACAAATCAGAATTTTGGGCGCGCCCGCATCAATAAGGGCGACCACAACGGCCCGTGCAGCGCCGCCCGCGCCCAGCACCACAGCCGGACCATCAGCGAAATTCCAGTCCGTATACTTGTGGCGAATGTTTTCCATGAACCCGAAGCCATCGGTGTTGGTGCCGTGACTGCGGCCACCTGTATCATAGATGATCGTGTTGACGGCACCGATGCGGGTGGCCAGATCGTCAGCTTCATCCACGGCCTTCAGCGCAGCCTCTTTATGGGGCACCGTCACATTCAGGCCGCGAAACCCCATCCGACCCGCCATGGAAATGGCTTGCTCCACATCAGCCGGACGCACAGGCAGCGGCACATAGGCACCATCTATACCCATGGTGTTCAGCCAGTGGTTATGCAGCCGGGGTGACAGGGAATGACCAACCGGCCATGCCATAACGCCGGCCAAGCGCGCATTGCCAGTTATGGGCATGATAAGAGGACTCCTGAACATTATAATCGTGAAGCTTAGTCAATTGCCCCGGCGTCGCGCAAGTATGCCAAGACCGCCAACAGGGGCAGGCCGAGGATCGTGAAATAGTCACCATCGATGTGTTCAAACAATCGCGCGCCCGCATCCTCGAGCCGGTAACACCCGACAGAGGTGAGGATGGTCTCGCCCGCCACCGCCATATAAGCACCGATCTGATCGTCGCTCAGCGCCCGCATGCAGAGGTGCGCGGCGGCGGTGTGATGCCAGATGACTTTGTTGCGTTGCGCAATGGCTACGGCACTATGCAACGTGTGTGTCTTGCCGCTTAAAGCCATCAAATGGCGGCGAGCGGCGGCTATATCGGCAGGTTTATCATACAGATGGCCGTCGCATTCCATGGTCTGATCGGCCCCAATAACCAGAGCATCAGGATAGTCAGAAGACACGCGGAGCGCCTTTAGTCGCGCCAGTTCCATGGCTATTTCGGCCGGGCTTGCATCGCGGTCCAACAGCGTGGCCTTTGTCGCACCCTCGTCCAGGTGTGAAACATGCACGTCAAATTGCAGGTGCGCGCCGTGCAGCAAGCTTTGGCGGGCGCTGCTTTGTGACGCCAGGATCAAGGGTTGATGCTGGTTCAGGATACAGCTTCCCGTTTTTTAGCCAGCATTTGCAGGATGGTGGCCGAGGTTTCTTCGATCGATTTACGGCTCACATTAATAATGGGCCAATCGTGCTGGGTGAACAGGCGACGGGCGTCGTTGATTTCCTTGGTGACCATCTCGAAATCCACGTAATCGGTTTCTTCATTCTGGTTCAGCATTTTGAGGCGCTGCCGCCTGATCTGGACCAGCCGACGGGGATCCTTGGTCAGGCCGATAATCATGGGGCCTGAAACCTCAAGCAGTTCCGGTGGTAGTGTGCTGCCGGGAACCAGGGGAATATTGGCCGTCTTGACGCCGCGATTGCCCAGATAAATACAGGTGGGTGTTTTGGACGTGCGCGAAACACCCAATAGAATAACGTCCGCATCGGCCAGGGTTTGCGCGGATTGCCCATCGTCATGGCTAAGCACATAATCCATAGCGGCAATGCGTTCGAAATAATCATCATCCAGAACGTGCTGACCGCCAGGCCGGGCGTGAATTTCCTGACCCAGGTGGGTGCGCAGTTTATTAACGACGGGCTGTAAAACGGAAACGCACGGGACGCCCAATTCATGGCAGCCGGTTTCAAGAATGACCTGAATGGGCGAGTCAACAATGGTATAAAGAACAAAACCCGGCTTCTCGGCGATACTTTTCATGATCTCCTTCGCCTCCCGTTCGGAACGCACCATAGACCACATGTGTTCTTCTACGGTAACGTCATCGAACTGGACCAGCGACGCCTTCGCCACGTGGCTGACGGTCTCGCCGGTGGAATCTGATACCAGATGAAGGTGCACGGTTGTCACGATATTTTTCCTTCACAACATGAGTCTAACATCTTGGGGATAAGTCCCGGATAATGGAATGTAGAGGTTTTATTAACCATGTAAGAGATTCGCTCAGATACTTTATACGGCTATGGATATTGATACCAACAGGTGTGGAAAAGTGAACAAATTGAGGAACAAATTTTCTGATTTTTAGACTTATACAAACAATTCACCCTTTTCATTGTGGCTGAACACGATGATCTAAGCGGCTAACCCAAAGCATCGTTGTTTTCATCCACATTTTTTTCACAACCATATTAAAAACCAACGTTCGGTCTCTAATATCCTGTGTATATCCACTTATCCCCGATTCCAGCCCTACAACTACAACAACTACCTTTTCTATATATATTATAGTGTTATTGATAGGGCTGCTTATCCTGTGAATGAAACCGTAAAAGCGCGAACCATGGAAACCAATGAAAAGACTCTCATCCGAACCTTAAAGGGTGAAACGTTATCTGTACCACCGATCTGGCTGATGCGTCAGGCGGGACGGTACCTGCCTGAATATCGCGAGACCCGAAAACAAGCCGGAAACTTTTTGGAACTCTGTTATACGCCCGAGCTTGCCATCGAAGTAACCCTGCAACCGATCCGCCGGTATGATCTTGATGCCTCAATCATGTTTTGTGATATTCTGGTGATCCCGGATGCGCTGGGACAAGACGTGGCATTTCGCGAAGGTGAGGGGCCGGTGCTTGAGCCCATTCAGAATGTGCAGGGGCTCAGCGTTCTTAATCCTGACGGTGTTCTGGATCACCTGGCACCAGTGTTCGAGACCATCAAGGGATTGAGGCGCGAATTACCGGCTGACAAAACCCTGATTGGATTTGCCGGATCACCCTGGACGGTTGCGATCTACATGGTTGAAGGACGCGGTGGCACGGATGGCGGCAAGGCCCGCTCGTGGGCTTACAAAGAGCCAGATACATTTTCGCAACTGATGGATGTTCTGGTGGCAGCGACGACTGAATATTTGATCATGCAGGTGGATAGCGGGGCCGAAGTTCTTCAATTATTTGATAGCTGGTCTGGTGTGTTGTCGGAAGATCAGTTCAGAAAATGGTCTATCGATCCGACCCGACGCATTGTGGACGGCGTGCGGGCTGTGCATCCTGACGTGCCGATCATCGGTTTTCCGCGCGGAGGTGGATTAATGGCCGCAGAATTTATCCGCGAAACGGGTGTGAACGGGATCAGTATGGATGCCAATGTGCCGCTGGAATGGGCGCGTGATACGTTACAGCCACTGGCAACACTGCAAGGAAATCTGGATAATCAATTGCTGGTGGCCGGGGGCGCGGAAATGGATATGACGGTGCGCCGGATTGTCGATACGCTCGGAAAAGGACCGTTCATTTTTAATCTTGGTCACGGCATCGTGCCGAACACGCCACCAGAGCATGTGGCGCGAGTGGTTGAGTTGGTGCGCGGGCAGTCGTGACAAAAACCGCCGTCATTCTGTTTAATCTGGGTGGTCCGGATACTCTGGATGCGGTCGAGCCTTTTCTGTTCAATCTGTTCAACGATCCGGCCATTATTGATGCCCCGGGCCCGGTCAGATATTGCCTGGCACGCTGGATATCGTGGCGGCGGTCACCGGTAGCAAAACATATTTATGAACAGATGGGCGGCAGCTCACCTCTGCTCAGCCAAACCCGCGCACAATCAGATGCATTGGATCTGTGCCTGAACGAAGGCACCCACAGCGCCGCGTTCAAGAGCTTTATCGTGATGAGGTACTGGCACCCCATGAGCGACCCAGTTGCGGCACAGGTGAAAGAGTATGGGCCCGACAACATCATTCTGTTGCCGCTCTACCCCCAGTATTCGACGACCACGACTGGATCATCTATAAAAGATTGGAATCGGGCGGCGAAAATCGTCGGCCTTGAAGTACCCACAACCGC
This sequence comes from Rhodospirillales bacterium, assembly GCA_018662225.1. Taxonomy (GTDB): domain Bacteria; phylum Pseudomonadota; class Alphaproteobacteria; order Rhodospirillales; family Casp-alpha2; genus JABJGO01. Next base: position 5,416 of record JABJGO010000066.1, on the reverse strand, counting down.
GGTTTGTTGTTACCCGGTGAACGTGGAATGGATCACCGCACAATGTGATCTGGTGGTGGAACAATTATCCGCGCGGCAACTTAAAACACAGATCAAAACACCGGTGCGTATTTTGTTTTCTGCACACGGATTACCAAAGAAGATCATTGAAAAAGGTGATCCCTACCAGCATCAGGTGGAGCAAACGGCTGCTGCTCTGGCCGGTGCAATTGCAGACCGAGGCCATGCGGATCTCGATTGGGCTATTTGCTACCAGAGCCGCGTTGGTCCGCTGGAATGGATCGGCCCTTCAACCGAAGATGAAATTGCCCGCGCTGCCCGCGACGGTCTTGGCATTGTGGTGGTGCCTGTGGCTTTTGTGTCCGAGCATTCCGAAACCCTGGTGGAGCTGGATATTGAATACCGGGACATGGCAAAGGCGCTGGGCGTAACAGACTACACCCGGATTGCCGCCGTCGGCACGAGTGATCAATTTATCCGTGGCCTGGCCGGACTAGTAGAAAAAAGCCTGGTAAAAGGGGGATTGTGTCAGGTGACGCAAACAGGCAACATCGCGCCGCAATTCGTAACTGAAGTTGTATCGGACGGGGGGCAACGGTTGTGCCCGCGTAACCAAACCCAGTGTCCGCAGATTTATACAGACTGAAACATACCGAGACCTAGAGAAAGCCGAGACGAGCCCCATGGAATATCTGAACTTATCCGCTGAAGCATATCTCTGGATAAAAGCGCTTCATATCATCAGCGTCATTGCGTGGATGGCGGGGCTGCTCTATCTGCCGCGAATTTTTGTGTATCACACGGAATGCTCGGTGGGCTCACAACAGTCCGAAACATTCAAAGTCATGGAACGTCGCCTGTTTCGCGTCATTATGAACCCGGCGATGGTGGCATCGCTGGTCTTTGGGGGGCTGTTGCTGGCGAGTCAGGATCAGTTCATCTGGCAGGAAATCTGGATCTACGTGAAGCTGGTTTGTGTGGTCGCCCTTATGGCCAGTCACATGATGATGGGTGCATGGCGCCGCGCGTTCGCTGAAAACCGAAACAGCCGACCCGGATCATTTTACCGGATCATGAACGAAGTGCCCACAGCCCTGATGATCATTGTGGTTATCTTTGTGGTCGTTAAGCCGTTCTAGGGTTTAGGGCCGGGTTCAGGGTGCGGCGCATTCTCCAATTGACTTAGAGGCGGTTGTTGGGTACTTGTGGGCTCAACAACATCTTAAAATACCTTCCTACCATAAATTGATATCCCTCCAGTCCCGGATTCCCGGGCGCGCAGACCATCTTTTCAGATCTCTGCTCAGGTCTTGCAATCGTTCTGATTGACAGATTTTCTCCCCATTCGTTATTCGAAGAGAACCAAAATGAATCTTAAAGAACTTAAAGCTAAATCACCGGCGGACCTGCTGTCTTATGCAGAAGACCTGGAGATCGAAAACGCGAGCTCGCTGCGTAAGCAGGACATGATGTTCGCAATCCTGAAACGGCTGGCCGAAAACGAGGTGTCGATATACGGCGACGGCGTGCTGGAAGTTTTGCAGGACGGCTTCGGTTTTCTCAGAAGCCCCGAATCAAACTATCTGCCGGGCCCCGATGATATTTATGTATCACCCAGCCAGGTGCGCCGCTTCAGCATGCGCACAGGCGACACGGTGGATGGTGAAATCCGGGCCCCGAAGGAAACCGAGCGTTATTTCGCGCTGGTGAAGGTCAACGAAATTAACTTCGAAGACCCGGGCGCTGTGCGGCACCGCACCAACTTCGATAATCTGACACCGCTCTATCCTGATGAGCAGCTGATGTTGGAATTCGAAAACCCGGATCCAAAAGACAAAGATGTCACCAGCCGGGTGCTCGATTTGATCTGCCCCGTGGGCAAAGGCCAGCGCGCATTGTTGGTGGCTCCGCCCCGCACCGGTAAAACGGTGATGTTGCAGAACATCGCTAAATCCATCGCCGCCAATCACCCCGAATGCTATCTGATCGTGTTGCTGATCGATGAGCGCCCGGAAGAGGTGACGGATATGTCCCGCTCGGTAAAAGGCGAAGTGATCAGCTCCACCTTTGATGAGCCCGCCACCCGCCACGTGCAGGTCACCGATATGGTGCTGGAAAAAGCCAAGCGCCTGGTCGAGCACAAACGTGACGTGGTTATTTTGCTGGATTCAATCACCCGACTGGCGCGCGCCTATAACACCGTGGTCCCCTCATCGGGCAAGGTGCTGACCGGTGGTGTTGATGCTAACGCCATGCAGCGCCCCAAGCGCTTCTTTGGTGCAGCCCGCAACATTGAAGAAGGCGGCTCGCTGACGATTATCGGCACCGCCCTGATCGATACAGGGTCGCGTATGGACGAGGTTATCTTTGAAGAGTTCAAAGGCACCGGTAACTCGGAAATCATCATGGATCGCAAGCTGTCTGATAAACGCACGTGGCCTGCCATCGATATCACCAAGTCCGGCACCCGTAAGGAAGAGCTGTTGGTGAGTCCGGGCCAGCTGGCCAAGATGCATGTGTTGCGCCGCATCCTGATGCCCATGGGCGTGACCGATGCCATGGAGTTCCTGCTCGATAAACTGAAGCATTCCAAGAACAACGATGATTTCTTTGATTCCATGAATACATAAGGTTGTCAGAAAATCAAAAAGGCCGCTCGGTGAATTAATCGGGCGGCCTTTTTCTTGTTTGGAGTGACAGACAGCGCCCGTTTTCCGGACGAGAGCAGACGCAAGAGTTGAACGATCAATACTTCTGCTGATGACCCAACTCGGACACTCGGCAGGTTTGAATATCAACACCTGATTGTTGAAATCCAGATACCTTTTGGCCTCAATTACCCGATATCACTGGGCAGAGCCACCGTGACCGCTGTCCCTTTGCCGACCTCGCTTTCAATGGTTAGTTCACCATCGTGGAGGTCTACCAACGATTTCACTATAGCCAAGCCGAGGCCCGTTCCTTCCTGGGCCTTATGAGGGTCGGTTTCTCCTCTGACAAAAGCCTCTGTAAGATGCTGTAACTTTTCTTTGGAAACGCCGGTTCCGTTGTCACGGATTTCAAAAATATGATGCCCATTTGACACTCTCGCGGACAGGGTTACCTGCCCCTCATTCGGTGTATACTTAACGGAATTGGAAAGCAGGTTTATCAGGATCTGCTTGACTGCTCTCTTGTCAGCACGGAGAGAAGGGAAGCTTTCGGGCACATCAACCGCATATCGAATGTCTTTCTCACCAACAGCCTTGATGATAAACCGCGAGCAATCGTGGACGATTTCTTTGACCGACATATCCTCCTTGTTCAGTGTCATTTCACCTGCCTCAATGGCTGAGAGATCGAGGATATCGTTGATCAAGTGTAGGAGATGGTTACTGCTGGCGCGGATATCGTCCGCGTACTCCTTGTATTTCGGCGATCCAAGCTTCCCGAAAAACTCACCCGCCAGCATATCAGAAAATCCGCCAATGGCGTTCAGGGGCGTTCTTAGTTCGTGACTCATATGGGCCAGAAACTCTGATTTGGCCTGATTCGCCTTTTCGGCTTCCATCAAGGCCTTGCGGCGACCATCTTCTGCTATCCTGCGTTCGGAGATGTCGTGTAGCATCACGGTGAAAACCTTTTCGCCATCAATCTCTAGCTTGGAGACAGAAGCCGAAGCCGGGAACTCTGTGCCATCCTTCCTAAGCCCCGAAATCTCATCACGTTGATCCATCAAGCGGTAGGTATCCGGAGAACGGTCAAATCCTTCGATATGCCTACCATGTCCCTGGCGCAGGTGCTTCGGCATCAAGATATCCATTGAATGCCCGATAACCTCCTCGGCGTTATAGCCGAAGATGCGCTCCGCACCGTTATTGAACGATTGAATGTTCATGTCAGCACCAATGGTGATCACGGCTTCGGGCGCTATGTTAAAAATTAGTGCTAAACGGTTCTGAGATTCTCTGAGGGCTGCTTCTGTGCGCTTACTTATAGTTACGTCTCGGGCAATACTCGTAAAACCTGTAACCTTGCCGTCATCATTGTGACGGGCCGATATACTCCACAACATATCGTGGGTGGTGCCATCGCGACTAATTTGGCGGTTCTCAAATCCAAATGTGGATTCTTGGCTCTCAATCCAATTTTGAAACATCTCCTTGGTCCGATCGACATCTTCCGGGTGTATAAAATCAAAGGCGGCCAGCCCGATGCAATCTTCCGGGGGCAATCCATAAATAGCCTGAGCCATATGATTTGCGAATTTTAGCTGTCCATCAATATCGACGATGGTAATTAGCTCGGTGCTCCCTTCAACAATTTTCCTATAACGGTTCTCGCTTTCCCGCAACGCACTATTCAGTTTGATAATTGAGTTATAGCGCCACCATCCCATAAACATGAAAAGGGCGATCATACCCCCACCCATAACCCAGGCCACTCGAGCCACTGACCAATATGGGCGAGGCTTTCCGAACCAGGTCGTGTAGATGTTCCGGTATTCGGGTGACGCAACAAATTCTCTTATCGCTTCATCCAGGATCGCCAGCAGGGTTACGTTCTCGATGTGAACGGCCATGCCGCGTCTGATTTCTTTTAGCGGTTCGCCAACGACCTTTATTTGGCCATCAATCCTGATTTCTCGGGCCAACTTCCAAGCCACTGACTCTGGGTAGACAAAGGCATCAACCTCCGCAGATAGAAGAGCAAATAGGGCTTTGGTGATATCGTCAAAGACTTGCAGCTTAAAATCATCACGAGAAGAGAGTATTCGATACGCAGCATTGGCGGCGAGAACAGCAACGGGGCGTTGGGAAAGGTCATCGATACCTTTAACACCACTGGTGTCATCGCGGACAAAAATCGAAATGCGCAATGTATCAACCGGGGTGGTGAACGCCGCGTATTTCTTTCGGTGAGCCGTGATGCCATAGTTGGGGATGATGTCGATGTCGCCGGCGAGGAAAGCCGTGTCGATTTCCTCCCAGTTTTCTTTCACCACATAGTTGACTGTTAATCCAGAACGCTTTGCTACTTCGTTCATCACGTCGGCAGCAAAACCTGACGGATTCCCATTTTTGTCCAACTGATAATAGGGAGGAAACGATTTCAGGAATCCGACATTTATATGGCCCTTAGGCAGTGAGGGACCATCACTCGCGGATGCCAGCGAGGCAACAACGAGGAACAAAAGATAGCAACTTATGTATGTCACTATCCGTCTTACCTTTGGTCCACATGCCTGCTCTACCATTGTACCTCATTAAATACTTAATATCGTCACTCACGGATTTGCGTATATTCTATATATATTAAGCGTCCATTCATAGCATTGTATGCAATATTTCCAAATCACTACATGCCGCCAGCAACGGAAAACGCTGAAATACGCTCCAATAGTTGCCGTACGAAGAAATGTCTGCTTCTGGCTATT
>JABJGO010000065.1 GCA_018662225.1 Rhodospirillales bacterium | reverse complement strand
AGACAACTCCAAACAAAACCTCAGTAAACCAAAGTCCCGCAAGGGCTCGCATCAATAAATCAATGCAAGCTTACGCCGCCCGCGTATCCCTTCTCGTTATTCACAATGTCAAATAGCGCCCCATCAAAAAAAATCAGCAGCAAAACTTTCGCAACCTTTGACCGACGCCGAAACGCCGATCAATAATTCTCTTTTTGGGTACCAGTATCTGGACTAGCCAGTTACCGGAGCCAAGCAGTATAGTCTTTTCAAACGAAAAATTCAACTACCTGACTTTGATCTTGGTGGCCACGTTGTGGCTGCAAGAAGCGGTGGTATAGGGGGGTGGACCGTGGGTGTCCAGCACCTTTTTTTCTTATTTTCAAAGTTTTTTAATCCGGCCACCGTATAATCGCGCGACGTAATTATTTATACGTGTAATACACAAAGATCACACGTGTTGAAGATGGAGTAACACATTGAAAAACCGGCTCAAATTAGTGGCTAATACGGCCTGTTCATTGCCATGGGCATTGACGCGGACATTGGCGCGGACATTGACATGTGCCGCCGTCGTAGCAGGTTGCACACAGATGGCCACCATGGCACCTGCGCAACCCACAACCAACGCAGACGGTACCATGGCAGAGCCGGTTGCCGGTTTCACACAATTTCCCGACCTGCCCTTCCCGCCCGGATCACAAATGGATATCGAGAACACCTTCATCGTCGGCAGTGGCGACAGCTGGTATGGGCAAACCTCCATCCAGACTAAAATGGGGGCGAACAGTGCGTTCGATTTTTACAAACAACAGTTACCAGATCATGATTGGGTAGAATTGTCGTCTGTCCGGGCACAGACCAGTATCCTGACTTACACGCGGGAACACCGCGTGTTATCCATACAGCTGGTTCAAGGCAACCTGACAAAAACGGTGGTGATGATTACGGTGTCACCGAAAGACGGCTCAGACACCATTATGCCTTAACGCGGTAAGGCTCTACCCGAATTCGGCTACAGCGGGATCACAGAACTGGCGGCGGCTCTTCAGCTTCTTACAGGTACTCTCGGCTTCCCTGTTGCTGGGAAACGGTCCTGCCAGCAACCGATAGAAAACGCCCTTGGTGCCCAGATCGATAATCGTAACCGTGTGATTGAGCGGCCCCAGCAGGGCAGCATGCGCCCGTTTCAATTGAGACCAGCCTGCCTCAGCTTGTTTTTCTGAGCGGTAAGACGCCAGGTGAACGCCTGATTGTGGCCCCACCAAACCACCAGACATTCCCGACGAAAGATCAACTGCGCCGAACGCAGAGCTGCTACCCGGCTGCATACTGGCAGCCGGTAACGGTGCCGGTGCTGGCGGTAGCATGGCGCCTTCTACAGCAGCGCGTTCACGCGCGTATTCATCCGACGACACAAAACCGGCATCGCGTAGCATTTCCAGTCGCCGGACCATGTCGGCTGCCGCCATCAGGCCTTGTGGAGGTGGTGTGGGGTTGGCAATGACCACAGGGGCTGATGGCATCAGCGCGTCCAGGATCATGCTTCGTTCAGCCGAGTGCTGGGAAATGGAAATAGCCCGCATGGCCAACGCCTGGCCAATGGCTTGAAGGCGGTCGGTTACCTGAACCGTCGATGGCACCGCCCGGTCCAGACCAGCGGCCGGTGGTGCTGACGTCAACGGTAGTAAGGCACCGATATTCGCATGGCGGCGTGCATTGAACTCATCCGGTGTCAGCAACCCCTGGTCTCGAAGGGCGCGAATGGTGGCAAACCGTGACATGATGTTTCTGTCCATAGACGAGAACCCCATAACATCGGCAATCGGTTGTACAGGAGCAGACGACATAGATGACGGCATTTGCGGCATGACCGCAGCCGGGAACACAGGCTCGGTCGGTGACAGCGAGGCAAGCCCGGCCATGGTGGCATTGTCATACGATTGCACCGGTGGCTGGTTACCAAACCCGGCAGCACCTGATGCCAAATCACTGACGACCCCACCGCTTTCCAGCAAGGACAGATTGACACTGGCAACCTAGGAAACAGGCCGCGTGGAAATATCGTTCATGTTCACGAACTGCAGGGACTCATCAGGACGCAATGCCAGGATCGCCTCATACAGTTCACGCGCTCGAATAAGCTGTCCGGTGTTTTGATAAAGAATAGCAGCGCCCAACAGGGCATGGACGTCACGGGGGTTCGATGCCAGGGCGTCACGGAAATGCGCTTCGGCTTCCAGATAGTTGCCCTTGGTCATTTCGGCGATACCAAGTTCAGCCCCGTCACCACCGGAAAACGGACCACCTTCCCAGAATCTGAGATTGGCCATATCCCCGCCATTCTTCACGGCGGCACAGGCGGATAATATCACCACCAATGACAGGACAGCTAATTGACGAATACACCGGCGAATATAGTGGCGATACAATGCAATCTCCCAGCAATGTCCCTGATGAATAAGAACCACCCAGCGACTCTTCGGATTATAGGGCACAACATTTCGTGCCTCAACAACATCGCGACTACAAATACTGGAGAAACCCGGAAAAACGCCTTTATTCCAGTGGTTTTACCCCGATCCATCGACACCAACCGCCGTCCAATGCCTGTATTGAACAATTTTGCACCCAAATCAGGCTATGTCAGCTACGCCGATTCGGAGGCCCGCAGCGCTCTATACCGTGATCATGCCCTGTAGAAACAAGACGCCCTCGCCACCCATTCTGACCCTGTCGCCCGTTGATGCCGTTGCCAGAGTACACTTCAACTCGCCACCGCGGCTTGATACCTGGCGCGCAAACAACTCGGCCTTGCCAAGGTGGTCAGCCCAAAATGGCACACTGACGCAATGAGCCGAGCCGGTTACGGGGTCTTCCGGAATACCAGCCTGGGGAGCGAAGTATCTGGACACAAAATCACAATCGCCCGAATCGCCTACTGCCGTCACGATCAAACCGTCACCGGGAAGGTTTGCGATGAAGTTTAAATCCGGCGTGAAGTCGCGTACCAATGCCGCACTGGAAAACACGGCCATGTTCTTACCGCCATCGATGTTTTCGCGCAGGAACTCATCGGGTGTAATGCCATGGGCCAGCACAAATCCATCCGGTAGATCAACAGAGACCGGTGGCCGGGCCGGAAAATCTAACACCAGTGCATCTCCATCGCGCTCCACCGCCAGTATGCCGCTGCGTGTGGAGAATGACACCTGTGTCATAGACGGCTGTAGATGATTGAAGATCACATAGGCTGAGGCCAACGTAGCATGGCCACATAGATCCACCTCAACGGCTGGCGTGAACCAACGCAGTCCATAATCAGCACCATCCTCACCGCCAGCAACAATAAAGGCGGTTTCGGCCAAATTGTTTTCCGCGGCGACCGCCTGCATCACGCTCGCATCCAGCCAGTTTTCCAGCGGACACACCGCCGCCGGGTTGCCGCTGAACACAGCAGATGTAAAAGCGTCCACCTGATAAATCGCAATCGCTGTCATAGAAATTATCCTTTCGCTGCCTTCGCAATGGCGGCACCCAGTTCCGACGTGGATGCCGTGCCGCCCATGTCTGGTGTTCTGACGTCGCTATCGCGCAACACCACTTCAATGGCGTCCACAATGGCATCAGCAGCTGCCTGTTCGCCCAGGTGTTCGAGCATCATGGCCGCCGACCAGATTTCACCGATGGGGTTGGCGATGCCCTGGCCCGCGATATCGGGGGCCGATCCGTGAACAGGTTCGAACATGGACGGGTAGTCCCGTTCCGGGTTGATGTTGCCACCGGGAGCTATGGCGATAGTGCCTGTCACCGCTGGCCCCAGATCGGACAAGATGTCACCAAACAGGTTCGACGCCACCACCACATCAAACCAGTCCGGGTTGCGCACGAAGTGTGCCGTCATGATATCGATGTGGAATTGGGCCGTATCAATGTCCGGGTATTCTGCACTGATCACGGCAAACCGTTCGTCCCAGTAGGGCATAGAATGAATGATGCCGTTTGACTTGGTGGCCGATGACACGTGCTTGCGGGCGCGTGTCTTGGCCAGATCGAATGCATACCGCATGATACGGTCCGTGCCATGGCGCGTGAACACGGCTTGCTGTACGGCCAGTTCCTGATCCGTGCCTTCATAAAGACGGCCACCGATCTCGGAATACTCGCCTTCATTGTTCTCCCGCACGATGACCATATCAATGTCGCCGGGCAGACGGTTCTTTAAGGGTGATTCCATACCTTCGAACAGGCGCACAGGACGCAGGTTCACATACTGACGGAATTCACGCCGGATGGGGATAAGCAGTCCCCACAATGAGATATGATCTGGTACCCCGGGAAAACCCACAGCGCCCAGCAAAATAGAGTCATGGTCGCGAATTTGGTCGAGGCCGTCTTCGGGCATCATGGAACCAAGCTTGTGATAGCGCTCGCAACTCCAGTCGAAATGATCGAATTTATAACTCAGGTCAAACCGGCTTCCCACGGCTTCCAAAACAGCAATGGCTTCTGGTACGACTTCATTACCAATACCGTCACCAGGAATAACCGCGATTGAATAGGCGTTTGTTGTCATGTGCTGTTCCCTCACTCGTCGCCAAAATGCACGTTGACGCGCCGGTTGTGTTTGCCCTTATTTTCGATCTTGCCCACCCGCACAGGACCGATTTCGATCGTGGATTGAACGTGCGTGCCGCCGCACGGCTGTAGATCTATATCCGCAATCTCCATCAAGCGAACTGTCCCCTTACCCGTGGGTGGTTTCACCGACATGGTGCGCACCAGTTCAGCCCGTTCGGCCATCTCGGCATCTGTGATCCACGATGATGATAACGGGTGGTCTTCTTCTATGAGACGATTGAGATCAGCTGTGATCTGTTCTTTATCCAGCGTCGTATCCTGTAAATCGAAATCCAGTCGACTTTTCTCTTCGCCGATTGACCCACCTGTGACGCCGCCATCAATCAATGAGCACAGAAGATGCAGACATGTGTGCATGCGCATGTGTTTGTGTCGCCGCTCCCAGTCGATGATTGCCGTTACGTCGGCCCCCATGTCAGGTGCCAATGCCGGGTCGGCCAGTACATGCAGTATACCGTCGTGAGACCGTGCTTTGCGCGTATTGTCCACCACAAGCCTGGTGCCATCCACGAGGGCAATCCAGCCCGAGTCGCCCGGCTGCCCACCACCTTCAGGGTAGAACACGGTTTGGTCCAGAATAATGCCCTCATCTTCATGACCAACGACTTGGGCATCACAGGTTTGGGCATAGGCATCGTCACGGAAAATTTCTTTGGTCATATGGGCTCCACTATTTCCACGGT
>JABJGO010000064.1 GCA_018662225.1 Rhodospirillales bacterium | reverse complement strand
TGCGTATATTCTATATATATTAAGCGTCCATTCATAGCATTGTATGCAATATTTCCAAATCACTACATGCCGCCAGCAACGGAAAACGCTGAAATACGCTCCAATAGTTGCCGTACGAAGAAATGTCTGCTTCTGGCTATTCTCGGAAGTGATCAACGCTCGACAAGAATGCCCGGTCCTGGTGGGTAACCAGAAACCATCGCTAACGGAATTCTCACGTTATGGGTCCACAATTCTCATCTTATGAGTCAAAATTCTCACTTTGTGAGTCAAACCACAAAAATGCGGGCCATTGCAAAAAGTCAAATTCCGACGCATAACATTATGCCGTAATCGAAAGGTGATTATATGTTGACCCGTGATGAATATCGAGCCTGTGACGCTCTTGATCTGGCCGCGCTGGTTAAGGCGGGTGAGGTTAGTGCACTTGAATTGCTGGAATCGGCGATTGCTGAAATCGAGCGCCTGAACCCGGCCCTTAACGCCACCATCATGCGAAATTTTGATCTGGCACGCGAGCAAGCCAAACAGGTCGATCCGGACGCGCCGCTGGCCGGGGTTCCCTTCGCGGCCAAGGATATCAATGTGCATGTGGCAGGGTTTCCTTCCACCCACGCTTGCCGTTTTTTCGATGGCGCACCAGCGCAGAACAAAGACAGCTTGCTGGTTGAGCGGTGGCGGCGGGCCGGACTGGTTATACCTGTGCGCACAAACACGCCGGAATTCGCAACTGATTTCGGATGTGAACCTGAGCTCTACGGCCCTACAAACAATCCTTGGGATCTGTCGCGCACCCCGGGTGGGTCCAGTGGTGGGGCCGGTGCGGCTGTGGCCTCCGGCATGTTTCCCATGGCCCACGCCACCGATTCCGGCGGCTCGATCCGGGTGCCTGCTTCGTGCTGTGGCCTGTTCGGGTTGAAGCCAAGCAGCGGTCTGGTCGCCACGGGGTCGCCTCTGGCGCCTCTGGTCAACGGTATGAACTGTGATCATGCGCTAAGCTGGACGGTACGCGATTCAGCCGCGCTTCTGGACGTAACAGCCGGGCCCGAAATCGGCGCGCCAATATCCTATGCCCGTCACGATGGTGCCTATCTGGACGCTGTGGCGCGCCCCCCAAGTGGATTACGTATTGGCATGTGCCTTTCGTCGCCCGCCGGACACACGCCCAACGCAGAGATCGAGACAAAGGTCCATGATACGGTGACGTTGCTGGAAGGTTTAGGGCATACGGTTGTGCCCTGGACTTGGCCTGGTGATGTGGATCCCTTCGATGCGGCAGCAGATTTGTGGGCCGCCGATGTGGCGATCGTCATCGCTGAGCGTGCCGCTGAATTGGGCCGTGCGCCAACGGAGGCTGAATTGGGACCGGTTATTCACTGGTGCCTGGAACTTGCCAACAGCAATGGGGCCGTTGACTATGTGCAATCTCGGGTTCGGTTTCGTGAAATCCAGATGACCATGGCTGAAGCCACGGCCGATATCGATGTACTCCTGACACCGGTTGTTACGGAGCCACCCTTAAAGACAGGACTGCTGACCGACCTGGTTAATCGTGATGTGACGGCATGGTCAGATCGAGGCTGGCAATTTGCACCTTATCCTGAGATTTTCAATGTAACCGGCCAGCCCGCCATGTCGGTGCCCCTGCATCAGGGCGAAGACGGATTGCCTATTGGTATGCAGTTTGCCGCTGGTGTGGGGCAGGATGCGTTGTTGCTCAGTCTGGCCGGGCAACTGGAACAGGCTGCACCCTGGCGTGACCGCCGACCGCCTGACCCTGTTGGTTAAAGCAAAACCCGAGCAAATTGAATCAATTTGCGAAGGTGGCTTTGCGTAAGATCAACGACTTAGAGCATTTCCTGTGAGATCGTGTGAATAGATAATGCTCTAAGGATTCAATTAGTCCGGCGACACAAAGAGCGGCCTACCGCTTGGGCGTCATACGCGAAATCAGGTTGATCATGCTCGCACGGAACATGGCCATGACGGATGCGCCTGAGGGCAGGTGCCCGATGGTGATGTCGTTGTGCTGCATAACGTAAATCCTGATGCGAATGCCTGATGTGAATCATAGAGTATATGTTGTTCTTGGCTTGAGCCTATTCAATGTCTATTTCACAATGATGTCAGGATTATGGCCCTATATTTCTGTTATGTAACAGGCTCTGCAACAGGACGGGCGAATGCGACGATGGCTTCGGTCAGAACGTCCAGAGCATCGATCACGGGAATGTTCGTGTTCAGATCACCGGCCATGACCGATAATTCTGTGCATGCCACCAGCAGGACATCCACGCCGCTCGTCCGAAGTTCGCCCACGATGGTTCCAAACAAGTCGCTGGTTGTGCTGTCGTTATCGCCCCGCTTTACAGCCATGATGATATCCATGAGCTGTTCCTGTTGTTCCGGGATCACCATGGTCATCAGGTGGGACGCTAATGCGCCCTCGTATAATCCGGATTGGTTGACCGCGGTGCTGGCCAGAATGCCAATACGTTTTGGTCGCGGCGTCATGGCTCCCACGCGCTGAGCGGTCAGCCCGACCATATCCAGAATGGGGATAGAGGTCACCTGGCGGATATTGTCCAGATACACATGGGCGGTATTGCACGGCATGGCGAGAATGTTTGCGCCTGAATGTTCTAAGCCGCGGGCCATGGCCATGATGGCCGGTGCCGGGTCTTGACCGGTGCCGTGGATAAGGGCCGCAATGCGCGACGGTACCTTGGGGTTGTTGTCCACGATCATGTGGATGTGATCCTGATCATCGCGGGCCGGTGTAGCCGCAATGACCCGGCGCATCAAATCAACCGTCGCCTCCGGGCCCATGCCGCCCAGTACGCCGATAATGGGATGATCTACGGGGTGTTCTGTGGTTTTCATCCAGGTGTGGGCAGTTGGGTCAGATGAAGTCGGGGGCATCGTCCAAGGTTCATGTGTCTGTGCGCCTTCTCGTATGTGGGTTTATATGATGGACTGAGTAAAGCGGAAATCGGGCGTCAGTTCCAATGCCATTTGTGGGCCATTTGTGCTGATAACACATATCGAGTGCGGAATGATTGGTTTGGCCCGGAAACCCGCGCCTTTTTTGGCAAGAGAATATCCTGCGGGCCTTAAGCCCAGGCGAGCCTCATACGCCCTATGGTTAACGCAATATAAATGGTTCGGCGCTTCAATGAATGGATAGCGTATCAACAGTCCAGGCTTTGGAATTGAATCGAATGCGAGTCCACTACGTCGCCGCCCCGTTTCAGGGTAGAAAATTGTCAGGCCTGGTGTGTAAAACCGCCTTTGCAGGGGTGGAATTTTCGCGAATTTCCTCAAAATCAGGTCTTCAAATCCAAAAAGTTGCTGAAATATTAATTGGCATGGGTGTATCACCAGATATGCTAAAACATACAACAATATCAATTAGGTATAAGGCACCATCCAAAATTAATCTGCGGTTTTCCGGGTTGTTTTCAGCCGCAATTGTCCATGGTAACGCCGGAGTATCCGAAAAAACCACAAACGTAGTTGTGCCCATCCATCCAGACGTCCATCTCATTGCAAATCAGGTATAGTTGACAGAAAATGTTGAATTCAAACACCGCCATTCATGAAGAGCCCGCGAATCAGGACGACGTGGAAAACGCCCCGTCTGAAAAATCCGTCTCTTCGAAACGAAAAAGCAATGCGGCGAACAAGCGCTCTTATACGGTAACGTGCCCCAGCGCCTTCCGCGATGCCGTAGGCGATCTGGCGGCGCGACGCGGCGTTAATGCGGCCGATCTGGCACGTTCCGTTACGCTGTTATTACCTGAGGCAACGATTGCTGAATTTTCTGACCCGGGCGAGCCATCCCGTGACGATCGCGAAACGGTTGTGTTGAAGTCTGGCCCCTCTGCTGGTCGGCCCTGGCGTCGTAAGCCCCGGCTACAGGTACGTATGGCCGGTGGATACGACCCTGTTATGATTCGGCGGGCGCTGGGCATCGCCCTATCCATGGCCGACGGTGACGCAAGCGTATCGTTAGAGGCACCGGGTGTCACATCCACCGTTGTGGCGAATACAGAGCTTCTGATCATGGAAGAAAGATTGTCACGGTACCGAACCGTTATTTCAGCGCTCAGCTTCACACCATTGCCAAGCGGCATCAATTCCCGCGATGACGCGCTGCATGTTTTGGGCTTCGCGCCCGGTCGTTATCCCGGTATGGATATGGTCAAGGTGCGTTACCGGGAATTGGCAAGCATCCATCATCCCGATGGTGATCACGGCAACCACACCCGCATGAGCCAGTTGAACGAGGCTATGGAAGTGCTGCGCCGGTCATTAATTTAGTATATTAGAAGTCGCCGACCACATTGCTGGGGCTGCCCGCCACGAAATTCTCCACATTGTCGATCATCTGATCAACCAGGGTCTGGATCGCTTCGGTGCTGGCCCATGCCACGTGCGGGGTCAGGATGAAGTTCGGCTTTTCCAACAGCTTGAAGAACGGATGATCGTCCGCTGGTGGCTCTGTGGAAATCACATCAATGGCCGCACCGCGGATCATGCCCTGTTCCATGGCGGTGACTAGGTCTTCTTCGACGATCAATCCGCCACGGGCCGTATTCACGATAATAGCCGAATTCTTCATACGCTTGAATTCATCCAACCCGATCATACCGCGTGTGCTGGGTAAAAGTGGGCAATGCAGGGTGAAGATATCGGCCGTTTCAATGATTTCGTCCCACGGCGTATACAGTGGCCCCAGCCCTGTTGAGCCTTTATGGGCGGCAAACAGCGGGATCATACCAAAAGCGCGGGCGATATTGGCGACAGATTGACCCAGCGCGCCTTCGCCCATGATGGCCAGTTTTTTGCCGGATAAATCAGAAATTGGATGGGTAAAGAAACAGAACTGACCTGATTTCTGCCATTCGCCGTTGGCCACGTCTTCGCGGTATCCACCGATGCTGCGGCTGAGTGACAGGATCAGCGCGAAGGTGTGTTCCGGCACCGTGTTCACGGCATAGCCACGGATGTTGGAAACGATGATGCCGTTATCTTTACAGTAGGCCAGATCAATCACGTCTGTGCCGGTCGCGGCAACGGCAATCATTTTCAGATCGGGCAGCTGCTTGAGGACGTCTTCACGAAGCGGCACCTTGTTAGTGATGGCGATGGTTGCACCTTTCAGGCGCTCAAGCACCTGATCAGCACTGGTTTTGCCAAATTCTTCCCACTCATGGTCGAAATCAGGGCGGCGGACGGTAACATCTGGTGCAACGGTATCGCGATCCAGGAATACAACACGGTGGCTCAAGGCAAATCCCCTTAATCAAGAGTAGAACAAATCAACTGTACACAAGAACAGGCGGCGGATATTGACCTATCCGACAAGCGGACGCAATGCGGAGATTGTGCTGAATGAGAGATTTCTCAGGTGATTAGTTCTGGCTGATATCCAGAACACGGGTCTGTACACCGGACTGGGCATTGGCCGAGGACGTAATGTCCACCGCCAGAAGCTCCGCCAACGCCCCACCAAGCACCAGCAAGGCAACCATGCCGGTGAATACCAGAACCTTGGCCGTCAGGCCATTTTCGCGAGCAAACATGGGGGATTCAAGCCGGTCCGCGAAACCTTCATCATCATCAAAGGTCTCGCTGACGGGGGCGCTGCCGTTATCCAGCAGATCGTCAATCCAGCTATGGCGGTTGTTGTTGGTGGTAAACGATTGTGGGGTACGCCGCCGGGACTCAAAGTGATCGGCCATAAAGGGGTCTGGGGCCGGTATATCTGATGCTTCCTGTGGTTCTTCTTCTGCCACATCTATAACGTCAGGCTCATCGACATGTGGGGATTCCACCTTCAGGAATGCCGGAATGTCCTCACTGTCGGTATTGGCGGTATTGGCGGTATTGGCGGCACCGTGGGTCCGGATAACATCTTCTTCCCACGCCAGGTTGGACAGGGTTACTTCGTCCGACCGAGCGGTCTGGCTTTCTATCTCACTGGCAATATCCGGGGTTTGCGGCAGGATCATATCATCCAGTGAAATGTCGGGCATTTTGACCACGGGTGCGACGGCCGCAATGGCGGCCTCCATGGCATGCATATCCAAGGGCGGCATATCCAAAGAAGACCTGAGCGGCGCTGAGATGGTTGCTGCCTGCGCCGTTTCCTTACTAAAGCGCACCACTTCACGGCGGCTTTCGCGGCCCTGATGGCCGGATACTTCAATGGTCAGGCTGACCTCGTCGGTGCCTTCGGCCTGTTGCAGGCTCCGCACCGTATCCAGCGCATCATCCAGGTCTTCCAGTTTCGTGCACAACGCCACGCGCCAGCGATCGCCTGTGCGACATTCCACCACCAACAACCGGTCTTCTTCCGCAAAAACGGTAATTCGAGGGTCTTTTGTGTTGCCGTTTGAAGCATCGCCTAATTGATGATTTGCGGCCCGGTGGGGTCGCGCGCGACCATTGGGGTTATCAAAGGATACGGGATACATGATGTGCTCTGCCCTATTCAATCTACCAGAGAGGGTAAGGCATCTTGGTAAATAAACCATGAACTCGGGGCGAGGTCACAAAAAAACCGCCCGGCAGAACCGGGCGGTTTCTTAAATCTTATGTGCTGTAAATTTATTCGCGATTGCCGAACAAATGCAGCATCATGATGAACAGGTTGATGAAATCAAGGTACAACGTCAGAGCACCCATGATGGCTTTCTTTTCGCCAACTTCGCTAACATCGGCGGCACTGTACATGGCTTTGATTTTCTGGGTGTCATAAGCCGTCAGGCCCACAAACACCAGAACACCAACCACAGAAATAACGAACTGCATGGCAGAGCTTTGCAGGAACATGTTGACCAGGCTGGCAAGGATAATACCAATCAGACCCATCATCAGGAACGAGCGGAACCCGGTAAGGTCACGCTTGGTGGTGTAGCCGTAAAGGCTCATACCCGCGAAGGTGCCCGCGGTGATAAAGAACACGCGGGTGACGCTCTCGCCGGTATAGGCCAGGAAGATGTAGCTCAGCGACAGACCCATGAGGCCAGCGAACAGCCAGAACACGGCTTGTGCGGTGGTGGCTTTCATGGATTGAATTTTGGCGCTCAGCAAAATGACGATGCCGAGTGGGGCCAGCATGACAACCCATTGTAGGGGCGTGCCATAAATAGCCTGCATCAGTGACGGGTTCGTGCTGGCGGTAAAGGCCACCACACCGGTCAGACCCAAACCGAGGCACATGAAATTGTACACGCGCAGCATGTAGGCGCGCAGCCCGGCGTCAATATCTGCCGCGTGGGCCCCGACACGCCCATTGGCGTCCGTCATGCGGGCGGCGCCGCTGTTGTACTCGTTATTCGGTTTCATTCTCAGACGTACTCCCAAAATTGTACAAAATTGTACAGATGTTCTGTTCCTGAATATGGCAGGTTCGAGTCCCATATCAACCGTCATCTGCCAGAATTACCCGTTTATACTACAAATATGTCAAAATAGTGTGCGATTATCCGATAAATGTTTCGTGATCCGGCCCAGCGCATATCCCTTTTGGGCAGTTGACTCTGCGCACCTAAGTTCCCATTCTGCCCGTCTGCAACGGCATTCGGCGTTGCAGACCAATGATGAAAACGGGAGAGATTTCATATGAATTACAAGAGTATGTTCGCTGCCTACTTGGCGATTGCGTCATTCGGCGTTTCACAATCCGCTTCGGCGGCCATGCTGACCGAAGTTGGTGCCAGCGAAGGCCAGGTTAATATTGTGGCATGGCCTGGTTATATCGAACGTGGTGAAACCATGAAAGAATTCGATTGGGTCACAAAATTTGAAGCAGCTTCCGGGTGTAAAGTTCAGGTCAAGACAGCCAATACCTCCGATGAGATGGTGGCGCTGATGAACGAAGGTGGCTTTGATCTTGTCACGGCTTCTGGTGATGCGTCGTTGCGCCTTATTGCCGGAAAACGGGTTCAGGAAGTAAACACCGACCTGATCCCCAGCTGGAGCACCGTTGATGATCGGTTGAAGGAAGCCCCGTGGCATACGGTTGACGGCAAACATTACGGCACACCCTATATGTGGGGTCCGAATGTCCTTATGTATAATACCGAAGCATTTTCATCGGCCCCGACTAGTTGGTCTGTGGTGTTCGAGGAAACAACCCTTTCCGATGGCAAGTCCAATAAAGGCCGTGTTCAGGCCTATGACGGACCTATCCACGTTGCTGATGCGGCGAACTATCTTATGTTCCACAATCCGGAACTGGGTATCAAAAGCCCGTATGAGCTGAACCAGGAACAGTATGATGCGTCGCTTAATCTGCTACGTGCGCAACGTAAACTGGTTGGCCGTTACTGGCACGATGCGTTCATCCAGATGGATGATTTCAAGAACGAAGGCGTTGTTGCTTCGGGCTCATGGCCGTTTCAGGTCAACTTGATGGTAGGCGAAGGCCAGCCCATCGCATCCGTTATCCCACAGGAAGGTGCAACGGGCTGGGCTGATACAACCATGCTTCATGCCGAAGCCGAGAATCCAAACTGTGCGTACAAGTGGATGGAGCACACCCTGTCATCCAACCTGCAAAGTGATCTGTCTGTGTGGTTTGGTGCCAATCCGGCTGTTCCAGCCGCCTGTACAGACGGTCGTGGTATGCAGAATGCCGAAGGCTGTGCCCTAAACGGTTTGGGTGATTTCGAGAAAATCAAGTTCTGGCAAACACCGGTTAGCAACTGCAAGAGCCAGGAAACGTGTGTGCCCTATTATCGTTGGGTATCAGACTACATTGGTGTTATTGGCGGCCGCTAACGGCGATCTGACCAATAAGCAAGACTATCGACACCCCCCGTCAGGCAGTAT
This sequence comes from Rhodospirillales bacterium, assembly GCA_018662225.1. Classification (GTDB taxonomy): domain Bacteria; phylum Pseudomonadota; class Alphaproteobacteria; order Rhodospirillales; family Casp-alpha2; genus JABJGO01. The sequence continues at coordinate 34,386 of JABJGO010000064.1, read as the reverse complement.
AGCCCGGCGGGGGGTATCTGATTTCCCATACTCAGAGTCAATTTTGGCTGGAAAAGAAATTATATGACGACGGCAGTATTATTTTCCGGTGTGTCCCGGCATTTTGGCGACGTGCGGGCGGTCGACAATGTAGATCTTTCGATTAAACCCGGAGAGTTCTTCGCTATGCTGGGGCCATCGGGTTCTGGTAAAACCACCTGCCTGCGACTGATTGCCGGGTTCGACCAGCCCACAGCCGGACATATGGAAATTTTTGGTGAGACAGTGGATGGGGTTCCACCCAACCGCCGCAGCGTCAACACGGTCTTTCAGGATTATGCGCTGTTTCCTCATATGAACGTGTCCGAGAATGTGGCCTATGGCCTCATGATTCAAGGAGTGCCAAAGGACGAACAGGAAAGTCGCGTTGCCGAGGCGTTGGAGCTGGTGAAGTTATCGGGTTACGGGGACCGGAAACCCGGCCAGTTGTCAGGCGGTCAGCGACAACGGGTCGCCCTTGCCCGCGCGGTCATCAATCGGCCAAAGGTTCTGTTACTGGACGAGCCCCTCGGTGCGCTTGATCTGAAACTTCGCGAAGCCATGCAGGAAGAATTGAAAACGTTGCATCGTTCGCTTGGCATTACCTTTGTTTTTGTGACCCATGATCAAGGCGAGGCCTTGTCCATGGCCGACCGGGTGGCGGTTTTCAACGACGGCAAAATCATGCAGGTCGCGTCACCCAAAGAAATTTACCAGCACCCGAGCTCCCGATTTGTGGCCGATTTTGTTGGTTCCTCAAATATTCTGTCGCCTGAGTTCACGAATTCTGTCCTCGGTCAGGCCGCGTGGGCTAGTTTGCGGCCGGAAGCGATCCGGATCGTCGCGGGCGGTAGCGGGCGGATATCCAGCCGGTGCGTATCGAAGAACTATCAGGGATCCACAAGCCGAATCGCCCTCGATGCCGGGGGGCAATCGCTGACCGTGCTTCTTCACGACGGCGACGAGAGCATCGAAATCGGTGATGAGGTGGCGTTGGATTGGGATGCGGACAAGGTGCACATCATGGAAGACCAGTCCTGATGACATCTGATGCGACCACACACGGTATGGCGGGCTCGCCGCGGGACGGCATTCTAGACCGTTTGTCCGACACCTTCTGGCGGCGGCCCCGACTGTTTTTGGCGCTGTTGCTCGCCCCGCCATTGTTGTGGCTTGGTGTGGTTTATCTGGGCTCTCTGTTTGCCCTGCTTGTGCACAGCTTCTTTTCCATCGATGAATTTTCAGGGCTGATTAAATACGAGCTTACCCTGAAATCCTATGCTGAGCTTTTCCGCGCGGCGAATTTCGACATTATTGTTCGAACGCTTACCATGGCGACCAGCGTAACGATTGCCGCCGCCATTATTGCATTTCCCATCGCCTATTATGCGGCGCGGTATGCCAAAGGTCGTTGGAAGGCCGCGTTTTATATTGGCGTGATGTTGCCGTTGTGGTCCAGCTATCTGGTTAAGGTTTATGCCTGGAAACTGGTGCTGGCCAAGGAAGGCGTGTTGAGCTGGCTGTTTTCCGTATTCCACATGGAAGCGGTGCTGGAGTTGCTCCTCGCCACCCCTGTCATCGGTGGCAGCTCGCTTTCATTCAGCTATATCGGCACGTTCCTGGTGTTTGTGTATGTGTGGCTTCCCTTCATGATTTTACCGACGCAGGCCGCTCTTGAACGGGTGCCCGGCAATCTGCTCGAGGCCTCGTCTGATCTGGGGGCTAAACCGGCACAAACATTCCGGAAGGTGATTTTCCCACTGGCCCTGCCGGGTATGATTGCCGGATCAATTTTTACGTTTTCTCTGACCATGGGTGACTACATCATCCCCCAGATCATTGGCACGTCGCGATTGTTTATCGGGCAGGCGGTTTACGCACAACAGGGTACGGCTGGCAATATCCCGCTCGCCGCCGCCTTCACCGTGGTGCCGGTTGTGATCATGGCCTTCTATCTGTGGATGGCGAAGCGGCAGGGGGCATTTGATGCAATCTGATCCAAACCAGCGGACGCCTGTTGTATTGAAAACCGCCGCCATTTGCGGGCTGTTATTCTTGCATTTGCCGATCTTGCTGATTTTCGTTTACGCCTTCACCACCGAAGAAAAAACTTATCAGTGGCCACCGCCCGGACTTACCCTGAAATGGCTTTCGGTCACCTGGAATCGTCCTGATGTGTGGGCGGCGCTCAAATTATCCCTTCAGGTGGCAAGTATCTCCACGCTGGTTGCCATCGTGCTTGGAACCTTGTGTGCCGCGGCTGTTTCACGGTCCAAATTCTTTGGCCGGGAAGCCATTTCACTGTTGGTCATCCTGCCCATTGCGTTACCGGGCATTATCACAGGCATCGCGCTTCGCTCAGCGTTTAGTGCGGCGGATATTCCATATTCGTTCTGGACGATCGTTATGGGGCACGCCACGTTCTGTATTGTTGTTGTCTATAACAATGCGGTGGCACGGTTCCGGCGGACCAATCCGTCGATGATTGAAGCCTCGATGGATTTGGGCGCAAACGGATTTCAGACCTTTCGGTATGTGTTTTTACCGAATATTGGTACGGCCCTGCTGGCGGGCGGCATGTTGGCATTTGCCCTGTCTTTTGATGAGGTTATAGTGACGACCTTTACCGCCGGGCAGCAACAGACATTGCCCATCTGGATGCTGGAAGAACTTGTCCGGCCCCGTCAGCGCCCGGTTACGAATGTTGTGGCCATGATTGTTGCCCTTGCCACATTCGTTCCCATTCTGGGCGCATACTATCTGACGCGTGGCGGTGACGAGATCACCGGCCAAGGCAAATAAGATAAATAAGGCAAATAGATAAAATTCCACAATCAGGCATTGCGCATTGGCGTCTGCTCAGGGAAACTTGATCCATCATGGATCGTTTTCTTACCGCCACCGCCACCGCTGAAGACTGGGCACATGCCGCAAAGGAATGCTGCGACGGTCTGGGCGCTATACCCACGCCTGCACCGGGGCAGGCACTTGTGGGGTTCGTGTATATGACGGATGGCCTGTCGGCCGATACCAGCTCGATCCTGACCTATCTCAGACAAAAAACCGGGGTTCAGCACTGGTGCGGCACAACGGGTATCGGGATTCTGGCCAACAACTGGGAATGCCACGACACCCCCGGCCTTGCGGTCATGGTGTGTGAATTCCCCGAGGCCGGCTTTCATGTGTTTAGTGGCGTGCTCTCTGATTTTCAGGAACTGCCCGCCGAGACACGGGCGTGGATGAAGGAAACCACGCCGGGGTTTGGTATTGTACACGGCGATCCCACCAACGAATCCATTGGCGACGCGATTCAATCGCTGGCTCAGGGATTGGCCCAGGGATCGGACAGGGCGTTTGGTGGCGGCTTTCTGGTCGGCGGGTTGAGCGCATCACGCGGCGAAAACTATCAGATCGCAGACCGCCTGACCGGCGGTGGTGCGTCCGGTATCGCGTTTGGTCCGGGCGTTGAAGTTGCCACGGGTCTTAGCCAGGGCTGCAATCCGTTGGGGGGCACGCACCTTGTGACCGATGCGGTGGATAATGTGATCATGGCGTTGGATGGCGAACCGGCGCTGGACGTATTGAAAGAAGACGTGGGTGAATTACTGGCCCGCGATCTGCAACGTATTTCTGGTTACGTGCATGTGGGCATGCCCGTAACCGGGTCTGATACGGGCGACTATATGGTGCGTAATCTGGTGGCGCTTGATCCGGAACGCGGTTGGCTGGCCATTGCGGGCAATGTGACACCCGGCGATCGGATTATCTTTGTGCGGCGTGATCCGGCAAGTGCACGTGAAGATATGGACCGTATGCTCAATGACATGAAATCCCGCATTCCGGGCGAGCCCAAAGGCGGGTTGTATTTCTCCTGTGTGGCGCGCGGCCCCAACATGTTCGGCGCACAAGGCGAAGAAGCGCGCATGATCCACAATATTCTGGGCGATGTGCCGCTTGTGGGCTTCTTCGGCAACGGCGAGGTTTCCGATGCCCGGCTTTATGCCTATACCGGGGTATTGGCGCTATTTTTCTAAATTAACCAGGGTGTAACAAGGGAATATCTGAACGTATGCATTACATGGACTTGGGTCGTACAGGGCTGCGGGTAAGCCGTATCTGTCTTGGGACCATGACATTTGGTGAACAGAACACAACCGAAGAAGGTTTCGCGCAAATGGATATGGCGCTGGAACGGGGCGTGAATTTTTTTGATACGGCTGAGATGTATTCTTTCCCCTCCAGCCCGGAAACCCAGGGCGATTCTGAACGCGTCATTGGGGACTGGATGACCGCCCGCAAAAACCGGGACCAGATTATTGTCGCCTCGAAAATCATCGGACCGGGCGACGGGTTCCGCCACGTGCGGGATAATGATCATTCTTTTGGCGCTAAACAGATTGATGATGCGGTCGGGCAAAGCCTCAAGCGTCTGAAAACCGACTACATTGATTTATACCAGCTTCACTGGCCCGAGCGCACCACCAATACGTTTGCCACGCTTGGGTACAGCCACGAGGAAAACGAAAGTTGGACGGCGTTTGATGAGGTGCTCAGCAGCCTTGCCAAGCACGTAAAGGCAGGTACTATTCGCGCCATTGGCTGCTCTAACGAGACCCCATGGGGATTGATGCGAATGCTGTCTATGGCCGATCACGCCGGGTTGCCGCGCATGGCCAGTATTCAAAACCAGTACAACCTGCTGAACCGTGCTTTTGAGGTTGGTTTGGCCGAGGTCGCTATTCGTGAAGATTGTGGCTTGCTTGCTTATTCACCCATGGCTTTTGGTTTGCTGTCGGGAAAATACCTGGGCGGGGCCAGACCGGAGAAATCGCGACTGGCGCTCTATCCGGATTATGACCGTTATACCAGCCCACCAGCGGTAGCAGCCATTCAGGCCTATGCTAATCTGGCACGCGACCATGGTCTTGATCCGGCACAGATGTCCTTGGCCTTTGTAAACTCGAGGCGGTTCGTCACGTCCAACATCATTGGTGCCACCACGCTGGCGCAACTGGAAAGTAACATTGCATCCGATGATCTGACCCTAAGCGACGAGGTCTTGAAAGCCATTGATGATATCCACGACGCGGCCCCGAACCCGCCGCAATAAACGTATGCGCCTAAGGCCCAATAAACGTATGCGCCTAAGGAAGGTCTGTTTTCATGAAGCGTTTGTTCATCGCCCTGCCTTTACCCGTTGATGTGCGCGCCCGACTGGCGACGTTGCAATCGGGACTGGCTGGTGGACGCTGGATCAGCTCAGATAATATGCATATGACGTTACGGTTTTTGAGCGAAATATCTGAACCCCATGCCCTTGATGTGGCGTCCGCTCTATCAGAAATTCACGCCCCGGCGTTTGATCTGAGCATCAGCGGCATTGGCTATTTCGAGAAGCGCGGATTTGTTCATACGGTTTGGGCCCGAGTGGAAAAATCCGACGCCCTGATGCACCTGCACGCCAAGATTGAAAGCGCCGTGGTGCGCTGTGGGCTTGATCCGGAACAACGCAAGTTCACCCCGCATGTGACGTTGGCACGGCTCAAGGATACGCCGGTTGAACGGATCGGTCCCTGGCTGGAAACAACGGGTGCGGTGGTGGTGCCACCGTTTGACGTGAGCACCTTCACCTTGTTCCACAGCGAACTCGGCCATGGTGGTGCGCGGTATACACCGCTTTCCGAGTACGAGTTGTTTGCTCCCCTGTGAACTGTAACGCGCGGTTACAGAAAATCAGCAACCCGGCGCATGTCATCAATGATGTGGTGCGCGCCATGATCCAGCAAGGTTTGCGCCGGGCGTCCGCCTGCATAGCCGACCACGGTCATGCCGGCGGCCACGCCGGCCTGAACACCCACACGGCTGTCTTCGACCACCAATGTATTGGGGGGCGCCACGCCCATGGTTTCAGCCGCATGCAAAAATAATCGTGGATCAGGTTTGTGATGGCCCACATCAAAAGCTGAAAACGTGTTCGATCCGAAATGATCGAGCAGGTTTGCCAGTCGCAGAGACTGGTGAATTTTCTCAGGCCGTCCCCCTGACGCCACACAAAATGGCAGGCTGATCTGGCTTAACAGGTCATGCACGCCATCGATGGGATCGACCCCATGAGACAGGACTTCCAGAATGCTGGCCCGAATGGTGATCACAAAATCATCAGGGGCGGTGCCTCCCAGCGCGATGAAGGCCTCTCGGGTCTCCTGTAGATCAGCCCCGGCAAAGCGTGCTTCACACTCGGCGGCACTCAGCACCACGCCATGATCAGCGAAATAGGCCGAAATAACACCCGCCGCAATAGATTCCGTATCGGCCAAGACGCCATCGCAATCGAATATGATCAGCTCGATCGTGCTCATGTTTGCAACCTCGCTATTAAATCAGGCAACCCGTTCATATGATCCAGAATATGGTGCGCGCCAAGCCCGCGTAGGGTGTCGTCGTGGCCGGGGCCGATGTGTGATCCGCCGGTAAAGCCTACCACGGTCATGCCTGCTGCGATGCCAGCTTGTATACCTGCCGGACTGTCTTCGATCACCAGTGTGTTATGGGCGGCGGTGTTCATCTGCCGTGCTGCATACAAAAACAAGTCGGGCGCTGGCTTGCCGTTCGATACCTGATTGGCGGAAAAAACGGAGCTTCCGAAATGATCAAACAGCCCGGTTAGTTCCAGCGAGTACCGGACGCGGTCCAGTTGACCGGACGACGCGACGCACGTTGCTGCCTGTATCATGACCAGTGCTTCTGGCACCCCTGATATGGGTTCCAGATCCCGCTCAAATGATATGCGATTGCGGGCGCGGAATTCTTCCTCAAACTCAAGCGGCAACGGTCCCCATGCATCTTCGATGATCTTTTTCGCACTTGTCATGGACAGGCCCGTATAAAGGGCCAGTGTTTCTTCGACTGTATGGGGCATACCAAGCTCGTTCAGATACAGGGCAAGGTTCCGCTTTGAGAGCATTTCAGAATCCACCAGCACGCCATCGCAATCGAATATGACCAGCTCGATCGTGCTCATGTTTGCAGACTTGCTATTAAATCAGGCAACCCGTTCATATGATCCAGAATATGGTGCGCGCCAAGCCCGCGTAAGGTGTCGTCATGGCCGGGGCTGATGTGTGATCCGCCCGTGAACCCGACCACGGTCATGCCCGCAGCTACGCCGGCCTGCACACCCGCCGGGCTGTCTTCGATAACGAGGACTCGTTCCGGTGGCGTATTCATTTGCTCGGCTGCAAACAGGAACAGGTCCGGGGCGGGCTTGCCGTTTTCCACCTGTGTGCCTGAAAAGATGTTGGATCCGAAGAAATCGGCCAGTCCGGTTTTGGTCAGGGAGTGATTGATTTTCCCCGGATGACCGGATGATCCCACACAATAGGGAACGTCGATGTCACGCAGCGCAGCATGGATATCCGGGATGGCTTGCAGATCACGCGCCATGACGTCGTGTTCCAGCGCAAGCACATCGTCAACGAAAGTGTCGGGTAATGGCGTGCCTTGTTGGGCAAAGATGCGAACCATGGATGCGTCTGTCATACCCAGATAACGAGCGTCACACTCCGCCGGGGTGTGGGGAAAGCCGACGGCGGTTAAATAGTCAGCATAAATTTGGCTACTGAGAATTTCCGAGTCCACCAACACGCCATCGCAGTCAAATATAATCAGATCAATCGAACGGGTCATGTGAGGTCGTTTTCCCGGATGTGATCCAGTAAGCCCTGCGATGCGTCTTCCAGCATATCCAGTACCTTTTCGAACCCGGCATCGCCAAAATAGGGGTCGGGGACTTCGGCGGTGCCTGATGTGGTGGCAAATTTCATCATCATGTGCAGACGGCTCTCTTGTCCCGGCGGACAGATGGCGGCCAGATTTCGTTGGTTGCTGTGATCCATGGCGATCACGTAGTCAAAGGTCTCGAAATCCGCAGGCACGGCTTGCCGGGCGCGTAAGTCGCTCAGATCAATACCACGTTTCCGGGCTTCGGCCCGGGCTCTGGAATCCGGCGGGTTGCCGGTGTGGTAATCGCCTGTACCGGCTGAATCTGTGCTGATGGCGTGACTCAGGCCCTCGCGGGTAACCAGATCACGAAACACACCTTCGGCGGTGGGTGATCGACAGATATTTCCCAGACAGACAAAAAGAACGTTTACCAAAAACGGCTCCTCCCCAATGCTGGTATCCATGAACACGATTTTTCGTGTTCAGTCCACCGGTAAGGACACGATTTTTCGTGTTCAGTCCACCGGTAAGGACACGATTTTTCGTGTTCAGTCCACCGGTAAGAATGCATATTTCAGAATAATTCAAGCCGTCTGCGGTGCTGGCCTTCACGTTGAGGGATTGATGCGATGTGGCAATGAAAATACTGTTGTCTATGCGTAATAGGGTCACTCAAATGATTTTATGCTATCGTTATGGTTAATTATTTATTAAGATCACTGTCTTAAGTCTCTTGGGGGCTTAAGCCTCTTGAGGGCCAGCTATTGGGGTAGGTCTGAAACAAAAGGCTACCAAAGGGATCTGTCGTGCACACCATATCCGACAACGATCTGTTCCAGCGACTTGCATTTGATAACCCGTGGTGGGAATTCACCGGCGGCACCAATGTGAAGTTCAAGAACGCCGCCCGGCGCACTTTTTTCCCGGCTTTTGTGACGCGCCTGATGAAAGCGGGTCAGGGGAATGTGCTGACCCTGGCGGGCCCTTTACGGGCGGGCAAAACCGTGATGATGCGCCAGATGGTGGCCCATTTGATTGAACAGGGTATCTCACCAAAATCCGTGTTTTACTGTTCCATGATCACCCCCAGTTATACGTCTATTAATCTGAGCACATTGTTTGAGATGTTTTGCCGCCGTTATCGTCATGGTCCCGACGCCGAACTCTACGTCTTTTATGATGAAATCCAGTACCACAAGAACTGGGAAGAAGAGCTTTTGAAGCTCGCCGCCCAGCGCCCCAATACCAAGATCGTGGCTGCCGTTTCGGCAGGGGCACCGTCACTGGTGCCGGGTGCCATCACCCACGATGGTCGGATGAGCACGTTCGTGCTGCCGCCGCTCACGTTTCTGGAATTCATGCGCTACCGGGGCAGCGAGACCGAGTTGTTTGATTTGCGCGAATCCACGGGTAGCGACGGTCAATCCCGCGTGAACGTAGCCGTGAAGAAAGGCGCGCTTGTGCACCTGAACGCAGAATTCCACCGCTACGTGAATTTCGGCGGTTTTCTGGAAGGCGTGCTGGGCAGCCAGCGCGACGGCGCGCCCGCGCCCACCTTCATTCGTGATGGTGTGTCTGACCGCGTTTTGCGCAAAGACCTGGCCGGTATGTACGGCATCAATGATGCCCAGGAACTGAACCGGGTGTTTGCCCTGCTGGCGTTCAATACGGCGCGTGAGGTCAGCATGGATGACTTGGCCAAGGCCGCCGGCATCGCCAAGAATACCTTGCGCAAGTATCTCGATTATCTGGAATCGGCATTTTTGATCCGCCGCCTGGCCCGTGTGGACAGAGACTGCAAAAGATTCCAGCGCGCGGTGGCCTTCAAGGTCTATCTGACCAGCCCATGTCTTTACAGCGCCCTGTTTGGCCCGGTCGCCGCCGAGGATCAGGTCTTCCCGCGTCTGGCGGAGACGGCATTGGTATCGCAATGGTTGGGGGCCAAGTCTGTGGCCGGATTGCACTATGCCAGTTGGCGTGGCGGGGCCATGGATCTGATGACCCTGCATCCTGAATCGGGATTGCCCGATCATGTATACGAAATCGATTGGACCGACCGTTATAATTCGCCGGAAAATCGGCCTGACGGATTGGTCGAATTTGTGGAGCGCAATAACAAGGCGGCTACACCCTATATCCTGACCCGCACCATGGCTAGGCCAGGCATGATGCGTGATATAAATCTGACCCTGGCTCCGATTGCGCTCTATTGCTATTGGCTTGACCGTGACCCCACGTTGAGATCGTTTCACAATCGAAAGTAAATCGTTTCGATTTGTGTGATAATGCGCACCAAACAGCAAGAAAGCACCATCCATCAGGGAATTTAAAGGTGACGGTAACATTATTTTGGTGGTAAAGGTTATGTATGAGCAGCATTGGACCCTTCCCCGTAATCTTGGCCATCCTGGGTATTTGCATGGGTGTGCTGGCGATCGCTGTATCCATTGAGATAGCGAAACGAGCCCAGCGCCAGGTGGATCAGTGCAAGGCGGATATGGATGTCCACGTGTCGGAAAGATTTCACCAACAGGACCAGGAATTGAATGCTCTGACCGGCTCGATCATGAGTGCATTGCGTGACATGGAAAAGAAGTCTGGAATCCAGATGAAACACATCAAAACGCTGGGCCGGGAACTGAATACACGAATTTGCCGACAGGATAACCAGTTTGATGATAACCTCGTCACATTGCGCAAAACCATTGTTGATCTGGAACAGGCCCGCCAGTCGCAGGAAGCCCAATTGGCCTCTGTGAAAACCACCCTGGGCGTTATGACACGCCATACTGGTGATACCGAGTCGGCCAAATCCGAACAAAAGCCCGAACACTAGCCGGAACGATGACCTGACCATTCAAGGAGGCCCACCCCATGACAACGGATAGTCAACAAGTCCGCGAAGGCCACTGCGCTTGCGGCGCTGTGCGCTACCAGATGATCGGGCGCCCCATTTTCGTGCATTGCTGTCATTGCACCAGTTGCCAACGGGAATCCGGCACCGCGTTTGCCCTCAATGCCATGATCGAGTCAGATCGGGTAACACTGATGCAAGGCACGGTGGAAACCGTGGATACACCGTCTGAAAGTGGTCGGGGCCAAAAATTCATCCGCTGCGTGGCCTGCAAGGTGGCTCTTTGGAGCCATTATGGCGGGGCTGGTGATGCGCTCAAATTCATCCGCGTGGGAACCCTGGAAACGCCAGCGGATATCCCACCCGACATTCACATTTTCACCGCGTCGAAACAGCCATGGGTCATCCTGCCCGACGATGTTCCGTCGGTGCCAAAGTATTATGACCGCAACGAATACTGGTCCGCGGACAGCCTCTCCCGGCGCGCTGCTTTGGTATAGTTGCCCGGATATTCAGGTTTACAGATTGTTGTGTGCGCCATCGCATTTACAAATTGTTGTGTGCGCCATCGCATTTATAAATTGTTGTGTGCGCCATCGCACAATGCACCCTTCTTGCTGGCCTTACAGCCGCAGAATCGAACGCGCTTGGATTCCGTCGCAGTATAGGACACAGGCTCAATCCCCGTACCGGCGTGTGAGCCATCACAGAATGGCTGGTTGGCGCTGCGACCACAGGCACACCAAGTGTAGGTTTTGCCTTCCTCTACATCAGTCATATAGGGAGAAGCTTGTGCAACAACGGGATCAGCCATAGAGGGCTCCTTGTTTAAATTTTCCTTATAACGCCCGAATGGCGTCTCTATGCGGTGTTCATATACATGATGGCAGATTTTATATTTTCAAGGGGTAACCGGGTTTGAATACGCTGTATCTAAACGATACGCCAGATGCCTAAGGTCGCCGCGCCAACCGAAAAGATAAGATAAATATAATCAATGCTTTGCAGGCCGAAATGTCATTCCGGAATGATCAATTGTCGTCAAATGGCTACAGAAATCGGCTACATTTATTACCGGCATATCAACGAAATTTTATCGTACGAGATGCCGAAAAACATTCGCTTGCGGGTTTCTTACGTCAGAAGAAATTGACGCTCATGATACAGGCGAGCGCTTAGTCTTTACTATCAGCCAGCGCCTTGAGAGTACGCAGGCGCAGGGCGTTCAGTTTGATGAAGCCTTCGGCGTCGCGCATGTCGTAGACGCTGTCCTCTTCAAACGTGACCAGTTCTTCGCTGTACAAACTATTGGGTGATTTACGCCCTGTAGTGATGACGTTGCCCTTATATAATTTCAGGCGCACGGTGCCTGAAACCATTTCACTGGCCTTGTCGATCGCGGCCTGTAGCATTTCGCGTTCGGGTGAAAACCAGAAGCCGTTGTAAACAATCTCGGCATAACGCGGCATCAACTCGTCTTTCTGATGCATGCCACCGCGGTCCATGGTGAGGCTTTCCATGGCCCGTCTGGCATGGAACAGCACGGTACCGCCCGGCGTCTCATACACGCCGCGAGACTTCATGCCCACGTAGCGGTTCTCAACAATATCCAAAGCACCAATACCGTTGGCACCGCCCAGCTCATTCAGCTTGGTCAGGAGGGCGGCGGGGGACAGTTTCTCGCCGTTCACATGGGTCGGGTCACCGGCTTCGAAATCAATGGTGATTTCAAGCGGCGTGTCGGGGGCCAGCCACGGCGGCGTTACGCGCGTCAGCACCAGATCCCAATCAGGCTCTATCCACGGGTCTTCCAGCATTTTGCCTTCGCTGGATACGTGCAACAGGTTGGCATCCTGAGAGAACGGCGGCTCACCGCGTTTGTCTTTGGCCACGACGATCTGATTTTGTTCCGCGTATTCGATCAGCCGCGTGCGTGATGTGAGGTCCCATTCGCGCCACGGTGCGATGATCTTGATGTCTGGTTGCAAGGCGTAATAACCCAATTCAAACCGGACCTGATCGTTGCCTTTGCCGGTGGCACCGTGCGAAACCGCATCGGCGCCCACTTCGCGGGCGATCTCGATCTGGCGTTTGGAGATCAGCGGTCGGGCGATGGAGGTGCCCAGCAGATAGGTGCCTTCATAGATGGCGTTGGCACGGAACATGGGGAATACGAAATCGCGCACGAACTCTTCGCGCACGTCTTCGATATAGATGTTTTCTTCCTTGATACCGGCGCGCAAGGCTTTCTCGCGTGCTGGTTCAAGTTCTTCACCCTGTCCCAGATCAGCGGTGAATGTCACCACCTCGCATTCATAGGTTTCCTGCAACCATTTCAGGATCACGGACGTATCCAGACCCCCTGAATACGCCAGGACAACTTTGTTGATATCTTTTGCTTCGAATGCGGACATTTCGGTGACTTTCTGCACGGGTTTAAACGCGCCGGAAATTAGGCCAATTTCGCATAAGGAGCAAGCCTCAGGCGGCGGTTTTGGCGGTTTCTTTTGAAGCCCGGATATTAATGACGTTACCAATCACGATGATGACGGCACCAACAAGTATCCACGGATCAAATACTTCGTTGTAAAGCAGGAAGCCCACCACTGCGATCAGCGGTAGCCGCATGAAATCCATGGGCACCACCAATCCGGCATCGGCAATTTTAAGCGCCTGTGCCAAACAGAAATGCGCGCTCATGGCCGCAGCGCCCAATACAAATATCCATGGCAACATGGCCCACGTGGGCCACACCCACCCTTGTGCCAGTGAGGGGAAAAATCCGATCGGCAACTGGATCACCGCCATATAAAACATAATCGTCAATGGTGCGTCCGTTCGCACCAGACGCTTGGTATTGATATTGGTCAGCGCGAAGCCTACCGCACACCACATCACCACCAACGTTGTGAGATCAAACGTGGTTTCACCGGTGCCGGGCCTCAGCACCACCATCACGCCGATAAAGCCCAACAGGATGGATATCACGCGCCAACGGGTCAGGGCTTCACCCAACATCGGTACCGCCAGAATGCATACCCAGATGGGCGTGGTGAACTCGATGGCAAAGACCTGTGCCAAGGGCAGGACGGCAATACCGTAGAGCCAGACATATTGCGCGCTGAAATGAATAACATTACGAACCACATGGTCGCGAAAACGCCGGGTTTTGGCCAGGCGCCAGCCCTGCCACCAGAACAAGCCTGCGACGATAAGCAGGCCGGCCACGCTGCGATAGAACATGATTTGAAAGGTGTTTAGTTCGAACGATTGTTCACGGCCCGCAACGGCCATCATGATAAACGACAGCAAGGCCCCAACCATCCACGCGATAGCGCGCCAGGTGGATTGGGGTGTTTTTGTGCTCACCCGCGTTGTTCACGTATGCCAACGGTGCCAACTGTATTGTTCAGAGAATTGGTTATGGGTGGGTTGAGCCATTCGGTCAACTGGCTGGCAGCGCTGTCGCCCAGGATGCCCAGGTTTTGCAGAACCCACAGGATGGCCAGCTCCGACGCGCGCTTTTGCCCACAGTGGGCTTTTAACGCGATACCGATACCGCGTTCGGGGACGATGGCAATGTGGACACCTTCGGCCCCGCCTTTAAGCGTCACACGGCCACCCATGGCTTCCATGGCGACCGTATCGACGCGGCCGGTGCCGGCGACCATGAACGGGTTCGATGCCATGGCGCTGACAATGCAGCGGGTGGCGTTTTCGCGAACATCGCCCAGCCCCGATGGATCCGCCATACGGGCCATGCCGAGCGCCAGTGCAGCCAGCGGCATGCCCAGAACCGGGATGCCACACCCATCGGCCCCCCGCGACGTGGCGGTCAGGTCACAGTCCATCATTTCGCTCATGGTCTGGGTGATTCGGCGCTGAACCGGGTGCTCGTACTGAATGTATCCGGCGGGGTCTTCGTTCATATGTACGGCGGTGCTCAGAAACCCGGCATGTTTGCCTGAACAATTGTTATGCATGCGGTTGGGCTCAATGCCCGCCTTGATCATCTGATCGGTGGTGGGTTCGTGATAAGGTCGGTGAGCACCGCACTCTAGATTGGGCTCGCCCAACCCGATGCGCGCAAGAATAGCGGCCGTGGTGGCGGTGTGTTTCTCCTCACTGCTGTGTGAGGCACAAGCAAAGGCGATCTCGGCTTCGGTATAGCCAAAATGATCAGCGGCCCCCGTTTCGACCAAGGGTAAGCCCTGTAGTGGCTTGGCTGATGATCTGGAATAAATTTCGCGATCTGGATTTCCCCATGCGGCAATCACGTCACCCGACGTGTTGACGACCACAGCATCACACGTGTGGACGCTTTCTACCATGGTGCCCCGACTGACCTCTACCAGTAAGGAATCCGAAAGATTCATGGGTTATGTCCTTAAGCGTTAGATTTAACCAATTCACAGCTTTACGATGACCCGCACGTATGGCATTTGCAATAGTCGGTGTCCACGGGAAAGACCACATGAAACATTTAATGTCAGCCGCCGCCCTGTTTATCGGCGTCACCCTCTTTATAACGGTGGCGCACGCCGAGGCTTTGAGCGAGCACGGGGTCTGGACCGTATTCAAAACGGTCGAAGGCGGATCACCTGTTTGCTTCGCCGGATCTGAGCCGCAAAAAGACGAGGGTGATTACACAAAACGCGGCGATATCTACATCCTGGTCACGCACCGCCCGGCGGTGAAGGAACTCGATGTGATCAGTATTGAGGCCGGGTATGACTATCAGAAAGGCCTGGATGCAACGGTGACCATCGGCGGCGGGAAGTTCGAATTGTTTACCAGCGGTAGCACCGCCTGGGCACGTGATTCAGCGACAGACAAAAAAATGGTCAATGCCATGAAGAAAGGCTCAGCCATGATTGTGACGGGCAAGTCTTGGCGTGGCACCAAGACCAAAGACACATATTCTCTTACCGGATTTACCGCCGCCTATAATGCGGCACGCAAAGCCTGCGGGCTGTAATCGGAGTTTTCTATGCTTAAAAATGATCAATTGGACGCCCTTGACCGGGATCACTTTTTCCATCCCTCAACCCATGTGGGAACCCATTCCCGTGGCGAGAGCCCGACCCGTATTGTGACCGGTGGCAAGGGGGTGACCATTGTTGACCGGGACGGTAAGGAAAGCCTGGATGCCTTTGCAGGTCTGTATTGTGTGAATGTAGGTTACGGTAATACGGAAATCGCTGATGCCATCGCCAAACAGGCGCATGAGCTGGCCTACTATCATTCATATGTGGGCCATGGCACCGAGGCATCCATCACGCTAGCCGGCATGATCGCTGATCGCGCCCCTGAAGGCCTGAATCATGTTTATTTCGGGCTGTCCGGATCAGACGCCAACGAAACCAACATCAAGCTGGTGTGGTACATCAACAACATTCTGGATCGGCCGAAAAAGAAGAAAATCATTTCGCGCTGGCGCGGCTATCATGGCTCCGGTTTGATGACCGGCAGCCTCACAGGGCTGGAGCTGTTTCACAACGCATTTGATCTACCCTTGTCGCCGGTTCTGCACACGGACGCGCCGTATTATTTCCGCCGCGAAGATCGGGATCAGAGCGAAGAAGAGTTTTCAACGCAATGCGCCGAACGGCTTGAGGCGCTCATTCAGGCCGAAGGCCCCGACACCATCGCGGCCTTTATTGGCGAGCCGGTTCTGGGTACGGGCGGTATCGTGCCGCCACCGGCAGGATACTGGCAGAAAATACAGGCCGTGCTGAAAAAGCACGATATCCTGTTGATCGCTGATGAAGTGGTCACCGGGTTTGGTCGCTTGGGTACCATGTTCGGGTCCGTACATTACGGCATGGAGCCTGATCTGATTACCATCGCCAAAGGTCTGACCAGTGCTTATGCACCGCTGTCTGGGGTTATTGTCCATGATCGCATCTGGAAAATTCTGGAAGATGGCTCAGATAAAATGGGCCCCATCGGCCATGGCTGGACCTATTCAGCCCATCCCATATGTGTGGCCGCTGGTGTGGCCAACCTGAACGTGATCGACAAGCAAGGTCTTGTGGCCAATGCAGGCGATACAGGGGCGTACTTTAACCAAAGCCTGAGAGACGCGCTCGGTGATCATCCCATCGTGGGTGACGTGCGCGGTGAAGGCCTGTTGGCGGCAATCGAGTTTGTGAAAGATCGCGACAACCGGGAATTTTTTGATCCGGCGTTGAAGGTTGGGCCACAGATTGCGGCGGCAACACTGGCCAATGGTGTTATCGCCCGTGCCATGCCACAGGGCGACATTCTTGGCATGGCCCCACCGCTGTGTCTGAATCGCGCCGAAGCTGACACTGTCGTGGCGGCGGTCAAGGGCGCTGTTGACACCGTGGCGGAGGGACTGGACTAACTATAGTGCCAGAAATATCGGATTGCTGGAGCCTCGACCACCAGAATTCAAATTGAATGCTCTGTTGTGGCGTGCCCCTGAATCAGCCGTTTGTTGATATCACCGACGACATTCATTGAGCTTTTCGTCAATTTGTTTAGAATTGCGCATCGTAGATGGAGGGGCCATGAGTGGGGCTAGTGAGACGCGAAGGCTGGCGGCAATTCTTGCTGCTGACGTCGCTGGTTATACCAAGCTTGTGGAATACGATACCAGCGGCACCGTTGCCGCCTGGACTGCTGCGCGTGATGAAGTCGTTAAGCCTCAGGTAGAAAAACACCGCGGTAAAATCGTCAAACTCACAGGCGATGGTTTCTTGGTTGAGTTTCCAACAGTGTTGGATGCCGTCAATTGCGCAATTACCATGCAGGAAGGTTTAGCATCCAACACGTTAAACTTCCGGTTTGGGGTGAACCTGGGTGATATTTTTGATGATGATGAAGATATTCACGGTGAAGGTGTTAACGTTGCGGCACGCTTGGAGGCATTAGCGTCGCCGGGCGGGATTATAGTTTCAGGTGGTGTCTATGATCAGATTAGAAATCGCATCAATGTCGAGTTTGAGGATATGGGGCCACAGCAAGTCAAGCATGTGTCGAACCCAATTCAGGCATTTGCTATCAAATTGGGTTTGGTTAGTGAGGCTTTGTCTTTGGCCCTCCCGGAAACATCTGAACAGCCCGGCTCTTCGCCCGAGCCGGATACATGGAAACCTTCCATCGCCGTTTTGCCGTTCGACAACATGAGCAATGATGCGGAACAGGAGTTCTTCGCTGATGGATTAACGGAAGACATCCTGACCCAACTGTCCCGGTTCAACGAACTATTCGTAATCTCTCGTAACTCAACATTTACCTTCAAAGGAAAAGCCGTCAGAGCCAAAGATGTGGCCCAGGAGCTGGGTGTCCGGTATGTGTTGGAGGGAAGCGTTCGAAAGGCTGGCAATAGAGTTCGCGTCACAGCGCAGCTTATTGACGGTGTAGAGGATCGCCACGTCTGGGCAGAAAAATATGATCGCGATCTTGAAGATATTTTTGATATTCAGGATGAAATGACAGCAGCGATTACATCAACTCTACCGGGCCGTATTGAGGCTGATGGTCATGACCGCGCCCGCCGAAAACCAACGACCAACATGCGCGCTTATGAATGTGTTCTTGCTGGCAAGGTACTGCACCACCGCTCTGAGCGAGACGCCAACAAGAAAGCGCTCGGACTTCTTGAACGGGCGATCAAACTGGATCCAAATTACGTTCACGCCCGGGCCTGGCGTTTATGTGTAATGGCTCAAGCGGGGGCTTACGGCTGGGATGAAGGTGAGTTTGATGGATCCTTTGTGGAATCCGAAGAAGAAATCAGAAAGACATTGGAGTTGGATGATAGCGACGCTGATTCGCATCGCGTGGCAGGGGCGATCTACATTACCTGGCGTGAATTTGACAAGGCCATGATGCACCACGAAAAAGCCCTGTCCTTGAATCCGAACTACGATCTGGTTGTGGTGCAATACGGTGAACTAATGACCTGGATGGGCCATGCTGAAACAGGGATCGAATGGATCACCAGGGCAATGCAGCTTAACCCACACCATCCACTCCGCTTTTGGAGCCATCTTGGCCGAGCCTATTCTGTTGCTCATCGGTATGAAGACGCTATCAAGGCTTTTAAGCACATCAATTCACCGAATGCGATGCAGCACACCTATATTGCTGCGAGCTATGCTTATTTGGGGGATATGGTGAATGCGGAAAAGCACACCGGTGAGGTTCTGGTAGCGTCACCCGATTACACGATCAACACCCATATGGCGACACAATACTTTAAAGAACCAGCTGATCGGGACCACCATATGGAAGGTCTGATCAAGGCCAGGTTGCCTTTGGATTAGGGCGATCTAGGCTAATCTTCTGGGCGTTTTCTGAAGAATAGCAGAATGGGGATGATGCTCAGTAACACGACGCTGAGAACCATATAAGAGTTGTTGAAGGCAACGGCGGCGGCCTGTCGCGTTATTTCGTTGTCGATGGCGGCCAAGCCTTCAACCCCTGAAATATCCCAGCCACCATTTATCGCGTTGCTGCTTTGCAAGCCACGGTTAAAGGGCGAGATGTGCTCGGCAAACAGTGCATGGCCAATCTGGCTGTGGCGGGTAAACAGGGCAATGATCAAAGCGGTGCCAATGGCATAGCCCATATCAAAGACCAGATAGAACACCGCGAAGCCCTGATCCTGAACCCTCTTGGGCAGGCGGGCCAGCGCCAGCTTGTTCATGGGCGCCCACACGGAACCAACCGCAATGCCCATGACAAAGTTCGCCGCGAACACATCCGTGGCCCGAACATCCGGCGTCCATTGAGACATCATCCAGGTACCGGCCGCAGTGATAACAAGGCCGAACGTCATCAGTGTACGCGGTTCAAACTTGTCGCCCATGCGGCTGATGAAAATCAAACTGATGATTGAGCCCACGCCACGGGCCATGATCAGGACCCCAATTTCTGATGCAGGATAACCACCCAGTTGTTGAAGTTGAAGCGGGATCAGCATAAGCGGGATGAACATGGACATGCCAACGGCGAAGACACAAAACTGCCCCAGCACAAAGTTCCAGTCCGTAAACAGGGACCGGTCAATGAACGGACTGGTCGCCAGAATAGTTCGGACGATAAACGTGTGAACGAAAATGATCGCTGCAATAGCCTCGGCAATGATTTCCGGGGAATAAAACCAGTCCAGGCGCTCGCCACGTGATATCATCAGCTGAAAACACCCGACGGCTAGAATGAGGCTCAGGAAACCGATCCAGTCCATGGGCTTGCTTTGACGTGGCGAGGCCGGAATTAACACGTATCCGGCCAACAGGCATATGGTAGAAATGGGCACCGTCACAAAGAATATCGCAGGCCATCCAAAATCATCGATGATGTAGCCGGCCAGCGTCGGCGCAACAACATTGGCGAGGATGAAGCCAAGCGCCCACAGGGACGTTGCTTGTGTATACCGCGCCTTGGGGAATGCGTTGACGGCAATAACCTGCGTTAATGGAATCAAGGGGGCGCCCATGACGCCCTGAACGAACCGCCAGGCGACTTCGGTTTCCAGTGTGGCCGCCGTAGCACAACCAAATTGGGTCAGCGTGAAACCGGTGATCGCCAACAGAAACATGCGCCGTCGCCCAAACCGGCCAGCGAACCAGCTGACCGAGGCGGTAGCCATAGCGCTGCCTACAACATAGGAAATCATCACCCAGGTGACCTGATCCGTGGTCGCCGAGAACGTGCCCTTCATATGCGGCAGTGCGATGGATACGGCATTCCAGGTAAAGGAATAAGACGCGGTTGCCAGCGTCGCGACCAGCAGCACCAGAACGGCGCGAAAGGTAATGAACTCAGGATGAATGTCTTCTTCGACGTTATCGGCTAGCGCCTGATCTGATTCAGCCATGCCGGTGATTAGTCACTGGATGATTGAGCAAAGACACTACCGATCAGGGTGGCCATGCTGCGTTCGCGTTCCGTATCGATGCTGATCGCTGCGGTCAAACCAGCGCGCAAAGCGTCAGCACCCGGACGGTCCGCCAGCACAAGACGGACGGGAATGCGTTGTACGACCTTAACCCAGTTACCGGTGGCATTCTGGGCAGGCAACACCGAAAACTCAGCGCCGGTTGCCGGGCTGATGCTGTCGACGGTGGCCTGCCATTCTACATCAGGCAGGCTATCCAGAATGACAGTGGCGCTCTGGCCAACTTTCAGGTGCTCCAAATCAACTTCTTTCAGGTTGGCTTCAACCCACAGGTCTTCTGTTCCTACGATTGCCAACAGAATTTCACCTGCTTCTACGTATTCACCAGGCTCCACACTCACATGGGTCAGGATGCCGGATGTGGGTGCATTCACTCGGGCATAGGACAGGTTGAGGGCGGCGATATCGTATTTTGCTTCGGCGTGCAGGTAGGCGGGGTGCTGTTCCACGGCAATATCCGCATCACCTGACAGTTCTGCCAGAACAATCCGGTTGTCTTCACGAACGCTGGTCAGCTCTCGTTTAGCCATTTTCAGGTTGTGTTCGGTTTCATCAAATTTGGCTTGAGTACCAACGCCATCGGCCAGTAATTCCTGCTGACGGTTAAACTCGCTCTTGAGGTAGCGAACCCGTTCTTTAGCGGATTTAATGGCCGCCTCGCCCAACTGGTAGCGTGCACGCATAGCCTCAATCGTTTGTCGCGCAGATGCCATATCTGCTGATGCGATTGCCACCGTCTTTTCGAATGGGCGTGGATCAATGGCGAATACCGGGTCGCCCTCATTCACGTGCTGGTTCTCATTCACAAATACATTTGTGATCAAGCCATCAATATTTGTGCTGATTTGAACGATGTCGGCTTTGACGTAGGCGTTTTCCGTGGTGATGTAGCGACCGCTTTTGGCATAGAGGTAGCCAGCCCCGCCCAGTAATAGAATGGGCACAACACAATACAGGCCTAGTCGGACGAGTACGCTCGGACGTCTGGTTTCCTGTTCGTCTGCCATCGCTGTCAGCCTTTAGAGTTCGATTACTGCCGGACTCTATGCCTGTTGGTGATGTTCGCAAAGCAAAGGTTTACGCCGTGGGGAACGAATTATATTCACCATCGAAGTAAATATAGTAACCTATTGAAAATAAACAGATTTCAAAAAAATAATCGCGCCATGATCACACAGTAAACCTAGTTATTGGATGGAAAATCCTTACCGGTGCGTTTATTTGCCCAATACAACACGGCGCAAAATCCAACCAACATGCTGGTAATCAATACCAAAAATATCTGTCCACCAAGTGATGCCATGACGAAAACTCCCTGAAATGTTAAAACCACATCATGTTTATGGGTATTGAAAAACATCAACCATGATCTAGATCAAATGAGTAGCCTTTCTGTATGTGCATCTGTATGTAAGGGGCCATGAACAATGCCCAGCCCGCTTCAATCAACGATGAGACCGCCCGGAAAGTAAATCTGGTGGGCCTTTCGCGTGAAGAATTGACGCAAACGCTGGCCGATATTGGCGAGCCGGCGTTTCGTGCCAAACAGCTATGGCACTGGATCTACCACCAAGGCGAAACCGACTTCGACCAAATGACGACCATGGCCAAGGATTTGCGCGCAAAGCTGGCCGAACAATTTGTGGTGGAACGCCCAGGTATCACACGCGAGCAGACGTCATCTGATAACGCCCGCAAGTGGTTGTTTAATTTCCCGGACGGCAATGAGGTCGAAACCGTCTTTATCCCGGAAGATGATCGCGGCGCGGTTTGTGTGTCCAGCCAGGTCGGCTGTTCGCTCACCTGTACGTTCTGTCATACGGGCACCATGAAGTTGGTGCGGAACCTGACCTCGGCTGAAATCGTTGGTCAGTTCATGGCCGCGCGTGACAGTTACGGCGAGTGGCCCTCACCTCAAGGCACCCGGTTGTTATCGAACATCGTTATGATGGGCATGGGTGAGCCGCTGCTGAACTATGACAACGTGGCCAAGGCTTTGCGGATTATCATGGACGGCGAAGGCATCGCCCTTTCCAAGCGCCGTATCACGCTTTCCACATCCGGGGTTGTGCCGTTGATGGACCGCTGTGGCGATGATCTGGGCGTGAACCTGGCCGTCAGCCTGCACGCGGTCACGGACGAGCTGCGCGATGTTCTGGTCCCCATTAACAAGAAACACCCGATCAAGGATCTGCTGGCGGCGTGCCGCCGGTATCCTAGTGCCAACAATGCCCGGCGCATTACATTTGAGTATGTCATGCTCAAGGGCATCAATGATTCTGCGGCCGACGCCAGGGAACTGGTGCGATTGGTCAAGGGCATTCCGGTGAAGTTCAACTTGATTCCCTTCAACCCGTGGCCGGGTGTTGCCTACGATTGTTCCGAACCGCATCATATGAAGCGGTTTGCCGAAATTCTGAATGATGGTGGATTTTCTGCCCCCATCCGGGTGCCACGCGGGCGTGATATTCTGGCCGCATGTGGTCAGCTGAAATCAGCCAGCGAACGTGACGTGGCAAAATTGCGCGCCGCGCGCCAAAGTGAAAAAGATGAGGCCGAAAAGGCCGATGCGGATAACGCCACCATCACCGAATAAAAGGTACCTCACATGAACCGGGAAATTCTCTATGTGGCTGATCCCATGTGTTCGTGGTGTTGGGGGTTCGCTCCGGTAATGAATGGTCTTGTGGATCATTTGGCTGGCCGGGCCACTATCACGCCGATTATGGGCGGGCTTCGCCCACTGACCAGAACGGCGATGGATGACGATATGAAGTCCGAGATCAAGCACCACTGGGAAAGTGTCGCGGCGCGGTCGGGACAGCCGTTCGATATGTCATTCTTTGATCGCGATGGATTTGTTTACGATACAGAACCGCCTTGTCGTGCGGTGGGCGTGGTGCGTCGTATGTCACCGACAAAGACGCTACCTTATTTTGAGGCCGTGCAACGCGAATTTTACAGTGAGAATCAGGATGTGACAGACGGCGCTGTTCTCAGCCGGATCGCCGTCGATCTGGGTCTGGACGGTGACACGTTTGATAATCACTTTGGTGACATTGCCAGCGCCTACGAGACGGCGGGTGATTTTAATGCGGCGCGGCAACTGGGTGTTACAGGTTATCCCACCGTTATCACGGTGAAGGATGGTGACTATACCTTGCTAACCGCGGGTTATCAGGATTTAGCCCCTCTGGTGGGAATTTTGGACTCAGGCCTGTTAGAGCATTCCCGGTGAAACCTGGTTCACCAGAAATGCTCTAACTTATTAATATTGCCGCAAAGCCACGTTCACAAATGAACCCATTTGCTCCGGTTTTGCTCTAGTCGATGATCTTTGATTCTGCCACAGGCGGTGGTGCTTCGAATTTTTTCATGCCCTTGCGACTGTAAATGCCACCGTGTTTGTGGGCGGCCATCGGCTCTGTTGGTCCACCGGCCTGTACGGCGCGGTCGGCAAAGCGGCTCATGGAAATGGTCCGGTCGTACATGACAATGGCACCGGCCAATCCCACATTGACGCAAAACTTGGTCGGGATTTTCACAATGAAATCGCAACGATCCTGCAATGCGGGTGACAGGGATGACTTCTCCGGCCCCAGTACATAGGCGGCCTGGGCCGGGTGGTGGAAGCTGGGTAATTCAATGGCATCATCGGTCAGCTCGATACCCACAAGCGTGCAGTCGCTGGGCAAAATCAGCGAGGCCGTATCCGGAAAATCATAGAACGGCACGTGCCCGGTAGCTTGCGAGGTATCCGTTTGGTTGCCTTCGGCGCGGGTATAGGTGGCGTTCAGCGTAAACATAAAGCTGGCCCCAAACGCATGAGCAGAGCGGAACAGGCTGCCCACATTGCGGGCCTTGCTGATACCTTCAACGCCGATTCCAAAATACCCACGCATGCTGAACGCCCTTAATATAAATTAGCGTATTGTAAATAAATTAGCATTATGCTAATAATACAAACGTTAGAATAGAACATTGAAAGGATAAGGCAATGATGGAGCCTCAGTTTATAGATGCGGGTCGCGGCGAGACCCTGGTGATCCTCAGCCTTCAAACTTATGAAGAACTGGTGGGTCAATCCGGGCGAACATCGGCCCGAAAGGGCAAAGTAAAAGGCACGGCTGATAAAATGCGTGCCGATGTGGCGTCCCGTCTGACAAGTGGTGCCAACCCGGTAAAAGTATGGCGCGAATACCGTGGCCTTAAATCCAAAGACCTGGCCGCTACGGCGGGCATTTCTGCCGGGTACCTGTCACAGATCGAAACAGGCAGCCGCACCGGCACGGTAAAAGTTATCTCAGCTTTGGCCGGTGCGCTGAATGTCAGCAGCGACGACCTGACTTGAGGCACAAACAGCTTGCGCGCATGCGATACGTTCCGTAATTCCTTTGATCTGATATAGTACGGTTGTTATTTGATCCCAGAGGAACTTTCCATGCGCGCTGTTGTTTGCGAAACGTTTGACGGTCTACAATCTCTCACCGTGCGTGAGGTGGATAAGCCAGCCTTTGGTCCGCCTGGCGTACCCGGCGCGGCAGCCCGAGACGTGCGTATCCGGGTTCATGCGGCAGGCATCAATTTCGCTGATACCCTGATTGTTCAAGGCAAGTATCAGCTCAAACCCGCATTGCCTTTCTCACCGGGCATGGAAGTCGCGGGCGAGGTTACCGAAGTGGCGGATGGTGTGACTTCGGTCCAGGTCGGTCAACGTGTCATGGCCAATGTATTGTTTGGTGGATATGCCGAAGAAGTGGTGGCACCGGCCAATTGTGTTTATGCCATCCCGGATTCAATGGACTGGGCCAGCGCCGCTGCATTTCCCATCGCATACGGCACCTCCCATGTGGGCTTGGTTGAGCGGGCTAACCTTCAAGCCGGTGAATTTCTGGTCGTGCATGGCGCGGCTGGTGGTGTGGGTTTGACGGCGGTGGAAATCGGTAAATATTTGGGTGCCACGGTGATTGCTTCTGCCGGCGGGCCTGAGAAACTGGAAATTGCTCGCCAGCACGGTGCCGATCATCTGATCGACTACACAAAAGAGAACGTGCGCGACCGGGTCAAGGAACTGACCGGCGGATTGGGCGCGCATGTGATTTACGATCCGGTGGGCGGCGACTTGTTTAACGACAGTGTACGCTGTACCCGCCCCGGTGGCCGTATGCTGATCATCGGCTTTGCCGGTGGCAAGGTGCAGGAAATTCCGGCCAACCTGTTGTTGGTCAAGAATATAACGGCTATCGGCTATACGTTTGAAGGCCTGCGTACCCTGTTCCCGGACATGATCCGTCGTTCCATGGAAGAGCTACTAAGCTGGTATGCGTCGGGTGATCTGAAGCCACACGTATCACATACGTTTGCGCTGGAAGATGTGCAGGAAGCCCTAACGACTCTGGTCGAGCGGCGTTCAACGGGCAAAATCGTCCTGACTGTCTGAGGAAGATTTCACCACAGAGGCACAGAGAAGGAGAGAAGAAAAAATTAGTTACTCTTTGCTCTTCTCTTTTTCTCTGTGCCTCTGTGGTGAAAATAAAAAAAAGGGCCGATGCGAACATCGGCCCTCAGGTAAAAGTACCAGGGAAGGTACAGGGTCGTGAGAGGGTGAGATCACCGTCTCGGGGTATTAGGCATCCCAAAACGGTTTGCTCACTTCATGTCGTACATCGCCGCGGGTCAGGCCCATGTCTTTGATCAAGTGATCGCTCATATCGTTCAGGTGCAAGCGTTCTTCATGCCGCTTCTGCCAAACCGTTAAAGCCCGAAAAGCAGTTTCCGGTAACCGGGTGATGGCGTTGATCGACGCTACGACGATATCAGTGGCGACTTCGACGCCGGGGTAGTCATAAGTGTGTGTGTTGTTGTTTCTCATGATCTTGTCCTTTCTATCCGCTGTTGGTCTGCTCCGGTGTGAGCTAACAGCGCTCTATGTGAATGCGACCTCCGTGATCGCTTGACCCATAGATAGGCATATTCGTGAGTCGCCACAAACGATGAATTTTGATGAATATATTAGAAAATCTAATGATCTAAGATGTGTTTTGTTATGAAATGACCGGATTTCAGCCGATTATTGTTAGAAGTCTATTGAAAAAGATCGAATAATAACTAATGATTAAGGTATGGCACGTCAGCTACCCCCTCTAAATGGTCTCAAGGCCTTTGAAGCCGCCGCGCGGCACCTGAGCTTTACGCTGGCGGCGGAAGAGCTGTTCGTCACACAGGCCGCTATCTCTCATCAGGTCAAAGGGCTGGAAGATATTTTGGGCGAGCCGCTGTTTCGGCGGATCAATCGGGGTTTGCTACTGAGCGAGGCTGGCCAAACACTTTTCCCTGCTGTGCGTGACGGTCTGGATACCATGGCCGCCGCCGTTCGCCAGCTCAGCGATAACAGCCGCACCGGCTATCTAACGGTGAGCACGCTTGATTCAATTGCCTCCGCCTGGCTGGTGCCGCGACTGGGTAATTTCCGGGAGCGCCATCCTGATCTGGATGTGCGCCTGACCATGGGTGATGCGCTGGTGGATTTCACCCGTGACGAGGTCGATCTGGCTATTCGTTATGGTCGGGGCGATTGGCCCGGCTGTAAGATACAGTTTCTCATGAGCGAAGAAATCTTCCCGGTGGCAAGCCCGGATATGATCAAAAACGGCCCGCCCATCAATCACCCGCGTGATCTGCTGCAATACACACTCTTGCACGATATCATGCCCGAAGGTTGGGATGAATGGTTCATCGCCAACGATGTGGCCGACGTGACCACCAAAGGCGGTATCCATATCGAACATTCCCACATCATCGTTCAGGCCGCCATGGCCGGACAGGGCATCGCGCTGGGCCGCAGTGTCCTGGTTCGCGACGCACTGGCCACCGGTCGTCTGGTGCGTCTGTTCGATGGCAGCGTGAAGATCGGTTACGGCTACTACATCGCCGGTGCGCCCGGTACCTGGGATAACCCCCGCATCAAGGCCATGCGTACATGGCTGGAAGAAGAAGCCGCCCTGACCCAACAGGATCAGGAAATCGATTTCAGGTATGAGGTCGAATAGATTTCAGGTGATTCTAAATCGCCCGTGAATGCCGTTGGGTGTCCGGTTGCATGTACTGATCAAAGGCCACGGCGACGCTGCGCATGAAGATGCGGCGGCTTTCCGGTATGGTGATCTTCCAGCCATCTATATGGCACAGGCCGTCTTGCTCGGCTTCATGCAGCGCATCGAATGCGGGCAACAGATGATCAGGTTGCATATCCATCTGATCGCATTCGAATTCCACGTCCACGTGCAGATCACACATGAGCCGTTCAATAATACGGCGGCGCAGGCGGTCTTCATCCGATAGCACGTATCCTCTTGCGGTGGGTAGCTGGCCTTTCTCTATGCATGAGCGCCAAGTACGCACCGGGGTGTGGTTCTGGATATAGCCCCCCGGCATGGAGCCGATACTGGACGCCCCCAAACCAACCAACGCCGCGCATGGATCTGCTGTATAGCCCTGAAAATTCCGGTGCAGCTTGCCCGCGTCCAGTGCTTGCGTCAGGGCGTCGTCGTCACGGGCGAAATGATCCAGTCCGATCCAGCGATAACCACCCGCACACAAGCGTTCAGCGGCTCGCATCATCATGGCATGTCGATCATCCAGACCGGGCAGTATGGCATCTGGGATTTTTTTCTGATGTGTCTTCATCCACGGCACGTGGGCGTAGCCAAACAGCGCCAGCCGGTTGGGCTGCATATCCAGTACCACATCAAGGGTGCGGTCCATGCCTTCGATGGTCTGATGGGGCAGGCCATACATAATATCCATGTTGATGGCATCAACCCCCATATACCGGAGGCCCCCCAACACACGGCGGGTCACCTCAACGGGTTGGATGCGGTTGACGGCCTTCTGGACGATGGGGTTCACGTCCTGCACGCCGATAGACGCACGGGTAAGACCGGCCTTTTTCAAGGCCAGCAAATTATCCTGCCCCACTTCGCGTGGATCGATCTCCACGGCGAATTCTGTCTGACTGTTCACCTCAAACCGACTGCGGATATGGTTAGCCAGTCGCACGGTGTCGGCGGGCGTCAGGATTGTCGGGCTACCGCCACCCCAATGGATATGGTCCACCGGGTGTTTTCGACCCAATGTATCAGCCACCAGATCGATCTCAGCCAGCAGGGTTTCGAGGTATGAGGCCACCGGGTCATAGCGCCGGGTAATTTTGGTATTGCAGCCACAAAACCAGCACAGCGTATCGCAGAACGGTATATGGACGTACAGCGAAAGCGGCGTGGTCAACGGCAAGTCGCGCAGCCACTGGCCATAGTCAGGTGCTGACACATCGCCACTGAAATGCGGTGCGGTGGGATAACTGGTATAGCGCGGCACCAGCTTATCGTACTTTTGCAAAATTTCCTTGGTCATGGCAGGCAATATGAAGTGCTCGCGGCCATGCGTCATTGATTTGCGTCAAGTTTTGTGGCTTGCCGCATAAAGTGAGACAACCGCGGCCTTACTCCTCCACAGGAAGCCTCATTACTTTGGCATACTGCAACTGGAACTCGTGCACACCCTGTTCGCTTTCACCACCCGACTCGCCGTCCATGACAAATCGCCCTTGCCGATACCCTTTGGATTTCAGGCCCTGTTGGACGGCGTCACAGATGCCTTCGTCTTCAGGCCATAAGACGTTCCACATGTAATTCGAACATTCAGCACCGATACCAACGCCGGCAACCGCCGCGTTAATTGAACTCATGCGCATGGTCTCTGGACCTGACGGATAATAACGAAAGGAGGAAAGGTTTCTTTCCCCCGGTGATATACCGATCTCGTTATTGGGCCACAGATGCCAGAACATTGCCTTCTGAACGGGCTCAGTGGGTAACACAGTGTAGGCTGCGTTATCATGTTTGTTGACGGGAGCCTGATTTAGGAACCAGCCATCATGGTACTCACGCTTATATCTCTTCATGTCCACCAGATCGACAAATGCCGGATGGGCCGGGGCGCAGTGATAACATTCACGGCAGTTCTCAGCGAGAACCTTCCAGTTTGAAGCGTGATCATCCTGGCCGTTAACGTCACTGTCTGATCTGGAATGAAAACTCAATTCCGACCACCACGGCACATGTTCATTGACGCTATCAATGAACCCGGGCCAGGTTTCCTCAATAGAGAGGGCGTTAGGGTCCTGATTAACAAATACGAACCCACAGGCAATTTCCAGCCGAATTTCGCGCAGGCTGAATGCTGCTGGATCGAAGTCGGGCAGGGTTTTCGTATACCGTGACGCCTTGAGCGCACCCGATTTTGTATAGGCCCAGGCGTGGTAGGGGCAGATAATGGTATTATTGACATTGCCGGTGCCCGTCAACAGTGTGTGGGCCCGGTGCTGACAGACATTATAGAAAGCGCGCAAGACACCATCATCATCGCGAATAACGAAGATTTTTTCCTCAGCAATTTCTGCCGTGACATAGTCACCTGAGTTGGCCAGTTCGCCTTCATGGGCAACAACCTGCCACACGCGGTCGAAAATCAACGTTTTCTCTTGCTCATAAATTTCAGAAGAATGGTAGACATAGCCCGGCAGCGTGCGCGACCGGGCGCCGTCTTTTTTCAACGGCTTGAAATCAGAAATGGTTGTCATGATTGCTAAACCTTGGATGATTGAGTGGAAAAATCTTTGCGCTGGTCGAACTCTCACGGGTCCATTGATGATGCACTAATCGAGGATGGGGCACAATTGCCTCAGATTGGACACCCACAAGGCGGTGTGACAGAAAGCGAACAATCCCAGCTGGTTGCAATCACCACGGCTCTCTCTATCAAAGGGTTTAACGCCACCTGACAGCATGAAAATCGCACAACGTTAATCGGGTTGCCGTTAGTTTTCGTTCCTTGCACGGTGAAAACTATGTACCGTTTGCGAGGTCGGCGTTCTCACGTTATGAGTCAAACGACAAGTTTACAGCCAGGCAGGCTTGGTTATGTAGGCCCTTGTTTGTGGCCTCATAGCCATGTGTGCCATCTCATCACACAAGGTGCGTATGGAATCGTCCAGAACGCGGTTGTCTCCATCGACATCGCGCCACTGATCCCAGGGCGAAACCTCGTTATTTTGCATGGCCAATACGTCACGGATCAGGTTCACATGCATGAACCATTCACCGTCGTCATCACCATGCCCGAACTGGCTGGCATCAAAGCTGCCGACCCTGATCATCTTCCATGCGGCTGAGGCGGAAACAAACTGGCCCGTCGGCACGTCATGGATGGGGAATGATATGTCGTAATGTTTCCGGTGGGCCGCATCCAGTTGAGCATCGGCCATGGCCCAACGGCTTTCGTCGTGCCGCCAGTATTCAACCAGCCAGTGATCGTCGAAATCATTAAACCCGAAGTACCGCGCAAACCCGCACCGCACGCGGGCGGCTGTGCCGTGGTGCCGCAACATAGAACACAGCATCAGGGCGTAATCCCGGCAGGTTCCGACCTGCCGCTCAAATACGGGCCTTGCACTATCCAATGACTGGTTATGGGCGCCCATAATCTGATCAAGTCGCTCGGCCACCGGCACGGTCTCACGGGGTGTGAGGTCTTTATCCCGTGGCGGGTCGCCATACAGAAAGCCGCCGCTGTAATCGTGAATGAACAGGCCCTGCATAACGCCGCACAAACCTTCCACGTGGTGCGGTAAGACTTCAAACAGCGCCGCATGGCCGCCGGGGTCAGTATATTGTCCGTACGCCTTATGGATGGTTGTCGGATTGTCCTGTGACATGATTCTTCCTGAATCTACAATGCTGATTGTCCAACGAATTAATAGCCGAGTCACCCTGAAATAATCTCGTTTGTAGCAATAATTATATGCACCTAAGTTTTGAAAAAACCATGGTCAAGGATGCTGGCATGCCAAATGCGGATTCAGACGAAAGAGAACAGCGTCCGCTGGCCGGTATTCTGTTTCTGTTATTGGGAACAACGGTCTTTCCCTTGCAAGATGTGATCATCAAGACCCTGAGCACGGATTACGCCGTTCATCAGATCGTTTTCTTGCGTGGTTTGTTCGCGGCGCCCGTTGTGCTGTTCATCGTCTGGGTAACAGGCGACATGCGCGATATGCGAATCGGTTCGTTCTGGCTACAAATGATCAAGGCTGCGGGTGGTTTCACATCGTACTTCGTCTATTACATGGCGTTGGCGGCCATTGGCATGGCGGAAACCTCTGCCATTACGTTTTCTACTCCTTTGTTTGTAACCGTCATGGCCATCTTTTTCTTAAGCGAGAAGATCGGCTTGCAACGGTGGCTTGCCGTTATTATGGGCCTTGTTGGTGTGGTCGTCGTTATACAGCCGGGGGCCAGCGTGTTTGAACCTGCGGCCGTTCTTGCCTTACTGGCTGCTGTCTTTTATGCCTCATCCATTATTGCTACCCGTAAATTGGGCAACCGATCAAACGGCGGCACGACGACACTATTCACACTGGTTTTCTTTATTATTGCAGGTGGCATCGTGGGCCTGATCTTTCAGGGTCAGGAAACCACCTCGACCCACCCCAGTCTACAGTTTCTATATAGGGCTTGGTTCTGGCCAGAAGGTTCAGAGTGGCTGTATTTCATCGCACTGGGCGTTATTTCTGGGGTTGGGTTTTATGCGTTAACACAAGCCTATCGCATTGCAGACGCCAGCGTTGTGACACCATTTGAATACACCTATATCCTGTGGACAGTGTTGTGGGGCTATGTGTTCTTTGGGGCGCTTCCAGCCATGACAACATGGATAGGCTTAATACTGATTGTCGGTTCCGGGCTGTTCATCGTTTACCGTGAAGCCGACAAGGGACGCAGCGTTGTCCTCAAAAAAGGATTAGGTATTCTACGTCAGCGTTAGGGGCTTGTTACCAAAGTGTTTTTTCTGCTCGGCCTGCCCACGCTGCATCGTAAGTTTCGCCACCCACTTTACCACCTGTCATCGAGGTCAGAATCTGACCCGGTGTAGGCAGGGATTTGGAAACAACATGTGTATCAGGATTCCAGATATCCGATCGCACAATAGCGCGGGCGCATTGGAAATATATTTCAACCACCTCCATGACCATGACCGAACGCGGTGGCTTGCCGCCCACGGCGAAAGAGTCCAACAGGGCCGGATCAATACTCAGGTGGGCCTGTCCGTTCACGCGGATAATGCTGCCGCTGCCGGGTACCATAAACATGAGCGAGACCCTTGGGTCGCGTACGATATTGGATAACGAATCGACCCGATTATTGCCGCGCCGGTCAGGTAACATCAGCGTCTTGCCATCGTCGCTGACGCGAACAAAGCCCGGCTGGTCGCCGCGCGGGGAACAATCAATGCCTTCTGGCGCCACGGTGGCCAGAGCAGCAAAGGGTGCCGCCTCAATAAAGGTGCGGTATTCCGCGGTCACATGACGGGCAACCTTCTCAAGCGACGCCGCTCCCGGCTGTCCGTACAGCTCATTAAGTTGCTCAACGGTTTCGATACGAGACATGCGTTCTTTAGTCCTTCAGTTCAGGTAGATCCACATACAGATCCAGCGCCTCCGGGTTGGCGAGAGCCTCTTTGTTCTTGATAGCCCGGCCGTGGATGATATCACGAACGGCTAGCTCTGTAATCTTGCCGGATTTGGTGCGCGGGATATCGGCAACGGCGATTATCTTGGCGGGCACGTGGCGGGGGGTGCAGTTGGCTCTGATTTGTTTGCGGATGGAATCCTGAAGCGCATCATCCAGTTCCACACCGTCACGCAGTCGCACAAACAGCACGACCCGCACATCGCTGTCCCATTCCTGACCGATAACGATGCCTTCGACCACATCGTCCAGCTGTTCCACCTGTCGGTAAATTTCTGCCGTGCCGATACGCACCCCGCCGGGGTTGAGCGTGGCATCGGACCGGCCATAGATAACAATGCCGCCGTGTTCCGTGATTTCCACGAAATCCCCATGGCACCAGATATTATCAAAGCGGTCGAAATAAGCGCCGTGGTACTTAGCCCCATCCTCGTCATTCCAGAACCCGATGGGCATGGACGGAAAGGCGCGGGTGCAGACCAGTTCGCCCTTGTCGCCGCGTACCGGATTGCCGTCATCATCAAACACGTCCACGGCCAAGCCCAAGCCACGGCACTGGATCTCGCCGCGCCAAACGGGGCGGGTGGGATCACCAAGCATGAAGCAGCTGACGATATCGGTGCCACCGGCGATGGATGCCAGATGGATATCGGATTTAATGGATTTATAGACGTAATCGAAGCTTTCGGGGGCCAGTGGTGATCCGGTCGACGCCATCGCCCGGACCGTGCTCAGGTTATGGGTTTTACCCGGCTCCAACCCGGCTTTGTTCAAGGCATCGATGTACTTGGCCGACGTGCCAAAGAACGTCATACGTTCGGCTTCGGCAAAATCCCACAATACATTGCCGTCGGGATAAAATGGTGATCCGTCGTACAGTAACAAGGTGGCACCTTGCGTTAAGCCACTGACCAGCCAGTTCCACATCATCCAGCCACAGGTGGTGAAATAGAAGACCCGGTCGCCCGCGTGCACATCACTGTGCAGCATGTGTTCCTTCACATGCTGGATAAGCGTGCCACCGGCGCCGTGAACAATGCACTTGGGCGCGCCCGTGGTGCCGGACGAATACATCACATACAGCGGATGATCGAAGGGTAGTTGTTCGAACTCAATTTCGCGTGGTGTAAAATTGCCTGTAAATTCAGCGATCAACTCAGCCCGTGGCAGGTTCGATATATCAGGCTCCGCATTCACGTAAGGCACCACAATGACCCGGCTAACGGATGGCAGGTCTGCCATAATTTCAGAGACCTTGGCCGTCAGATCAT
>JABJGO010000063.1 GCA_018662225.1 Rhodospirillales bacterium | reverse complement strand
CACGGCAATCCTGTTGGACATGGTGAGCGCCTCGGATTGATCATGGGTCACATAGACCACCGTCACCCCGAGATCTTCATGGATATGCTTGATTTCATACTGCATTTGCTCGCGCAACTGCTTGTCCAGGGCACCAAGGGGCTCATCCATCAAAATAAGTTCTGGATCAAACACCAAGGCGCGGGCCACAGCCACACGCTGTTGCTGACCACCGGACAATTGCGCCGGGCGTCTGTCGCTAAACGCACCCAGGTGAACCATATCCAGTGTCTTTTTGACGCGCGCCTCAATCTCGGACTTGTCCATCTTGCGAACCTCTAGCGGGAACGCCAGATTCTCAGCAACGGTCATATGAGGGAATAATGCATAGTTCTGGAAAACCATGCCAATGCCACGTTTGTGAGGTGCCACATTATTGATGGACACGCCATCCAACGTGATTTCTCCGTGTGTTGCAGGCTCAAAGCCTGCAAGCATCATCAAACAGGTTGTTTTTCCTGAACCGGAGGGGCCAAGCATTGTAACGAACTCGCCCCGTTCAATATCGAGATTGAGATTTTTAACGACGAGAGACTCGCCGTCATAGCTCTTCTGAACCTCGATAAACCGCACTAGCGGATCACTATTATCCGACATGCATCTCCCTAGCCACATTTATGGGCAACCAACTTTTGTGGTCACGCCTTATTATATTTTAGAGAGCATGTGTTAAACGGTCTTTGCCGTTTTATTACCGCTCTCCCCTGCCTTGGCTAAACCCTAACATAACATTCCTCGGAAACACAAATAGGATTCTGAAAAAAAACTGGTGTACAAAAAACCATTCCAAGCCACGCCGCACCAGCGCACGTGATTATGGAAGTGGCCCAGGTTTGTTTAGCTGACCTGGTCTCGTCGAAACGGAAATGTCTCGTTCAAACGTTTCGAGATGTAATCACCGGCGCGAACTGGCTGATATTTTGGATGGCCGTCATCACCAAGACAGGTAGGCAAGCAACTGACTTCCACATCGTAATCCATATCCAGAAACAAGGGGATAGAATAGCGATCCACGCCGCTGATATTCATAACCCGATGTCGAGTGGCCACGAATAGATCATTGGTCCACATAGCCAGCATCTCACCAATATTAATCACCAAAGCACCGGGTATCGGTGGCGCCTCGATCCACTCGCCGCGCATATTTTGAACCTGCAATCCGCCAATCTGATCTTGCACCAGGATCGTAACAAATCCGTAATCTGAATGCGCACCCGCTCCGATGACCTTCTGACCCGATACGGGACTGTATGGCGGATAGTGCAACAGCCGCATGTTGGCGATCGGCTTTTTCATCCGATCAACGAAGAAGTCTTCATCCAGGCCGAGGCTCATGGCGAACGCATGACCGAGTACTTTTGAAAGCTCAAGCATGCCGTCATAATATGTGGTAATCGCTACCTTGAAATCAGGCATATGATCTGGCCACGTGTTGGGGCTGTAAAAAGGAATTCCAGCCACCACGTCGGGATCATCAGCGGGAAGATCAACGCCAAGATCAAAACTTTCCTTTAGATCAACTGTTTCGTCCATACCCAGTTCCTCACCAAACACCGGCACGTAGCCACGTTGATGGGGGAACGAGTCAGCAATGGGATAACGGCTCTTGATTTCAAGCGGTTGATTAAAAAACTGGCGTGTCTGCTCAAGTGCTTCATCGACCACTGCTTCGTCCACTCCGTGATTAGTCACATAGAAAAAGCCAACGTCACGCGCCGCGCGGGCCATAGAATCGGCCACGTCCCTACGTGCACTGCCATCACGAAACGCGGCTAGATCAATAATCGGAATGGACTCAAAAGGAACACGAATCCCTTTGAATTCCTCAGCAATCTCACTCACTGACTGGTTGGTTATTGTGTGAATAGACATTGTTGCCCCTGATCCATAGCGGGTATGAAGAAAGTGGGGGGAACGTAGTAAGGCAACCTGGATATTTCAAGCCAATTAAATGCCACAAAATTCTAGTTTTAAACCACATTTTCTTGCCTCAGCTAAGTTACCATGACCAGACTATCACTGAAACAATTTCAGGGAAATTCATGCCCATGCCCGACCTAAAAAGCCGCTCATTGATTGAGAAGCTAATCTCTTTTGATACCACCAGCCGAAACCCGAACCTCGACCTCATTAACTTTGTTGTCAGCTATCTTGAGGATCTGGGTGTGTCACCGATGTTGGTCCACAATGAAGAAAGAACAAAAGCGAATTTGTACGCCACGCTTGGCCCGCAGGATATGCCAGGCATCATGCTGTCAGGCCACACGGATGTTGTTCCCGTTGACGGACAGGCATGGGACAGCGACCCCTGGCAGGTGATCGAGCAGGATGGCAAGTTATTTGGTCGCGGCACATGCGATATGAAAGGCTTTATCGCCATCTGCCTCGCGTATACACCGATTTTTCTGGAACGTGGCCTGAACACCCCTATTCATCTGGCTTTTTCCTACGATGAAGAAATCGGCTGTATTGGCGTTCAAACCTTGATTGAAAAGATGAAGCACATGCCGATCAAACCGGCCATGTGCATCGTGGGTGAGCCGACCAGCATGGATGTGTCATTGGGTCACAAGGGCAAACGCAGCTACGACATCACGGTACGCGGGCTGGAATGCCATTCCAGTCTGGCACCCTTCGGCGTCAACGCCGTCGAGTTTGGCGCAGATCTGATCAACTATATGACCGGTATGGCAAAGCGGTTTGCGGACGAAGGCCCCTTTGATGAAGCTTATGATGTGACATACACAACAGTCCACACCGGCGTCATCAGTGGCGGTACGGCTCTCAACATCGTGCCCAAGGAATGTATCATCCGATGTGAATTCCGAAATCTGGCCGAACATGACCCGGATTCAATTATCGCCGAGATTGAGACCTATGCCCGCGAGACTCTCGAGCCACGCATGCACGCCGTCGACCCGAATACCGGGATCGATGTTGTCGAGGTTACAGATGCACCGGGCCTCAACACAGCCGCCGATGCAGAGGTGGTTACGTTCGTGAAATCACTGGCGGGTCGTAACAATCATATCAAGGTTGCTTTTGCCACAGAAGCTGGACTGTTCACCGAACGGGTAGGCATTCCCACCGTTATTTGTGGCCCCGGCAGTATTGAACAAGCCCATAAACCGAACGAGTACTGCTCGCTGGAGCAGCTTGAGCTGTGTGAGCAATTTATGGATCGTCTTGTGGACAGTGTGTGTGGTGAATCATGAGTACCAAAATCTCACCGGAATTGTACGACGTCATGGCGAAGCTCATCAGCTTCGATACCACCAGCCGGAATTCAAACCTGGACCTGATCGAGTGGGTAAAGTCTTACCTGGCTGAGTTGGGAATTGATTGTATTTTGGTGCCAAATGAGGATGCCACCAAAGCCAACCTGTATGCGACCATTGGCCCATCAGACCGACCCGGCATCATGTTGTCTGGCCATTCCGATGTGGTGCCCGTCGATGGTCAGGAATGGTCCACTGATCCTTTTGCTCTGGCGGAAAAAGACGATTTGCTGTTTGGCCGTGGCACCTGTGACATGAAAGGCTTTATCGCTGTCTGTCTGGCATATGCCCGCAAGTTTGCCGAGGCCGAACTCAAAACCCCTATCCATCTGGCATTTTCCTACGACGAAGAGGTGACCTGCGCCGGTGCCAAGCGTTTGGCTGAGGCTCTGAATGGATTTCCCATCAAACCATCCATGTGTATTATTGGCGAACCAACAGGCATGCAGGTGGTTACAGGCCACAAAGGTGGCTACAGCTACGAATGCACCCTGCGAGGTTTCGAGGTCCATTCCAGTCTTGCCCCCCAAGGGGTCAACGCCATTCAATATGCGTGCGAGTTGATTTCATTTATTCGCGGCATCGCTGATGATCACCGGGAAAACGGTCCCTTCGCCGAAGGGTATGATGTGGGATTTGATACTCTTCAAACCGGCACTATTAAAGGCGGCAGCGCCTTAAACATTGTGCCTGGAGAATGCACGTTTGAATTTGAATTCCGTATATTGCCTGAGACAGACAAGGTCGCCTTGCTGAAACGCATAACAGATTTTGCCCATAACGAGCTGGAGCCGCGGATGAAGGCCATATCACCCGAAGCCTCGATCCACATTGAAGAATACGCCGCAATGCCAGGTTTTGAGCTGGACCCCGGTGATGATGTCATTTCATTTGTACGGTCACTGGCGGCCCGAAATGATGATATCAAGGTCGCCTACCAAACAGAGGCTGGCATATTCGTTCAGGACGCAAATATTCCGTCTGTTGTCTGCGGTCCGGGGCATATTGCACAAGCCCACAAACCAGACGAATTTGTCAGCATTGAACAATTACAACTTTGCTGTCAGTTTATGGATAGATTACTTGAGCGGGTTCGCGCGTGACATGGTTGGGGCTAACCCGTCACAATAGTTAACTGGATAACTAAACAACCACTTTCGTTAAACGATCAGCCATAAGTATCAGATGATGATGAGCGAAGAAACAGAAGCACAAGAGAACGCACAGGAACAAACCGACGAGGCCGACGCCGAAGTAGAGGCTGGAGCTGCTGAAGCTGTTGAAGTTGAAGCTGAGGCTGGGACTGAAGCCGAAGTAGAGGCTGAAGCTGAAACCACCGCAGAACCGGAGAAACCGGCCAAGCCGCGACCAATCCCTGAAGTGGTAGAATTTAAACACCCCTTCTTTTCGGCTGTGCCCGGAATCTATTTCAAGATCCAGGAAGGCACAGATGACGCGGTTATGATGACGCCGTTGGACACCGGTGCCGTAGAACTGCGTTTGGATTCCATTGCGAAGGAACTCAGACTAGATGAAGACTCCAAGGATGCTTTTATGCTGGAGACACTCGTCGACGCCCTACCATTTGTGCCCCAACTCAAAGTTGGCGACGCGATCCCTATGGAGCTTAGAACCGGCGAGGCAACCTGGAGCATAACAGATGATGACCGAAGCGTGGCACGCGGCCGCGTAACGATGCAGTTGGTATCATGGCTGTCTGGTGACGAGTCCGTTGTGACAGATAAAGAACAACTGGCCATGGTGACCGAAGACCCCGCCATGAAGGAGAAAATCAGCGATGCGTTTACCCAAGCCGCCGATAAACTTGGCTTGGGCGACAACGTGGAAAAGGTGGTCGATCTGGTTGATAGCCTTGCAGAAGAGCTCTCCTACATCGAAGCATTACGCCGACAATTTGAACGCATCCTCGTGGTTGAAGAACGCCTGAGAGATATGCGAGAACTTTACCGATCTGAGCTCGGCATTATGGAAACGCTTAATCCGGTGTCTCGCCTGTGCAAGATTGCCATGGATGGCTTCCGCGCCAATTTTGTTGATGTGGATGCGCAAACGGGTGAGATCATGGCCGTGCTCAGGAATATTGGTGCACAAATAAAATACATCCGCACCAACCGGGATAATTTGTACAAACGGTTTTGGGCCTGGAAAGAGCTCGTGGATAGCTGGGAATTACAACCAGCCAAGCGGTCGCGATCTTGCGAAAACATGATGCAGGAAACCTATCAATTCCTGGCGCAACGATTTTTGCCAGAAAATGAATGGGAACTGTTTACAAAAGCGCAAGAGAACGCACAGAACCAATCCGAAAGTATGTGGTGAACAAACAAATTTTTCTCTCTTGAAGTTTCTATGCAAAGAGCGCGATTATTTTCAGGTAAAATGGATAGATACCCGATAACGCACGACAAAACTGGCATTTTGGAGATTGGATCATGTCTGTAGCTGAATTGAAAACGACTGGCACCCGTATTGAAGACGATCCCTATTATGAGGAGCGTGTCGATCTGGCTGCCGCTTTCCGCATGGCAGCCCGTCACAATATGCACGAAGCCGTCGCTAACCATTTCAGCCTGGCCGTGTCAGATGATGGCTCCAAGTTTCTGATGAACCCATGCGGACGTCATTTTAGCCGTGTCCGTGCCAGTGAATTGCTGTTGCTGGATGCCAATGATCCCACGACCATGGACCAACCCAACGCACCCGATCCAACGGCGTGGTGTATCCATAGCTCGCTGCATCGTAATTCACCACAGGCACGTTGCTTGCTTCACACGCATTCAAAATATGCCCTGGCACTTTCCTGTCTGAAAGATCCAGCGATGCTGTCAATCGATCAAAACACCGCCCGCTATCATGGCCGTATTGCCTATGATGATGGCTTTGATGGTATGGGCCTTGGTGATGAAGGCGAACGATTGGGCACACTGCTTGGCAATAAAGCCGTTATGATGATGGGCAACCATGGTGTGTTAATGACGGCCAGTGCCGTGGGCCACGCCTTTGATGAATTGTACTATTTCGAAAAGGCCTGCGAAACGCTGGTCACCGCGTACTCAACAGGTAAGGAACTCAGTGTTCTGTCCGACGAGATTGCAGAAAAAACGGCACAGCAGTGGCAGAGCTATCCGGGTCTCTGGGAAAACCATTGGAACGCCCTGAAGGAAATCCTCGACGAGGAAGAACCTGACTATCGCACCTGACCCATATCGCGGGGGCAAAAACGATGGTTGAGATACAGGCCACCAACGCCAAAACATCTGGTGTAAGTATCGATCCTGTAAATTTACGACACCTGATGACGTTACGTGATGGGCCTGGGCTGCGCCATTTCACAATCTGGCTAGCCCTGCTGCTGGTCTCCGGATACGGATTGTTTCTCAGTATCGAAACTGGCTGGTTCATCCCGGCGATGATCATCTATGCCGGTATATTCACAGAAACGTCCTACGCGATCAGCCACGAAAGTGCGCACGGAACGTATGTGAAAACCAAGTGGTTAAACACCGTCATTTTTTGGATATCTTCACTGATCTATTTCGAAGACCCCGTGCATCGCTACAACGCCCACATGCGGCACCACAATTTCACGTGGATTAATGGCATGGACGCTCAGATATCCATAAATCCTCTGCACCTGCATACATGGTTGCTGGAGTTGTCGAGCCTCGCTCCATACTGGATAAGCGGAAAGCAAATGATCATGAGCGCGCTTGGCATCCATGATGCGTTCATTCGCTCATTCACGCCTGAGCGGGATTTGCCAAAGCAGCAACGGGCGGCCCTCGCCTTTGTTGTCATCTATGCGTCAATAGTCAGTGCGGCATGGTGGTTCGATAGATGGGATATTTTGCTAATTTACATCATCATCCCCCGCCTGGTCGGCGGTGTAATCATGCAGTTGTTTGTCATTAGCCAACACGCCGAAATGGAAGCAGATCAGCATGACATCCGAAAATCATGCCGGTCTTTTGATACAAACTGGCTGGGACGTTTCTTGGGTTGTGACATGAACCGCCATGTTGAGCACCATTTATACCCGAAAGTGCCGTTCCATGCCTTGCACGACCTGGAAAAAGAACTGGGTGATCAGCTGCCGAAACCGGCTACGGGCCTGTTTGCGGTTGATCTGGAGGTGTTGAGCGGGGTTCTACGCCGTACGTTCCGGGTGGCCTGATTTATTCGGCGGCTTCCCTGCCTTTTGGAATAACTTCGTATCCCGGCTCTTCCGGCTCGTCGTCTGTCATTTCAGGCGGGAACCCGTCAGCCAGCAACCTGGCATCGCAGCGATCTTCAAGACGGCGAGCGATATTTGGTGACAATTCACGCGGGCCGTACTTTTCCATGCCTTCCTTGAAGATATCCAGAATAAGCGGGCCTATATCCAAATCCACCCCTGATCGTTCAGCCACCTGCATGAACAGCCCCATGTCTTTCACCACCAGATCCATGGTGAAGCTTATATCGCGGCTACCATTCAGGATAACCTGGCTTTCCGTTTCATTAACAAATGAGTTGCCGGAAGAAATTCGCATGGCTTCAAACGTTGTATTCAGGTCCATACCGGCCTTATGGGCGGTCATCATGGCTTCGATACACGATACCAGATTAACCGATGCCAGATAATTGGTGACAACTTTTAACACCGATGCAGAGCCCAGGTCGCCCGTATGCAGGACGCGCCGCCCCATGGTGGTTAACAGTGGCAGCATGGTCTCAAAAGTTTCGCGCGAACAACCGGCAAAGATGGCGATATTACCAGTGGCGGCCCGGTGGCAACCACCGGACACAGGGCATTCAATCGGCTCCGCACCGGTGGTTTTAACCAACGCACCAATCCGTTTGACCTCTTCTTCGTCCGTCGTGCTCATTTCGGCCCAAATCTTGCCGGCACTCAGGCCCGCCAGAATACCATCGTCGGCTTCCATCACAGCTGAGCAGGCGGCGGGAGACGGAAGGCACGTAATGATGACATCACAAGCCTCTGCCATTTCCTTGGGCGAATCAGCCCATGACGCCCCTTTTTCCAAAAACGGCTCAGCGATAGAACGATCCAGATCGCGGACCATTAAATCAATGCCATTGCGCAGCAAACTACCTGATAGTTTCCCGCCAACATTACCCAAACCAATGAAGCCAACTTTCATTTCCATGTCCTTTTGTATTTTCTAACGCAGCAAACCGCTAATCAGTTGGTTTACCAAACAGTTTATCGAGGAACTCATAGAACCATTCGGCCTGGGCTTCATCATGCTCATACATCAAGCTGTTTTGTTCATCAACGGTCTGAACACCGGGGCGGCCATAATTGAACGACAGGAGCGTTTGCCAGCGCCGGAAACCTTCGATGGTCACTTCGGGGTGGAACTGAAACCCATAGGTAGAGGAACCATACCGGAATGCTTGCTGGGGAAACGTGTCACTATAGGCCAGCAATTCACCACCATCCGGCACCTCAAACTCATGGAAATGTGCCTGCGTAACGGCGATAGGTTGTGACAGAATATCTGCGCCAGCCTCGGTCGGATACAATTGATAATACCCGAACTCATGCGGCTCACCCTCGCGTGGCCCAACTTTAGCGCCCAGCGTATGGGCAATGGACTGCGCGCCCTGACATATACCAAGCATCGGCACCTGGTTTTCAATGCACAGCTCAATCCAGCGGTGCTCATCATTCAGGAACGGGTGCTTGTCTGTTTCGAACACATTAAATGGTCCGCCATAAATAACAGTGCCCACGACATCATCGCTCAGGTCACCCAGAACGTCGCCCTTGTAAGGTCGCGTAATTTCAACATCGAAGCCGTTTTGTTGAAAATATGTGTAGGCCCGATCATCGGGGGGATCATCACCATGACGAATGAGAATAATGCGTTTAGCCACAGCTTCCTCGCTTGTTTTTTCTTTCTTATTCAACGTAATCAACACGCAAATCCAAGAAAGCGTCTCTGATATCCTCAAGTCAATACAAAACATTATTTGGCATGCAGTAAAACCATTGATCAGGGCGTGAATTCAGGGTTCACTCATCGCATGACACATAAAAATTTCCCTCATTTGTTTTCGCCCTTTCAGATTAACAATCTGAGCCTGAAAAACCGCATCATCAGCACCGGCCATGAAACCCATTTGAATGATCATGGTGAGATCGGTGACCGAATGGTGGCCTATCACGAGGCCCGCGCCCGAGGTGGTGCCGGACTGATTATGACCGAGGTAGCACTGGTTCATCCCGGAGCTGTCTTTGTGGCCGATCCTATCCGGGTTGATACAGATGATTGCATCCCCGGCTACCGGCGTTTGGCCAACGTATTGCATGGCTATGATTGCGGCTTGATTTCCCAGCTGTTCCATCCGGGACGTGAGATTGTCGCCTCAGAAGATGGCACGGCACCTGTCTCATACAGCGCGTCGTCCGTTCCCAACGAACGCTTCCACGTGCTGCCACGCCCTATGCCCACCGCATTGATCGAAGAGGTCATCGAATATTACGGCAACGCAGGTGCGCGCATGCGCGAAGCTGGGCTGGATGGTGTCGAAATTGTCGGCAGCCATGCCTATCTGCCTGCTCAGTTTTTAAACCCCGGCGTCAACCAGCGCGATGACAAGTACGGTGGGTCACTGGAAAACCGACTCAGATTTGTCCGTGAAGTAGCCGACAACATCCGCGCCAAGACCGATGACAGTTTCGTCATTGGCATGCGACTTTCGGGTGACGAGCGCAGCCCAGATGGGTTGGGTGTCGATGATATGGTCGAGATTTGTGCTGAACTGGCCGGTGATGGGGTCCTGGATTACATGAGTGTTGTGGGTGGATCATCATCCACGCTGGCCGGATCTATCCATATCGTCCCGCCCATGTCCGAAGATACAGGCTACACCGCCCCGTTTGCCCACGCCATTAAACAACGCACGGATATTCCGATCTTTGTCACTGGTCGCATTAACCAGCCACAGATCGCCGAAGAGATTCTGGCAAAGGGTCATGCTGACATGTGCGGCATGACCCGCGCCCTGATCGCTGACCAAGACATGCCCAACAAAGCGTTTAATGATCGGGCCGACGACATCCGCGCCTGCATCGGTTGCAATCAAGCCTGCATTGGCCACTTCCATGAAGGTTATCCGATCTCATGTATTCAGAACCCGGTATCCGGACGTGAG
Organism: Rhodospirillales bacterium; assembly: GCA_018662225.1. Taxonomy (GTDB): domain Bacteria; phylum Pseudomonadota; class Alphaproteobacteria; order Rhodospirillales; family Casp-alpha2; genus JABJGO01. The sequence goes on along the minus strand of JABJGO010000063.1, from coordinate 13,810 downwards.
GTCAGGTATGGTGACGTGGCACCGGCGACAGTAGCACGAAACATCATGGTTATTGGTGGCGGGCCCGGTGGCATGAAAGCCGCCGCTGTTGCAGCGGGACGCGGTCACAATGTAACGCTGTATGAAAAGACCGCTCAGTTGGGTGGACAGACTCTACTGGCGCAACTATTACCCACACGGGCTGAGTTCGGCGGCATTGTCACCAATCTGGAACAGGAAATGACCATAGCCGGTGTTACGGTCAAAAAGAATTGCCCTGTGGATATGGATATGATTTCCAATGAAAACCCGGACGCCGTCATTCTGGCAACCGGTGCCGAGCCTCGCTGGCCGGAATTTGAAGGTCGCGAAAGCGCCCATGTGGTTGACGCCTGGCAAGTGCTGAGAAACGAAGCCAATGTTGGCGGGTCTGTGGTTGTGGCTGACTGGCGCGCTGACTGGATCGGTATTGGCATCGCCGAGAAACTGGCCGAGGAAGGATGCCGCGTTCGATTGGCCATCAACGGCTATATGCCAGGACAAACCATTCAGATGTATGTGCGCGATACAGGCGTGGGTCGGCTGCACAAATTGGGCGTGGAAATGATTCCCTACGCCCGCCTGTTCGGTGCCGATGAGGACACGGTTTATTTGCAGCACACCATGAGCGGTGAGCCCATTATCTGCGAAGAAACAGACACACTGGTGCTGTGCCAGGGCCATACACCGGTCAATACGATGGAAGACCAACTTCGGGAATCCGGCTTTGAGGTTCATCTGGTCGGCGATTGCCTGGCGCCAAGAACTGCCGAAGAAGCCGTCCTGGAAGGATTTCGGGCGGGTATCACCGTCTGAAACATCTCAGCAACCTGCCATCAATAGCGGCCAATCCAATACCAATCATGAGCATGCCGACGAAATGTTTTGTCTCCAACACTTCGCCCAGGAACACGCCACCAAGGAAAATGGCGCTAACCGGGATCATAAATGTTGCCAGGCTTAAATTGGTGGCCCCTGCCGTGGACAAAATTCGAAAAAATATGATGTAGGCCAAAGCGGTGGACAGGGTCGCCAAGCCGACGATGGCAAGTATGGTGTTCGTACTGGGCATCGGTAATGCCCAGGGGTGGTCCACAATGAGCGCAAGCGGCAAAAGAATAAAAGTGCTGGCTGTCACCTGTCCCGTTGCTGTTGCCATGGGCGCCACACCCAATTCTTTGAACCGGCGACCATATACCCCGGCGAGGGCGTAGGAAACCGGGGCGGCAATGCAAGCTATTTGCGCCAAAATGTCCACACTGAGTGCTTGCAAGGCATCTTCCCCGATCATGATAGCAACGCCCAACAGGCCGGCAAAAACACCAACAATCCGGGTCGGTGTAATTTTTTCATCCGATGTCATCGCATGGGCCACCAGAACCGTAAACATGGGTGTCGTTGCATTCAAAATAGATGCCAGGCCGCCAGAGATATGGGTCTGCCCCCATACCAGCAAAGAAAAGGGAATGGCGTTATTAAGCAGCCCCATCACAAAGAAGGCTCGCCACACATGCCACTCTGTGGGCAATCGCACCCCGCTCATACGAACAACCAGGTGCAGGACCATGGCGGCAATGCCTACTCGCAAGATAACAATTGTAAAGGGTGGCAACTCGGACACGGCAATGGACGAAAAGAAAAATGCGCCGCCCCAAACCAGCGAAAGGGCAAGAAGTAGGCCCCACTCAACGGCGCCCATGGATTGATTGATGTGGGGTGGTTTCATTTGGGATTATCCAGGGTATTCGGTTGAACGATACCCATCCATAACGCATCGCCCAGACCGCGATATCCGGTTCTTGCGGCCAAATTAAACTATTCATTCATCAGTGGTAATTCGCTAGTCGGAAGCCAGTTCCAGATAACCACGGGAAATCGCGTGCTCCAGCGCCTGTGAAGCGGCCATCACTTCTTCAAATGCTTCCCGATGCTCGCGTAGCGTATTGATCTGTTCCTCGGTGGGCAAACCGTCTTTCTTGTGTTCGACCATTTCAAATACGGCCTTTAAATAACGGCCACGAAGCTTTGCCACCATGACAGCAACAGGCAGAACAGATTGGACATTCAACGGCGGCATCATGGGGTCAATGACCTCGCGATTGGCCTGTCGGATGCTTTCCTCGAGCATTTTGTTAAAACGAAGAAGCATTTTTTCTTGTTCATCCATTGTGGCGTTCTCCAAAATTGTACGTTGCCAACAATATCAACTTTCTACCAAAACGCATGGAATATTTTGTATCGATTTTGGTTTCGGAAAACAGGTTCCAACGGTATGCTTTTCATCTGAACACAAAATGGTTGGGAGAACACCACACATGGGAACCGTTAATGTCGTTGATACATCGTCTGTTCGCAGCAACGTAAGTGAGGCCGAGTGGGCGACGCGCGTCGAATTAGCCGCCTGTTACAGGTTGGCCGCGTTAGAAGGTTGGACCGATTTGACCGCCACCCATATTTCGGCACGTGTACCGGATGAAGACGCATTCCTGCTCAACCCGTGCGATTTGTATTTCGAGGAAATCACCGCATCGTCGCTGGTTAAAATGGATTTCGGTCGAAACATCGTTTTGGACAATGGATACCATTTCAACCCGGCCGCCTACACCATCCATAGTGCCGTTCTGATGGGGCGGGATAACGTTGATTGCGCCATCCATACCCACACGAATGCAGGTATGGCCATTTCCGCCATGAAGTGTGGTTTGCTGCCCATTACCCAGCACGCGTTGAGATTCTACAATCGGGTCAGTTATCATAAATACGAAGGCATTGCCCTTGATCCCAACGAACGCGAGCGGCTGATTTCTGACATTGGCACCAATGAAGTGATGATCCTGGAAAACCATGGGCTACTTTCCGTAGGCATCAATATTGGCAACGCCTTTGAAGCCATGTTCTATTTGGAAAAATCCTGCCAGAGCCAACTGGACGCCATGCGAGCGGGCACTGAACTGATTACGCCAACGCCTGAAGTTTGTGAGCACACGGCCCAGCAATACGGTGCTTACGAGACCTTCCACCAAAAGGACTGGGAGGCTGCATTGCGCAAGGCCCACCGTGATAGCCCCGGTTTCGACCAATAGGCATGAAACACATTGTCTACCCTGATTCTGATCAGACCACAGCCGATCTGTTTACAGGAGAGCGTTTAGCGCGTGTGCACGCAATTGGATCGTTTGATCTGCATGTGGGTGAGCCTGAAACAGATGCCGAATCCCTGAGACGAATTGGTGATGCAGACGCGGTCATGCTCGGTTGGAAAATGTCAGATGACGTCCTGACGGCCCTGCCTAATGCAAAAATCATCGCCTTTACCGGCATTGGTGCCGCAAACCACGTTAACCTCCACATAGCGCGTGAACGCGGCATCACGGTAACCAATACACCGGGTTATGCCAACGATACGGTTGCCGAGCATACCATCGCGCTGATGCTGAGTGTCTCACGACAAATAAGCCGCCTTGATCGAGATACCCGCGCCGGGGGTTGGAACCGTGGTTTACCGAGTTACGATCTGAAGGGAAAGACCCTGGGCCTGATCGGGCTCGGGGGTATAGGCTCCCGCACGGCACAATTAGCCAACGCCTTTGGCATGCGGGTCATCGCCTGGACACGCAACCCTACGGACGAAAAAGCCGCCATTGCCGGTGTGAAGTTTGAAAGCCTGGAAACTGTCCTGTCGGAAAGCCACATTGTGTCGCTTCATCTGGAACTGAACGACGAGACTCAGGGAATGATCGATGCAAAGCTGCTCAATCTCATGGACAAAGAAGCGTGCTTTATCAATACAGCACGCGGGGAAATCGTGGATGAGGTCGAACTGGCACGCATGCTGGAATCTGGCCGTCTGGCTGGCGCAGGCCTGGATGTGTTCTCAGCCGAACCACTGCCCGCAGACCATGCGTTCCGACGGTTGGAAAACGTTGTTGTCACGCCCCACACCGGCTTTAATACACCAGAGGCCACCGTGGCTATCATGGACATTGCAGTTGCCAGCATTGAAGCATTCTTTGCGGGCTCGCCAATCAACGTTGTAACCTGATACCAGAGGTGAACATGCATCCGATCATCGCCCTTTGGAGCCACCCCCGCTCCATGTCCACGGCAATGGAACGCATCATGCGGGAACGTGGCGACTTCAGGTGCTTCCACGAGCCATTCATGTATCTGTATTACGTGGGAGATGCCAAAAAGGCGATGCCGCACTTTGACGTTCCTGAAGGCACGCCAACGTCATACGACGACATCCGGAGCATGCTACTGGACGCTGCGCAAGAAGGTCCGGTGTTTTTCAAAGATATGAGCTATTACATTCTTGACCGTATGCGGGAAGATTTGGAATTTTCCGATAGCATTACACACACCTTTCTAATCCGTGATCCGGCAAAGTCCCTTGTTTCATATTACAAATTGGACCCGAATTTTTCACTGGAAGAGGTCGGTATTGAAACGCAGTACCAACATTTCCAGTGGTTACAGGAAACCTATGGAACAACGCCCGTGGTGATTGAAGCGGCTGACGTACAGAACGATACAGACGGCATGATCCGCGCATACTGTAACGCCACAGGCATGGAATTCCTGCCCCATTCTCTTCAGTGGGGCGACGAGGTGCCTAAAGGTTGGGAAGGTGTTGTGGGTTGGCACGGCGATGTGATGGGTTCCGGTAGTATCAAAAAGGATAGCGATAAAAACACCGACCCGTCAGCGGTCACGCTGGATTCCGACCCCAGACTACGTGCCTGTTACGATCATCACCGTCCGTTCTACGAAGCTTTACAGCGCCACAAGCTCACGCCTTTACGCTAACGGCCCAGATCGCTCGTGCTCAGATGAATGGTAAAAGCATCGCGGATTACCGCGTCCGTCTCACCGGCCAGGTGCTGTGGATAATGGCCCGATAGTATTTCCTGCACCCGTTCCCGGGCACGGTCAAATATTGAAGGCGATCCTTGTTCTTCCCACGCCCCCTGAGGTTGTCGGTCAGCAATGGTCGGATACAAAAATTCTGATTGCATCAGCGCGATCGTCTGGTCATGGCCCAGATAATGCCCCGGCCCCTTGGCCACTTCGCGGATAACCTCCACGGCCAGGGTATCGTCATTGACTTCGATCCCGCGCACCACCCGCATGGCAGAGCCCAGCATATCGTTATCAATAATCAGGCTTTCCAGCGATATACCCATGAGGCTGCCCATCATACCGGCACATTCGGAGACCCGGTTGCACCCGGCCAGGCTCGCCAGTACCGCCGTCATACCCTTTTCATAACCCATCTGAGCGTCCGGTATTTTGGAATCCGTCATACAGGCAGGTACACTGGTGGGCAGGCCATACCATGACCCGATTTGCACGGATGCTGCCGCCAACAAACCTTCCTCGCCGCTACCACCGCTAAACGCACCTGTGCGCAGGTCCGAAACAAAAGGCCATGCCGCAAAGGTCATAGGGCAACCGGGATTGGTAAGGTTTACGATGGCCAAAGCCGCCAGAGTCTCGGCCACTACCTGCACCAGAGTGCCCGCCAGTGATGCGGGTGCCGTTGCACCGGCTTGTGGTGCCACTGCCAAATCACAGATCAGTCCGCGGCGGGCTGTTTCGATGAGGATATCAAGATTTTCTTCACCAAAGCGAAGCGGTGAGACCAACGGACAGCCACCGAAGATACAGAAAGGCTCGCGGGAAAACTTGCCCTCGCCGCCCGCCACGTGATCAAACAGCTCAACGCCCTTGGCCAGGTTCTCTTTTGATGTGAAGGACATGGAGAACGATTTTTCAGTCGCCGCCATCACCGCATAGGCACAGTTAATATCATGCTCCAGCGGATCAATGATATCTGTCGCTACCACCGGTACGCCTGCCATATGGATATGCTCAGATACATCTACAACACGGGTGAAGTCATAGATATCGCGGATGGTTGATGGGCGATATGTCAGGGATTCGGCATCGAGCCGGGTAACGGCTTGACCACTAATGGCGTAAAATACTTTTTGATCAGTGGTCGACACATCATCCTTGCCCGCACGACTGCCACGGGCATGAACAACGTACTCTTTAGCCGACATCGCAAGCACGTCTTCCATCAAGGTGCGGGGGAAGCATAGGCGGTTATCATCGGAAAGCATTGCCCCTTTTGGCACGCAGATATCAATAACTTCTTGGGTCGGGTCGCCAATGCCCACCGTTTCCAGAACCTCGAGAACAGCACCGTGCACTTTTTCAATATCGGTATCTGTCAGCGGCTTGTAGCGGCCACCTTGCAGACCAGCCTGAACGGCCGACGGGCCAGAATCGGACAATCGGTTTGCACGTCTGGCCTCCCGACCGCCACCGCGACGGCGCTGTGAATCCGTTGGTTTTCCCAAGTCTGTGAGATGTACTTTTGTGTTCATGGGCTTGAATCCTTGCGCAAATGTCTCAATCCATATCTGAACACGACTATATTTCGCGCACAAGTGCCCACCCCGCCCACACACCATGAAGTTTTTTCAAGCAGGGTTCAAAATTTTGAGTGCGTGAACGCCCCAGTAAAAACTTTTCAATTGCTACTGTACGAGACCATGAAACAATTAATAACACTTTATTAATGTTCTTTATTTTATTTCACAACTAAATGCGTATTTTACTGTTGTAGCCTTGCAGCGCCTCAATCTACACCGTATGTTCCGATCAATGATTCGCCACAACAGTTTAGTTCGCTAAACAGCATTGAGAAGGACGGGTGCCTGCACCTCGTTTCCAGACATATATGACGAAAATGACTCACTTACGGCAACTTGAAGCCGAAAGCATCCACATCATGCGCGAAGTGGCAGCCGAGTTTGAGAACCCGGTCATGTTGTATTCCGTCGGCAAGGACTCGTCGGTCATGTTGCATCTGGCGCGCAAGGCTTTTCACCCAGGCGTCCCCCCTTTCCCGCTCATGCATGTGGACACCACATGGAAATTTCGTGAAATGTATGTGTTCCGTGACCGTATGGTTGAAGAAAGCGGCATGGACCTCATTGTTCATATTAATCAGGATGGTGTGGATAAAGGCATCGGCCCGTTCAGCCACGGATCACAGGTGCACACCGATGTGATGAAAACCGAAGGACTGAAACAGGCGTTGGACAAGTATAAGTTCGATGCTGCCTTCGGTGGTGCCCGGCGTGATGAAGAAAAATCCCGCGCCAAGGAACGCATATTCTCGTTCCGCACCAAGACACATCGCTGGGACCCAAAAAACCAGCGCCCAGAACTTTGGCGCTCATACAATGCCCGCACCAACAAAGGTGAAAGCATTCGCGCCTTTCCCCTATCAAATTGGACTGAGCTGGATATCTGGCAATATATCTATCTGGAACAAATCCCCATCGTGCCGCTTTATTATGCCGCCGAACGCCCCGTTGTTGAGCGCGATGGCGTCTTGATTATGGTCGATGATGACCGCATGCCGCTGGAGCCCGGTGAAACGCCTGTGATGAAGTCCGTGCGTTTCCGAACCCTGGGCTGTTATCCGCTTACAGGCGCGGTGGAATCGGAAGCTGATACCTTGCCCGAGATCATTCAGGAAATGCTACTGACCCGCACGTCTGAACGTCAGGGACGCGCCATTGACCATGACAGTGCTGGTTCCATGGAAAAGAAAAAGCAGGAGGGCTATTTCTGATGGCCCACCAAAGCGATCTTATCGAAACGGATATCCTGAAATACCTGAAAACCCAGGAAGAGAAGGACCTGTTGCGCTTTATCACCTGCGGCAGCGTGGACGATGGCAAAAGCACCCTGATCGGGCGTTTGCTCTATGATTCCAAGTTGATTTTTGAAGACCAGTTGGAAGCCATCACAGCCGATAGCAAAAAAGTCGGCACCCAGGGTGACGATATCGATCTGGCCTTGCTGGTAGACGGTCTTCAGGCCGAGCGCGAACAAGGCATCACCATCGACGTGGCCTATCGTTTCTTCTCCACGGAAAAACGCAAATTCATTGTCGCCGATACGCCGGGTCACGAGCAATACACCCGCAATATGGCCACAGGCGCATCCACGGCCGAAGTAGCTGTTATTCTGATTGATGCCCGCCGGGGTATTCTGACCCAGACACGGCGACATTCATTTATTGTCAGCTTGCTGGGCATCAAGCACGTCATTTTGGCCGTCAACAAGATGGATCTGGTTGATTTTGATCAGGCCACGTTCGAGCAAATCGAGCAGGACTATCGTGCCTTCGCCGCTGAACTTGGACTGAATGACATTCAGGCTATTCCGCTATCCGCGTTGACCGGTGACAATGTGTTCTCGCGGACCGATGCGGCAGATTGGTACAGTGGTCCATCTTTGTTGGAAATTCTTGAGACCATCGATGTGACCACCGATCTGGCATCGGCACCGTTCCGCATGCCCGTGCAGTGGGTTAATCGACCTAATCTGGATTTCCGGGGTTTCAGTGGCACCATCGCCAGCGGCACCATCAAGCCGGGCGACAACGTCATGGTCAGCCCTTCTGAAAAAGCCAGCAGCATCAAAACCATCTCCACATTTGATGGCGACCTGGGTGTGGCTGTTGCGGGACAATCCGTGACCCTGGTGCTGAACGATGAGATTGATATCAGTCGTGGTGATCTGATGGGTGATATAGAAAATTCACCTCAGCAAACCGATCAGTTCGCGGCGCACATTTTGTGGATGCATGAGGAAGAGCTGCTGCCGGAACGTCAGTACCTCATGAAAATCGGCCCCAAAACCGTTGTGGCTGTGGTGACCGAATTGAAGCATGAAATCAACGTGAACTCGTTGGAACACACGGCGGCCAAAACAGTAAAGTTGAATGAAGTGGCCTACGTGAATTTCTCACTGGATCACGCCATCGCCTATGATCCCTACAAGGAAAATCGTGAGACGGGAGCGTTTATCCTGATCGACCGGTTCAGCAACGCCACCGTGGGCTGTGGCATGATCGACTTTGGTTTGCGCCGTGCAACCAACTTGGGCTGGCACGAAATGGACGTGGGTAAAGCATCACGCGCCAAACAGAAGAACCAAAAGGCCTGCACGTTGTGGTTCACCGGTTTATCAGGTTCCGGAAAATCCACCGTGGCCAATGCCATTGAGAAGAAACTTCAGGCTATGGGTCGTCACACCTATTTGCTGGATGGTGATAATGTGCGCCATGGCCTGAACAGGGATTTGGGTTTTACAGATGCGGACCGGGTTGAGAACGTGCGCCGTGTGGCCGAGGTATCCGCCCTGTTCGTGGATGCAGGCATGATCGTTCTGTCATCCTTTATCTCGCCATTCCGTGACGAACGACGCATGGCCCGTGAAATGCTGGAAGATGGTGAATTCTTTGAAGTCTTTGTTGATACGCCACTGGAAGTTTGTGAACAACGCGATCCCAAGGGCCTGTACGTGAAAGCCCGGGCAGGCGAGATCAAGAACTTCACCGGTATCGATTCAGATTACGAGCCTCCCATCAATGCGGAAATTGTGCTGAAAAGTGCCGAGTATGGTGTGGAAGAATTGGCCGATCAGGTTTTGGCATCGCTCAAAGAACGCGGCTATATCTAACCAGGCTTGGCGATCCGGTAAACCACATGGGGGCACAGCGGGCTCGCCGGGTCCAGTTTCGGATGATTGAAGTCGCTGGCCTTATCTCTGGTCATGCCCAATCGTTCCATGACCGCCCGTGATGGCATGTTGTTGTGAACGCAGAAGGCAAAAATCTCATCCAGACCGATTGTCTCAAATCCGAACGTCAGCGACGCCAATGCGCCTTCCATCGCGTACCCTTTCCCCCAGTGCTCATACGCCAACCGCCAACCCACTTCCACACATGGTGTAAAGCTGGCTTCGAATGATGGTTGACTTAGACCGATGAGCCCAATGAAGGGAGGTCCGCCTTTGACCTCCACAGACCAATACGCGAAACCAACCGCAGCAATGCTTTCCGAAATCCAGGCGATGGTATCGCGGCATGTTTGTTTGCCCTGAACGGAAGGGAAGAATTCCATAACCCTCGGATCCATGCTCATCTGCGCGAATGGTTCCAGGTCCTCCTCTCGCCATTCACGAAGGATCAACCGATCCGTTTCAATTGCGATGCCATCACTCATTCATATCCCTTTGGTAATAGTGCGGCTTGGCCCCGCATCCAACATTATGTTAAACCTAGCCAACTCCACAACATGGTCAACGATCTTGAAACGAGCACCCTAATTGACAACCAGTGACTACCCCAATTCCTACTACGCCGCATCGCGGAATATTGACCTGAACCTTCCAGCGTTAAACGATGAAATCGTCGCAGACGTATGTATTGTTGGCGGCGGTTATTCAGGACTCGCCACCGCCCTGTACCTCAGGGAGCAAGGGGCCACAGTAGCGTTGCTGGAATCACACCGCATCGGTTGGGGCGCATCGGGTCGGAACGGCGGGCAAATCGTGTCGGGATATGGCGAGGACACAGAACATCTGGTTTCTCGTATCCATGGACCGGACGCCGCACAAAGGGTAGCTCGATTGGAATTTGATTGTCTCCGTATTTTACGTGAGACCATTGACCGGCATCACATTGAATGTGATCTGACCTTTGGCTACGTGCGTGCCGCCATGACCCGACGCCAGGAACAGCGCCTCCGTCAAATGATGGAACGTTGGCAAAGCATCAACGCCCCCGGCAGGATTGAATTTGTAGATGGCCAAGGCGTCAAAGATTTGGTCGGCACAGATGCCTACCGTGCCGCCGTCTATACGGATTGCGAAGGCCATCTTCACCCCCTCAATCTGGCGCTCGGTGAGGCAAAAGCCATTTTGGATTTGGGTGGCCAGATATTTGAGCAATCACCCGCCACCCATATCAACTATGGCCAAAACGGTGGCCCCGTCACGGTGAAGACGCCGGACGGACAGGTCGTCGCCGACACCCTCGTGTTGGCCGGTAATGCTTACCTGGAGAAGCTGGAGCCGCGTCTACAGCGTACCTTGATCCCGGGCTACACCGCCATTATCGCGACGGCGCCATTGTCGAAAGAATTCACCAAGCGCCTGTTACCCCGCAACACAGCGGTCAGCGATATGCGTTCGGTTCTCGACTATTACCGTCTATCAGCAGACGGCAGAATGCTTTGGGGTGGTCTGGCACACTGGAGCGGCAACGATACAGCCCATCCTGAGACCTTGCTGCGTAAACGCATGCTTAAAATATTCCCATGGCTGGGTGATACCCGCACCGATTATCAATGGAGCGGTCGTATCGGCATCAGTGCCAACCTGAACCCACAAATTGGTCGTCTCGCTCCCAATATCTATTATACCCAGGCCTATTCAGGGCATGGCATTGCGCCATCGCACCTATCGGCCCGCATGATTACGGACGCCATTCAGGGCGGATCTGAGGACTTTGAGATGTTTGCCGCAATTCCACACCGGTCAGTTCCTGTGAACAAGGGCATTCACCAACTTGCGCGTGCCTGGGGCATGAATTCAAGGCGGGTTATTGAGTGGTTCTGACAAAGCGGATGGTCAATCGTCCCTACCCACCGCACCGCGCGCCTTCTTTACGACACTCCGGCGCCCTTTTGTCTCCATGCGACGTTGCTTCTCGCCTTTTGATGGCTTGGTCGCGCGACGGTGTTTAGGCGGCTTGGCCGCTTCCGCGATGAGCGAAATCAATCGATCCCGCGCATCTTTCCTGTTTTGGTCCTGGGTTCGGAACTGATTGGCCGTGATGACGACAACGCCGTCATTGGTCATGCGCTGACCTGCCAATGATTTCAGTCGCAGGAATACCGCATTGGACAGGGCCTTGCTATGGCGGGCATCGAAGCGTAACTGAACCGCACTGGCGGTCTTGTTGACCTTTTGTCCGCCAGGGCCGGGGGATCGAACGAATTGCTCCTCGAATTCACCGTCCTCGATGCTGATGGTCGGGGTTATTTCGATCATCGTCGCAACATCCTCTTTGCTTACTCAACCCTTGCTGATTTGAAACCTTTCGGTTGCCTATTGCAAATTTCGCTACAATTAGGCGAGTATGTCGGTCAGTTAGCTTGAAAGTGGCTGTGTACGCAGTCTTGAGCGAATCAGTCTCTACTATTTTCCCTGTTAAACAGGGAAAGAACAGGGAAAACTTATACTTTTTGCGGTTTATTAGCCCTTCATGATCCCGCAAAGCCGCAGTATCACTAGGTTTCTGAGTCAAATTCCCTAAGACACATAACAGGGAATAATTTTGACCTGACAGGGAATATAAAAGCCTTATCAGGGAATTTTCTAACCTGATCAGGTGTTCGGCATTTGCGTCAGAAATATAGCCCCAAAACCGTCCGGTAAGACCTCAGGAGCAGATCTAGTGGGTTAGATGCTTAAATGCCTGCTAACGCCCCTGAGCAGAAGGCTTTGCCTGAATTTACTATAGAATTAAACTTACTGCCTTAGTTCTTTCATAGTAGCGATAATGCTCATTCGCAATATATCAGAAATTTCACGAATCTGTTCTTCGTTCAAAATTAAAGGCGGAGAAAGGACAATCATATTTCCTAGTGGTCTAACGATCAGGCCCCTTGCCTGAGCCTCTAGGGATACACGCATCCCAATTGCGATTTCATCCGCGAATGTTTCCTTCGTTTTCTTATCACTTACGAACTCAATTCCCATCATGAAATGGCTGCCTCTGACCTCACCCACAATTTCAAGATCTTCCAAAGTTTTCATGCCTGACTCAAATACTTTTCCAACAGTGCGAACTGTTTCAGGGATACGTTCGGATTCAAGGATTTCAATATTCGCAATGGCGGCAGCACAACAAGCCGGATGGCCGGAGTACGTCATTCCATGCAAGAACATATCTCCTCGTTCAGAGATCACATCATATATTTCGTCTGAGATAATCGTTGCGGACATGGGTTGATAACCCGACGTCAACCCTTTGGCCGTGGTAATAATATCGGGTTCAATATCGTAGGCATCCTTTGAGGCGAACATATGTCCAAGACGACCAAATGCCGTTACAACCTCATCAGAGATGTATTTGATTTCATACTGCGTACACAGTTCTCGGGTGCGTTTGTGGTAACCGTCAGGGGGTACAATTACACCACCAGCCCCCATAATTGGTTCGGCAATGAAACAGGCTATATTTTCTGCCCCAATTCGCTCAATTGATTCCTTCATTTCATCAATAAGAAAGTCGTGAAAGTCGTCAGGCGTCATTCCGTCGGGGCGCCGATAAGTGAGCGGAGAAGAAAGGTGATGCACCAATTCGTCCGCTGAGTCCCAACCCGCACTATAGGCAGGTGTTGTCATCGCGATCGCTAAATGAGTCGATCCATGATAAGCGCCGATACGCGACAGAATCTTCTTTTTATTCGGGCGACCCAGCCGATTGTTGTAGTGATGCAAAATTCGGACGGCGGAATCATTGGCCACAGAGCCGGAGTTGGCGAAGTAGACACGGTTCAGTGCCCCTGGCGCAAGAGAAGCAACCTTATGGGCCAGCTGAGCGGCCATGGGATGGGACAGGTTATAGAATGTGGAGTAGAAATCTAGGTCAGTTAGTTGTTTCGCAACAGCCTCAATGATTTCAGGTCGGCCATGCCCGACGTTAACGCACCAAAGTCCGCCAATTCCGTCCAGGAATTCCTCGCCCTCGGTGTTGCGGACGTAGGCCCCTTTAGCGCTGGCAATAACGGTTGGTCCACCATCCTGCTTGATCTTGAAAAGATCAGCGAACGAATGAATCAGATGAGCATCCTGGGTGAGAACTTCATCAATATTGTAGCTTGGCGATGTCATATCATTACCCCCTGTG
>JABJGO010000062.1 GCA_018662225.1 Rhodospirillales bacterium | reverse complement strand
CCCGTAATCAGAACAAAACGGATTCTCGCTATATCAGTCCAGAATGCGGGTTATTCTCAGTATATGAGTCACAACTGTTTCATATTATGCATCAACGCGATGCATAATATGGCAAACTTGTAGGCTTTTGATTCTCACGTTATGGGTCAAACGACACGAAGGTGGCTTTACGTAAAATCAGCGCCTAGTTGCCTTCTATAATGAACGAGTCAGAGGTGGCGACTTCGCTGCGTATTTTGTGAGCGGCAGCGTAGTCATCTGAATGAAACCACGTCTTGGCGGCCTCTACGCTCTCGAATCGCAAAACCACCACCCGTGAGCGCGGAGCTTGGCCTTCCAGATGTGTTTGCTCACCGCCGCGCACCACATACTCGCCACCATGAGCGGCGATGGCGGCTCCTGCCAGTTTTTTGTATTCCTCGTATCGTTCTGCATCATGAACGTCCACGTTTGCGATATAGTATCCAGCCATGGTTTTGTTCCTTAAATAAAAAAATTCACTTCCGGGTGGAGGCCGCGTTGCCTACACTTCCTTCAACCGTTGTTAATTGAAGGTAATCACATGTCCGACAAATATCCAACTTTGTTTACGCCTATCAAATTGCGTCATCGAGAGCTTAGAAACCGCATCGTGTTTGGTGCTCATACCATCAACATGGGGCAGGACGGGTTGCCCAAAGAACGGCACTTCGGATACTACCGGGAGCGCGCGCGTGGTGGTGCGGGCATGATCGTGGTTGAGCCATCACCGGCTCACCGCACAGGCGTGCTGACAAACGCTAACTTCCGCCATGAAGACGACAGTGTTATTCCGGCCTTCCGCCGCATCACGGATGAATGCCACGACGAAGGTGCAACCATCGTGCATCAACTCTATCACGTGGGCGCACATGGGGATCAGGACAATTCGTGGGAACCCTATTGGTCGCCATCAGGAACAGCATCCATGCACGACCCCTGGGGCAGCCACGCCATGACCGAAAACGAGATTAACGAACTGGTGGAGTCCTTTATCCAGGCCGCACGCCGGGATCACGAGTCCGGGTTTGATGGCGTGGATTTGTTTTCAGGCTACAACTGCCTGATCGATCAATTCTGGTCACCCATCACCAACCGCCGGGATGATAAATGGGGTGGTAGTCTGGAAAACCGCCTCAGGTTTTCGGTGGAGATTTGCGAAGGCATCCGCAAGGTGGCAGGTGACGACTTTATCATTGGCATGACCATTTCCGGGGCCGAACCATACCCTGGCGGGCTTTCCATGGATGACAAGCTGGAGATCGTCTCCTGGCTCGACGCCCGTGGTTTGGTGGATTATTATTCCATTGGCAACGGCAGCTACCTGAACCGATTTGCTGAAATCGTGCCCAGCTTCCATTTCGGTATGAAACTCACAGAAACCGAAGCCGAGCAATTCAAGAACACGGTATCCCACGCGCTGATCACCGCCGAAGCTCGGGTCAAGACACCTGAAAATGCGGAAGAAGTTCTGTCCGCGGGGCATGCCGATATGGTCAGTATCGTCCGTGGTCAGATTGCGGATCCTCATCTCGCCAACAAAGCCAAAGAAGGCCGTGCCGAAGACATCCGGCCCTGTATTTCATGCAACCAACTATGCCTGGGTCGCCGTCTGCGCGATTACTGGGGGTCTTGTCTGGTGAACCCGTCCGTGGGCCGGGAACATGAATGGGATGGCGACACCACGCCGCCCACAATCGCACCGAAGGAAATTCTGGTCGTTGGTGCTGGCCCTGCTGGCATGGAGGTGGCCCGTATGGCCGCCGCGCGTGGTCACAAAGTACGGCTGGTGGAACGTCTGGATGAGATCGGTGGCCAGTTCCGACTGGCGGCGGGTCAGCCCGAACGGGGTGAGATCGGGGGGTTGATTTCGTGGTATCAGACCCAACTTGAAAAACTGCAAGTGCGCATTGATCTGCGCACGGAACTGAGCGCCGAAGATATCCGTAATTCCGGCGCTGACGAGGTTGTGCTGTGCACCGGATCAAACCCGTCACGGACCGGCTTCCAACGTTCAATGCCACATCGCGATACCCTTCCCGGTGTGGATCAGGACAACGTATGCACGGTGCATGACGTGTTGGATGGATCGTTTACGCCGGGCACCAATGTGTTGCTGCTGGATGATATCAACGGCTGGTTGCCCGCATCTCTCACGGCGCTTCATCTGGCGTTGCAGCGTCACGTGGTGACCGTGGTTACCGCCGCCGACGTAGCCGCCGGGCAAATGGAAGCCAGCCATACGGCCAGCACCACGCGTGAGCGGTTCTGGAAATACGGCGTTGAGGTTCTGACCTCAACCGCGTTGATGAAATGGGAAGGCAACACAGCAACCCTGCTGCATCTCTACGCCGATGATGAGGAAAAGCGTGATTTCGATACGCTTGTGTTAGCCACAACCAACACCCCGGAAGACAAAATCACGCATGAGCTGGCGGCTGACCACATGGTTGTTCACACCATCGGCGATGCGGTGTCGGCGCGCACGGCCTCCATGGCATTTTTCGAAGCCCGTAAACTGGGCATGAGCCTTTAGGATGCCGATAGAGCTGACCTTGTATGTGGCTTACGCTGGCGTTGTGGTGCTCATGGCGTTGACGCCGGGCACGGATAATATCTATGTGCTCACCCGCACCCTGTCGCACGGTCGCTCCGCCGGATTTCTGGCGGCCAGTGGTATCGCGATTGCGTTGTGTGTTCACGTAACGGCTATCACGCTTGGCCTGTCGCAGCTTTTTCTGTCGGCACCTGATTTATACGCAGCCGTAAGGTGGGCAGGGATCGCATATTTACTATGGCTGGCGTGGAAGGCTTTCAGGGCGAGCCCGGATACAGAGCTATCAGCGGGACGTGGTGGCGTGCTGTCCAAATCCCGTGTGGTAGGGCAGGCCTTCATGTTGTGCCTGCTGAACCCCAAGCTGGCGGTTTTCTTCATAGCGTTTCTGCCGCAGTTCACCAACCCGGACAATGGCACCATGAGTTTGCAGCTTTTCACTCTCGGCGTTACATTCGCGCTGATATCATTGACGGTATTTTCCACCGCTATTTTATTTGTGGCCCCTATTGGTGATGCGCTCAGACATCATGCCAGCTTCTGGAAATGGCAGGCCCGGATCAGCGGTGGTGTGCTCGGGGCTATGGCATTATGGCTGGCGCTGGACGAAAGGTAGATTGGGCATGAGCGAAATTGTCGACATTAATCTGTGGCTGACGTTTACAGCGGCATCCGTGGTGCTGGCCCTTATTCCGGGGCCTGTTGTGTCCATGGTCATTGCACAGTCATTGTCTCACGGGTTTCGAACCGGCCTTCGGGGTATCGTCGGCGTTGTGTGTGGCAATACGATCCTGTTTGCCATTGGTGGTCTGGGCATGGCCTGGGTTCTGGCCTTGTTGGCGGACTGGTTTGATGTGGTGCGCTGGGCCGGTGCGGCCTATCTGGTCTATTTGGGTGCTCGCCAGTGGTTCGCCAAACCAGACAGCATTGATGATCAGCTCAGTCACGTACCATCCCGAAAGGCTGTGTTTTGGCAGGGTTTTCTGGTGGCGATAACAAATCCCAAGACCATTGTGTTCTATGCCGCCTTTTTCCCTCAGTTTATGGATCCCGCCTTACCATCCGGCGGTCAGTTGGTGGTGTTAAGTGTTACATTCCTGTTGGTCGTGAATGGCATTGATCTGATGTACGCGGCACTGGCCGGACGCTTGAGGCCCTTGTTGACGGGCGAAAAGCGAGGGCGTATCCGGAACCGCATCACCGGCGTGTTGCTGATGGGCACGGGGATCGCCATGGCGCTGGCCAGACGTTAGGATTAGGGGTGACGGCAGGCCCACAAAGGACTATATCATCCCTATGGAACAATACCTTCCCATGGCTCTGGGCCTTGCGATGCTGGCCACACTCATTGTGTTGGTGATTGGCATCGTGTCCTTCGCGGTTAGCGGCAAGTTTTATGTGAAGAATGCCAATCTTCTCATGCGTGCCCGCGTTGTCATGCAGGCCATCGCACTGGCGATCTTCGGATTGGCTACTTGGCTGGCTGTAAACGGATAAGCCTATGGTCACACTGACAAAAATCTACACCCGCGGCGGTGACAAAGGCGAAACATCGTTGGGGTCTGGTGACCGGGTGCCCAAGCACGACCTGCGTGTGGCGGCATACGGCACAGCGGACGAAACCAACAGCGTGATCGGGATCGTGCGGCTGCACGTGACGGGTGATGTGGACGCCATGCTGGCCCGTATCCAGAATGACTTGTTCGATCTGGGCGCCGATCTGTGCCGGCCCGAAGACAAGAAGGGCGGGGGTGACGGCGCATTGCGCACGACAGACGCACAAGTAGAACGCCTGGAAAACGAAATCGATGCCATGAACGCCAGTCTGGAACCGTTGAAATCCTTCGTCTTACCCGGTGGATCAGCGGCGGCGGCTCATCTGCATCTGGCCCGTTGTGTAGCCCGGCGTGCGGAGCGTTTGATGACAGAACTCGCCACCACAGAATCCGTCAATCCGGCGGCCATTAAATACATGAATAGGCTTTCTGATCACCTGTTTGTGCTGGCCCGCCACACCAATGATGACGGCCGGGATGATGTGCTGTGGCAACCGGGTGCCAACACCTGAGGTAACGCCCAAGGCGGTGCCTGAGGCAGCGTCTGGGGCAGCGCTTCGAATTGTATCAAGGCCTGTGTTTTGGCGCGTTGACACCCCTGAATCCCGTCTTTATTGTGCAGGTGCGAAATAACTTGGTGGCAGCCGTTTGACTGTCTCAGCCTCAAGACCGCTTAGGAGCACACATGTCCGAGCATATTAAAAAAATTGGCGTTATCGGTGCCGGCCAAATGGGCAGCGGCATCGCTCATGTCTGTGCCCTATCCGGTTTTAATGTGCATCTGGTGGATATCTCGCCAGAAAACCTCGAACGCGCCATGTCGGAAATTGAACGGAACATGGCCCGTCAGGTCGAGCGCGAAGAAATTACCGCTGCCGCTGCCGAGGCCGCCCAAAAGCTTATCTCAACCGGTTCAGACTATGCCGGATTTGGCGATTGCCAGATGGTGGTGGAAGCCGCCACCGAGAACGAAGCCGTCAAAAAAGAAATTCTGAAAGATTTGTGCCCACACCTGAGCGAAGACGCGCTGGTTGCCTCAAACACCTCATCCATCTCCATTACGCGTCTGGGATCATACACAGACCGCCCGGGCAAGTTTGTCGGCATGCACTTTATGAATCCGGTGCCGCGTATGGAATTGGTGGAACTGATCCGTGGCATTGCCACCGATGAAGACACGTTTTCTGTGTTCAAGGATCTGACCCTTCGTCTGGGAAAAACCCCGGTCAGTGCCGAAGATTTCCCGGCCTTTATCGTGAACCGTATTCTGCTGCCTATGGTCAACGAGGCCATCTACACCCTCTACGAAGGCGTGGGTTCCGTGGATTCCATCGACACCGCCATGAAGCTCGGCACCCACCATCCCATGGGCCCGCTGGAGCTGGCTGATTTCATTGGTCTGGATATCTGTCTGGCGGTCATGCAAGTGCTGCATGAAGGCTTGGCCGATACCAAGTACCGCCCCTGCCCACTGTTGACCAAGTACGTGGAAGCAGGCTGGCTGGGCCGTAAATCCGGTCGTGGATTTTATGATTATTCCGGTGACGAACCTGTGCCGACCCGATAGGGCGGCTCAATTATCCAATTCGGTAATCTATGACCTGTCCTTGGGCCAATTCATACTGCGGCTGATTATTGGGTAGCGTCACAACAACCGTCGTTCCCTTGCCAACCGTGCTGCTGATATCCAGGCTTCCCTCATGGAGATCGATTAAGGATTTGGTGATTGCCAATCCGAGTCCCCATCCCTCAACGGTTTTATGGGGATCGCGTACCGACCTGGTGAAGGGCTTCGTTATTTCCGGTAATTTTTCTTTGGAAATGCCAAGCCCGGTATCTTCGATCACGACGCCGAATGTTGTCTTCGACGCTTTCGCCGATAAGGTGACACTTCCTCCCTTCGGTGTGAACTTAATGGCATTGGCCATAAGGTTGAGAAGTATCTGCTTTATTGCCTGACCGTCCGCGCTTAACAGTGGAAGATCGTAGGGTATTTCATCTATCAGCTTAATACCCTTGGTTTCCGCACTGTTGGCAACGATCACCATGCTTTCATTGGCTATTTCTTTGAAATTCAGGGTTTTAATGTTCAGGGATGTCTTGCCGGCTTCGATCGATGAGATATCCAGGATATCGTTGACCAGCGACAGCAGGTGACTGCCACTGGCGTGAATATCATTAGCGTATTCAACGTATTTCTTTAATCCAATCGGGCCCAGGTACTCGTGACTCAGAATGTCCGAAAATCCAAGAATGGCATTGAGTGGTGTCCGCAATTCGTGGCTCATCGACGCCAGAAACTCGGATTTGGCCTTATTGGCTTGCTCGGCCTCGTTCAGGGCTTCACGGCGTTCAATTTCGGCTCTCCGACGTTCAGTAATATCATGAAGCATAACCGTAAATATTTTATCATTTCCGATTTCTAACTTTGATACGGATGCAGAAGCTGGAAACTCGCTGCCGTCTTTACGAAGCCCTATAATTTCCTCTCGCTGATCCATAAACCGATATGTATCAGAAGACCCCTCAAACCCATCAATATGCCTGCGGTGCCCTTGGCGTAGTCGCTCCGGCATAAGAATATCCATTGATTGTCCCAAAACCTCATTGACGGTGTACCCAAAGATGCGTTCCGCACCCTTGTTGAATAGCTGTATTTTCATGTTGCCGCCAATGGTGATCACCGCTTCTGGTGCAATTTTCAGAATTTCTTTTAACCTGTCCTCAGATTCTTTTGTGGCTCTTTCCGCCTGTTTACGTTTACTGATATCACTGATGGAACCTGCCATGCGAAGTGCCGTTCCATCTGAACTTCGGACCGCTTGGCCCTTGGCGTGTATCCAAACGTAATCGCCCTTTTTACGCCGTAGGCGATATTCTGTGTTAAAAGGAACGTATTCTTTAAAATGCGCCTGCACTTCCGCTGTGACACGCTCAGCATCATCCGGGTGCAACGCGTTGAAGAACACTTCCACTTTGTTTTCAAGCTCGCTGTCCCGATAGCCTAGAATTTCCTTGAACCGCGGCGACATGTAATTGGAATTTGCCTCAATATTCCAGTCCCATAATCCATCATTGGTTCCTGAAATCGCGAATGCATACCGTTCTTCGCTTTCCTTTAGCGCCGTCTCCGCTATCTTTCTTTCGGTGATATCGGTGGCTACAAACAGCCACACCTCGTCGTGAACAGGGTGGGTAAAGATAGAAATTGATAGGGAGCAAATGCCTCCCGAGCCATTTTTTTCGACTCTATGGATTTCTCCGTTCCAGCCTCCTTTGCGGGTGAGGTCGGCGTAATCATCGTCGAAAAAGCATTTAGTGTTAACATCAGGAGACTCGCACAACTGCGTTATGGGCAATCCAAGCAATTCGCCTATCCCGTACCCGAACATGCGTTCCGCACTTCCACTGGCATAAACGACAGACTTGTCTGTCATGCTGACGATAAACACTGCCTCGGGCATCAGTTCAAGAATACGGGCCTGAAGCCGCATATCTTCTTCGAGTGTGGCACTTTGTTTTATGACTTGATGACTGTAGCGTTCTGGCAAAATTGGATCGAGAGTGCCAAAACTTTCAACAATGTCAAAGACGCCATCAGCCCCGCAACGTGACAGGTACGTATTGACCCTCGCATGGTGATGTTGTGGGTTCATCTGCACCGTCCCTTGAGGGGCGTCTACATCAATCGTTTTTAGCACTTCGACAAGAGCCTCGGGCTCCACACTACCTGCAAGGTTGGCCGCTTTGGCGAACGCTTTGACGCAAATATAAGCACCTTCGCTAAAGTTAGTAAGCGTGCCATTCCCGTGTGGCCACACACCAGTTACCTCGGGAAATTTGGCTAGCCGTGCTAGAAAATCATGATTACTGGGGGTGTCCACGGTCATGAAATAGGTGTTACTGGAGAAAAAACCCTCGCGAATTTCTGCCGACAGATTACTTGCCATCACCTCGTCGTAATGTCCCATGACGACGGCGATATGCTTCTTTAATCCGCGCTCTGTAAACTGGGTAAGAAGGGTCAGTTGGTCCGCGCCAGCGAAATAGGGGACAAACACATCGGGTGACGCCTCCTCAACCTGATCCAGGAGGCTCTCGATCACCGCTTCGTCTACACCGAGGGGGCAGTATTCCTCTCCAATAACGACTCCGCCGACACGTTCAAGTGCGAGTTTGCCAGCATGGATGGACCCACGTGACCACTCGTAATTGTTACCTGCGAAGAACATCCGTGGCCCAAACCTTTCACGCATGTAAGGAATCATGCGGTCAATTTGTTGATTGGGCAGTGCGGCAAAATGGAAGAAGTAACGGCTGACGATACTGCCTTCATAAAACGAAAAGTTCAAATAAGGGACTTTGCGGGGCTCGGCGACGCGATAGGCAACGGCGATGCGTGAATTGGAAAGAAGATTTCCAATAATGGCAGAGCATTGATCTCGAATAACTAAATTCTCGGCGGCGGTAACGGCGCTTTCCGGAAGGCTCCCATCGTCTTCAATCATCAACTCCAGCGGCCGCCCTAAAACACCACCATCTTGGTTCACTTCCTGACACGCAATCAAGCCAGCACGCGCGATTTCCGTGCCGTAAATTCCAACCAATCCGGTGAGAGGCGGCATTAACCCCAATTTGATCGTGGCCTCAGTCACTCCATGCTCCATAGTTGAATGATGTATCTCAAGCACTGGGTACATCTATAAAACGTCGACATACAACTATATGTGTATTGCGATTTGATATTTCAAGACGGATGTTCCGATTCTCCTGATTTTTGGAATTCCTCCTGGATGCATACTTCAAAAAATGGCGGTCATGCAAGTGCTGCACGAAGGCTTGGCTGATACCAAGTACCGCCCCTGCCCACTGTTGCTCAAGTACGTGGAAGCAGGCTGGCTGGGCCGTAAATCCGGCCGTGGATTTTATGATTATTCCGGTGACGAGCCTGTGCCGACCCGGTAGGGCGGTTCAATCATTTACGTTAGCGAGCTACAATCGTTCATTTGCCAACCAGTATGGTGGCTTCCTTCAAGGGATAGCCGTCAATCAATTTGACCTTAGGCGAAAGAGTGGACCTGCAATAATCAAGAAGCTCTTCTGGGTCTGCGTAATACAGCCATTCTTGTCGTTCACTCTGTCTGCTATCAAGTATGTTGAAAGCCATACCCTTGGCTGATTGGCTAAAAAGCTGGCGCAGGCTTTCCTTAACATATTGGGACCAGTCTTTATCCGGCTCTGTACCCTTCATATTGAAGGTGCCGGATGCAAATGAGTAGTCAGCTTTTTGGGTGGCAAAAGAACTTTCCATGAAAACGGCGCGAGGGTCACTTATTCGCTGTTTCGCTGCCTCTACCATATCATCACAAATATCGAAACCGTAATAGTGACCACCCTCCAATAGGGGCATATCTTTGAGAAACTCGAAGAACGCGCCGTAACCGCAACCCAGGTCATTAATGGTTAGACCCCCGTTATTAATGTCGGCCTCGATGAGTTCCATTAGAATTCTAAACCGCAGTTCCTGACCTTCCTTATCACTCCACAAAACACCCATGGGAGTGGCTCCGTGTTCCTTTAGCTGCACCGCATAGCCAGCGGCGACGAGGCCTAGTGGTTTCGTGATGTCATTGGCCATGGGTTCAGGCCCTTTTTTTAGTAGCTGAAACCTGAGCATTCCCCGCACTGGCTAATTAGTCAAATGGTCTATTGCCCATACCACCATTAATAACAACGGGCGCGCCGGTGCCGTTAAGTCGATCTTCCAGTCAGGCAATGCTGTTGGTCATGTTATGGGCTCAATACTGATCATGGGTTTTTTCGAATCTTCCGTTTCAGGGCGTGTGAGGTCCAGAGAGTACACATAAACACCAATCAGGTGGCTGACTTTCCCATCATCGTCCATAACGGGCAGCAAGAGCCGTCCGTATTCCCGGTAGCTGAGCCTGCTGTCTTGAAGGCTAACGGAATAATGCCAGAAATGCGGCTGGCCTGTATCACAGATACCGCCATAGACCGCGTTACACTGCTCCCTGGCATGGTTGGTGAACATCTCGTCAGCGTAGCGATTTGTCATCTCCACGCCTGTTAGATACCGGATACCAGTGCCTGCATATCGCCAGCGGAATCGCCGGTCCGGGGCATCACCCTCGACATCGATTATCACCAGTCGCGGGGCGATCAGGTAGACGTCCATGAGGTTGAGTGCGCGGAGCTTGGGACAATCTTCATCACTGGTGCATGCCGAGCGCCAAAACTCGAACAAGGTGGCGTAATCCTCGTGGGTACATTCTTCTGGCAATTTGATCATATGGTTACATCATCCCTTTATGTGTTCATATTTTAACCTCTGGGGTTACTGAATCCAAGCCCAGCCCGGAGGATTACTTGCCCTGCCCCGCCTCTGCCCTGTATATGCGGGGCATGGCACCACCGATCCTTACCTTGCGCGATGTTCATCTCACTTTTGGCGGCACACCGTTGTTGTCCGGGGTGGATTTTGCCCTTATGGAGGGCGAGCGTACGTGCCTTGTGGGCCGAAACGGATCAGGTAAATCAACGTTGCTGAAGATTATGGCTGGATTGGTGGATCGTGATAGTGGTGATCTGTTTGTACAGCCGGGCACCACCGTTCGCTACCTGCCGCAAGAACCGGACCTGAGCGCTTTTGCCACCACGCGGGCCTATGTTGAGGACGGCCTAACGCCCGGTGATGATCCCCACCGGGTTACGTACCTTCTGGAGCAACTGGGCCTGACGGGTGATGAAGACACAAAGGTCTTGTCCGGTGGCGAAGCTCGCCGCTGTGCGCTGGCCCGTGCCATGGCCCCGGAACCGGACGTGTTGTTGCTGGACGAGCCCACCAACCATCTGGATTTACCGGCTATTGAATGGTTGGAGTCTGAAATACGGCCAATCCGGTCCGCTGTGGTGATGATCAGCCATGATCGCCGGTTTTTGGAGAACCTGTCCCGGTCCACAGTATGGCTGCATCTTGGAAAAACACACCGGTTGGAAAAAAGTTTTGAGCATTTCGAGCCCTGGCGGGATGAGTTCGTGGAGATCGAGGAACGCGACCGCCATAAACTGGACCGCAAACTTGTGGAAGAAACCAGCTGGCTGCACAAAGGGGTGACGGCTCGGCGTAAACGAAATCAGGGTCGCCTTCGTGCGTTGTATGACTTGCGGCAACAACGTCAGGAACAACGCAAGACGGGCACCATGGCGACCATGATTGCCTCATCCAGTGAGGCATCGGGCAAGTTAGTGTGTGAGGCCAAGGGCATATCCAAGACCTGGGACGACACAACTGTTGTGTCGGATTTCTCGACCCGAATTTTACGTGGTGACCGGGTTGGTATTGTTGGCCCCAACGGCGCAGGCAAGACCACGCTGCTGAATATGCTAACCGATAATCTGGAACCGGATTCAGGTACGGTGCGGCTGGGTACCAATTTACAGATCAATTCGCTGGATCAGCGTCGCGATGTGCTGGACGACAATGCCACCCTGAAAGACGTGCTGACGGGTGGCCATGGCGATACGGTTTCTGTGGGTGATCAAACCCGCCACGTGATGGGCTATATGAAGGACTTTCTGTTCCTGCCTGAACAGGCACGCACACCGGTCAGCGCCTTAAGCGGTGGCGAACGCGGGCGGTTGTTGCTTGCGCGGGCCATGGCGTTACCCTCCAATTTATTGGTACTGGATGAGCCCACCAACGATCTGGATTTGGAAACACTGGATTTGTTACAGGAAATGCTGGCCGATTACAGCGGCACGGTCTTTCTGGTCAGTCATGATCGTGGGTTTCTGGACCGGGTGGCAACATCCATCATCGTCTGGGAAGGTCCCGGACAGTGGAGTGAATATGTGGGTGGCTATTCCGATATGGTCAACCAGCGCGGCAAAGGCGTGGTGGCGAAGGAAGCAGCTAAATCCGGAAAGTCGAAAAAAGAAAAACCGTCTGGATCATCCAGCCAACCGTCGCGTGGTAAGCTGACATTCAAGGACAAGCATGCGCTTGAGGCCATACCGGCACAGGTAGAAGCTTTGTTGATTGAGGTGGGCACCCATGAGAAAACACTGGAAGACGCCAACCTGTTCACCAAGAACCCCGATGCTTTTCAGCAGGCTGTGGACGCATTGGGTGCGGCACAGACAATGCTGGCGCAACTGGAAGACCAGTGGCTGGAGTTGGAAATGAAGCGTGAGGAAATTGAAGGTTAAGCCTATCGGCCCACTTTATTGATTCGCTCTGGCTACAATCGCATTCAAAAATACATTCACGCCGGGCAGGGTTCGGGCTAATTCTATTTTTTCACCTGTATTGTGGCTCACTCCACCGGTACAGGGCGTAAATATCATGGCCACGGGTGTGCTATGGGCCATGGCATAGGCATCGTGACCGGCCTGACTCATAATATCCACGTGGCTTTGCCCCATTTGGTCGGCGGTGTCTTTCAGTAGCTTGATACAGTCGTCATCAAACATGCTGTCGCCAAAGGTCCATGTTTCGGCGACCTCGATTGTCACCTGGGCGCGTTTAGCGGCTGCGGCAATCGCTTGCTGAACTTCCACGTACATGATCTCGGCACCGCTTTCGTCGGGGTGGCGGAAATCAACGGACAGGCGGCAATATTCAGGCACAATACCGGCCAGATTGGGTTCGCAGAATATCTGGGTGGCGGTAGATTTGCCGTTTTCCGGATGATACTTCCAGCCGATATCATTCACTGCTGCAATCACCAGACCGGCACCCACCAAGGCGTTTTGGCGTTGGTCCATAGCGGTGGGTCCAGCGTGTGCTGTCTCGCCTCGGATATCCAACTTCATGCCACGGGAATGGTAACCGCCCGTCACAATACCCACGTCTTCATTGGTTTCGTCCAGGATCGGGCCTTGTTCGATATGGAGCTCGAAATAGGAATCGTAATCGCGGTTGGCGGCGTTCTCGTCACCGGCATAGCCGATACTCTTCAGGGCTTCACCAAAGGTTATGCCGTCGGAATCTTTCGCACCCAAAACGCCGTCAGCCGGAATATGACCAACAAATGCCATGGCGGCCCCCATGGGTGGTGTAAAGCGTGCACCTTCTTCGTTAGTCCAGACGATAACTTCGATGGGCCTTTTGGTTTCAATGCCGCGATCATTCAGGGTGCGAATGATCTCCAGCCCACTAAGCACACCAAGGATGCCGTCGTATTTGCCGCCGTTGGCTTGGGTATCCAGATGGCTGCCGCATGATACGGCGGACAGGGCGCTGTCGGTACCGGGCCGGGTGGCGAAGATGTTACCCAGATGGTCCACCTCCACACTGCAACCGGCATCCCTGCACCAGCCCACAAAGACGTCGCGCATCTGCTTGTCTTCTTCGCTCAACGCCAATCGACGTAAACCGGTTTCGCGAAATTTTCCTATCTCGCCGGAGACCTCAAGGGTCTGCCATAACCGTTCGCCGTCTATTTCCAGGGTGTTCGTAATCATATGAAGGCCAGATCCAGTTCTGTTTTTACGCGCTCCATCATCTCGGCACGCACAGTACCCTCATAGGGTTCAGCCTCGCCTACGCCCCACACAGGGGCAGGCCAGGCAGCATCACCCTCAAACCGGGCCACAACATGTACGTGAAGTTGAGAAACAACGTTACCAAGGGTAGCCACATTCATTTTATGGGCGCCGGTCAGCGATTGCAGCGTGCGGGACGCCGTGGTGGCTTCTTTGGTCAACTGCATGATTTCAGCCGGTGACATGTCATGGATTTCGGTTAACCCCACAATACGGGGGATCAGAATGAGCCACGGGTACCGGGCATCATCCATCAGCACGGCGCGCGATAATGGAAGGTCCGTTACCGCCGTTGTGTCGTTTTCAAGTCGGGGGTCCAGTTCAAACATGCGTTATGTTTGCGCGAACGAAAGCCACTTGCAAGAAGATCAGATTAGCTGCCGGTTTTTGAGGCGTCCCAGAATTCCAGGTTCATCCGGTACATAGTGGAATCGTGCTTGAGTTCCAGACACCGGCGCAAGTTAGCGTTGTCGTCACTGGTGTTCTTGGCGATGCAGGTGTCCAGAATATTCTTGGCCTGTATGGCACCCGGATCAACAGGTGTTTTTCCAAGGCCGGTAGATGTCTGCCACAGATTTTCACCTGTTGCATTACCCGATAAACCGTTCAGCATTTGGTTCATAAGCTTGGCCGCCACAGTCTGCTCGCCGGTCCCGGCCAACCAGCCGGATGCCAGAATACGAAGCGGGCCAGCGGTATAGGCGATCTCGTCTGCCGTATGGGGATAGTTATCAAACGGGATGGGATCAGGTACCAGGGTCGTATCTTCGGCCACAACAATGGCGGCATCTTTCGCGCCCAGGCTTTTCAAGGTGCTCTCATCAATCCGGACGGTCACCGCGGTGAACGATCGTTTAGACCGGATGGCCACATAATCATCGGCAATCAGCCGTAACTCGTTACCACCCAAGTCATGGATAACCAGTTGGATAGAGTCAGGGTTATGGGGATGGTACACGCTTTGTGATCCGGGGAAGCGGCGATTTTTTTGTAAACAAATGGCACTGAGTTCCACAGAACACACGCCGTTTTCGCAGACCAGGTTTTGCGGATTTTCCAGCGCGGCAACGGCCAGCATCTGCGGCGTGGCGGCGGCGGTGCTCATGCCCATCAAGGATGCAGCAATCACCGAAAAGCCTGAAATAAAGATGGCTCTAATCATAACCAACTCTCCTATGTGATTACCCTAAGCATACCATTCTTGACCCGGTTTGTCAGATTTTCTGTTTTAGGCCCTCTATTTCAGGCACGGAGCTTAAGATAGGTGTCGACCAATTCAATGAGCCGCTCACGACCGAAGCTTTGGTCATGACCAGCATGCACGACCCGCACGGGCAATTCGCGCAATCTTTTCATGGTGCGGACATAGTCAGGTATGGAAGAATCTTCAAGACCATCCAGCAACGGCCCGTCATAAATGGCGTCGCCTGAGAAAAAGATGCCTGAATCCTTCTCCCATAGGCCGATACTGCCGGGTGAATGACCGGGTAAATGAAGGACTTCAAACCGCCGGTTCCCGATATCAACCATGTCGCCTTCATCCACGGTACGTGTGGCGGTGGTTGTGGGCGTGGTGTAGGTGGCCGGATCATATCCCTTATAGGGCAGGGCGGTAATCAATTCATCGGGAAGTGGATAGCCCGAGGCTTTAAGGGACTCGATCATGGCGTCCGAATAGTCAGACATGAGAAGCCCGCCCCCCATACCGTTTTTGCTCAGGAGATCAGCTTCCAGTGAATGAATAACCCGATCATCGAAATCGCACAGCGACCCCACATGATCAAGGTGGTAGTGGGTGGCAACCGCTGTCACATCTTTCTCAAACAGTTCATCAACGGCCTTCTTCAGGCTGATCACGCCAAGCCCGCTATCGATCAGCGCGTCCCGGTCTGATCCGCGTACCAGCCATATATTACACCGCAGCAACGGGTCCACGTAGGGCTCCCATATGAGCGTAATGTCATCGTCAATTCGTTTATGTTCGAACCACTTGTCACCGATCTGTGTTGGCATATGTTTCTCCGTTTCGGCGAAACCTTATCAGGACAAACCTCAGCGATCAAATTTTGCTCCCCATGAGGCGCGGGGGCAGATAGGCTAGCGACACCGACAACGCGAAGGAACAAATTTGTGAGAATTGCCATTGCTGGGGTCCAGCACGAAACCAATACTTTTGCACCGAGCCTCGCCACTTATGAGGAGTTCGCCAAGCGTGATGCCTGGCCGGAGATGCTGCACGGCGGCGAGGTCCTGAGCCGCATGACAGGCGTTAATATTCCGCTGGCTGGTTTTGCGGATGAGGCGGATCGTGTGACGGATTGGGAAATGGTGCCGATCCTGTGGTGTTCGGCGGAACCGTCATCGTACGTTACAGACGACGCGTATGAGCGGATTGTGGCGATGCTGCTGGATGGTATCCGGGGTGCCGGTCCTATTGATGGTATCTACATGGATTTGCACGGGGCCATGGTTGTTCAGTCTTTTGAAGATGGCGAAGGGGAACTGCTGCGGCGGGTACGCGACGTCGTTGGTGATGATCTTCCTGTGGTGATTAGCCTGGACTTACATTCCAATACCACGGCGGCTATGTTTGAGCACGCCACCGCGATCACCATGTTCAGAACCTACCCGCATATTGATATGGCTGATGCAGGCGCACGGGCGGTATCGCATTTGAAGCGCGCGCTGGATGGAGGGGCCATTCACAAGGCACGTCGGGCATCACCGTTTTTGGTACCTTTGACGGCGCAACATACGGGCAGTACGCCCTGTGAGGCGTTATATGCGATGGCGGCTGGCTTGGGCGGCGACGGTATTTTATCAGCCGAGTTATCCATGGGCTTCCCGCCCGCTGATATCCATGAAGCGGGGCCTGTGGTGGTGGCCTATGGGGAAACGCAAGGTTCTGCTGATAGGGCAGCGGACAGCTTGTTTCAGGCCTTGCTGGATGCAGAACCCACCTTTGATGATCAACTGATCTCGCCTCAAGAGGCCGTTTCCCGTGCCATGGCTCGCACGCAAGGCCCAACGGTTATTGCCGATGCACAGGATAACGCCGGCGCCGGTGCCAGTTCCGATACGGTTGGCATGCTTGACGCGTTGGTAGAAGGCGGAGCACAAGGTGCCGTGCTGGCCTTATTAGATGATGCGGAAGCTGCCAGTGCCGCGCATTCGGCAGGCATCGGTGCAGAGCTTTCACTGGCGCTGGGTGGCAAGTCGGGGCAACCCGGACAGCATCCCTATGATGGTACGTTTCGGGTTGAAGCACTGGGCGATGGTCAAATCCTGTTTACCGGTGCCATGTATGGTGGCTTTGAAGGCGATCTGGGGCCGATGGCCGTTTTACGGGTTATGGACAAGGACTGTGACGTGCGTGTGATCGTCGGTAGCGAACGGTGCCAGTGCCTGGATCAGGATATCCTTCGTCATGTGGGGATTGAGCCCGGCGAACAACATATCGTTGTGGTCAAAAGCTCCGTTCACTTCAGGGCAGATTTCGAACCCATCGCCAAAGAGGTTCTGGTTGCCGAAGCCCCCGGTGCGCACCCGTGCCGGTTGGACAATGTGGACTATAAAAATTTACGAAGTGGTGTCAGGCTGGGCGCACTTGGCCCGGTGTTTTAGAGGTAGAAGGAGGCCTGACAGATAGTGGATGAGCACCACGATTTTTTATTGACGGGCACGATTGCGCTTGAGCACCTTACCGGCCCTTCGCGTGGATCGGTTACATGGCTCAATGGTCAGGCGCTGGAGGTATCTCTGAGCGCAAACCGGTTGCTGCACATCACGGATCCGGATTCTGATGAACCCGCAGAAAACCCTGTGGCCTATCTTCGACGCGACAATGGCAGCTATGAAATTGTGGCGGCGAATGGGGCCACCGTTTGGGTCAATGGCACCCGTGTGGACAGCCATGAACTTCAGCATTGTGACAT
This sequence comes from Rhodospirillales bacterium, assembly GCA_018662225.1. GTDB lineage: Bacteria > Pseudomonadota > Alphaproteobacteria > Rhodospirillales > Casp-alpha2 > JABJGO01. The sequence continues at coordinate 20,138 of JABJGO010000062.1, read as the reverse complement.
GATTGAATTCGGTGACAGTGGGCCGCTTTCCCGGTTCTGTCTGTACCGCGAAGACTGGCCTGTTCGGAAAATGGTTTCGGATATTCTGAACGACGGCTTGGTCTATCTTCGCGTCAGTCGCAAACCAATAGCCATTCGTGTGATCAAGGCGGTTTATAGCCTGTTCCAGCGATTGGCACAGGAAACCACACTGTTGTTCCGGTTTGGTGTGGTTTTATCAATCATCATTTTTGCCACGCTGGCCTATCAACAATATCGCTTGAACGACATGCTGCAATCACGGATCGACAGTGGCGTATCAAAGCTGGAGAGCTTCGCCATCGCCTTGTCGCGTGCGCGGGATGAGGCGCTGGTGCCAAGTGACTTGGAGGCCCTGCAAACTGAGCTCAGCCACCGGCTGACGGCTTTAGAGCGGCGCACGGATGCTAATGCCCGCGTGATTGCGCAATCCATGCCATCCGTTGTGTTCTTTCAGGCCGCCTATGGTTTTCGTGACGTGGCGAGCAGTCGTATGATGCGATACGCGGTGGATGATAACAACCGCCCGATCGTGTCTCCCCTTGGAAGACCCCTGTTGACGCTGGAAGGCGAAGGCCCTGTTGCCGAGCGTCAGTTTACCGGTACGGCATTTGCAATTGGTGACGGCAATACGCTGGTGACCAATCGTCATGTGGCACTCCCGTGGGAGGATGACGCCAGTGTTGAGGTCATGGCAGCGCGTGGCTTTGAGCCGGTTATGATCAAAAGCATAGTCTATGCACCGGGCGTGGCTGAAGCCGAAACGGTTGAGTTGATCCTCGTCAGTGAAGATGTGGACTTGGCTATTCTGCGCCTGGTCGATGCCACGTCGACCAGGCCCGGTCTGAAATTGGCCGACGCCATACCCGCGCCGGGACACGAGGTTATCGTCATGGGCTATCCGACCGGCTTGCGATCCATGCTGGCACAATCGGGTGAGGAATTTATCGGGGAACTACGTGAAGCCGATGACACGGATTTCTGGAGCGTTGCTGCCCGCCTTGCAACGAATGGCTATATTGCGCCTCTGTCCAGCCGAGGGATCGTCAGTCAATTGAGCTCTGCCATGGTCGTATACGACGCTGAGACCACCCACGGTGGAAGCGGTGGGCCGGTGCTGGACGTGAATGGTGACGTGGTTGCGGTGAATGCCGCCATTATTCCGGAATACGGCGGCTCGAACTTAGGCATTCCCGCAGCACGGCTCCGCGACTTACTGAAAGAGGCAGGTATCTCATTTGACTAGCTTATAGCCGAACCCACGAACGGCCTTGATAAACTGGGGCCGTCTGGGATTGTCCTCAATCTTCTGGCGCAATTGTGCAATATACACGTCTACCGCCCTGTCGGACGGGGCTTCGTCACCTCGCGAAATAATGTCGAGCATCTGGTTGCGCGAAAAGGCGATGTCGGGTCGCTGTGCGAGGGCGGACAGAATACTGAATTCTGTGGGTGTAAGATGGATGTCGGTTCCGGGTTCTGATCTCAACGTACGGGCAGCCGTATCGATTGTGTAAGGACCAAACTGGAGGCTTTTTTGCACCTGTTTCCGGGCGTCGGGCTTGAAATGGCGAAGCTGGTTTTTAATTCGAAGTTGCAGTTCGTAGGGGTCGAACGGTTTTCGCACGAAATCATTAACGCCAATTTCCAATGCCGCAATCAGGCTTTCCTTTGTATGATCACCCGTTAGCACAATGATGGGGATGTTGCTTCTGGCACGCACCTGACGAGCAAGTGCCAAACCATCTTCATCCGGCAACCCTAAATCCAGTACCAGCAAATCAACCGAGTCGCTTTTAAGAACGGCATGCATCTCCATGCCCGATCCGACCTGTGTAGTTCTCACATTGGGGTTCTCCTTGGCCAAAAATGACACCATAGCTTGGATCATTTCATCATCGTCAACGACCAGAATATGATGCTTCATATGTGATTCCTATTTTTACACCCTAACGTTATCCTAACAATACACACATTATATCCAAACAATAAAGAGGCATATTCAAATCGTCAATAAAACTACTTGGGAGTAGGAAAATGGATATGCCAACAATTTTAGCCACGAAAAACAAAAACATGCGTTTGTATCAGCGTTCGGTCGTTAGAACGGATGTGGAAGTAAACAACGGGAACGCCTACCTTGGTGGCAAGCTTCTCAATTTTTCTTATGGCGGCGCAGCCATCACATATCCGGACAAGAATGATCTGAAGGGAAATTCACTAGAAGTGGGTCAGGAAATGCTGTTGGATTTGGATGGAAAAGTGAAGTTCCCGGCCCGGATTGTTCGAATCTTTGACGGCGGGTTTGCCGCCAAGTTCGATTTCTCAATAGAACTGGCAATGGCCTGATTTAGGCGCCGCGGGTGAATGTCCAGGCATCGCCTTCGCTCAGGTCATCGCGATATACGTAACCATCTGTATCAAATGACTTCAGGCCTTCGGGCTCTTCGATCCGGTTTTGGATCAGATAACGCGCCATAGAGCCGCGGGCTTTCTTGGCAAAGAAGCCGATAACCTTCGCTTCACCATCTTTGATTTCTTTGAAGGTCGGGGTAATAACCCGCGATTTCATGCTCTTGGCCTGCGTGGCTTTGAAGTATTCAATAGATGCCAGATTGATGATGGTCGAGCTTTTATGATCTGCGACCACATCATCGAGACAGTTGCCCAGCTTCGGCCCCCAGAAATCATATAAATCCGCGCTATTCGGTGTGTCGAGACGGCGACCCATTTCCAGTCGGTAGGGTTGAATTTGATCCAGCGGTCGAAGCAGGCCATAGAGGCCCGACAGGATACGCAGGTGATCTTGTGCATAATCCAGATCCTTATCATCCAACGTTGCCGATTCCAGGCCAACGTAAGTGTCGCCCGCAAAAGCGAAAGCCGCTGGTTTGGCATCATCAGTACCAGGTGTGGATTTGAAATTCTTGAACCGCTGGAAATTCACTTCGGCCAAACTGTCGCTCAACTTCATCAAATTCTGCAAATCTGACCGGCTGAGTTTTCGCGCCGCTGTGACCAATTTCTTGGTATCCGAGAGGAATTCTGGCTCAGACGAAGGTAAGCGGCGATCCAGATGATCGAAATTCATTTTCTTGGCAGGTGAGACAACAGCAAGCATAGTGTGATTCCATCATGGTCAGTGAACTTAATATTGGAATTCTTCTAACATGACAGGCTCTATTAGCACAGAAAAACGTGACGCAAGGGGCCGGGTATTTTGAACACACAAATAAAACCCGTCCTGTCCATGACCGAATTCGTACCGTTAATGGCATTAATGATATCGCTGATTGCGCTGTCGATCGATGCCATGTTGCCGGCCCTTCCCAATATTGGTAGCGACTTGGGTGCTGGTACGGTCAATGATCAGCAATTGATTGTTACATCGTTGTTGCTGGGGATGGGTCTGGCGCAGATGGTTTATGGGCCGCTATCCGATACCATCGGGCGCAAGCGGGCTATTTACAGCGGTTATGTGATTTTTGTGATCGGGTGTGCCTTGTCCATATGGTCGACCAGCTTTGAGATGATGTTGACTGGCCGGGTATTACAGGGTGTGGGGGCTGCGGGCCCACGCATTATCTGTATTGCATTGGTTCGTGACCAGTATGAAGGCCGTGAAATGGCGCGCATCATGTCGTTTGTCATGGGCGTGTTTATTCTGGTACCTGCCCTGGCGCCGGTGGTGGGGCAGGGCATCATTATGCTGTCACACTGGCGGGCTATTTTTGTGTTGTTTTTGGTTCTGTCCATTACGGCATGGATTTGGTTTGCGGTGCGTCAGCCGGAAACTCTGCTCCCTGAAAAACGTGTCCCGTTCACATTGAGCATTATCTGGTCCGGGGTCAAAGAGACCTGTGGTAACCGAGTTTCGTTCGGCTACACCATGGTTGCAGGTACGATTTTTGGCGCTTTTGTAGGCTACCTGTCCTCGGCCCAGCAGATGTTTGACGTCATATACGGTATTACTGAAATGTTTCCCCTGTATTTTGCCGTGTTGGCTCTGTCTATCGGGACATCATCTTTCATCAATGCACGTTTGGTCATGCGGTTTGGCATGCGGCTATTGTCATCCCATGCGTTGCGATGCCTGACTGCCATGTCTGTGGCTTATTTTGCCTATGCATTCTTTGTGGATATGACACCTGCTCTCGAACTGAACATGGCCTATTTTGTCGCCGCCTTCCTGTGTACTGGTATTCTGTTTGGTAACGTCAGTGCCATTGCGATGGAGCCGCTGGGTCATATCGCGGGTGTGGGTGCCGCCGTGGTTGGCTCCTTATCCACGTTGCTATCGGTCATGCTGGGCGGGCTTATTGGCCAGGCATTTGATGGTACTGTCCTGCCCTTGGTGGGCGGGTTTACGGTGCTCGGATTACTGGCCATGGCGATTATGCACTGGGCGGAATTGGGCAATGTGCGCGATCATTCGGCAGATGGTCACGTATGAGGTATTGTTATTGCAGCCTCCCATGGCCTAAAACCACGTTCTAAGCACCACATTGGCAGATTGTTCCATGACTGATTACCTTGTTGCCGCTCTGTACAAGTTTGTTCGCCTTGATGATTTCGAGGCCCTGCAACAGCCCTTGCTGCAAAAATGCAAGGACGAGGACGTTATGGGCACGTTGTTGCTGGCCCGTGAAGGCATCAACGGTACCATCGCCGGGCCGGAAAAGGGTATCCGTGCAGTGCTGGCCTATCTTCGGGCAGAGCCAAGATTGTCTGCACTGGAGCACAAGGAATCTTGGGCCAGTGAGGCACCGTTCCTGCGCATGAAGGTACGTCTGAAACAAGAGATCGTGACCATGGGCGAGCCGGATATTGATCCCGTCAATGCGGTGGGCACCTACGTTGCGCCTGAGGACTGGAACGATCTGATTTCTGATCCTGATGTGGTTGTTGTGGATACCCGCAACGACTATGAGGTAGAGATTGGCACCTTCAAGGGCGCCATCAATCCAAACACCACATCATTCCGCGAATTCCCCCAGTGGGTGCAGGACAGCGACATCCTGAAAACAAACAAGCGGGTAGCCATGTTCTGCACAGGTGGCATCCGCTGTGAAAAATCTACCGCCTACCTACGCGCCCAAGGCGTGGAAGAGGTCTTCCACCTGCATGGCGGTATCTTGAAGTATCTGGAAACCGTGCCTGAACAGGAAAGCCTGTGGGATGGTGAATGTTTTGTTTTCGATCAGCGCGTGTCCGTGGGCCATGCACTGGTCGAAGGCTCATATGACATGTGCCACGCCTGCCGCCACGCCATCAGTGACGAAGACAAACAATCACCGCACTACGTCCCCGGTGTCAGTTGCCCCAAGTGTCACGATGCCCATTCAGCAAAACAGAAAAAACGTTATGCCGACCGCCAGAAACAGATGGATTTGGCGAAACGGCGAAATGCGCCCCATCTGGGTAGCCAGGCTGCCCCTCCACCTAAGTAACAGGTGCCTGTATGAACGAAGGCTCGCAACCGATCCTCTATAGTTTCCGTCGCTGCCCCTATGCCATGCGCGCCCGTATGGCCCTGTACACCAGCGGCGTACGTTGTGAATTGCGTGAGGTGGTGCTGCGGGATAAACCGACACATATGCTGGAAATATCACCCAAGGCAACGGTGCCGGTTTTACAGGTCACACCCGACCAAATTATCGATGAGAGCCTGGACGTGATGCTGTGGGCGCTTGATCAGCACGACCCCGACCAGTGGTTAGTGCCTGAAAATAATGATCCCGGTACCATGATGGCGCTGATCGCCAAAGCGGACGGTGACTTCAAAGACAATCTGGATCGCTATAAATATTCCAACCGTTATGAGGGTGTCGATGCCGCCGCCTGCCGGACGGCGGGTGAGGGCTTCCTCGTGGAACTGAACACCATGTTGCAGAACACGCCTTATTTGTTTGGTCAGCGCCCTTGTCTGGCCGATATGGCCATCGCGCCCTTTATCCGGCAATTCGCCAACACGGACAGGGATTGGTTTGATCAAACGCCATATGTTCCCCTGCATGGTTGGTTGTCAGCATTTTTGGACTCAGAATCGTTTAACGCGGTTATGGATAAATACCCGCAGTGGCAACCGGATGATCCCATAACAGGTTCACCTGTAGCGTTCTAGATCACTAAGAAATTCGCCATGGTTATCGATCCAACTTTTTTCACTTGGCGCGAGATCGATTGACTGCGAATGTCTGTAGAGTAGAGATTTTTCAAGTGGGCTATTTCGCATGACGGACGTTAATGTATCAGTGGCTGCCGGGGCTGCCGGTTACCGGCGCGGCGTTATTCTGGTGATCATGGCTGGTGTGCTGTGGTCAACGATCGGCCTTGGCGTGCGCCTGATGGAAGTGGCGAACGTGTGGCAGATTTTATTCTACCGCTCGATGGCGCTGGCCGTGTTCCTTTTTATCATTATTTCCATTCGTTCAGGCGGCAAGCCGTTTCCAGTCATCAGGAAGGTTGGGATCGCCGGGGCCGTGGGCGGGGTCGGGTTGGTGTTTGCCTTCGCGGGCGGTATCTATGCGATCCAGACCACCACGGTGGCCAATGCCATGTTTCTGTTTGCGTCGGCCCCGTTTATCACCGCCTTGCTTGGGCGTTTGATTCTGGGTGAGTTTGTGCGAACCGCCACATGGGTATCTATGGCTGTTGCCATGAGCGGTATTGTTATCATGGTCTATCAAGGCTTCTCTGCCGGGCATATGGCAGGCAATATTGCGGCCCTGTTGTCTGCTGTCGGGTTTGCCACATTTACCATCGCTATCCGTTGGCAAAAACTGGAAGACATGCTACCCGCTGTTTTCCTGGCTGGTATATTTGCCACCATCACCGCCGGTGTTATATGCCTGATCTATGGTTATACCTTTGCGATTCCAAACCACGATATTTTGATCGCTATCGCCATGGGTATCTTTCAGGTAGGCGCGGGGTTAACGGTTTACACGATCGGGTCCAAACATGTGCCAGCGGCGGAACTTGCGCTGCTTGCCCTGTTGGAAGTGGTTCTCGGCCCCATATGGGTATGGGCGCTACTGGGCGAGACCGTCGGCGTTTATACTTTGCTGGGCGGTGGTATTCTGCTCCTAGCGCTTGTCGGTAATGCGCTGAGTGGCGTGCGCCGAAAACCGGTTCCGGTAATGTAGATATGAGGTAAGCCATGGCTAAGAAAACGCTCTATCACAATGGTATAATCCTGACGGTTGATTCCGAGGATTTCGTGGCCGGCGCGGTGCTAACTGAAGACGGCACCATCGTCGCTGTTGGTGATAAGGGTGAGTTGGAGGCGCAGGCAGACGAGATTCGTGACCTGCGAGGCCAAACCATGATCCCGGCGTTTATCGACCCTCATGGCCATTACCCCGATTCAGGTATTCTGGCGCTGTGCCGGGTGGATCTGTCTGGTACACCGCTCGGCTCATGCAACACCATTGCCGAGTTGCTAAAACGCCTGTCCGCCAGAGCCGCCGAAACACCCAAGGGTGAATGGATACTGGGCGGCATGTTTGATCAAATTGCGGTTGCTGAACAGCGGTTTCCCACGTGTGCGGAACTGGACGGTGTGTCCACGGATCATCCCATCTGGGTGGGGCACTTTACCGGTCACGCCGGGGCCACCAATTCATTGGGGTTGCAAGCACGTGGCATTAATCGTGACAGTGAAGACCCACGCGGCGGTCGGTTCGGGCGTGACGAAAACGGCGATCTGGATGGGTTATTGGACGGCATGACCGCTATGGGTGAACTGGGCGATGGGGAGTTCCAGATTACATCTGACAAATTCCACGCGGCCTGTAAGGTTGCGGCGGAAGAATACCTGAGCCACGGTGTGAGCTTGGCCCAGAATGCCTGGGCGCCGGAAACCATGCTTAAACTTTTTTCAGATGTGGCAGCCAGCAGAGACGACATAGGGATAGATGTGATTGTGTTGCCCGCCGCTCATATGGAACCGGCATTGAGCGCAGGCGAACGTGATGTGTCCTTCCCGGGCAATACCCGGATCAAACTCGGCCCACGCAAATTGTTTTCAGACGGCTCGTTCAATCTTCAAACTGCCTGTATCACAGAGCCCTACTACAAACCGTTTAATGGTGATCCTGAGCACCGGGGCAATCTGGCGGTAACGGTGGAGGGTATGACCAAACACGTGGGTGCGTTGCACGATGCCGGGCATCAGGTTCATGTACACGCCAATGGTGACGCCGCCGCCGATGTGATGTTGGACGCTTTTGAGAACGTGTTGAAGGCTAGTCCGCGCGATGATCATCGCCATACTTTTATCCATTGTCAGAATTACCGTGATGATCAACTGGACCGCATGATGGAACTGGGTTTGGTGTGCAGCTTCTTCCCCGCGCATCTGCATTACTGGGGTGATATGCATATCGATATCACGTTCGGGCCTGAACGGGTAAAACGCATGTGTCCGTTACGCGCCGCCGCTGACCGGGGTATGCGGTTCACTATTCACAATGATGCCACGGTGACACCAACGCGACCACTACACCTAATGTGGTGTGCTGTAAGTCGGGTGTCGACGACGGGACGGTCATTGGGCGAAGAACAGCGCATTACACCCGCAGAGGCCCTGCGCGCCCATACAATCGATGCGGCGTGGCAAGTGTTTGAAGATGAGGAACGCGGCTCTATCGAGCCCGGCAAACGGGCGGACTTCGCCATTCTGTCGGAAAACCCATTGGAAAATCCCACAGGCCTGAAAGACATTCAGGTCACACAGACTATTGTCCGTGGTGAAACCCGCTACAAGGCTTAGACCGTCGCTCGGCCATAGACCGTTTCGTTGACCCTTGGGTCACCGGTAACGCCCGGTTCCCGCTCGTAAACGAAAACGCTCATGAGCCGGTTTTTATCACCTTCCACCGTGGTTACCCGGTGCAGTGAATTACAGCCCCGGAATATGACCAGTGCCCCCGCTTCGCGCGGTACGGTCTGAACGGTGGACCGGTCGCCATGAACTATCTTTGCCACCTTATCGTAATGCTGTTCGTCGTCGGTTCGGGTGTTAGGGGAGATTTCAAAGTTTCCGCCCTCATCCGCCGCTTGCAGCATGAGCGTCATGGTGAAGGAATTTTCCGAATCAAAATGCCAGGCTGAATTGTCACCATGGCTGTAGGCCAGAATGTTGGTGGGCTGAAGCGGGTCTTCGTTTGGGTAAAGCGCAGGCTCGCCAACCACGCCGGCAATGAAATCGATCATGGGCTGCCAGTAATACATCTGCACAATGCATGAAGCGTCATTGAACAGGTGCGCCCCCATCATGGTGTATGAGGCATGAAAAAATGTGTTCCGGGGATGATCATCCGGTAAATCCGGCTCGCCCTGTTTATGCAGGTAACAGTTACGATCAGACGAATTTGCAAAGCCGTCCGGTTTTTTTGCCAATGCTTCCTGGACGGAAATCTCGACGGCAGCCTCGGTAAAGAAGTTCGGCATGACACAATACTGCCTGGTATCCAGATCATTGTTCATCTGTTTGATCAGCGTCTGGCAAGCATCGCTGCCAAGATCGCTAATGGGATAGCGGTCCAGATTGACGATTTGTTCTGGTGTCATGGTCATGGCATGTCCTCTCTTTGCTGTTGACGGAACTGTAATCTAGATTACGGTTCAGGAGAAATGATTTTGCTTATAATATAGTCACGGTGGGGATGTGGAATGCCGAGTGTCTTTATCACAGGTGCAAATCGGGGAATTGGGTTTGAGCTTGCCCGTCAATACACGGCTGATGGCTGGACTGTGTATGGTGGTGCGCGTGATCCTGACAATGCCGACGAACTTCGCGCCCTTGGTGGGGCTGTTTTTGAGCTTAATGTAACGGACCATGATCAGATCAAGGCTGCGGCTCACGCCCTTAAACACCAACCTATTGATTTGTTGATCAACAACGCAGGCATGTCGTTTGGCGAAGAAGAGCAATTTGGTCGCTTCACCAATGCCCAATGGATGGAGCAGTTTCAGGTTCATGTGTTTGGTACGCTGGCCATGTGCGAGGCTTTCGTTGACCATGTGGCGGCCAGTGAAAGAAAGCTCATCGTCAATATTTCGTCCGGTAATGGCAGCTTCGGCTGGGACCGGGGACAGGGGGATTACCCCTATGATAGCACCAAGGCGGCATTGAACGTTCTGACCAAGGGGCTTTCCGTTGACCTGAAAGGCCGGGGCATTACGGTCATGTGTATGACGCCGGGAAATGTGCAGACAGATATGACCGGCCCGAATGCCATGATCACACCGCTGGAAAGCATCACCGGTATGCGGGCCGTTATCGACGGATTGGATATGAGCAAGACCGGCACCTTCTGGCGCTATAATGGGGAGGCCATGCCATGGTAGATCGCACTCCCAGTGTCTTGATTACGGGGGCCAACCGGGGCGTTGGTCTTGAGTTGGTTCGACAGTATGTGGTGGCTGGCTGGCGTATACATGCCTGTTGCCGGAACCCGGTCGATGCCCATGATTTACGGGACGTGCTCAAAGGCTATGACGGTTTGATCCATTCACTGGATGTGAGCGATCATCAGTCTATTCACGATCTGAAAGATACCCTGGAAAAAGAACCCATTGATGTACTGATCAACAATGCAGGCGTCTTTGGCGGCGAGCACCAGTCCTTTGGCGATATGGATTATGCGGCTTGGGCAGGCGCACTGGAAACCAACACCTTCGGCCCATACCGGCTCACCGAAGCCTTGCTGGATAATGTGGAATCCGGCCATGATGCTCGCATCGTCAATATTTCGAGCGGCATGGGGTCCGTGACCAATTATGTCCGTGGTGGTGACTATATCTACCGAACCAGCAAGACCGCCCTGACCATGGTGACGCTTAATCTGTCATATGATCTGAAAGACCGGGGCATCATCTTTACAGCCTTCCATCCGGGCTGGGTGCAAACCGGTATGGGTGGGGCGAAAGCCGACCTGACGCCCGAACAAAGCGCCATGGCGCTCAAGCAAAGTATCGACGCGCTGACGTCCGAGCAAAACGGCGCATACCTTAACTACGACGGGGCCACAATTCCGTGGTGATTGGATTCTTATGAAACTCTCAGATATTTCGCACAAAGACTTTGAACTGAAACCGTGGTGGTGGAACGCCTACGAGCCAAAAGTGCTTGATCTGGTTGATATTCCCCAGAGCGCCGACGTGGCGATCATTGGTGCCGGATACGCAGGGCTGGCGACGGCGCTCGAACTTAGCAAACAAGGCAAGTCTTCGGTGGTTTTCGATGCCGAACAACCGGGTTTTGGGGCATCGACGCGAAGTGGCGGTGTCGTGTCGGGTGGTCGAAGCGTGGGCAAACGGTACACCAGCACATCGCCTGCAGAAGCGGCGCATATTGCCGATTTGCGTGTCGATGCGGCCGATGCCTTCGATCTGATTGAAGGCTTGATTCGCGATAACAATATTGATTGCGGTTGGCACAAGGCGGGCGCGTTCTCTGGTGCCTGGTGTCGACGTCATTTTAACGACATGAAGAGCAAAGTGGATGACCTCAATGCGGTCACGGAAGGCGATGCCTATCTGGTTCACCCCGAACAACAACGCGAAGAAATTGGCAGTGATTACTACCGCGGTGGCATGGTGGTGAATCGTGGAGCTCACCTGCACCCGGCGCTCTATTTCAAGGGATTGCTCGATCTGTGTCAGGCATCAGATCTCATAACGATTTGTGCCAAGGCCCCTGTCACGGATTTGAACCAGTCTCCGGCCGGGTGGCAGGTGGGTACCGACCGTGGTGCCACCATGGCGGGTGACGTGGTGGTGGCCACTAATGGCTATACAGGTAATGTGACACCCGACCTGAAACGTCGCGTGGTGCCGGTGGGCAGCTACATGATTGCGACCGAAGAACTGCCCGATGATTTGGCCAAATCATTAAGCCCTAAAAACAGGGCTATTTCTGATAGTCGCCGGGTGCTTTGTTATTACCGTATGTCACCGGATGGCAAGCGTCTGTTATTTGGTGGCCGGGCTCGGTTTGGCCAAACGGACCCTGCCGAATCAGCCCCCATCCTGTACAAGTTCATGCTCGATCGGTACCCCCAGTTAAAAGGAACAAAGATCACCAATTCGTGGACCGGCAATGTGGCGTTCTCTATTGATGAGGTGCCCCATATGGGTCAGTACAAAGGCATGCATTATGCCCTGGGCTGTAACGGCTCCGGGGTCGCCATGATGACGTATCTGGGGACCCAGACCGCGCGTAAGATCGCTGGCGTTGCCAACTATCAATGCGCCTTTGACACCCCGACAATGCCGACCCATCCGCTTTATCACGGTGACCCGTGGTTCGTGCCCTGGGTCGGGCGTTATTTCCGTACCCGTGACTGGATTGATCGGACGTTTGGTTAAGCTTCGGGGACCTGGTGCCTGGTGCGACGTTGCGCCACCAATACCCCGGCCCCAACAAGGGCCGCACCGAAGGCTTGATCCCAACCCCACAGGCCATCCAGAAACAGGACCATGATGAGCATCACATAGAAGGGCAAAGCATTCATGTGAAGCGATGCCAACATAATGCCCAAGCCACCGGCGGCCCAAATCCACAATAGTTGGGATATAGCGACGGCCGGCAGGGCAAAGACAAGCATCAGCATGATGTGTCGGGAATCCATTTTGCCCACATGGGTTTCACCCAAGCCCAGTACCATGGCAATCGCGCATACGATCAGGATAATGCTAAACCCGCCAACCATTGTGATCGTGGTCTGGCCCAAAGCCGATAGCGAACTGAGATTTCGAGTGGTTGCCCGCGTCGCCCAGGCAAAAAGGATTACAGCGATCAAACAAAGCAAGGCACCGACGCCGTAGGTGCCGTCAGACAGCCGCACGCCTGTGGCCATCAACCCACCGGTCAAGGCAAGGGCGACACCGATCAGCAAATTGAGGCGCAGCCGACGTTTATCCAGCAGCACCTCAAGCGCCAGTCCGGCGATGGGCATCATGGCGGCGGCAATGGCGGGCGTTACCGGATCAGACATCTTTTGCCCTACCAGCAATAATATGGCACCGATCCCAAAGCCTGTGCCGCCGATCAGCAGCCCGGGCCCCCATGCCGCAGCGCGCATGGTGGATAGGCCTTCGGTGGCAGCCCACAGGCCAACAAGCATGACAACAGCGATCATGATGCGCACGGACAGAACGGATAAAGCCCCCCAACTTTCCATCAGGACTTCGGCGGCGGGAAACCCTGTAGCCCACATCATCATGGCCACAAAACAGGCAAAGTTGGCCGTAATCGGCCCCGGTTGATTTACGGTGTTTATCAAGACTGATGGTGTTCCAGGATGATCATGAATCTATTAATAACAAGGTAATCCAGCGATGGTCTTTGTAAAGAAAAACAATTTTAAGGAGATGTTCGTGGTTATTTTTCTTTAATCAATAACAATCAGTTCGCGCGGCGCATCGCACAGGCGCTCGCCACCATTTTCCGTAACGATAAAGGGCTCGGACACCGCAGCACCATAATCATCCAGCCACACACCGGATTGAAAGTGGAAGCACATACCGGCCTGTAATTCTGTCTTTTCGCCGGGGCGCAGGCTGACGGTGCGCTCACCCCAATCGGGCGGGTAGTTGAGACCGATGGAATAGCCTACACGGCTTTCTTTGCTATAGCCGTTTTTGTTGAGCACTTTCTGCCAAGCGGCTTCCACGTCTTCGGCGGATACGCCGGGGCGGGCCATCTCAAGCGCCACATCCACGCCCTCCACGATAACCTTGGCCAGATCAACTACGGGTGCTGGTGGCTTGCCCAGGTGAATCGTGCGCGTGAGTGGCGCATGGTAGTGGCGGCGAGCGGCCCCGATTTCCATCATGATCAGGGTATTATCGGGTAACACCTCGTCCGTCCAGGTCAGGTGCGGGGTGCTGGTGCCTTCACCTACCTGGATCAGCGGACAGAGGCTGGTGTAATCACCGAATTTGCCATCAACACCCATAATCTGTGCGTGATAGACCTCGGCGATAACCTCATATTCGGGCACACCGGGGGCGATTTTTTCCAGCGCACGTTGCATGGTGGCGGTGCAGATCACGCCAGCTTCGCGCATATAAACCAGTTCGGCCTCAGATTTAATCAACCGGGCCCAGTTCACCAGTTCTTTGGAATCGGACAGGCTGGCTTGCGGTAGCCCGGCGGTCAGGTGCTGATGGCCACGCGCCGTGTAATAGTGCGCGTCCAGTTCCACCCCGATCCGTGCGCTACCCCAGCCCCGGCTACGGACCAGTTCGGCCAACTCATCGAACGGATGTTCTTCCGCATGATGAATAAGGCGTTCGGAAAAACCCACAATATTGCCCGCCGGAATGTCGGTGGTCAGGTGCGCCGCCTTGGCGTCCTGCGCCCGGCCAAACCAGATCGGTGCATCTTCGTTTACATGAACCAATACACATTGCGGAACGTAAAAGGACCAACCATCAAAGCCTGTAAGCCAACCCATGTTGGCGGGGTCCTGACAAACCAGCAGATCAAACCCGGCGGCAACCATACGCGATTTGGTTTGGCTCAGGCGGCGGGCATATTCATCCGGTGTAAAAGGTTTATTATAGTTCATGTTTGGGATGCTCCGAGGGAAATAAGATTTGTGACCATCACATATTTATTCATCTAACCCTACGAATTTTTTCAGTTATGAATTTGCGATCTTTTCCCATAATACTAAGCGTTGCACATTGACCCCATCTTGCGGCTGGCAACAAACATGAACCAAAAGGACCTGGTTTCAGAATGAGCAAAACCCCATCCAAATTGCAGTACTCAGGCGAGTACGTCACCGTTTCCGTGGATGATGCCGTCGCCAGGATCATGCGAATTTTTCGCCATGCTGGATGTGACCACACCATTGCTCGGCAGGTGGCAACGCACCTTGCTGACACCAACCTTTGTGGCGTGGAATCCCATGGGATCATGCGCACCATTCAGTATGTGGAGCAGTTTTCAACAGGTTATATGCGGGCGGATGTGGCACCACAGTTTAATGAGCTGGAAGGTGGTATCTACGAGGTCAATGGTAACGGTGGCATCGGCATTCCGGCCATGCAGCTTGCCGCCGATCATGGGTGTCGGTTGGCCCGAGAAAACGGCATGTCGGTTCTGGCTGTCCGCAATGTTGGTCACACGGGAAGGTTAGGGGCATTTGCTGAAAGTGCAGCAAAAGAAGGGTGCCTGTGTATTATCATCGGTGGCGGTAATCGACAGAATTGGCGTCAGGTTGCACCCTATGGCGGTGCCCGCGCCGTGCTACCCACAAATCCCTATTGCATTGGCATTCCGGGCGGGGATCAGGGGCCGATTGTGCTCGACTTTGCCACATCCAAAATCGCCGGTGGCTGGGTCTATGCGGCGCGTAGTGCCGGGGCCAAATTGCCAAAAGACGTTATGATTGATTCAGGCGGCAACATGTCCCAAGACCCCGAAGATTACTTCGCTGGTGGTGCCATACTGCCAGCGGGTGGGGCCAAAGGATATGCGCTTGCGCTTATTGCTGAACTGATCGGCGAGGCCATGCTGGGGCCGGTCGCAACGGAAATGAACTGGTTGATGATCACGCTGGATGCCACCCGCTACAGAGAGCCATCACGCATGCAGACCGTGGCCGAGGAAATTTTGGCTGAGCTACGCGCCTGTCCACCAGCGCCAGGTTTCGATAGAGTGCAAATACCCGGCGAACGGGAACGTGAACAACGGGCCGCATCCGCCGGGCAAATTATTTTACCTGACGCAACCTGGAATCAAATCTGTGATCTGGATATGGATTAATCGATATCTAGATCACAAATGAAGACGTGGATTTAATGAGCAAAGAGCGCAAACGCGAGATGTTTGGTTGACCAACAAGAAAATTCAATCACATGATGTTATCTGGAGGGGGATGTAATAATGAGGGCTGCCAGTCTACCCATGTACAGCATGCCGGAAACGCGTGCGGCGCGAGATACGTTCTGGACGGCGCTGGCGAACAACCTGCGTTCTCATGGTATTACCGATGTGCCGGATAACCTGACCCATGATATGTCCGTTCTGAATTTGTGGAACGACGAGAATTTGCTGATCAGCCAGTGCTGTGGCTATGACGTGGTGAAGCCTTACAAGGACAAACTGCTGCCTATTGCCACGCCGATCTACAATTCATCTTCTTGTGTGGCGGAATATTATTGTTCGCTGGTCATTGTGCCTGAAGACAGCCCTTTTGATGACATTTCACAGATGAAGGGGACCATTGGTGCCATTAACGGACCTGAATCCCATTCCGGTATGAGCTCTTTGCGACAGTTGATTGCGGGTACACATTCCGGTGGTGATTTCTTTTCAGAGTTAAAAGTAAGCGGCAGCCATGAAGCCAGTTTGCATATGATCAAATCTGGTCAAGCGGATGTGGCGGCGATCGATAGTGTCTCGCTGTCCCTGATTAAACGATACCGGCCCGACCATGCTAGTGGGTTTCGGGTATTGGGCACCACCTACCGGG
Organism: Rhodospirillales bacterium; assembly: GCA_018662225.1. GTDB lineage: Bacteria > Pseudomonadota > Alphaproteobacteria > Rhodospirillales > Casp-alpha2 > JABJGO01. The sequence continues at coordinate 3,621 of JABJGO010000062.1, read as the reverse complement.
CCCCGGCGCCGCCATTCGTGGTTCGTGCCAGTATGCCCGAGAATGATGTGGAAAAGATCAGAGTAGCCTTGCTCGAGACATTTCAAGGTCCGGCCACTGAATCCTGTCGTGAGGCCATGTTGCTAAGCGGTGTCGTGTCGGCCACAGCAGCTGATTATTGGGTTATGAACGCGTTTGAGGACTATGCTACAAATCGTGGATTTGGGATGGTCAGGTAACCTTTTCTAATCATAATCTGTCTTCAGTTTACAGCAACAGATCATTAGATATTGAACGCGTAATCGCAGAATTTGGTGAATAAAACGGTAACCAGTAACAAGCAGGAGTCCATGAGATGAGCGAGCCTTCCCATAGTCAGAAATCACTGGTCAACGTGGATGATTGCGTTCTCGTGGTGATCGATATTCAGGACCATTTTCTGAACAAGTACGATCAGGCGAAAACCCAGAACCTGATCAGCAACGTGGTCTGGTTGATACAGGTCGCCGAGCATCTTGACGTACCGGTGGTCGCCATGGGCGAAGACATAGATCACAACGGCGCCTTGAACCAGACCATTCAGGCGGCCCTGCCCAAGGGAACCCAAGTTCACGACAAAGACTTCTTCGATTTAACCAGCAATCCCGAGATCATGGCGGCGGTGGACGCAACCGGGCGCAAGACGGCTGTCTGCGTTGGTATGGAAACGGATGTGTGCGTGGCGCAATCGGCCATTAATCTTTTGGCCGCCGGTTACAACGTGGTCACCTTGCGCGATGCAGTGGCCAGCATGGATGCCGACGAAGAAGTAGGCCTCGGCCGTATGCGTGATGCCGGCGTGGCGATCAGCTCCGTCAAAGCACTGTATTACGAATGGCTGCGCAGCGTCTCCCGGTTGGTCAACCTGGGCAACAAGGTGCCAGAACTGAAAACCACACTGCGGCCTTCGGGGTTGGTGCTTTAGATTTGGCTTGATGGCGGAGAGACAGGGATTCGAACCCTGGGTACTGTCACCAGTACAACGGTTTTCGAGACCGCCCCATTCGACCACTCTGGCATCTCTCCGCGTTGGATTGTTCATATACGCATCCGATATGAATGCCAAGGCTTACGCCAAAATCAGGACTGGGCTTCCAGAAGTCCCACGACCAGTCCGATCGAGCCGCCGAACACGCCGCCCCATACCACTAGCCAGCCCAGGTGTTTGCGGATCATGTCCTGGACGATCTGTTTGACGTTTTCTGGTGTTAGCTCATCAAGGCGGTTGTCGATGATGTGTTCCACTTTCTCGATCAATGAGTCCGTGAAGTCACTGCCTCCTTCGCTACTACCACCGTTCATGTTCTCGTCCACCAGCTCGGTGATGATGTCTTTAAGCTTTAGCGATACCGGTTCGCGTAGCGGCTCCAGCGCCTTTGTGCCGCCCACCATGGACAGCATACCGCCCAGTGACGATTGCTCGATGGCTTCGACCAGGTGGGCAAACACCCGGTCGTAGTCCACTTTTTCGATAATGCTGGCCGATGTTGTGCCGCCCGCTTGCTGAAAAAAGCGTTCGATATGTTCGCGGGTGAAGAACTCGTTCACGATCAGGGTCTTGATGCCCGCCTTGAAGTCTTCGAACCGGTTGGGAATGACGCCTGAGCCATAAAGCAACGGTACTTTCTCAAACAACATGTGGATGGCGATCCAGTTGGTGATACCACCCGAAAGCGCAAACACACCGACCATAAAGATCAAATCACCATGCACCGGCGCGAGGTACCCGCCCATGGTAACAGCGGCGGCGATCAGGTTGGTGAGAAAAGACTTGTTCATGATCAGTTATGCCCGGTTAATTTTGCTTGGGCCGGTCCGTGGCCTGGGTCCAGTGTCAGGGTAATCTCGAAGCATGCTCTGGCGTCTTCTTGCTGGTCCAGGTCTTCCAGAACTACCCCCAGATTGAAGTGCGCTTCTGCATACCCGGCGCGGAGCTTGATGGCTTGACGATAACTGTTGGCCGCTTCGTCAAGCCGCGCGAGTTCCTGATAGAGTATGCCCTGATTGTAGTGAATTTCAGGCAGATGGGGATTTAAGGCGAGGGCCCTGGTATAGGATTCCAGCGCACCGTTCGGGTTGTTCAGGCGTGCCTGTGTGGTAGCCAGATTGACCAGTGCGCCCAAATCATCTGGCTGGCTAGCCAATGACCTGGATATAAGCTGATAGGCCAGTTGGTGATTATCCGCCTGTAAGGCAATCACCCCTTTGTAATGCAGGGCTTCGGCGTGTTTCGGGTCCTGATCCAGAATCGACTGATACAGTTTCTCTGCCTCCTGCAGGCGGCCTGCATGATGGTGATCTAACGCGGTGTGAAGCGTTTCCTGTAGGGGATATTCAGGCATGGGGCGGCGGCTCATACAAGTGGAAAGGGGCTGGGTCGCTATATATGCCTGAATATAGGGGCTAGGAGCCCGAGATACAGGTAAAAATTGGAAAAAATGGTCATGGTTGAAAACTGTCTGATAAAGGATCAAAACAGGGGAGAAAACAGGCGGGTTTATTGCGTTGACAAGCAATCGCCAGTGGCTATAGTGCGCCTCCATTCACGGGGGCCATCGCTTTGAGCGCGGTGCCCTTATTGTTGTATAAATTCTAAGATGTTGAGGCGAAGATGTTCGCAGTTGTAAAAACCGGCGGAAAACAGTACCGGGTTGCCAAGGGCGACATTGTTATTGTTGAGAAACTTCTGGGCGAAGAAGGCGATGTTATTTCGCTTGATGAAGTCCTGATGATTGGCAAAGAAGGCGAGGCTCCTACCGTGGGTACGCCGCGCGTTGATAAAGCAGCTGTGTTCGCCGAAGTGGTTGAGCAGGGTCGCGCTGACAAGATCATCATATTCAAGAAAAAGCGCCGTCAGAACTATCGCCGCAAGAACGGTCACCGTCAGGATCAGACAGTTCTGCGCGTTGTTGAAGTCAGCACCACTGGTGCCAAGCCTAAAGTAGCGGCGAAGAAAGCTGCACCGGCTAAAGAAGCTGCGCCGAAGAAAGAAGCTGCGGTTAAAAAGCCAGCGGCTAAGAAAGCTGCGGCAGATAAAGCTCCGGCTAAAACTCCGGCCAAGAAAGCGGCTCCAAAAAAGGCAGCGGCAGACGAGGCTCCGGCTAAGAAGAAAGCTGCTCCCAAGAAGGCTGCGGCTAAAAAGACAACCAAGAAGACTGAGGATTAAGTTCCATGGCTCATAAAAAAGCAGGTGGTAGTTCCCGTAACGGTCGCGACTCAGCTGGTCGTCGCCTGGGCGTTAAAAAATTCGGCGGTGAACTCGTGGTTCCCGGTAACATTATTGTTCGTCAGCGCGGCACCAAAGTGCACCCTGGTGAGAATGTTGGCATGGGTAAAGACCACACGCTGTTCTCCAAAGTGGGCGGTAACGTGAAGTTCGACAAGAAGGCTGCAGGACGCATGTTCGTCTCTGTTGTCCCGTCAAGCTAACGTCGTACCAGCCATTGCCTGATACGAGAAGGGGAATGGTTATCCATTCCCCTTTTTCTATGGCCCCTAAACCTGAGCGCAACCCCCATGAAATTCCTCGATGAAGCCAAAGTATATATAAAAGGCGGCGACGGCGGTGATGGCGCGGTGTCGTTCCGGCGTGAAAAATACGTG
>JABJGO010000061.1 GCA_018662225.1 Rhodospirillales bacterium | reverse complement strand
GCGGGCGAACGCCCGATGATGACCCCGGATCCCTACTCTGCGATTATGATCGGCAACCAACCGTGCCGACCCACCAGCCGGGGGCACCTTAGCATCCGGTCATCCAACCCGTTCGACCATCCGGCAATCCACCCTAACTACCTATCCACCGACAGTGACATCGCCGCCATCATTGACGCTGCGCGCGCCGTGCAAAAGATCGTCGCCACACCATCCATGCAAGGTTTGATCACCGAGGAGATGGCGCCTGTTTTATCAGAAATGAGCGATCAGGATATTATTGATGATTTCCGCAAGCGATCCGGTACCGTTTTTCACGCCAGTTGTACCTGCATGATGGGACCTGATCCAAAAACAGCTGTGGTTGATGAAACCCTGAAAGTACACGGTATTCAGGGTCTGCGGGTTGTTGATGCATCCATCTTCCCGCAAGTCACATCGGGCAACACAAACGCGCCAGCAATGATGGTTGGGGCAAAAGGAGCAGACCTGATCATGCGGGATGTGAATTGAGAGCCAAGACCGCCATTTTACGCGGAATCCACTGGCGATAAGCATGGTCGTGGGGTAATGTCGCGCCAATTCAACATCGGCTAATTTACCGGACACATCATGTCTTCTTCCGCTTCTGACGACACCACATCTGATCGCATTCTCATTGTAGATTTCGGCTCCCAAGTCACCCAGCTTATCGCTCGGCGGGTGCGCGAGTCCGGTGTTTACAGCGAAGTTCACCCCTTCAACAAGGTGACGCTGGATTCGATCCGCGACTTCAATCCAAAGGGTATCATTCTTTCAGGTGGCCCGGCGTCACTAACCGACTCGGGTACGCCACGCGCGCCAGATGGTATCTTTGATCTGGGCCTACCCATTCTTGGCATCTGCTACGGCCAGATGGTGATGGCTGAGCAGTTGGGTGGAACCATCGAAAGCTCTGATCACCGGGAATTCGGTCGGGCCTATGTGGATGTGATCGAAGATTGTGCTTTATTCGACGGCGTATGGAAACAAGGTGACAATGAACAGGTTTGGATGAGCCACGGCGACCGGATCATCGAAGCACCTGCCGGGTTCCGAACTGTCGCCAAATCAGAAAACGCGCCGTTTGCCCTCATCGCGGATGACGAGCGGCAGTTTTACGGCCTGATGTTCCACCCGGAAGTGGTCCACACTCCATCTGGCGCCAAACTACTGGCCAATTTCACCCACAAGATTGCCGGGTGCAGTGGATCGTGGACCATGGCCGCTTTTCGCGAGGAAGCAATTGCCCGTGTCCGTGAACAAGTTGGCGATGGCAAGGTAATCTGTGGGCTTTCCGGCGGCGTGGATTCGTCTGTGGTGGCCGTCCTGTTACATGAAGCTATCGGTGAGCAGCTTACCTGCGTATTTGTGGATACCGGTATGATGCGCATGGGCGAAGCCGATGAAGTGGTTGGTCTGTTCCGCGACCATTACAACATTCCGCTCGTTCATAACGAAGCCGAAGATTTGTTTCTTGGCAAACTTGATGGGGTCAGCGACCCGGAAAGGAAACGAAAAATCATTGGTGCTACCTTCATCGATGTATTTGAAGCCGAGGCGAAAGCCATCGGCGGTGCCGACTTCCTGGCCCAGGGTACGTTGTACCCGGATGTGATCGAGTCCGTATCTTTCACCGGTGGCCCCAGCGTGACCATCAAATCGCACCACAATGTGGGTGGCCTGCCTGAACGTATGAATATGCAACTGGTTGAGCCGTTACGCGAGTTATTCAAAGACGAAGTCCGTGAACTGGGCCGTGAATTGGGCTTGCCGGATCGGTTTGTTGGCAGGCACCCATTCCCGGGGCCCGGTTTGGCCATCCGTATGCCGGGCGAAATCACCCGCGATAAGTTGGAGATCCTTCGCAAAGCCGATGCGGTGTATCTTGATGAGATCCGAAAATCCGGCCTCTACGATGACATTTGGCAGGCTTTCGCCGTTCTCCTGCCGGTTCAGACCGTCGGTGTAATGGGTGACGGGCGAACTTATGAATTCGTCTGTGCCATTCGCGCTGTTACCTCGACCGATGGCATGACAGCTGATTATTACCCTTTTGATCACGACTTTCTGGGCCGTGCGTCCAGTCGAATCATTAACGAAGTTCCCGGTATAAACCGTGTTGTCTACGACATTACGTCAAAGCCACCCGGTACTATCGAATGGGAGTAATGTTTTTGTAACCTTACGTATCTAGAATCGTCTGAGATTCGGCGAGGGCACGGTACAGGTAGCGAAAATGGACAGTTTTCTACAATTTCTAAGTGATTTCAGATATGAAATCACGATGATCGCTGGCATCGGCCTTTGTGTTCTTCTCTACGTGGCTACTCGGGTGATATTTGGCCCAGACAAAAAGAAAGCTGCTGCCAAAAAGGCGAAGAAAGCTGCGGCAAAGAAGCGCGGGTCATCATTGGATGATGATGACGATGAATATAAGGATCATGACCTTTTTGGTGAAGAAGATGCAGAAGGCGTCTACAAAGATTGGGATTAAGTCGATCCTCTGCTCCACAGGCCCTCTGGCCCGATGCGCCTAAAATAGCCTAGTGCACACCCAAAATCGGCTCAGCATCCATAATTAAATAATCACGCGTGCGATAACGCTTCGCCAAAACACGGTCTGCGGTGCGGTGTGCGCTTTCGCCGGGATGGCCCGCCGCATGGAATATTTTCATGGGGCCCAGGTCCAGATTCTTGCGAATCGGGCGAAATCTAACTTCGATCATTGCTTTGTTCATGATGGTATACATGGGACTAAACCCTTCCTGTGTTCTTGTATTTATAAGTATGTTCTCTTTTTGTTCTCATGTCAAGATGCCCATATGAGCTGTTCATGGCTATTCCGCCAGACCGCGCTAGGCCTATGGGAGATGCGTTGCTACACTCGCACGAGTCGGGATTCGCCCGACTAAGGAGAATTAGAGATAATGCGGCGCCTATTGGCCTGCATCATGGTCAGTGTTGTGTGTATAAGCACATCGCTTTCCGCGACAGCAGGGGAAATCTGGACATTTTACACGGGCGAGACCTATCTCAACGCGCCTGAACCTGCCCGCACGCTCTATGTGGCCGGTGTTAGTGATACGCTGAATGCTCTGACTGATTCTGGCGATATCAATGCAGCCTGGATTGTGGCCTGCACCAAGGGTAAACACTCAACGGAACTGACCGCCATGTTTGATCGCTGGTTGTCCGCCAACCCGGCTCTGTTGGGTAAATCTGCCCCGCTGTTATTCCTGGTGGCGTTACGCGCTAACTGCCTGAAGTAAATACTAAACAGCCTTGTAATGATTGGCTCCATGACTATCTCTGAATCCTGTTTTCTGCGTAGGCTCCACTGAATGCACAATCGCGAACATAGCAACCCTCATTCTCTGAAACAAAATCTGGCAACCGTCCGGGTTCTGCTGCCGTATCTGTGGCCGAAGGATTCTTTTAATCTTCGCGCACGTGTTGTCATTGCGCTGGTTTTTCTGGTGGCATCCAAGCTGATCAACGTGGTGGTACCTATTTTCTACAAACAAGCCGTGGACGCCCTTGGCAGCGGCCCCGAAGCCGGCATTGCAACGGTGGTGGTGGTGCCAGTCATGATACTGCTGGCCTATGGCGTAGCCCGCATTCTAGCCCAGGCGTTTGGTGAATTGCGCGACGCTATTTTCACCCGCGTGGCACAACGGGCCGTCCGTCTGGCGGGCCTCAAAACCTTCCGACACCTTCACCAGCTATCGTTGTCTTTTCATTTAGCCCGCAAAACCGGACGGGTCAGCCGGGCCATTGAACGTGGCACCAAGGGCATTGAATTCATGCTGCGGTTTACGCTGTTCAATATCCTGCCTACGTTGCTGGAGATTGGGCTGGTTTGCGGCATTCTGTGGCAGATGTATAGCGCGTGGTTCGCCATCGCAACTTTCGCCACCATCGTGGGCTACATCGCCTGGACACTGGTCGTCACAGAGATGCGCATCAAACACCGTCGCGACATGAACGAGTCTGACTCAAATGCCCATTCCAAGGCCATCGACTCGCTGCTTAATTTTGAAACAGTCAAATACTTCTCTAATGAGGAACACGAATCCGAGCGCTTTAATACAGCCCTGAAGGTCTATGAGAAGGCGGCAACCAGAAGCGGCGAGTCGCTCTCATATCTCAACATCGGCCAAGGCGTTATCATTGCCATCGGATTGACGCTGGTCATGTTGATGGCGGCCGGTGGCGTAGCTGATGGCTCGATGACCATTGGTGATTTCGTACTGGTGAATGCTTATCTTATTCAACTGTACCTGCCTCTGAATTTTTTGGGATTTGTTTACCGCGAGATCAAACAGTCACTGGTCGATATGGAGCAAATGTTCAGCCTGCTGGACCGAAATCCAGATATTGCCGACCAGGATGGTGCCAAGCCGCTTGCCATTAGCGGTGGTGCTATCGAGTTCCGTGATGTTCGGTTCAGTTACGATCCGCGCCGGGAAATTCTCAAAGGTATCTCATTCGACGTTCCCGCCGGTAAAACCGTCGCCATTGTGGGGCCCAGCGGATCAGGAAAATCTACCATATCTCGACTTATTTACCGGTTCTATGATGTGGATGATGGCGCTATTCTAATTGATGGTCAGGACGTGCGCGACGTGACTCAGACAAGTGTTCGTCAATCTCTGGGCATGGTTCCACAAGACACCGTGCTATTTAACGACACCGTCTTTTATAACATCGCTTACGCGCGACCGGGCGCGTCGCCATCGGAAATAGAGCAAGCCGCGCGCCACGCCCACATCCACGACTTTATCATGGCGCTGCCGGACGGATATCAGTCTTTGGTGGGGGAACGGGGCCTGAAACTTTCGGGCGGCGAGAAACAACGCGTCGCCATTGCCCGTACCATCTTGAAGAACCCGAATATTCTTATTTTTGATGAAGCCACCTCGGCGCTGGATAGCCATACAGAGCGTGAAATTCAGGCATCACTCAAAGAGTTGTCGGCCAATCGGTCCACCGTGGTGATCGCGCACCGACTTTCCACCGTGGTCGATGCCGATGAAATCATTGTGCTGGAATCAGGCACCATCCGAGAACGCGGTACTCATCAGGACTTGCTTGCCAAGAACGGTGCTTACGCCGCCATGTGGAACCGCCAGCAAGAAACCGCCAAGGCCCAGGAAATTTTGGAACATGCAGATGATACGGGTGGGGAATTCAGGAATCCCGAGGGTACGCCAGAGGTTTCGTAGACCAGCCTATAGCCCCCGCGAAATCCTTAGCGCCGCATGATCCAGCCGCCGCCCATGACGCGTTCACCATCGTAGAACACACAGGCCTGGCCCGGTGAAATACCGGCTTCTGTTTCATCCAGCAGAACCTCAGCATGACCATCTGGTTTACGGTAAACAGTGGCCATGGATGGTGCCTGGGTGGACCGCAACTTAACGCTCAGGCGGATACCATCACCCGGAACACCGTCACCGTCACCCAACCAATTTACATCGCGTACCGATACCTGACGTTCAAGAATGTCATCGTGACTGCCCACCGTGACCTGCCGAGACTCTGCATCTACTCTCACCACATAAAGCGGCTCGCCTACGGCCACACCGAGGCCTTTGCGTTGGCCGACCGTAAAATTGATGATGCCGTCGTGCTGGCCCAGCACCCGCCCATCTATATGGACTATATCACCGGGATCACATGCGCCGGGGCGCAGGCGCTCTACGATACGGGCATAGTTGCCGTCCGGCACAAAACAGATATCCTGACTTTCCGCCTTGTCTGCGATGCCCAAGCCAAGACGTTGTGCATGGGCACGGGTTTCAGCCTTATCCATTCCACCCAGTGGAAACCGCAGGAACTCCAACTGCTCATTGGTGGTGGCAAACAGGAAATAGCTTTGGTCCTTGCCCGCATCCACGCCACGGTACATTTCGGCCATGCCACCCGTCCCCACGTCACGGCGAATATAGTGACCAGTGGCGAGTGCTTCTGCGCCCAGATCTTTGGCTGTAGCCAGTAAATCGCGAAATTTGACGGTTTGATTACAGGTAATACAGGGCACAGGCGTTTCACCGTGCAAGTACGAGTCAGCGAATTCTTCCATCACCTGTTCGCGGAACCGGCTTTCGTAATCCAGCACATAGTGTGGCATGCCCAGATCTTCGGCCACACGCCGGGCGTCCTGGATATCGCGCCCTGCGCAACAGGTATTGGCCCGTTCGATGGCCACGCCATGATCGTAAAGTTGCAACGTCACACCGACCACGTCATACCCCTGTTCAGCCAGCAGACCGGCCGTGGTGGAGCTATCCACGCCACCGGACATGGCGACGACCACGCGGGTATCAGCAGGATCTTTATCAATGCCAAGCGAATTCATAACGGGTGCTTCGTACAGGTTAAGTTTCGATGCGCGGAATATAGGCTCTGGCGAGCCGTTCGCCAACCTTTGTTCTAGAATTGATCTAGTCTTCTATTTGGTTTGACCATGGCCCGAAACAGGCTCAAGAAGTCCGTATGAACATGATCACAGAATCCAAAGCTCCCTTGCTGAGAACACTGACCCGTGGTTTTCGTCGGCGTTGCCCCCGGTGCGGTGCCGGACGCCTGTACCGCGCTTACCTGAAACCGGTGGATTCCTGCCAATCATGCTCGGAACAACTGGGCCACATTCGCGCCGATGATATCCCCGCCTATTTCACCATCGCCGTGGTGGGCCACATCGTTGTCCCTTCGGCTGTCATCGTGGAACAGAACTATCATCCGCCTGAATGGCTGCATCTATCGATGTGGATACCGTTGGTGCTGATTCTTACACTCAGTCTGCTGCCAAGCATCAAGGGCACGCTGGTTAGTTTGCTATGGCATCTCAGCCTTACAGGCGACGAAAAACAATAATCCATGACCCATATGAGCACCGATAACGAGCCCGCGTCTCGAAAGGTTGGTGTTTTGGCCTACGTCTTATTGCTGTGCATGGGCGTCGCATGGGGGCTGGCTATTTCCCTATCGAAGATCGCCGCTGTTTCGGGTGGCCACCCTGTTACGCTCGGTCTGTGGCAGGTCTGCGTCAGTGGCAGTCTGTTGTTTGGCATTGGGCTTTTTTGGTTCAGGCCGTCCATGCCCCGCCCAAGTGTCATTTCTTTCAGCATGTTCTGTGGCATTACCGGCGTTTCTATTCCGGCCATGATTTTGTTCTGGTGCGCAATCTATTTACCAGCCGGTATTGTGGCTATCGCCTTTGCCAGCATGCCACTGTTTACCTACGTACTATCCGTCCTTTTCCGGGTTGAACAAGGTAACGTTATCCGGTTCCTGGGTGTCGTCGTGGGCCTTGCAGCCATGGCATTGCTGATCTTACCCGATGCCGCACTGCCATCACCCGATATGGTGCCCTGGGTATTGCTGGCCCTGCTCGCCAGTGTCTTTATGTCGGCTGAGAACACCTATGCCGGGGGCATGCGACCAGAGGGTATTTCATCGCTTCAGCTGAGCTGTGGTCGCCAATTGGGGGCCATCGTGTTTCTGACACCGATCGCCTTGCTGTTTGCTGATCCCATTCCTGTATTTGAGCCCTGGGGCCGACTGCAGTGGTCCGCCACCGGGGCGGGCATACTCAGCGGCGGGGCTTTTACCTGTTTGTTGTATGTGATCCGCACATCCGGGCCTGTGTTTGCCAGCCAGAGCGCCTACATTATCACGCTGGCCGGTGTGGCGTGGGGCATGGTTTTGTTTGGCGAACGGCATTCTGTCTATATTTGGGCAGCGCTGGCGCTGGTATTGGCAGGCTCAGCCCTCGTCACCCCGCGTGTGCCAAAACTTTTTCGACTTTTTACGCAAGATACTGCACAAGATAACGCCGAATAGGCTATATTGGCTGTATTATGCCAGCCCCCTTAACCATCCATTCCCGTGACAATCTGCTGCGCTGGCCCCGTGTGCCCGTGCCGAATGAGGCGCCTGTCCTGATCCTCATGAACCAGTTCCAACGCACGCAGAATTTATCTGCTGAGGACCTGCACGTGCGACAGTTCGCACAACTGACGGCTTTACTATCCCACTGCCTGAAAACCGTGCCCTATTATCAAGCACACCTCGCCACGGACATGCCCGGTATTGGCACCGGCACTAAATTAACGGCAGAACTCTGGGCTAGAATCCCCGTTTTGAGCCGCGCAGATGTCCTGGCTCATGGTGCAGAACTGGAATCCACCGCACCACCTAAATCCCATGGTGCCATCCATACCGTGCGGACGCCCGGCATTACGGGCGATCCTGTTACCTTAAAGGCGGCGAACGTATCGAGCCTGCATGACCACGCCAATATGGTACGCAATGGTGTTTGGCACGGATACGATCCCGAATACAGCGTGGCCAATATCGTTCGCATGAATTCTGCCCAATTGGAACAGGCCGATGCCGATGTTTTCAATAGCTGGATGACAGGATGGGTAAGCGGTCCGGTCAAGTACTTCGATGTGGCTGTACCGCCACAATCCCAGCTCGAATGGTTGGTGGAAAACCAGTCACAGTTGCTCGTCACACATCCATCAAACCTGCGCCAGCTTGCCTATTTCAGTAAACGCGACGGTGCCCCACTACCCCACCTGCGCGCCATTCAGACCACGGGCGAGCCGTTGACGAACAACACCCGACTAATTGCCCAGGATGTCTTTGGCCTTCCCATTCAGGATGTCTACGGTACACAGGAAGCGGGTATTCTGGCTTTGTAGTGCCCAAAACAAGAACATGATCACTACCACATCATGACTGAGAGCGCCTACGTGGAGATCTTGAACGATGATGATGAGGCCTGTAAACCGGGTGAGATTGGCCGGATTGTGGTAACGCCGCTGCATAACTTCATCACGCCACTGCTACGGTACACGCTGGATGATTTCGCCGAGGTGGGTGAACCGTGCACCTGTGGCCGTGGACTTCCCACACTCAAACGTATTCTGGGCCGTTCACAGAACCAGATGGTGATGCCGGGCGGCAATCGCGTGTGGATGTCCATTAGCACGCAGGGTTTACGCGGCCTGGCCCCGGTTATTCAGCATCAGATCATTCAGAAATCCATTACGGAATTCCACGTGCAACTGGTTGTAGAACGGCCCCTCACTGATAAAGAGGAAACGGCGTTGCGTGGTCATTTGCTGACGCGGTTAAATCTCACAGGTGGCACCGAAAACATGTCTTTGAAACTGGACTATGTGGATGCTATTGCCCAAGATGCTGGCGGTAAGTTGGAAGAATTCATCTGCCACATGGCAGCACAAGATTAGGAAAGACGAATAGCCTTGGCGCGCATCAAATTACCCATGCTGGAAGAAGGCATCGTAGATTGGGATGCTGTCTTCGATGCGCCCGAAACCGGCCTTGTGGAGAAAATCAGCAACGCCCGGTCAGGGGGCGAATTGAAGAGCGCTGTAAAGCTCATTCTCGAAACCCTGTTCAGTCGCGAAGATGAAGGCGATGAGGAACGCCGCGACGTATTCACCAATCTGGTGAACGATATTTTAGAGAATGCGCAGAAAACCAAGCCATCAGCTGCCGCCGCTATCGCCGACGTAAAAACCCGAATCACTCAAATTCTTCACCGGCTTCGCGATGATCGAAAGAAGCGCGCCCGTAAAGCGCTGGCCGCCAAAGCCGCAGCAGCAGAAACCGAGGCTGGCACTAATCTAACCCGTGATGATCGCCAAGCCGATACGGTCAAGCTGGCCGTACACGACACACCGGCACCTGAGCCAGAACTTGAACCGGAACCAGTGCCGGAGTTAGAACCAGTGCTGGAGCCGGAGCCGGAACAAGAACCGGAACCGGAACCAGTGCCGGAGTTGGAACCAGCGTCTGAACCAGAACTGGCGCCAGAATCAGCCGATGTCAGTATGGATGATGTTGGCCAGGCTGCTTGGCCAGGCGGCGAGCATGCGACACCAGAGAGCAAGTTTTTTGCTGATGTGGTCGTATCAACCATTTTGGACAATCTGGCCGTCCTGCAACGTGACACGTCGCGTGATAAGTCCCTGACCGGGACCCCGCCGTTTCTGTTGTCTGAGCAATTCACATCCCGGCTGGAGGATGTCTTGCGCACGTATGTCATTCCGGGTTTTGTCGACAGTTGCTACGTCATCACCAGCCGCATGAGCACATTGCCAAAGGACCAGTGGACTCAGCATCTTAAGGGGGTTTTTGCCGACACCTCACAAAGCATCATGCTGTGGGAACGATGGCAAATTGCCTGGCAGGAATCCCTGTCAGAACGCGACGAGCCCTTGCCACCGGTCATCGATCCGGCCAAGCAAGGCATTCGGGGTTTTATGTCGCGGATGATTGGCAGCGATGACCTGATGTTCGAAGAAGAGGAAATGACCCAGGAAGAATGGGAGGAAGAGGTAGCAGAGGTGCAAAAAGCCAATGCACAAGCCAGAAAAAATTGGGCACATTTGGCTGCTGAGTCTGAAGACTTCCATCCCCCAACCGAAGACGATGAGCAATTGCTGGCATCCTTGTTTCGAGAATTCGATGACTTGGAAATGGAGATTCTGAACCTGATCCAACTTGCCGGCGATGTTGAATCCGCCGGACGGTTATTTGATTTGATCATCCAGAGCAAAGACGTGGACCTGCCGCTGCTCATTGCCTGTCATCGTGAACCGAAAAAAATGCTCGATGGGAAGAAGTCCCTGATCTCCCATTTCGTGGGTGGCATGAAAGACCAGCAACGCAAACATGCCATGCCACTATGTTATCGGTACCTGAAACAGTTCATGTGAGCAGAATGCCGCTGACCGGCAACGAAAGTGTGCATTTGCTGTAGACATTCAGTACCACAGACAATGTCCGGATTGTGCCGCAGAGCGGACGTGAATCATGGCCTGCCAATACTTCTCCTAATGCCCCAGAGCAGACATTTTGGACATCAATTGTTGATAGACTAGGAGGGCGTCAAAGATCCAAGCCCTATTTGTAGGTCGCACCAGCATCCTCCAAAAGCTGAAACACCGCTTCACCTTCTTCCCACTCTTGAGGGGTGGTGTCTTCATAAAGAACCATATCGTCAAGGGCGTAACTCACCGCATCGAGCGGTTTATACCCTTCGGCGTCCGCATAGTTCACATTCGCGCCGTGGCTGAGCAAAAGCTTTACGGGGACAACGCGAGCAAGATATGCAGCCTCATTCAGCGGCGTCGTACTATAGCTAATGGTCTTGCCGCCTTCATCACTTACATAACTTCCCGTATAGGTGCAGTTTACGTTAATACCGGAGTTAATCAGTGCTGACATTTTACCTGTATCACCCTTGGATGCTGCATCACCTAAGGCCCTGCATGGCTCGCTAGCGTACGCTTGTCCGACACCATCCATTGAGCGGTGGAAAAAGTGGTCGATGATATCGCGTACATCCTGCGTCGGTTGATAGGACGGTGCAAGAATCATCGCGGTCACGACCTCGGCCAATGTTTCCTGCGGCTCTCGGATTGCGTACTTGGAGGGAAGTCCAATGCTGTGAACCAAATCCAGGTTGCTCTCTTCGGTCGACAAAACATACTCGTCATAGTCTATTCCCCGCGCTTCCAGTAATTTTTTAGCTTCTTCTATTTTCCCGACAAGTGCGGGCCCGACCGGACCGACAAGATTGAGTGACGGCGAGAACACGGCAATGGGAGTTGAACGCAACTCGGCCAAATGAACCAGTTCGTGGATGAAGAACCAATAACTGTAAATGATGGCGTCCCCGACAACAACGGCTCCGGGTGTGTCGTAGGCATCAAAAAAATGCTCGTTCAGGACAAGATAATGAGTCAAGTGATCCTTGCTTCGCTTGACCAGCCCAAGGGACCACTTTACCGCATCGCGCTTGATCACTCGAATTGGGCCATGAGTCTCACTGCCCATACCGAGAAGGGTAGTAATATCTGGTGCATCCTGGGTGGCCATTTCGAAATAGCGCGCAACTTTAAGTTTCTCATCTTCCGTCCACTCTCCTGACATCGATGCCCCACCATCATCGAAATCAAGGGTAAGGTGATTGGCAAAAATGTAGTCGATGTCGGCCTTGGCCGGCTGGCCTGTTTTTTTCAACCCGGAAGCCGTCGCAGTTGCCCCACCTTCGCCACCGCCATAGCGTTGGATAGCGACATCGATCTGACCCTCGTTGTCAAAGAGGAACCCGTCAGGATCATTATTTCTAAGAAACAGGATACCTTCCCTGTCAGCAATAAACCCTTCTGTCCCGCCGATTAGGAAGACCTTGCCGTTTTGACCA
Source organism: Rhodospirillales bacterium (assembly GCA_018662225.1). Classification (GTDB taxonomy): domain Bacteria; phylum Pseudomonadota; class Alphaproteobacteria; order Rhodospirillales; family Casp-alpha2; genus JABJGO01. Next base: position 22,415 of record JABJGO010000061.1, on the reverse strand, counting down.
ATCTTGCCAACCAATGCACCGATCCTACCTTCCGGTAAAGGAAAGCTCTGTGCAAAGATACCTTTCATGCAAGTTAGATGCTCAATCGCCAGCCCTTCACTGTCAGTCGATCCACAGAATGGTGACATGCTCCAGGCTCCGTTGGCGTTGACGCGATAGACCTGTCCCTTACTGATTTGGATGCCCGTATCTCGCCAACCAGCGTTGCCGTAGAGCTCTATCTTGCTGGTCTGCCCCATTTTAAGTGACGTCAATTGCAGGGGAGCATATTGTTTTGCCGGAACACAAGCAGAGACGATGATGAACAGAACGATGATTGACAGCAACGTTCTAGTTTTGGCTCGGAGCCTAATCATACCTTGCTTTCCTTCATGCAAGAACTGCCAACTTAGGATAGATCAAATATACCCTCAATTTATCTAGGGTACAAAAATCAAAACCAAATTATTCTCTGATAGCACCCTTCTGCTTGCTCATTTATTTTCACCGATAACCAGTTTGACGTAAGTTTTCCCGTTGTTCTGCAGTATTTTGTGTGCTCAGTTTGTCACCACAGGATGCGAACAGGCAGCTTTCGAGGATGGGTTCGACCTTAAACTTCTGCTCGTGACTATTAGCAGAAGTGTTTGACGAGCATCGAAAAGGTCTGCTTTTCACGCGACCATCTATGATACACTCAGGTTATATATGGAAATTCGGGGATGCGCCGGATCGTAACTAGGGAAGCAGAGGATAGATGAAAAAGCAACATGCTTGGCCCGAAGGGCACTGGAACTGGCCAATTACGATCACGCATAAGCATGGCCTCAGGTGCGGTGAAATAATTCATGTAGGTGGTCAGGTTGACCTAACTTCCCATGGTGTCGTGCGCCATCTCGGTGATCTTCGCCAGCAGACCGCCGAAGTGATGACTTATCTGGGTCGCGTACTCGAAGAACTGGGGGCCGATCTGGTCGACTTGGTACGCTTGCGTTGTTTTTATGTAAATGATGGCACCGGTGATGAGGACGAGTTCCTGGAAATGGTTGCTGCGGGCCTGCCTGCGGGCGCGCACCCAGCCGTGACCGCGATCCCCTTTCCGTATCTTGCCTACGAAGGCATGTGCGTTGAAATTGAAGCCATCGCCATGCGGGGGCGTGACAATGCCCGGATGACCCGCCAGTACGCTCCCCTTGATGGCTTGTCGCCGCTGCCTGAACCGTTTGCCCAGGGTGTGCGTTGCGGTCGTATGATCTATATGAGTGGCCAGTCGCCACGCGATGTGAATGGTGTCATAATCGACCCGGGTGACATTGTCACCCAAACGAATACGGTGATGGCCCAGCACGGACGGGCGCTCAATGCTTTCGGCGCCGGATTTGACGATGTTGTGAAGATAAATCGATGGTATGGCGGTCAGGGTGGTATTGAGGATTTCGAACCGGCCGCCCTTGCCTGTGCTGCTCATTTCAAAGAACCCGGACCGGCCGCGACCGGCATTCCGATTCCGCGTCACGCCTGGGAAGGCATGGGTGTGAAAATCGAGACCGTCGCAATGCTGGGCGAAGACGGTAGCTATCTGAAGCGCGAGCATGTATGGCCGGAAGGACACTGGGACTGGCATGTTCACCTGCCCTACAAACATGGTCTCAAGTGCGGTGAAATGATCTTTCTGGGTGGTCAGGTATCCATTAATCAGAAGGGCTGCGCTATTGATCCCGGGCAGCTTACCCAGCAAACCAAATCGAGCATGGAGAATATACGAAATATTCTGAGCGAATTCGGCGCTGATTTTGACGATGTTGTGAAGGTATTGACGCTCTACGATGGGGACTGTGGTGAAGACGCCTTGAACGCCAATCTACCCATCAGGTCATCTTATTTCACCGATCCGGGTCCGACTTCCACCGGTGTTCCCCTGCCCGAGCTTGCCTATCCGGGGATGATGGTTGAGATCGATATTGATGCCATGAAGGAGTAGGCAGAGCATTATCACATGGGTATCGTCTGAGCCCGACCAAATTCAATTATCGATCTAACCATTGATGTTGGGGTGGTGAATGTCTGCAAATAGCTACCAGCGGAACTGGCTAACGCTCCTAAACCATGTCCGGTTTATGGCGGTAAATGGAAGTTGCGGGGTCGCAGTTCTCGTTTTATGGGCCAAATCCCCCCCCCAGGCCTCAGCCTTCCGCCGGAATTCTCACCACCAGACCATCCAGTTCATCCGTTACAGGAATCTGGCAGCATAGTCGGGATGTGGCTGTCAGGCCTTCGGCGAAATCGAGCATGTCGTGTTCGCCGGTGGCGACGGGCTTTAGTTTGGGATACCACGCCGCATCCACGATCACGTGACAGGTGGCACATGCCAGCGAGCCTTCGCAGGTGCCTTCCAGATCGAAACCGTTCAGGTCACGCAATACGGTCAGCAAAGCGCGCCCAACGGGGGCTTCGATCTCGTGGTGTTTTTCGTCCGGGGTAATAACAGTGATTTTGGGCATAGGGGATAAACAGACTTATCCGCGGGTTTATCCCACAGAGAAGCTTTCGCCGCAGCCACAACGCCCCGTCTCGTTCGGGTTATCGAATACAAAGCCGGAATGGAATTTGTCTTCCACGTAATCCATGGTGCTGCCCAGCACATACATGACCGCCATGGGATCAATGAAAATCTTCACACCCTTGTCTTCGACCACTTCTTCCAGTTTGGATTCGTCACGGGCGTACTCGACCTCATAGGACATACCGTTGCAGCCCTTGGAGTTCACGCCCACGCGCAAGCCCATAACCGGGGTCTCGCTACGTTCCATCAGCATCAGCGCGCGTTCCGCCGCGGCGTCTGTCAGTGATATTAACTGTGGTCGGTCCTGCATGGTCATCTCGATTTCATTCCATCTGTTCGATGTAGTATAGCATAAATGGTCTTAAAACATACCCAGTGCAAGTTTAGCGTCTTCTGACATACGGTCCATGGTCCATGCCGGGTCCCACACGATCTTGGTGGTGACCACGCCGACGCCCTCTATTTGTGAGACAGCCGAACTAACCATGCCCGGCATTTCACCGGCGACGGGACATCCGGGGGCCGTCAAAGACATCTCAACATTGATATCGCCGTTTTCCTCATGGTTCACCGTGTAGATCAAGCCCAGATCGTAGATGTTCACCGGAATTTCCGGGTCATACACCGTTCGCATGGCATCAATAACAGCGTCTTCATCGGCTTTTTCGGCATCAGGCAACAGAGATTCACCCATAACGGATACAAATTCTTCCAACTCACCCAAAGGCGGATCTATGTGATTTGGCATACCACTATGCGGATCAACATAATGCATGGGCCGCTCCGCCGCCGCCGCAGCAATCGGTTCAGCCGCTACAGGTTCTGCAACTACAGGCTCAGGTGTCGATTCCGGTTCCGATACGATCTCAGTTACCGTCCCGTTTTCATCATCCGGCTTCTTTGATAGAAACTTGCTTAGAAAATTCATCATGTTTATTCCGTACTAATCTCATTCTCGCCTTTGACGGCGGCATCCATGGTGTGCCAGGCCAGCGTGGCGCATTTGACCCGCATGGGGAATTCACGAACCCCCGATAACATGTGTAGCCGCTCGGCAATCTCTTCATCAAAATTGCTCAAAATTTCTTCCACGTCGCCTTCGCCGGTACAGATACTGTGAAAGGCCTGATAGATTTCGTTGGCGCGGTCTACCGGACAGCCGGTGAGCAGTTCCGTCATCATAGAAGCAGACGCCACCGAAATGGCGCATCCCTGCCCTTGAAAGGCAACGTCAGTGATCAGGTTGTCACCATCCACGCTCATGTAGACCACCAGCGCATCACCGCACATGGGGTTGTTGCCGATGGCCTCAGCTGTGAAAGACTCCGGGCGGCGGAAATTTCGCGGGTTCTTGCCATGATCCAGGATAACTTCCTGATATAAATCGCGCAGATCATCAAACATCAGGAAAACATCTCCCGTACCGCTTCAATTGAATCAGCCAGAACGTCCACTTCACCTTTGGTGTTGTAGAGACCGAACGATGCCCGCGCGGTCGCTGCCACACCGAAACGATCCATGACCGGTTGAGCACAATGATGGCCAGTACGAATGGCCACGCCACCACGATCGACAATGGTGCCGATATCATGGGGATGCGCGCAATCCAGCACGAAGGATACGATGGCGGCTTTTTCCTGGGCCTGACCAATGATACGCAAGCCTTTGATCTTCGACAGGCGGTCCGTGGCGTAATGCAACAAGCCTTCTTCATGGGCCGCGATGTTCTCCATGCCGATCGCGCTCATGTAATCAATGGCGGCCCCCAGGCCGATGGCTTCCACAATAGGTGGGGTGCCGGCTTCAAACCGCATCGGGGCTTTCTGATAGGTGGTTTTTTCAAACGACACAGACATGATCATGTCGCCGCCGCCCTGCCATGGGGGCATGTCATTCAGAATATCTTCTTTGCCATACAGCACGCCGATGCCCGTCGGGCCATAAAGCTTGTGTGGCGCAAACACGTAAAAATCTGCATCCAGGTCCTGCACATCCACGGCACTGTGCGGCACAGCCTGACAGCCATCCACCAAAACTTTGGCACCGGCGTCATGGGCCATGGTGATCACCTTCTTGATGTCCACGATGGTGCCCAGCGAGTTGGATACGTGGGTCATGCCCACCAGCTTTGTTTTCGGCCCCAGCATATCCCCATAAGCCGCCATATCCAGATTGCCGTCGTCATCCACCGGCACCACGCGCAGTACGATGCCCAGACTATCGCGCAACAATTGCCACGGTACGATGTTAGCATGGTGTTCCATGTGCGAAATGATGATCTCGTCACCGGCTTTCAGGTAAGTACGAGCATAGCTGTTGGCGACCAGATTGATGCCTTCTGTGGCGTTCTTGGTGAAAACGATTTCGTTGTCAGAACGTGCGTTCAGGAACGTAGCCACTTTCTTGCGCGCACCGTCATAGGCTTCGGTGGAGCGTTGGCTCATGGCATGCACACCCCGGTGTACATTGGCATAGTAGGTATCCATGCCCGCCACCATGGCGTCGATGACGGCCTGTGGTTTCTGGGCGCTGGCACCGCTATCCAGATAAACAAGCGGCTTGCCGTACACTTCCTGCGCAAGAATCGGAAAATCCTGACGGATGCGATCTACGTCAAAAGCCAAGGCAGAGTTATCGCCAGCTATGGCGGATGCGTTACTCATGAGTTATCTCCACCCATATCCCCACCGGGCAACCAACTCACGATTTTTTCCGTAATCGCTTCACGCAGCGTCTCATTATCAATGCGTTCAATGACCTCGCCCAGAAACGACTGAACCAGCAGATTGCGCGCCTTTGCCTCAGGGATGCCGCGCGATTGCAGATAAAACAGTGCGGTCTCATCGATCTGGCCTGATGTGGCCCCGTGGGCGCATTTCACATCGTCGGCGTAAATTTCTAGTTCAGGCTTGCTGTCGATTTCTGCTTTGTCACTCAGCAACATGGTCTTGTTGAGCATGCGGCCATCGGTGTGCTGGGCATCGGGGTGAACGATGATTTTACCCTGAAAGACCGCCCGCGCCGCATCGTCCAAAACGCCCTTGAACATCTCGTTACTGGTGGTGTTGGGGACCAGATGGTCAACCCGCGTAGTATGGTCGCAGTGGGAAGAGCCCCGAACCAGATAAGTGCCGTCCAACTGACAGTGAGCGCCTTCACCGTTCAACTCCACATGCTGTTCCGTACGGCTCAGTTGCCCACCAGCGGACAGGGCAAGGCTCTGGAATACACTGTCGCGGACGGCGTTCACATGGGTTGAGCTAAAGGTTGTGGCTGTATCGTTCTCTTCCTGCAACGTGGTCACGGAGATTTTGGCGTTCTGGCCTAATGAGACACTGGTGACGTTGTTTGAGAAGCTCGGCGCATCGCCAGCGCTGCATCGGTGGATAACCAATTGGGCTTCGCTGCCCTCATCCATCGCAATCACGTTGCGTGTGAAGACCGCAATTGGATCGTCACTCACACCACCCACAAAGACCACTTCAATGGGTGCGGCTACTGCCGTGTTCTTGCCCACGTGCAAGACATACCCGTCTCGCATGGCCGCTGTATTCAATGATACCAGAGCATCGCCGGATGAACTGTCCAGTTGGCTTTGCAGCCAGTTGGCATCACGCGTCGCTGTCGCAGCAAAGCTTTCCAGTGTGGCGCCTGTGGGCAAGTCATCTTCTGTCGATAAATCTGCACGATATATGCCGTTCACAAAAACCAGACGAACGCCGCCAAAGATGCTGGGCAGCGAGTCCACGGCCTGAGTTGCATCGTCTTCACCCGCCAGGCGGAATACGGTGTCTTCCAGTGTTTTGAGGTGCGTGTATTTCCATGCTTCTTCGCCAACGGTGGGCATACCCTGTTCCACGTAGCGCGCATATCCACGGGTCCGGAGGTCACGCATCCAATCCAGATCTGCGCCCGGCAGCGTACCGGGGGACTGATCAAGAATGCCTGTAAACGGCAGGGGTTGTTCGTTTTGAGTGCTCATAAGATACCCTTAAGCCGCCGCATCTTCTGCTGCGAATTCGGCATAGCCGTTCTTCTCCAGTTCCATGGCCAGTTCCTTGCCACCAGAGCGTTGAATACGGCCACCGGCCAGAACATGTACGTAATCGGGCACGATATAATCCAGCAGGCGTTGATAGTGGGTGATCATCAACATAGAACGATCAGGGCTGCGCAACCGGTTGACTCCATCGGCCACAATTTTGAGGGCATCGATATCCAATCCGCTGTCGGTTTCATCCAGTACGGCCAGAGCCGGCTCGAGCACCGACATTTGCAGAACTTCATTGCGTTTTTTCTCACCACCTGAGAAACCGGCATTCACGGCGCGTTTCAGCATATCGTCGGCAATGCCCAGATCTTTGACCTTTTCGCGCAACATGCGCACGAACTGCATGGCATCAAGGTCGTCTTCACCGCGGTGGCGACGGACGGCATTCAGGGCTTCTTTCAGGAACGTGGTGTTGGCCACGCCGGGGATTTCCACGGGGTACTGAAATGCCAGAAAGATGCCATTGACGGCGCGTTCTTCCGGCTTCATATCAACGATATTCTCACCCTTGAACAGGATTTCGCCTTCGGTCACATCGTACCCGTCACGACCGGCGATGGTGTAAGATAACGTGCTTTTGCCGGACCCGTTGGGACCCATAATGGCGTGCATTTCACCACTGCCGATGGACAGATCAATCCCTTTCAGGATTTCTGTACCGTCCACAGTCACATGCAGGTTTTTAATCTCGAGCATTGTAATTTAAGTCCTTTAACCGACGCTGCCTTCAAGGGAAATACCGACAAGATTTTGAGCTTCGACGGCGAATTCCATAGGTAATTGTTGCAACACATCACGACAGAAGCCATTGACCACGAGCGCCACAGCGGTTTCTTCGTCGATCCCGCGTTGGCGCAGGTAGAACAACTGATCTTCGCTGATGGTTGATGTGGTGGCTTCATGTTCGATGATGGCCGATGGATTCTTGCTTTCTATATAGGGTACGGTGTGGGCACCGCACTTATCGCCAATCAAGAGCGAGTCACACTGGGTGTAATTTCGCGCGCCCTGGGCCTTGCCCGACATACGCACCAGCCCCCGGTAGGTCTGGTCCGATTTACCGGCCGAAATACCTTTTGAGATAATGCGTGATGAGGTGTTCTTGCCGATGTGGATCATCTTGGTGCCGGTGTCGGCCATCTGATGATTGTTGGTAATGGCAATGGAATAAAACTCACCCACTGAATTATCACCCAACAGAACACAGCTTGGGTATTTCCACGTGATGGCAGACCCAGTTTCAACTTGAGTCCATGAGACTTTCGAGTTCTTGCCCCGACACGCCGCCCGCTTGGTTACGAAATTGTAGATACCCCCCACACCGTTCTCGTCACCGGGATACCAGTTCTGAACGGTGGAGTATTTGATCTCTGCATCATCCATGACAATGAGTTCAACCACGGCGGCGTGTAACTGGTTCTCATCGCGCATGGGCGCGGTACAGCCTTCCAGGTAGCTAACGTATGATCCTTCGTCTGCGATGATCAGTGTCCGTTCGAATTGACCTGTGTTGGCCTCATTGATACGGAAATAGGTGGATAGCTCCATGGGGCAACGCACGCCCTTGGGGATGTAGACAAACGAGCCATCGGTAAACACCGCTGAATTCAGCGTCGCGAATGTGTTGTCGTTGAACGGCACAACAGAGCCCATATACTTTTTCACCAGTTCCGGACACCGCTTGATGGCTTCGGATATGGGACAGAAGATCACGCCTACTTCTTCCAGCTTGGCTTTGAATGTGGTGGCAACGGATACGCTATCGAACACGGCATCCACAGCCACACCCGCCAGCATTTCCTGCTCACGAAGCGGAATACCCAGTTTTTCGTATGTGGCCAGTAATTCCGGGTCGACCTCGTCCAGGCTTTTGGGGCCATCGGCCATATTCTTGGGCGCGGCGAAATAGCAGGCAGCCTGATAATCAATTTTTGGAAACTTCGGTTTTTGCCAGTTCGGGTCTTCCAGCGTCTGCCAGTGACGGAACGCCTTCAGACGCCATTCAAGCATCCATTCAGGTTCGTTCTTCTTGGCTGAGATAAACCGGACCGTATCCTCGTCCAGCCCAGGCGGCAGGGTGTCGGATTCGATATCAGTAACAAAGCCGTACTTGTACTTTTCGTCGGCTAAATCACTGATCTGATCTACTGTTTCAACGGTGGCTGACATACTGTGTTCTTCCTAATTCACGCGGCTTGATGATGGCCAGCGCGTTCATATAACGGCCCAAGTGCAGCAAGGAAAGCATCCACGTCACTGTCTTTGCTGGACCAACCCAAACTGACGCGAATAGCCGATCCGGCAGCGTCTGCCTCATAACCCATGGCCAGCAAAACGCCGCTGGCTTTAACGGTCCCTGATGAACATGCAGAGCCCGCACTCAGCGCCACACCGGCCAGATCAAAGCCCATGACCATGGTGTCGCTATCCATGCCAGGCATGACGAAGTAACTGGTATTACCGAGGCGCTCTACGTTTGCGCCGACCACGGTAATGTTCGGCATATGGGTACTGATTTCGGCTTCCAGGTGGTCGCGCAAGCGGCGCGCATTGCGCATGTTTTCAAGCCCCAGCTCCAGCGTTTCCTTCGCCGCACCACCGAACCCGGCGATACCGATGAGATTTTCTGTACCAGATCGCTGTTTCTTCTCCTGACCGCCACCGCGTGTAAACGGCTCGATCTCAATTCCGCTGACGTTAATCAGCGCGCCTGATCCGGCCGGACCGCCGATTTTGTGCGCCGATAGCGTCAACAAGTCGGCACCGAATGATCTAACGTCCAGTGCTACCTTGCCTGCGGCCTGAACCGCATCACAGTGGAAAATTGCGCCGTGCTTGCGGGCCAATTCAGCTATTTCTGCCACGGGCTGCACGATGCCTGTTTCATTGTTGGCGTACATAACAGATATCAATGCGGGGCGCAGGTCAGATGCTAACATCTCGTCCAGCACGGCCACATCAATGACGCCATCTGTGGTTACCGGAATGGCTTCAGCAACGGATGATGCTTCCTTGACGGATGGGTGTTCAACAGCCGAAATCAAAACGCGTTCGCGACCGGTATGTTGCAGGATCAGATTGTTGGTTTCCGTGCCGCCACTGGTAAAGGTGATCATTTCCGGTGCCGCACCGCACAAGGTCGCCACATGTTCGCGGGCTTGCTCGATGATTTTACGGGCTGCACGACCGCAACTGTGAACCGACGATCCGTTACCAACCACGCGCAATGCCGCCTCTACCGCTTCGATGGCAGCAGGGCGAAGCGGAGACGTTGCGTTATGATCGAAATAAACAGTCTCGGGCATCAGAGTTTTCTTTCCGTAAACAAAATTAAGCTCGGCCTTACTGGGCCGCATTCAGAGCGTGATCATCCACAGCGGATGGTGCGCACATGGCCGCACACGGATTGTCATTGAAGAACAGCGAACCGCTGGCCCCCAAAACCCGTTTATTGATCACGTCTTCCAGTGACACGGAATTCAGGAACAGGTAAATCTGATTGCCGAGTTCCTGCCACAAATCATGCGTTACACAACGACCGAGCGTGCCATGACAACCAGCCGGAGATCCCGGTTGGCAACGTGTGGCCTTGATCGGCTCATCCACGGCCAGAATGATGTCGGAAATACGGATGTCCTTGGGTTGATGCGCGACCATATAACCGCCGCCCGGCCCCCGTACACTATTAACCAGACCACCGCGCCGCAGCTTGCTGAACAGTTGTTCCAGGTACGACAGCGATATTTCCTGCCGACCTGCTATATCAGCCAGCGCCACTGGCGTGCTTGTTTGAGTGCTGGCCAGATCAACCATGGCCATAACCGCGTAACGTCCTTTAGTGCTCAGCTTCATAATCTTCTACCCCATACTCAGGCCAGCCCCGGCCAGTGTTATAAAGGAATAAACTACCCGACCTGACGGCCTTTGGTCGTTTTGGTCGTTTTCGTCTTCTTTTTGGCAACCGGCTTTTTCGTCGTGTCGGCCAATTCGCCCTCAAGCTCTTCAACGCGACCGACCAGGGTGCCAACCTGGCGGCGCAACGCCTCAATTGTCTGCACAATTGGGTCGGGCCCGTCCGCGTCGGTTCCGTAGGCAACGAAGTCTTTTGATTTGCTTTTATCCTTGGGCATTATGACACGCGCCGGAATACCAACGGCGGTCATGCAGGCCTCAACCGATTTTGTAACAACCGAATTGGCCCCGACTTTAGCGCCTTCGCCAATGGTGATTGGCCCCAGCACCGCAGCACCTGAGCCTATAATGGCACCATCACACAGGGTGGGGTGGCGCTTTTGGCCTATCTGAGAATCGGAATCGACCGATGGCGCAATGCCACCCAGGGTCACCCCCTGATAAATCGTCACGTCATCACCAATATCCGACGTTTCGCCGATAACCACACCGGTACCATGATCAATCACAAACCGACGACCAATGGTCGCACCGGGGTGAATCTCGATCGCCGTCAGTATCTTGGCAATGTGGGCAAGAAAGCGCGCCGGCAGTCGCCAACCCACATTCCACATCCAGTGTGTCATGCGATAGAACACCAACGCATGGTATCCCGGATAGCACAAAACGATCTCTAAACCCGAGCGTGCCGCCGGGTCTCGTTTCATAAATGCTTGAACATCTTCGTTTAAGGTCTTGAACATAATGCAATCTTGACTATTTTACTGAGGCCCCCGGCGTACGCTGGGGAACCCTGATGATTTTAACCATGTGATTTCCGAAATATAGTAATCCCTAGTAATTTAGTCAAGTATTTGCACGCAAGTTAATTAGGCCCCTAATTCATACCTGATAAAAACACTTGGTTTATTGGCTACTTACCCGGATTCATGCAGTCGAAATCATATAGAGCAAACACGAACTCCTGTTAGGAACACCATGCCAGAAGTGATATTTAACGGCCCTGAGGGTCGAATCGAAGGCCGTTACTACCACTCGAAGAAGCATGGCGCGCCTGTTGCGCTAATCCTTCACCCCCATCCTCAGCACGGTGGCACCATGAACAACAAGGTTGTTTATGCCATGTACGAGAATTTTATCGGTCGTGGCTTCTCCACATTGCGGTTCAATTTCCGTGGCGTCGGACGCTCGCAAGGTGTCTTCGACAACGGCCAGGGCGAACTGAGTGATGCGGCATCGGCACTGGACTGGATGCAGGGCCATAACCCCAACGCTCAGTCATGCTGGATTGGTGGATTTTCGTTTGGCGCATGGATATCCATGCAGCTGATGATGCGCCGCCCGGAAATCACCGGCTTCATTTCTGTTGCCCCACCGGCCAGCACCAATGACTTCACTTTCCTGGCCCCCTGCCCGGCATCCGGCCTGATCGTACATGGATCAGCTGATGAAGTGGTTCCGGTCAGTTCAGTTGATAAGCTGGCGGCGAAACTATCTGCTCAGAAAAACATTGAGATCGATTATCGTGTGGTAAAAGGGTGTAATCACTTTTTCAACAACCACCTGCCTCAGCTGACCGATCACCTGAATGATTACCTGGAAAAGTCGCTGAACGAAGCGGCGTAATCAACCTCAAACTTAATGTCGCTTGACTCATAACGTGAGAATTAAAAGTCAATTTATCTGGCATACTATGCATCGCGTTGATGCGTAGTATGAGACACTTGCGATTCATAAAATAAGAATAACCCTCCTTCTGGGCGCATATAATGAGAGTTTGCTATGTGCTGAGATGGACTGAATCCAACGCCATAGACAGCACTACAGATAATGTCTGCTCTCAGGTTGCGGATTCAATTGATCGCTATTCCGGAATACTCAGAAACTCGTTCAACGCAAAAAGTGCGGCGTCGGGTGCCTCCTCAGGAATGAAGTGCCCACTTGGCATGGGGGCAAATTGAGGCTGGTCGCACGAAGCTTTCCAAATGCGCCGAACGTCAAAGTGCTTTCCGACCACACCACGTTCTCCCCACATCACCAGCGTCGGGCAGCTAATCCTGTTTCCAACTACACGGTCGGATTCGTCATGCAACCGGTCAATATGATACCCGGCGCGGAAGCATTCACACATCGCCGTGACAGCCTCTGGCGTCGTACTGGCCATCAGATATGCCTCTAGAGCCAACGGGTCGTATTGAACAGTCTGATCCGATAACCCGAGAAGTATAAGCCGCATGAATGTTTCGGGATTTCCAGCAATTAACCGATCGGGCACCGGAAAGTCCTGCGTCAGAAACGAGAAATAGAAGTAATCCTGTGCGATCTGGGCATTTATGTTTTCATAGAAATCGATTGCCGGGATGATGTCCATGACTGCGAGTTGCGTGACTGCCTCAGGGTGGTCGAGGGTCAATCGTCGCGCCACTCGCGCCCCCCTGTCATGGGCGACAAACGCGAACGTCTCATGGTCAAGAGCGCGCATTACAGCTACCTGCTCCGCCGCCATTTCCCGCTTCGTGTAGGCATTTTGGCCTTCGATATGCACGGGTTTATGTGTTTCTCCGCGTCCCCGAATATCGGTCAGTACGACCGTGAACCTATCAGCCAACTTTGGCGCCAGATGATGCCAGCACAAATGCGTTTGCGGGTCACCGTGCAGCATCAAAAGCGGCGGCCCCTCACCTTTGGTCAAGGTAAGAACTCGGTTGCCATCGACTTCTACAAACCGTCGCTCGAAGCCAGGTAAGAGCTTTTCGTCGGCTTCCTCAAAGATTTTCATTGATCCACGCCTTGAACTCGATAACAGCGGCTTCGTCACGCTGGAAAAAGGACCAGCGACCGACCTTGTTCACTGTCAGGAAGCCAGCACGACGTAGCAGTTCCAAGTGGCGACTCACAGTCGGTTGCGCCATATCCAACTTTTCTGTCAGCAAGGTGACACAGACACCTATCTCCGATGGTTTGCCGGTCACCTGATGCAAAAAATGTGCGTCAGGGTCGATCAGCCATCTCAAAATGGATAGTCGCGCATCGCTCGCGAGTGCTTTGGATTGTTCAAGTTTGTCAACCATGCTGTCAACACATATAGTTATTTAGCTATTAGTCAATGTAAATTATCCGATCAGAGAACATTCGCATCTGAACTGAGAGCCTAACTAGTCAGGAGAAGTGGCCATTCGCTACGATGACGCGGATGTCGTAGAGCCAGTCATACACTGCAAAATTGATCAATGTCCGCTTCTAACTATAGTGGATACGGAAAACGCTATATGATCGGACTTCTTCAACAGCTTCGGCTATTAGCGAAAGTGGGTCCCCCCATCAATAATGTCTATTACTGGAGGTGAAGCGGGCATGTTCTCACGTTATGTATCCGCAATTTTCATTATATGAGTCAAACAACACCTAACAAGGGTTGAACACCTGCCCCCCGGTCAACGGGGTGCTCACGCCTGTCGTTGTCGGTAGACTCAGCGGTAGACCATCCATCGCGCGCACGGCTAAATAAGCAAAAGCCTGGGCCTCCAGATAGTCACCATCCCAACCCACGGTTTCCACAGAGTCAACCGGCACCCCAAGGGCATCCCGCAGTCCTTGCATCAGCGTGCTATTGTGGCGCCCGCCGCCACATATCAACCATCGTTCCGGGCGTTCAGGCATGTGTTGCTGAGACCGGACAATCGCTGCCACACTGAAAGCACTCAACGTGGATGCACCAGCTTCGAGTGACAAGCCGGACACCGGCGATGCATCAAAGCCCCGCCGGTCCAGTGATTTGGGCGGTAAAGTATCGAAATAGGGATGGTCCAATAACGTGCTCAGTGCTTGCTGATCCACATGGCTGGTCTGCGCCAGCGCGCCGCCCTCATCAAATGCGGCTCCCGTATGCGCCCGGACCCAATCATCCATCATGGCGTTTCCGGGGCCTGTATCGAATGCAAGGATGTCATCATCCCCACCAACATCCCCTGATCCCAGCCACGTAACATTGGCCACGCCACCTATATTGAGAACGGCGAGTGGTTTGTTCAGGTCGCGCGCCAACGCACGGTGATACAACGGCGCCAGCGGCGCGCCTTCACCACCGGCCTGCACATCATTGCTGCGAAAATCCGCCACCACCGGCACACGGTACCGGTTGGCCAAATCTTGGCCATCGCCTAATTGAATGGTCACGCCGTCTTTGGGCGCATGATAGACCGTCTGGCCGTGAAATCCGATAACGTCGATCTGAGATCGGTCCAGTTCAGCCGCCATCAGCACCGCATCAACAGCGTCCGCATGAACGGCGGTCAGTTCCCCCACCAGATGATCGTAGTGTGATGCGTTTTCCGGATCAGGCCGTTCCAGTGCGCGAAAGGCGTCTCGGAAGCCCTGGTCAATAGGCACAAAAGCTGTTGCGCCCAATGGCTGCACGTGGACACCATCGGTTTCGACCAATGCCGCATCCACACCGTCCATAGACGTGCCACTCATCAACCCAATAGCTCGGCGGATTTTTGCGTTCACAATATTATTGCCATTCAATTCACACGCGTGGGATTGTGCTATCACTGACCTTTGGTATAACGCACGACAAACAATAGATCGTTAAGACAATGACCACATACAAATCCGATTTTATCAACACCATCATCGAGCGGGGCTATCTGCACCAGTGCACCGACATGGACGCACTGGACGCACAGGCATCCAGCCAGGTCGTCACAGCGTATATCGGATTTGATTGCACAGCACCCAGCCTGCATGCGGGTAGCTTGCTGCCCATCATGTTGCTGAGAAAATTACAGCAAAGCGGGCATAAACCAATCGTTTTGATGGGCGCAGGCACCACCAAGGTGGGTGACCCATCGGGCAAAGATGACACCCGCAAAGTTCTCAGTGATGAGAACATTGAAACCAATATGGCAGGCATCAAACAGGTCTTTGCCAAGTATCTTACGTTTGGTGATGGCCCCACGGACGCGGTCATGGTCAACAACGATGATTGGTTGCAGGACCTTCAATACCTGCCTTTCCTGCGTGACTATGGTCGGCATTTTTCCATCAATCGAATGATGTCGTTTGATAGCGTGAAACTGCGCCTGGAACGGGAACAGCCGCTGTCGTTCCTTGAATTCAACTACATGATTCTGCAAGCCTATGATTTTCTGGAATTAGGTCGGCGCCATGGATGCAGCCTGCAAATGGGTGGATCAGACCAATGGGGCAACATCGTCAATGGGGTCGAGCTTGGTCGGCGCTGTGATAATCTCAGCCTGTTTGGATTAACAACACCGCTGCTGACCACATCATCGGGCGCCAAAATGGGTAAGACCGCCGACGGGGCCGTATGGTTGAACGCCGATATGCTGTCGCCCTACGATTACTGGCAGTACTGGCGCAACACGGAAGACGCCGATGTTGGTCGATTGATGCGATTGTTCACGGAAATGCCGCTGGATGAAATTGCCCGATTGGAAAAGCTTGAAGGCGCTGAGTTAAACGACGCCAAGAAAATTTTGGCTACTGAGGTTACAACCCTGTGCCACGGCCGGGATGCCGCCGATCAGGCCGCAGAAACGGCACGCAAGACTTTTGAAGAAGGTACGCTG
Organism: Rhodospirillales bacterium; assembly: GCA_018662225.1. Classification (GTDB taxonomy): domain Bacteria; phylum Pseudomonadota; class Alphaproteobacteria; order Rhodospirillales; family Casp-alpha2; genus JABJGO01. The sequence goes on along the minus strand of JABJGO010000061.1, from coordinate 6,316 downwards.
GCCGAAGACCTGCCGTCTACCGATGTAGCGTCAGCAGATCTGGAACAGGGCATTCCCGTCTACGACCTGTTCTGTCGGGCTGGTCTTGCCAATTCAAATGGTGAAGCACGCCGCCTTATCAAAGGCGGTGGCGCACGTCTCAACGATCAGCGTATCGAAGATGAAACGCTGGCGGTGACCAGTGCTGATCTGGATACCAATGGTGTGATCAAGCTGTCTGCTGGTAAGAAACGCCACGCCCTGATCAAATCAGTTTAACGCTCACTACGGGCTAACGGTCGTTGTGGGAATTGTCAGGTTCTTCCAGTTCACCTGAATGGGTGCCGTCGCCTAAGCTAAAGATGTTGCGAAGGAAACCTGGTGCGAGCACGCTGAGTGGATTGATACTGACATCCGGATCATCCCGTGAACCGGTCATGGAATAATTCGCCGCAAACAAGCCGCCACCCTCTTCGCCGCCTGAAAAAATATTTCCAATGATCGGAATATTCCCCAATAGCGAATTCAGCACATAGACCGGGACGATGGTGCCGTCGATATCAAGAGCGTTGGCATTGGTATAAACCTTGCCAGATGCCGTAAAACCAAGCGACGCACCGGTCGCCTTGGCATCTTTAAGCTCCAAAATACCGTCTTCGTAGTGGTAAGGCAGGACCAGTTGATCAAACCCCAGGCCTTCGCCCTGCAAGGCGTCCAATATGCCGGTAAGCGCCAGAATGCTGATGGCTTTGGCGAGTGCTGGAGCCTTGAGAATTCGGTAATCGTGGACCTCAAGAACGCCCCGTAACGGCTGATCAGGAAGGGCGTCATCGAATTGGCCTTTAAGGGAAAGCTCTCCCCCCAGCATATTATCGTATATATCCAGCGTTCGCAGAACTGAACCCGCATCAAGCGACCACACCGTTAGAATTCGGGCATTGCTTTTTTCTGACGGGGTTAATTTGATTTCCAGCGATTCACCACTGTCCACATTTGCCGTAACGTAGATCGTCTCCCACAATTCGCTCTCGCGAGCAAATGCGCCTGTCAGATTGTTGACGCCACGGTCCTCAGACAGCCACACGCGGTCAAATTGAACGGACACACCGATATCTTCGAGGAACGACTCGCCTGATGTAAGCAAATCGCTATGGATAACCTCATCCCACACGTCGGTCAGATCAAGACTGGCACCGCGGAAATCCGCATCCCATACCCCCTCGCCGCCCGGCACCAAGAGTCCGGATATGTCGTTACGACCATACTTGATCTGGTCAAGGTCGATACGGCTGAGGCGGCCGCCGGGTTCGTCATAAAGCGCGCTTCCCGAAACCACCAGGTCATCCGTTTGCACGTCAAATTTCGGGATTGACGATATCTGGTCGTTGACCAGATCAATAGTAACCTGCGCCTTGCCTGACGAACCCATGGGTTTGCGCCAATTGATCGCATTGGCAACCAGCTCAACAGAATCCAGAACCGCGTTTGCCTCAAGCACAGAGGTGCCATCGAACTGCTCGGTAACCTGTAAACTCAGTGGCACAGCACCCTTGATCATATCGGCAGAAAACGGGCTCACATCGATCCCCAAATCCGTTACATCCTTGACGTCGGTTACGTGTGTCGAAATCTCATACCGATTTTTGAAAGGCTTATCGGCAGAAAAATTCTGCCGCCAGACCAAAACCGTGGGAAATGCTTCCAACAGCATCTCACCATTGATATCCATGCCGTCCCGATCAATGGCAATATCAAGATTGCCGCCAAAGATATCGAGCCCGAACAACCCTTGTGGGATATTCACCGAGTACGCATTGGCTGTCGCGGATGCAGAAACATCCTCCCATTCAAGATCTTTCAACAATGGGAAATCAAATGCCAGATCGACGACCGCTGTGCCCGATACACTTTCAGCATCTATGCCGACCTGTTTGGCAAAGCCCAGGGGGTCACGATCGGCCAGAGCGATGGCATGAGCAAAGCTGCCGTTGAGGGACGTTCTTATGCTGACTTTTTCATTGTGGCTGGAAATATCCACCAACGAGACCCGCGCCTGGCCAATCGTCATGCCGGCGGAATGGGCAGACAAAACATCGAAATCCATGCGATCTAAGTTAAACTGAACAGAGGCTGCTAGGTCCGATATGGGCGGCATGGCATCCACATAGTTAAAGGAAACATCCGATAACTGGTATGACCCATGGGCATCAACAACCCGAAGATTCCCGTCTTCGTCAATTGCCGTTCTCAGATCAGCGCGGATATCTTCAATTTTGCCTGTGTGCACAGAGCCCGTTATCCAGGTGCGAGCGTCCTCCAAAATTGTAGCAGGCCAGTACACGGCCAACTGCTCCAAATCAATTCCAGGAACATCAATTCGGATATCCACTTCCGGTTTCGTTGAAACAGAAGCCGCCGTACCGGCAATTGCCACGGCCACATCATTCAACCCCAAATCCAGTTGATGGATTTGAATCGTGTCGCTTTCTATAGCGTACATGCCTGACAGTTTGATCGAGCTCAGTGGCATGGTGTGATTGACCGGCGCCGGTAACTGCACGTGCGACCCTTCGGGCAGGTGAGCTGCAAACGTTGCGATCTCGATTTGGTTACTCAAGGCATCGAAATGGCCGCGAAGCTCCAATGAGTCCACAGTAACGTCACCGCCGAGGTAGGCGGGTAGCGCAATACGACCGAAATCACCTGTTATATCGACCCCAACCCCATCTACCTGACCGTCAATGGACGATGCGATGGTTAAGGTGCCTTGAACGGGGAACTGAATATCTTCAAGAAACTTCAATTCAGGAATCGTGGTGGCGATTTCTGATGGGATAAAGTTGTTGAAGGAAACGCCTGCGTCCACGCGCTCGGTCAGGTCGTCGTAGCTGCCGACTATTGAAACATCTGCAACGGTGTCCGTCAGATCCACCAGGAATGAAATGTCGGCATCAATGCGGCGACCATCGCGCACAATGCTGAGTTGTGCATCCGGCGTAACCCATGACATTTCTCTGGTCTTGTCGATAACAATGAAATCAGCATCACTGATCGTAAGTTTCTTCAGATAGCCCAATGGGTCGGATGGATCGGGCTTTGTGGATAGTTGGCGCAAGTATGGCTCCAGGCGTCCCGTTACAACGGCGCCTACACTGGCCGTGGCCAGGTTAAAATCACCCGATGTCTGGAGCGAAACGGAAATCGTCGGGCCAAACATCTCTACCCGGGAGGGTGCCGCGATACCATGCAGCAGGGCCTGGGCGCTAATGGATACTGACGCCGATGGAATTTCGGCACGCATTTTCCCATCCGTAGTCGCCATTCGTAAATTGATAATTCGAATATCAATGGCCCGATTCCAACCCGCCCAGGCCAGAATCGTATCGTCGAATTCAATCTCTACAGTGGGGAATGCTTCGTGCAGAAATTCGGTCATATGGCCTTCGAAAAAGCTCAATGACACCGGGCCGCGCGACAACATCCACACCGCGACGAGCGTGACAATAACAAAACCGGCAGCCAATCCCGCCAGTACCTGAACCAATCCTGTAGCCGTTCGAAGAATCAAACTCGGCACACTCCGTTATCGTACTGTCTTGACCAGACATTCAGCTTCGCGCACCTTGCGGTTAACCAGAGAGCGTCACAATGCATGATCTATTCCCAGAATTTCGACAAGCCAGCTTCCCGGCCCCTTCGAGCCCTGACCTACGTGACTTAGGCCAGACCCAATGGATAGAGGCTGTCCACAAACTGGATAATAGCCAACTTTCTAGTGTAGTCGAAAGCCTTACTGGTGACAAAGATGCACAAAATGTACTGGCCGCTGTTTTTGGCAACAGCCCCTACCTGAGTCAAACCTGCATCAGTGATCCCGCTATCCTGATCGAAGTTCTTCAACAGGGCCCGGATAGCGCCGCCAGCAACGTGTTTTCGCGGTTGGACATGTTCGACACAGGCCTTGGTGACGCTCAATCCGTATCCCGTCACTTGCGGGTGACGAAGTCGCAAATGGCGCTGATCATTGCTATCGCGGATATGGGCAATTTGTGGCCATTGGCGAAAATTACGCAGTGCTTGTCAGATTTGGCGCAGAAAACCCTGTCCAAGGCGTGCAGCCATGTGCTGCAACAGGCCGCAGCCAAAGGTGTTATTACGCTCAAGCACCCTGACGATCCTGAAAAAGAATCGGGTTACGTGGTCCTGGGTATGGGCAAACTGGGGTCATTTGAGCTGAATTACTCCAGTGATATCGACCTGATCGTGGTCTTTGATCCAGACCTTATGCAATGCAGCGACCCGGTTCAGTTGCAAAAGCACTGCATTCGGATGACCCGCGATCTCGCCCGAATCATGGATGAACGCACAGCCGATGGCTATGTGTTCCGCACAGACTTGCGATTGCGGCCTGATCCGGGTGCCACACCACTGGCCGTTTCCATGCGGGCCGCTGAGACGTACTACGAAAGTCAGGGCCAAAACTGGGAACGGGCTGCCATGATCAAGGCGCGACCCGTTGCGGGTGATCTGGAAGCCGGTGCGGCATTTGTAAAGTGGCTCCGTCCTTTTGTGTGGCGCAAGAATCTCGATTTCGCCGCCATTCAGGACATTCATTCCATCAAACGCCAGATCAATGCCAGGCGGGGCGGCTCAACCGTCGCCACCCTGGGCCACAACATCAAGCTGGGGCGAGGCGGCATTCGGGAAATCGAATTCTTCGCGCAGACACAACAGCTTATCTGGGGTGGGCGCATAACGGAATTACGCAGCCCCGCCACCATTTCGGCCCTGAACGCCCTGGTAACATGCGGACAAGTGGCTCGTGATACGGCAGATGACCTTATTGCGGCGTATGAATTTCTGCGGCGTACAGAACACCGGTTACAGATGATCAACGATGAGCAGACGCAAACCCTGCCCCAGGATACGGCGGGTATGGAAAAGCTGGCCATCTTTATGGGGTTTGATTCCCGCGCACCATTTGTTGGCGCGCTGATGGAGCACCTTAAGCGTGTTGAGGATCATTATGCACGCCTGTTTGAAGACGCCCCGGCCCTTAGTGCTGATGGCGCTGTCAGTGGAAATCTTGTTTTCACGGGCAGCGATTCCGATCCCGATACGCTAGAGACCATCACAAAATATGGGTTCCTGAATCCGGAGACCGTCGATGCCGCGATCCGGGGCTGGCACCATGGACGTTACCGGGCCATGCGGTCTACGCGCGCGCGCGAAATGCTGACCGAGCTAACGCCTACTTTACTATCGGCCCTGGGCGAAACCCCCGACCCGGATGCAGCATTTGTCAAATTTGATGAATTTCTGGCGGGCCTGCCTTCGGGTGTACAGCTATTCTCCATGCTGTATTCCAATCCACAGATTCTAACGCTACTCGCTAACATACTGGGGGAAGCCCCCCGCCTGGCTGAACTATTAAGCAACAGGCCTTCGTTGTTTGATGGTGTTCTGACCGCTGATTTCTTTGATCCGCCACCAAAATTGAACCAATTGCGCAGGGCCCTGGAGAAACATCTCCAGAACTCAGATCACTTTGAAAATGCTCTGGATACCTCGCGTCGGTGGGTCAATGACCAGAAATTTCAAATTGGCCTGCAAAGCCTGAATGGCTTGCTTTCACCGCCGGATGCATCGTGGGCGCTCAGCAATACCGCAGAATCTGCGTTGCTGGAACTGCTGCCCATTGTGGAGCAGGAATTTGCCACCAAATATGGCCGCATCGAAGGCGCACAGTTTTGCACCATCGCGTTTGGCAAGTTGGGCGGCCATGAGATGACGCCCACGTCTGATCTCGATTTGGTGTTTATCTACGAAACACCGGATGAGGATACGCTTTCAGATGGTGATAAGGGCCTGCCACCCACACAATATTTTGCCCGTTTGGGTCAGCGCTTTATCAATGCCATCAACGCGCCCACGGCAGAAGGCATCCTGTACGAAGTGGACATGCGATTACGGCCATCCGGTAATGCCGGGCCGATTGCCTGCACCCTGGATACGTTCGTTCAGTATCACAAGGAAAACGCCTGGACGTGGGAGCGACTGGCCCTGACAAAAGCCCGAGCTGTGGCGGGCGATGCGGCCCTTGGATCGGCGGTGGATCATGTCATCCGCGACATTCTTACCACACCCCTGAATACGGGTACGGGTACGGGTACGGGTACAGGTACGGGTACGGGTACGGGTACAGGTGCAGGTACGGGTCCGGGTACAGATACGGGTACTGGTATGGGTATGGGTAGGGGTAGGCTTGGGGAACTTCACAGTCACCGGGGTGAAAAGCGGCGGCGGATTGGCAGCGTCATAGGTGCCCACGTAATTG
>JABJGO010000060.1 GCA_018662225.1 Rhodospirillales bacterium | reverse complement strand
TTGATTGCCTTGGCTGCACCCGTCTGTCGTGTTTGCGATTTCTGTCTCATCTTCATTCCCCTTCGGGTCATTACGATGAACCAGAAATCCTCTCTTATGCAATACCGCTAATTTGTTCCATAGGCGCTGACGTCAGACACTGGCGAACATGAGCCATGAACTACGCACCCCCTTGAATGCGATTATCGGTTTTTCCGAACTAATCGGCGGTGAGTTGTTTGGCCCTCTTAATGCCAAATATCGGGAATACACCAGCGACATTCAAGCGTCTGGTGAGCAACTGTTGGGCATTATTTCTGATATCCTTGACCTGTCCAAGGTGGAAGCTGGTGAACTCGATATCAATGAGGAAGATGTGAGCATACCCGAGATCATTTCAGTATGTGAACTCATGATTGGATCGAGGGCTGAAAAAGCCGGTGTCGAGATCACAACAACCCTGCCGGATGGTCTGCCGCTGCTTCGCGCGGACCCGCTAAGAATAAAGCAGGTTCTCCTCAATTTGTTACACAACGCGGTGAAATTCACCCCCGAAGGCGGGAAGGTGGGCGTGATTTGCGAAATCAGCGATGACGACGAGGTACGCTTGGTTGTAAAGGATACCGGCTGCGGCATTGCCGAAGAAAATATATCCCTGATTTTGGATAAATTTGGACAGGTAAGGGACAGCCATACTCATGCCCATGAAGGTGCCGGCCTTGGCTTGGCGATCGTCAAATCCCTGATTGATTTGCATGAAGGTTCGCTGTCGATCACCAGCGAATTGGATAAGGGCACCACGGTTGTCGTTTCATTCCCGGCCGAGCGCACAATAAGGTCATCGTGACACCTTGCCCGGCGTCGAATTCAGACGCCTTTGATTTCCCCGTTTTGTGTTAAGCTATGCCATGACAGCGGCAACAAGATACTGGCACAAGCTGGACGATGATCGCATTCAGTGCGATCTGTGCCCACGGTTTTGCAAGTTGCGTGACGGCCAGCGCGGGCTTTGTTTTGTGCGTGCGTGTGAGGGGAACGAGGTTGTGCTCACCACCTATGGCCGGTCCAGCGGATTCTGTGTGGACCCCATTGAGAAAAAACCGCTTAACCATTTTCTGCCTGGCACGCCGGTGCTGTCGTTTGGCACGGCAGGTTGTAATCTGACGTGCAAGTTTTGCCAGAACTACGATATCTCCAAGTCGCGTGAATTTGATAAACTGGCCGAGCAGGCATCGCCTGAGATGATCGCCGCCGCCGCCGTTCAGGCTGGCGCGCGCAGTGTGGCTTTTACCTATAATGATCCGGTGATCTTTCTGGAATATGCCGTTGACGTGGCAAAAGCCTGCCATGCGCGCGACATCAAAACCGTGGCCGTGACGGCGGGCTATATCTGCCCTGAACCGCGTGTGGAATTCTTCAACCACATGGATGCGGCCAATGTGGATTTGAAATGTTTCACCGAAAGTTTTTATGAAAAACTGTGTACGGCGCAATTGGGCGCGGTGCTGGATACGCTCAGGTACCTGAAACATGAAACAGATGTGTGGTTCGAAATCACGACCTTGCTGATCCCGGGTGAGAACGATTCAGATAAGGAACTGGATGAGCTGAGTTCGTGGATCATGGATGAGCTGGGGCCCGACGTGCCGCTGCATTTCAGCGCCTTCCATCCAGACTGGAAGATGACAGACAAACCCCGCACGCCGCCCGAGACCCTGAAACGCGCACGCGATATCGCGATCGGCAATGGGTTGAATTATGTTTATATGGGTAACGTGCACGACAAATCGGGTAGCTCCACCTACTGCCCGTCATGCAACACCATACTCATTGGCCGCGACTGGTATGAATTGTCTGATTGGAATATTCGCATGGGCGGCAACCGTGAAGGGCGCTGTAACAATTGTGGTGATCTGATCGCCGGTGTGTTTGATGGCCCGCCCGGCGATTGGGGCCGCAAGCGCACGCCGCTTCGCTTTAAGCAGGTATAATGCCGGACAGATGAGCCCGATTGTATTTGCGCAAGAATGCGTGGTGATCGTGCTGCCACGCGCGAATGCGGCGCATTTCATAAGAGGCCTTGACGAACAGGGCGAGCCACACAGGGCAGAGAGCGCTCAGGATCAGGAAAACCAGCATCTGCGCCATTAGGCCGATGGCCGTTACGGCCAGCAGGCTGCCAGCGACCCATAACCAGATATGGTGATAACGCCATTCGCTGGCTAGCCACTGATCGTGGTCCTTGGCCAGAATAAGCCGCAGGTTGTCGTCGCGAATGGCAAGAGTTGGGTCATATGTATTCATGGTCAGTATATTGCCCGTAAACTGGGTGCCAAACAGTGACAGGCATCACATTATTGTCCGAAATAGATCAGTCGCTGTACCAACCACCGTCTGGATCATCCGGGTATTTACCCAAGTACAAAAGAGCATTCTGCAAAAATTGCCCGAATTTCAATCTATTTATGCAACTTATCCTTCCCTTTATGGGGCTGTGCAGTAGAGTTGTGCGCCTGAGTGCCGGATACGGTGGTATACGGTCTGGAATAATTACAATGATGAGGACAAACCGTTATGAAAATTGCTTTTGCTAATTCTGGTCTACCCGATACTGGCATCGTTTGCGTCGGGGTGCTGAAGGGTAACAAGCTGACGGAATCAGCGAAAACACTAGACACAAAGCTGAAGGGCAGCATCAAGCGCGCCATCTCAGTTGGACGGTTCGAAGGCAATCTGGGGCAATCGGTGTCCATTCCGGCACCGGCGGGAACCAAGCTGGATACGGTTCTCATTGTTGGGCTTGGTGATCCGAAGAAACTGGATGATCTGGCGATGCAATCCATGGGCGGTCGGATTTATTCTGCTGTAGCTAAATCAGGTTCAACGGCTGTCTCGATCTGTGTGGATACGATCAAGGGCTGTAAACTGGATGCGGCGCAGATGGGCGCAGAGGCGGCCACCGGTGCCCGGCTTCGCTCCTACACGTTTGATAAATACCACACCAAAAAAGGCAAGGATGCCAAGGCGTCCATCAAATCCCTTACAGTGCGCGGACCGGCTACGGCCAAGGCGCGCAAGTTGTTTGCCAGTATGGACCGGGTTGCCGACGGGGTGTTCTTCACCCGTGATCTGGTGAGCGAGCCTGCCAATATTCTGTACCCTGAAACCCTGGCGAAAGAAGCCAAGACGCTGTCCAAGTTGGGCGTGAAAGTTGAAGTCCTGAATGAAGCTCAGATGAAGAAACTGGGTATGGGGTCACTTCTGGGTGTGGGGCAGGGCTCTGTTCGACCATCACGCCTGATTGTTATGCAATGGAATGGTGCGGCCAAAAAATCTGATCAACCCATTGCCTTTGTGGGCAAGGGCGTCACCTTTGATACAGGTGGTATTTCCATCAAGCCTGCGGGTGGTATGGAAGATATGAAATGGGATATGGGCGGCTCAGGCGTTGTCATCGGTTTGATGAAAGCCCTGGCGGGTCGTAAAGCCAAGGTCAATGTGGTCGGTGTCGTTGGGGCGGTTGAAAACATGCCAGGCGGTAATGCTCAGCGCCCCGGTGACGTAGTGACCTCCATGTCCGGTCAAACCATTGAAGTCCTCAATACCGATGCGGAAGGCCGTTTGGTGCTAGCTGATGCGCTGCATTACTGCAACAAGCGTTTTAAGCCCAAGTTCATGGTCGATCTGGCGACCCTGACCGGTGCGATCATCATTGCGTTGGGCAGCGACCGTGCGGGCATGTTCTCCAACGATGATAAACTGGCCGACGCCCTTTCGGGGGCCGGTACGGCGGTGGGTGAACTTATCTGGCGGCTGCCGCTGGGCGATGATTATGACAAGATGTTGAAGTCTGAAATCGCTGACATGGCGAATATTTCCCCCGGTCGTGGTGGCGGTAGCATTACGGCAGCCCAGTTCCTGAAACGTTTTGTGGGCGATACGCCCTGGGCGCATCTGGATATCGCTGGCGTGACATGGACCAAAAAAGATGCGGCCACGGTACCAAAGGGCGGCACCGGGTTTGGTGTGCGTTTGCTGGATCGTCTGGTTGCTGACCATTACGAGGGCAAGTAGTCCTGACTGATATTGCTTTTTATCACCTGCAACGATCACCATTGGACAAGGTCTTGCCCAAGTTGCTGGCACGAACACTCGATGCGGGGAAGCGGGCGTTGGTTCTTACCGGATCTGACACCCGCACGGAGTCCCTGACCGGGTTGTTGTGGACTGATGAAGCGGACGCGTGGTTGCCCCATGGTAACATAACCGACGGTAATCCCGCTGATCAACCGATCTGGCTGGCCGAAGGTAGCGATAATGCCAATGATGCCCAGTTTCTGTTCCTTACCGATGGGGCAGAACACGATGACATCAGCGGATTTGAGCGGTGTTTCGAGCTTTTCGATGGCAATGACGACGAGGCCCTGACGGCTGCACGTACCCGGTGGAAAACCTACCTTGATGCCGGTCATACGCTGACCTACTGGCAGCAGGGAGATCGCGGTGGCTGGGAACAAAAAAATTAGTAATAACAATACGTTGAACTGAAAAAGAGACTCCATGCTCACCACACGATCAGACAAACTACCCGACGAAGCCCGGATGATTACCGATACCGCAACGCTCGAGACGTTTTGTGCGCGGGCTGAGCAAGCCCCTTATGTAACGGTAGATACAGAATTCTTAAGAGAATCAACGTACTGGCCAATTTTGTGCCTGGTGCAGGTCGCCATGGGCGGTGATTTGATGGACGGCGAAGACGATGCTGATCTGTCCGCAGTGATTGATCCCATTGAGAATCCGGATATGGACCTGTCGCCGCTTTATCGGCTGTTTGCAAACGAAAACGTGCTGAAAGTCTTTCATGCAGCCCGGCAGGACCTGGAGATTTTTCATCATCAATCGGGCGCTTTACCACATCCGGTGTTTGATACACAGGTGGCGGCCATGGTTTGCGGCTTCGGGGACTCTGTGGGCTACGAGAACCTGCTGACGCGATTAACGGGTGCCACGGTGGATAAGGGAACCCGGTTTACGGACTGGTCGATCCGCCCCTTGAACAAACGCCAGATTGATTACGCGCTGGCTGATGTGGTTTACCTGCGCCCGGCCTATGAGAAGCTCTGCAAAATGCTTGCGGATCAGGGGCGCGAGGATTGGATCGGCGAAGAAATGAGTGGCTTGCTGGACGAGAAAATATATCTGGTCGACCCCATGGAGACCTACCTCCGCATCAAGTCACGAAACGCAAAACCCCGCACACTGGCTGTTTTACGGGAACTGGCTGCATGGCGGGAATTAGAAGCCCGCCGCCGTGATCAGCCACGGAACCGAATTTTGCGCGACGAAGCCATGCTGGAGATCGCCCATCATACGCCTGATTCCGTTGCCAAGCTTGAGCGCACCCGCGGCCTTGGCAAACGCATGGCCGAAGGCCAGGCCGGTCAGGATATCCTGAAGGCGGTCAAGCGGGGGATGGATATACCGGGTGACCAGTGCCCGAAACCACGCACCAAGCCGGATTTACCTAATGGCATTGGCCCAACCATGGATTTGCTCAAAGTTTTACTCAAAATGAAGTGTGAAGAGTTCAATGTGGCGCAGAAACTGATCGCCTCCAGTGAGGATGTGGAAATGATCGCAGCATTTGGCGAAAAAGCCGACGTTTCTGCCATGCGCAGCTGGCGACGAGAGGTATTCGGCGAAGATGCGCTTCGGATCAGAAGCGGTGAGTGTGCGCTTGGTATCGAAGGCCGTCGGGTTGTATTGAAAAAAACTTAGAATAATTAAAAAAACCCTTGAATGCATACGGTGCTGCTCCAACATAAAAGTGTAGCGCGAGACAGAGTGCCAATTCTGTACAGTATTTTTAGGGAGTTAGCGTAATGAATGTAATCACCGGAACCGTTGGAAATAGTGGTGTAGATGACAAAATGTTGAGAGATATGGTCGAGCTTATGCCGGTCAACGTCATGCTCATCGACCTCGAGAGCTTTGAAGTCACCTATGCAAATAAAAGCACGCTAACCACGTTGGCGAGTATTGAGAGTCTGCTGCCCGTCAATGCGGTTGATATCATTGGTACCTGCATTGATGTTTTTCACAAAGATCCAGCGCATCAGCGCCGCTTGTTGGCCGATCCGGCTAACTTGCCATATTCCACCCACATCATGGTGGGACCGGAAACACTGGATTTGCTGGTAACAGCCATTTATGACGATGGCGGCAATTATCTAGCCCCCATGCTCACCTGGTCAGTAATCACATCACAGGTTGCCGCCGAAACAGAAACACTGTTGCAGAAACAGATTCTGGATCAGCTGCCCATCAACGTGTTGTTCCTGGAAACAGATGGCTTCACCATCACGTACGCCAACCAGACCAGTATCAACACGCTAAAAACCATTGAGAGTCTGTTGCCTTGTAAGGGTGATGAAATTGTCGGCCAGTGTGTTGATATCTTCCACAAAAACCCGGCTCATCAGCGTCAGTTACTGTCTAACCCTGATAACCTGCCTTATCGCACGAATATTCAGATTGGGCCGGAAACACTGGATCTACAGACTTATGCGGTTTTCGACGCTGACAAGAACTATTCCGGTGCCATGCTTTCCTGGGCCGTTGTATCCGCTCAGGTCGCCATGACCGATAATGTGAAGGGCATCGTGGAATCAGTTTCTGCGGCGGCAACAGAGATGCAGGCATCGTCTGAATCCATGGTCAGCACGTCGGATGAAGCCAATTCCCGCGCTGGTACCGTTGCGTCAGCATCCGAGGAACTGAGCGCTTCCATCAGTGAAATTGCGCAACAGGTTTCCCGCTCATCCAGCATTTCACAAGAAGCCGTGAATGAAGCACAACGCTCCAACGAAGGTATTCAAGGGTTGGCCGAGGCCGCTCAACGGATCGGCGATGTGGTCAAGCTGATTAATGATATCGCCAGCCAGACCAACCTGTTGGCGCTGAATGCGACGATCGAGGCGGCTCGCGCCGGTGAAGCTGGTAAAGGCTTTGCGGTTGTTGCTGCGGAAGTGAAGAACCTGGCCACACAGACGGCCCGTGCTACCGAAGAGATCAGTAGCCAGATTGGAGAAATACAATCAGCAACGGGTGATGCCGTGAGCGCCATTGGCTCGATTTCCAAGACCATCACGGAGATCAGCGAGATCGCCACAACCATTGCTTCGGCGGTCGAGGAACAGGGCGCCGCTACGCAGGAAGTTGCCACAAACATCGCCGCTGTTACCACCGCATCTTCGGATGTGGGACAGTCAGCTGGCGAAGTTCTTGGTGCCGCCAATGAGCTTTCCCAACAAGCAGAAAAACTGTCCGGCGAGATGGATAGCTTCCTCAAGGAAGTTATGGGCGAATAAAAACTCGCACCGTAGAGATTGGAAGAGGCGGTACCTTCGGGTGCCGCCTTTTTATTTGCCTTAATCGTTCACAGATTTCAAAACAGCGCTTACCAGCGGTACGGTAATCTTGCGGTGTTCTGCCAGGGCGGCCTCGTCAACGGCGGTGACAATGCGCTGGGCCGCGGCAAATGACCGTTCCATACGGGGCAGCAGATAATCAATCACGCCGGGTTCGATACGAAGTTGACGATCAGAAAACTGCTTCACCATAACGGCAGTGATCAACATTTCATCGGGATTATCAATCGCCGCGTGGGGCAAGGCATTCAGGCGAGATTGCAGGTCTGCCAGATTACTTGTCCACTGTGATGGCGGCACCTTGGCCAGCAACAAGGCCTGCTTGTTTTGTTCTTTGAGGATATTGAGCACGTGGAACAGCCCTTTTTCCTGCTCAGGGCTGGAAAGGTCATCGGCATCGTCGATCACCAGCGCCGGGTGATCCGACACCAATGATCGGGCTGTGCTCTCTGAAATAGCGTTTCCCGTGACGTATCCAGCATTAGATCGAGCCTGAAACACGTGTGCCAGATGGGTCTTACCGCACCCGGACGGCCCGGATATGGCGACGGCTTGCGCCGGCCACGTGGGCCATTGGTCAATCCATTTGATGGCGGCTTCATTGGCCGAAGCCACAAGAAAGTCATCACCCGAAAGAGCTGGTCGGTGGTCCAGATCGAACGTCAGTTGTCGCGCAGGGCTCACTGCGGGATGTCTCCACCGCCATGATAAAGCGGACTGTCCAGATAACGCGAAATCGCGAACCGGATGAGCACGCCAATGATGGCCGCAGTGGGCACAGCCAGTAACACACCGGTGAACCCGAATAATGTGCCGCCCGCCATGAGGGCAAAGATGATCCACAAATCATGCAGCCCAACTTTGCTGCCCACCAGTTTTGGCGTTAACAGGTAGCTCTCACACACTTGCCCGACGATAAAGATAGCGGCAACACTCAGGACCGGTGAGATACCGTCAAACTGGACCAACGCAACCCCCACACCGATGGAGATACCCGTCATGGCACCCACGTAAGGGATAAACGATATAAGGCCCGCGCCGAGTCCAATCAACAAGCCGGTTTCAAGCCCGACCATCGTCAGCGCAATAGCGTAGAAGGTGGCAAGAACCAGACACACGCTCGCCTGACCGCGCACGAAGGCTGAAATAGTTTGATCGATCAGCGACAATTGTTCTCGAATAACCGGCGCCTGACCACGGGGCAACAGATGATCCATACGGGCCACAATTCGGTCCCACTCCAACAGCATGTAGAACGAAACGATCGGCATAATCAGAATCATGGAAACCAGTTGGAACAAGGCCATGCCGCCGCTCCATACACGCGTGGCAGCCGCTTTCAACCAGCCCATCAGGGTGCCAGAATAATCGCTGGCCGCATCCCCGGCACGTTGCATGGCGTCTGCGGGCAAAACGGACTCGGCATAGGCGCGAGCTTGCTCTGCCATACTCTGAACCAGGGCAACAAGATCAGGGACGCGGTCTGCTATGGCAATTATTTGCCCCTGCAAAAGCGGGAACAGCATCGCCAGACCAAGCGCCACGATGAGAAAGAACGACAAGGTGATGATGACCGTCGCCAGCAATCGGGACAGGCCTTTGGACTCCATCCAGTCAGCCACAGGATCAAGAAAATAGGCGACTGCCATACCGGCAACAAAAGGTAGAAGAATGCCACTCAGCATATGGAGCAGAATCAGGACCACAACGAGGCCCAGGCCCCATGTTATCATACGGTGTGTTCGGGTCATGTTTTGTTGCCCCTATTGGGCGTGGATTGCCCACGCCCCTTCCAATTGAACCAATCGCAGATCCTTTTGGGCCAAAGCCACCTTTAACTGAAGCAGGTCGCCCAGATGGTGCAGGTTAATGCGTGCTTCCTCGCGTGACAACAGGACCACTTCCATCTGGCTTACCACCGCTGCTTCAGCAATTCTGCTTTGGATTGCTAACCAGTCCGGCAAACTTTTGATGGGTACGGATACCGGCAAGACACCACGATCACCCATGTTCATGACATTTTCGCGTTTCCAGCCTTCTTCAACAGAAATGGAAACATCCGCGACGGCACTGGCGAGTAGTGATCCGATGGTTTCTGTTGCCGGGGCTGTATATCTGGATGTACGGCGTTGGATGCCGTCAGTCGGGCTATAGCGAGTGATATAAACCTCTAACCCGTTCACATTGGCCACGGTCGTATTGAGAACGGCGTGGACAACCAGTACAGCGGTGCTGTCGTACCGCTCCAACATGGCCTGCAGGCGCCCTGTATCGCCGCTAACAGCGTGCTGGGCACCAATCTTCGATATATCCGTAAGATCACCAATGGGATGCATTAAGGGCGCCATGCGGTCGTTGCTGCTCAGATTGCTCCACAGCAAACGCCAGTCATTTGTTTCTTCCCACAAACTATATGAGCCGTTTCGCTCAAGCACCGGGATGACCAAAACGGGTTTGCTGATGGTTTCTGTAAAAGGAATGCCAAACTCGCTCAACAATTGGCGAATATCGCGGCTTCTGAACCGAACATGCATTTTCGCCAGATACCGGACCGAGGATGTCTTCTCGTCTGATACGGAGAAATCCCGCACATAGGTCGATATGGTTGCCCGATCAGGATTGGGCAGACGGTTGTAATTTTCGCGCATCGTAAGCCGACGGATCAATCGGTGAAAGGCCTCGCGTTCGCCAGAAGCCAAGGCCTCGTTACGGGCTGCTGCTGCCGACTCGGCGGTAGCATCCACCTGAACGTCATTAACTTCATACAACGCAGGATCCGCTGCACGAGCACTGTGCGGTATGGCCGATACACCGGCAATAGCCATCACAGCGATAAAAACAACTCTTTGTAGGCCAAAAAGGCATATTGCAAACGGGCGTGAAGCCATTATCCTGATCATTCCGGTTGGCATTATCTGAAATCTGGGGTATTCCCCAAATCCAAGCCAAAATGCCCTGTCAGAGGGGCGCAAAGCAAGCTAAATCAAGTTTTCCTGGAGGATCACCATGTCACAGAAGCCGCCTGCAAACGGCCTCAGATACCGAGACGCCGGTGTGGATATCGACGCCGGAAACGACCTGGTGGATGCGATCAAGCCGCTGGCCGGATCCACAAAACGCTCAGGCGTCATGTCCGGGCTCGGCGGCTTTGGCGGGTTCTTTGATTTACGTGGGGCTGGATACCAAGACCCCATATTGGTTGCGGCCAACGATGGTGTCGGCACCAAACTGAAAATCGCCATTGATTCAGGGATTCACAATGGTGTCGGTATTGATCTGGTGGCGATGTGCGCCAACGATCTGGTCGTACAGGGCGCCGAACCACTGTTCTTTCTGGATTATCTGGCCACGGGGTCGTTGGATGTGGATGAAGCCACTGCCGTTATTGCCAGTATTGCCGATGGATGTCTTCAGGCTGGATGCGCGCTCATTGGCGGCGAAACGGCCGAAATGCCCGGCATGTATTCGGGCAAGGATTACGATCTGGCCGGGTTCTGCGTCGGCGCGGTTGAACGCGGTCAGGAATTGACCGGTGAGGATGTGGCGATTGGTGACGTGGTTCTGGGTCTTTCTTCCAATGGAGTGCATTCAAACGGATTTTCGTTGGTACGTCGGGTATTGGACTTGGCCGGTCTGGATTACAATTCAGACGCGCCGTTTAATCCGGGCCACACCATTGCAGAAACCTTGCTGGCACCCACCCGCATTTATGTCAAAAGCTGCCTGGCGGCTATTGAAGCCGGTGGCGTCCATGCCTTTGCCCATATAACAGGTGGCGGGTTGGTGGAAAACATCCCCCGTGTATTACCGGAAGGCATGGCCGTAACCCTGAATGCCGGAAGCTGGCCAGTACCACCCGTGTTTCCCTGGTTGAGCAAGACCGGTGGTGTGCCCCGCGATGAGATGGTGCGGGCGTTCAATTGTGGCATCGGCATGGTCGCTTTGGTGCCCGCAGATCGCGCCGACAGTATCATGCAGGTTCTTATGGGTCATGGAGAAACCGTGCAAATCATTGGTAACGTGGTACCCTTGGAGCAAGACGCTGCACCTGTCGCCATTGAGGGGATGGATGGACCATGGATCGATTAAAAGTCGCTGTCCTGATTTCGGGAAATGGCACCAATTTGCAAGCGCTGATCGATGCGTGTGACAGTCCGGACTTTCCGGCTGAAATCTGCCTTGTCGTATCGAATCGAAGCGATGCATTCGGTATCGAACGTGGTCAAAACGCCGACATTGATACGGCCGTGATCAAACCACGTGATTTCGATGATCGCGAAGCCTTTGACAATGCTCTTGATGAACGTATTCGCGCCTCTGGCGCCCGGCTGATTTGTTTGGCCGGGTTCATGTGGTTGCTGGGCGAGGGGTTTGTCAATTCGTGGCGCGATCGGTTAGTAAATATTCACCCGTCTCTGTTGCCCGCTTTTCGGGGCCTGAATGTACAGGCCCAGGCCGTGGAAATGGGGGTTCGGTATTCAGGTTGTACCGTGCATTTCGTGCGGCCCGAATTGGATGACGGCCCCATTATCACGCAAGCTGTCGTACCGGTTATGCCGGATGATGACGCAGGCAGCCTGTCCGCTCGTATTCTTACACAGGAACACGTGATCTACCCCCAGGCGGTGCGTTGGATTGCGGAAGGGCGGGTGCGGGTCTCAGGTGACAATGTGTTGATCAATGATGCGATTGCCAATGAGCAGGTTTTGATCAATCCAATAGAATAAAAAAGGCCGCTACCATCAGGCAGCGGCCTTTTCCATGAATTCAATCAGCATTAGAGCACGATCGGTTCAAATAGAATCACTTCGTGATGCTTTTGAAGCGTGAATCGTCCTCTATTTCATAGGTTTAGGGGCTTATTCACGTCCTTGATTGAACCAATCAAGGACGATAAGACCCTAGCCAACAAGTTCCAACTGGCTGAAGTAGTAGGAGATTTCTTCTGCTGCCGTTTCCGGTGCGTCTGAGCCATGAACTGAATTGGCTTCAATGCTTTCAGCGAAGTCGCGACGAATAGTACCCTCGTCTGCATTGGCAGGATTTGTAGCGCCCATGATTTCCCGGTTACGGGTAATGGCATTATCACCTTCAAGGACCTGTACGATAACAGGGCCTGAGCACATCATGTCGCACAGTTCGCCAAAGAAAGCACGTTCACGATGGACGGCATAAAAGCCTTCAGCCTGATCTTTGGTCAGCTGAATGCGCTTTTGGGCAACGATGCGAAGGCCAGATTCTTCGAATCGGGCGTTGATCTGCCCCGTAAGATTGCGACGGGTTGCGTCCGGTTTAATGATGGACAGGGTTCTTTCCACAGCCATTGGCTGATCTCCTCGGTAAAAACAGATATGTGATCGGGTAGATCACGATGCGGCGGGGTTATAGCCAGATCACGGGCACCTTGCAACCGCACCCGACGTTTTTTTTCAAAATATGGTGTCTTTTTTCAAAAAATATTGTGCACTGCAATGACCAAGTGATCAGAAACGGCCTGCGCGAAAAGGGTCCATATCAATGGCAGGGCGACGTTCGGTGATTAAATCGGCGATCAATTGCGCGGTGGATCCGGATTCCGTCAGCCCCATATGGCCGTGCCCAAAAGCACAGAAAACATCGCTGCGTACACTGGACCGACTGATTACCGGCAGCGAGTCGGGCAGGGACGGCCTGAAACCCATCCATTCAACACCACCCACTGTATCGCTGGCCGGATCAAATTCAGGGAAAAATCGTTGGGCTTTTTTGACCATGGCTTTTGACCGTGCGTAATTGGGTGGCGCATCCAGTCCGGCAAACTCCACAGCGCCCCCGATACGCATGCCACAGGTTAAGGGCGATACCACAAACCCGTGTTCAGCGAAGGTCACCTGTTGTTTGAGCTGGATGTTCGGCGTGGCAAAGGTTGTGTTGTAGCCGCGTTCGGTCTCCAGCGGGAAATGTTCTCCCCAGTCTCGGGTCAACCGGTGTGACCAGGCGCCCGCAGCAAGCACCACATAGTCGGCGGCTACATCTTCGCCACGATCCATTTGTACAAGCGGCTTACCGCCCTCTGATCCGATGGCGCGTACAGAACCGCTACGAAATTTGACGCCGCGTGCGATGGCATCGGTGGCGATATCATGGCCGATCTCAAACGGGTCCGTTACCACAAGCCAGTCAGGGATATGGACTGCGTGGGTGAACGATGCATCCAGCGCAGGCTCTAACGAGCGCACGTCAGTCCCGCTAACCACATCAAACTTTACGCCCAACTCGCGGCGCATATCCCAACCCCACCTGGACGAGTCAAACTGCCGCCTGCCTTGGTACACATGAATATCGCCCATGGGGCGTAACTTGTGGCTGATACCCGCTGCATCGGTAATACGGGTCAGGGCCTCAACAGACATCCCCAGCAATGATGAGATCGCTTCGGCGCTCCGTCTTACCTGTGCCGCAGAACTGGCCCGCCAAAAGCGGTATAACCAGGGCAGCATGGTCGGCAGGTATGATGGTGGCACGGAAAGAGGACCGGTGGGATCAAGCAGCCACCGGGGCGCTTTAGCCATGATGCCGGGTGATGCCAGGGGCAACGTCTCAGCGACGGCAATGGCACCAGCATTGCCCCATGATGTGCCTGTGCACGGCTCATCACGGTCAATGAGCGTGACCACAAATCCGCGAGACCTAAGCTCGTGCGCGCAACAAATGCCGATAATACCGGCGCCAACAATGGCAATATGTCGATCAGTTTGAGTCACAAGGATTACTCTGGAACAGATACATGGTTTACTCTGGTTACTGCTATGTTATGTAGCCCGCCATGTTACACGTCAACGACATAACTTACCGGATCGCAGGCCGCCCATTGCTGGAGCAGGCCACGTTTGCTTTGCCAGCTTTTCACAAGGCCGGACTGGTGGGGCCTAACGGTAGCGGCAAGACTACGTTAATGCGTTTAATCCTGGGAGAGCTGCAAGCTGATGACGGTAGCATATCCTTGCGGCCCAGAGCACGCGTGGCCACCGTGGCACAGGAAGCACCTGACGGCTCACGCAGCCTGATTGAGTGTGTGCTGGCGACCGATACGGAACGGGCGTCGTTGCTGGAAGAATCTGAAACCGCCACAGACCCCGGACGAATCGCCGACGTTCATACCCGGCTCAGCGATATCGATGCCTATACCGCGCCGACGCGCGCAGCGTCTATCCTCAGTGGTTTGGGCTTTAGCGACCCGGCCCAGCAGGAACGGCTGGACAGCTTCTCCGGTGGTTGGCGTATGCGGGTGGCTTTGGCCGCCACGTTGTTTGCCAACCCCGATATCTTGTTGCTGGATGAGCCGACCAACCACCTGGATCTGGAAGCATCCCTATGGCTGGAAAACCATCTGAAGACCTGGCGTGGTACTATCTTGATGATCAGCCATGACCGCACGTTTTTGAACGCCGTGGCCACCGAGATTGTCCACTTGGAAGAACGCAAGCTGGTACGGTACGTGGGTAACTATGATCAATTTGAGAAAACCCGGCGCGAGCGTCAGGAACTGAACGCCAAGTTGCGTAGTCGTCAGGTGGCGGAGCGGCAACACATCCAGTCCTTCGTGGACCGGTTCCGCTATAAAGCCAGCAAAGCCCGTCAGGCCCAAAGCCGCCTGAAAATGCTGGAACGGATGGAGCCCGTCGCCGCTCATATGGTCGACCGTACCGTTAAATTTGATTTCCCGATCCCTAACCCCTTGTCGCCACCGTTGGTGTTGCTGGATGAGGTTGAGGTAGGATATGAGCCCGGCAAGCCCATTCTGCGTGGCCTTGATATGCGCATTGATATGGATGACCGCATTGGCCTTTTGGGTGCAAACGGTAATGGTAAATCCACGTTGGCCAAATTGTTTGCGGGTCGATTGAAGCCCGAGAATGGCAAGTTACAGAAATCACCCAAGCTGAAGGTGGGCTATTTCGCCCAACACCAGATTGAGGACCTGACTCTGGGGCAGACGGCGTTTGAGCATCTGCGCGCCATGATGGATAAAGAGCAAGAACACAAAATTCGGGCACATTTGGGAAAATTTGGTTTGGAAGGCCAGCGGGCCGACACGGAGGTCTCCAAACTTTCGGGTGGCGAGAAAGCGCGCCTTATTTTCTCCATGATAAGCCGTGAAGCGCCGCATGTTTTGCTGCTGGATGAGCCCACCAACCATCTGGACGTGGATGCCCGCGAGGCGCTGGTTCATGCGCTCAATGCCTATGAAGGTGCCGTTATGCTGGTCAGCCATGATGCTCACCTGTTGGAGGCCACGTGCGACCGCTTGTGGTTGGTGGACAACGGAACATGCCGTGACTTCGATGGCGATTTGAAAGATTACACCAAATTGCTACTGGATCAGCGAAAGGCCGAACGCAAGGAACTGAACCAGAAGTCGAGCAAATCACAACCACAACTCAGCAAGAAAGAACAACGCAAACAGCGTGCGGCCCAACGTGTTGAATCATCAGGGTTACAAAAATCTATACGTGATGCTGAAAAGAAGATGGAATCCATCGCCAAAGATTTGCACACAGTGGAAACCAAATTGTCCGATCCTGCCGTCTATGATGGCGATGAAAAAGAACTCATCATTCTACAGGGTCGGCACAAGACGCTGAAATCGGATATGGGCCATGCCGAAGAAGCCTGGCTAGCGGTCTCAGCTGTTGCGGAAACGGAGCAGGCCTGACGCCAGCCGCTGTCGATTATCTTCACAGGCTCATTATCCTGTATGATTCAATCATCATTGTGGAATAGAATGACGATCAACAGGTTTCGCTCACGGGAGCACAAAACCAAGAGGCACCATTGGCAACAGAAGATAACCAAGAGAGCGGCAGGAAAGGCTACGGGATCGGTTTTTATATTGCCGTGACTGTTTTGCTTATACTGCCGGGCATTGCCATTATCGTTTGGTACGTTCTTCAAGTCACTGACGCTGAAAAGGCGACCGCGGAACTATTGGAGCAGGCACGGGTCGCTGCCATCGCGATTGCCGAACGGGCCGCAGCAGAAGGCTTCCTGGTTGATGACTTCGATGAGTGTGGAAAATTGGGCGACCACTTTAAAACCGGTGTGGGAATTGATTTAAGTCAAAAAGCCCGACGTCGATTGTTGGGTCTGAGCACCAAGGCTTCGGCAGATCAAGAACTTGAACGCTGTGTGGTATTTGCCAAGGTGGTTTCAGCCATGGAACGCTTGGCGCACCATGACCGACATACCTTTGTCTGTCAGGGGGCGGAAATTGTCAGCGAAGATGGCGCCTACAAAATTCGACCGGAAGAGAATGGTCGTGGTGTAATCGAATTAGACGTGGGGGCGAAGCGTTTTATTCCGATTCCTAAATACAAACATATCCTGATTGAGGGTTGGCAACTCTTTAATATGGGCGATGGGTGCCTGGTCGCTGGTATGTCGAGGGTCAACAATTTTTCCTATTCCGGCACGATCCGTGTCGTAGAATAACGCCTCAATCCGCCTTTAAATCATAACAACTTGTGTCCGAATATTGGAATCCCCTCTCAAACGGGAGTAACAGCTTTCTGTGGATGCGCGTATGCTGTTAGCCATAAATAACCGGCGTTTTGAACCGAAGTGAGTATGGGGGAAGCGTAATGAATGGCATTGAAAAAAGTATCATTGGTGTTTCATTGGTATTATTCAGTCTGGCGCTGGCGGGTGTCGGCTACTATCTCTACATTTGATCGCGCACTCTTCATTCAGTAAATTTCTGATGAAGCCTGAATAGTAGTATCGGCCTAGAATCGATATGTGCTGATCGACCGTTCACCACCGGGGGAGAATGACACGGTGGCTTCGGTAAAGTTGTCTACGAAGGCCCGAAACGATGTAGCATCCATGGGGGCGGCAAAAGCGTAACCCTGCACCTCATCCACCGGAAGGGTCTGAAGGAAGTCCACCTGATCAGATGTTTCCACGCCCACAGCCGTTACTTTCAGATTGATTCCATGGGCAAGGGCCGCCGCTGCACGAACCGTCCGACTGGCATGGGGATCAATGCCAATTTGTGTGACGAACGCTGGATCGATCTTAATGCGGTCAACCACCAGGTTACTCAAATGATTCATGCTCGAATAACCTGTACCAAATCCGTCCAGCGATAACCGCACACCCAAGTCGTGGATGGTGGTGAGGGCCGGGCCAAATCGGGTTGGATCCGCCATGATCAAACCTTCGGGCAGTTCAAGTTCCAATAGGTCAGGGGCTAAGTCACTGGCTTGCAGGGCCTCTTCCACTGCTCGCAATAAATTGCCAGATGTAATCAGTGACGATGATACATTGACCGATACGGGAATGCGGGGGAATCCCTTGTCCATCCATTCCTTGTGCTGTTGGCAGGCGGTTCGCAAGACCCATTGACCAATGGCGGGCCCCACATCACATGACTCGGCCAGCGGGATGAAATCTTCGGGTTCCAGCACACGACCATTGTGGTGCCAGCGAATAAGGGCTTCGGCGCCTGAAATTCTGCAACTGCGCAAAGACAACCGGGCTTGATAGTGCAGTGCCAGATCACCTGACACCAGTGCCGCGCGCAGATCACTGGTCAGTGTGTTTCTCTGCTGTAGCTGCTCGTTCAGCCGGGCCACAAAGAATCGCACCGTGTCAGGGCCTTCGCTGATGGCATGCTCCAGCGCCATTTCCGCATTGCGGACCAATTGCTCGGCATCAATTCCATCATCTGGATATGTAGAAATGCCGATACAGGATGCGGTACGCACCGTATGGGTTGCGCCATGAAAAGGTTCGGCGATAACAGCCATGAGGCTCTCAGCCATCTCCATGGCATCGACAGGGCCTGAAATCCGTTCCTGAACCACACCAAACATGGCGCGACCCAGCCGGATCACGCTGTCTTCTGTGCCGACGGCAGCACGCAGCCGAGCCATGGCATCACGCATAAGCTGAAGGGCGGCATCATAATCCAGATCGGCGGCGGCATCGTCCAAACCATCCACGCGCACGATATGGACAGCGCCAGCATTTCCAGTGGATTGATTGAGTGCCAGACCATGGGACAGACGTTCTTCCAGGGCAGAGCGCCCATTGACGCCACGAAAGGCATCGTGCACATCGCTCTGACGGCTGACTTCGGCTTTCTTGCGATCAGTGATGTCATAGCCATAGACATTTACCGCATCGCCTTCAACTGTGGGCACGATGTTCAGCAGGAATACATGGTCGCCAACAATTTCTTCAATTTCACCTTGCTGACCTCGGTCCAGGAAGCTGGCGATCCGGTCGCTCCACGGTGAAGGCAGGCGGCCTCCCACGCTGGCGCCCCAGTGACTGAGCATGGCACGGGCTGGGCCGTTGGCATAAAGCACCTGGCAATCGGGTGTCAGGCGCAGGATCGGTGTGCTGGCCCCTTCGGTCAGTGCCGCGAGGCGAGACAGTTTGTTGCCCATATCGCTGAGCCGGTTGATTTCATCGTGCAGGTGGGCGGTACGTTCTTCCACCTGGTGTTCGATCAGGGGCGCGTCGTTGCGTGGCCGTTGTTGGTGATGAACAACGGTGTCATGCAACTCCCGCCATTCGTCCCCGGCGCTGGGCGCCCGATCAGGTGGCAAACCAACCTGGCTGCGTAATCGTGCCAACGGGCCAAACACCAAAGGTCCCATCAGGCCCAAGGCACCCAGAGTGATGATCAGGGTCGCGGCCAGTGTAATGATGATCGAACGTTGGGCGAAGGCTTCGGTTTCCAGCTGGGCGCGGGTTGAATCCAGTCGCACGTGCAAGGTGAACGGTGTGCCCATTTGCTGTGCCGACCACAACACGTCGTAGCGGGACTTGTCTATGCTGAGCCGGCCCAAGGTGTCGAACGATCCTTCAAGGCGAGATACAGGTGCCGGTGGTTCACCAAACTGACCCACGTAGTCACCGTTTTCTCGCTGGATAATGCCACCGGAAATCTGTGTGCCGGACAGCAGCATCTCAGCCGTTGCCACCAACATCTTGTCAGACATTTCGTATGGGTGGGTGAGGAACAATGCTGTGAAAGCTGTCTGGGCCTGTCGCTCCAGCGATTGCAGGCTGTTTTGTTCAAAATCACGCGTGAACGCATAAATGAACGCCCCTTCAATGGCGAAAACCAATAAGAACACCAGCACCATGACACGCTGTGAAAGCTTGCTCTGCACCATAAACTTGAAGGCACTGGAATTTGGGGTCGCTTGTGTCATTTAGCCTTATTGCGCTATGCGCTACTCAAGTGGCGTTTGGCCGGGTTCGACGCGGCATTCATGCGCCAGTGTAGAGCATTTGTTCCAGTCTTTCGGAAGTCTTGAATTCTCCTTAAGTGCCGGCGCAATAAATGCTGTTATTACATCATGTTAGGAGGTTGTTACGGGTGGGGATACGATGGCTGCTGTGGCGCATTGCCATGGTTGTTGTGCGAATCGGGTGAGGGGATGATTCGCACCTAGAGACCCGTGTGGCCCAAATCAAATTTGAAGCTTCAAGCAATTTTGTTATTTTTTGGTGTAATGACGCTTCAACTGTTGATGTGAGGCCCGAATCCTTGTACACAACGCGTCAGTGGTCGGGAGGCCATTTTCCAGGGGATACCGGCGGAGTTACTCGTTTGACCTACACATTATATGGCAATTACAGCACAGCCACATTTGGTCCTCACGCTGTCCTGGAAGAAGCTGATTTACCCTACACCCTGGAGCTTATCGATCTGAGTGCTGGCGATAACCATGCGCCGGATTTTCTGGCGATGAATCCGGGTGGATACGTGCCCGTGCTTCGGTGCGAAGACGGCACTGTGTTGTTTGAGGCCGCTGCGATCATGCTGTATCTGGCCGATCAGCATCAATTGACGGACTTGGCACCGCCACCGAAGGACCCTACCCGGGGATTGCTTTACCGGTCACTGTTTTTCCTGACCAGCACGGTTCAGGAAGCCTACAAACATTTCTATTACCCGATGAAATTCACCGCAGAACGGTCCGCGGCTGAAGGTATCAAAGAACAATCTATCCAGCTGATGGTTGAGCGCTGGGCCATGGTTGAACAGATGCTGGATGACAATGGCCCATACTTTCTGGGTGACCGGTTCAGTCTGGCGGATATCTATCTGGTCATGCTGATCAGTTGGCACGACAACATGGAATCCATTCTGGCTACGAACCCCGCTGTAAAACGCAATTTCGATCTGGTGACCGCGCGCCCGGCGTTACAATCGATTTTGCGAGACCACGGGATTACGGCTTAACGGACCTCTTTGTTAGCGCGGTCTCCTAGTTAGCGCGACCCCCTAGTTAGCGCGACCATAGAATCCGATCCGCTCTTCTTCAGAAAAATTCACATCAGGCGTCTCATAGAACGAAAACACCGTGATGATGCGCTCGTGATTGCCTTCGACGGGCGTCACCCGGTGCAAGGTGTTCTTGCCACGGAACACATTCAAGGTACCAGCGGCCAGCTTAATGTGCCGCACCTGATCATCGTGGCCTTCGAACAGGCGCACGATCCCGTCATAGTTCGGATCATCAGCGGTTCTGAGATCACTACGGTATTCAAAATGCCCGCCACCGTGGGCTGCTTGCAGCAACAAAGTGGTCGTGAATTCAGAACGATCAAAATGCCAGTTCAGGGCTTCGCCATCCTGATAGGCCATGACGTTCATACAAGCGAGTTGGTCAGGCATGGTATAGAGCGCGGCTTTATCCATAACAGTGGCAAGAAACGCCCGGAACGGTTCCCACTCGTAAACATCGATCAGGACGTTATCTGGAATTTGATCGGCGCATACGGTGTGGTTGATGGTTTCGAACGGCTGAAGTACGGGATGGTCATCGTCTAATCCGGGGATGCTGCGCTCGAAATAGATGTTATGTGACCGTTTGTGCTCAAACGCGTTGTTGTCCAGTTGTGGTTTCGCATTGGCGATGGCCTTTTGAACGGCCACGGCTCGAAGGAATCCTTCCAGATTGAACATGCCGTCTTTTGCCAGGTCAGCTTTACATTGTTCAACCAGCGCCTGTCCGGCGGGGCTGGTCAAATCGTGCAAGGGGTAACGATCAAGATCAAGCGTGTCATGCATTTCAGATAACCTCATTGGTGGAGCCTTCGCCCGACAGCAGGTTTTGGGCAAAGCGTTGATGAAAGCGACCATACCCGTTTTCTGTGACTGCTAAGTGATCTCGGGTTAAGTCGTGGAACTTCGGTAAATTGTGAAACGGCACAGCCGGAAAGGTGTGGTGCTCAGCATGGTAGGGCATGTTCCAGGCCAAAAAACGGGCCAAGCCAGTTGTGTATGTGGTGCGGCTATTCGCCAGCATGTTATCGACCATTGGACAACCGCCATGCTCCGCCAGCAGAAAGGCCCGCAGGAAGGGCTGGCCGATCAAAACGGGGACCAGCCAAATCCAAATCAGTACAGTGTTGTTGCTGTAGACTGAGCCCGCGACAAGGGCCGCATATATGCATAAAAACACCCATGCCTCACGTCGGACGGCCGACTTTTCTTGATCATGTACAAAAGCGTCGCGGTTGGTAGACAGCGCATTTGCAAACAGGGATCTAACCTGCGCGATCCACGCCGGGATACCAGACATGTAGGCCAGGTACTGGGCCATGGTCCGGGGGCGGGGGGTGATCAACTCCGGGTCTTTCGCCGGATCATTGGTGTATCGATGATGATCGGTGTGAAAATGTCTGAACCACACAGGGGCAACCATGACCAACAGGCCGCATATGTTTGAAGCCCAAGTATTCAACCACAATGTTTTGAAGGCAGTTTTGTGAATGCTCTCATGCAGCAGGGCGAAGTTCGAGATGATGAGCAATCCCTGAACCACCAGCAACGCCTGCCAACCGGGCACTCGCCAGATGATGAGGCTCGTCGTGATGACAATAGCGCCCCAATGACGGGCAAGGTGCCAAAAAGCAGTACCGTCAGAACGCTGTAATAAATTCAGCCGTTGTTCTCGGCTTAGCGTCGCCATCAATAATTGGTGTGTGTGTTGCATGGTAACCAATTTTGTTAAATATGGCGCACGTTATCATATGTCTTGGCGTCCCTTACGTGAAAAAAATTGGTCGTTGGTTTTCGCTTAAAGTTCGGATGGCATCTGCGATCCCGGCGTGATTTTTGAGAGCAGGGCATGGATCACTTGACAATCGGCGGTCATCGTGGCTTTTCACCGCCGAAACACACTCTCTTCCAAGGACTTGATCAATGCATCAATATCGTACCCATACTTGTGGCGAGCTTCGCCTGGATCACGCACAGTCGGAGGTTCGGATTTCCGGTTGGGTTCACCGCAAACGTGATCATGGCAATCTGTTGTTCGTGGATTTGCGTGATCAATACGGCCTGACCCAGTGTGTCATTGATGTATCAAGCCCATTGTTTGCCGACGTAGAAGGTGCGCGTCCTGAAAGCGTGCTGACGGTTACCGGTAAAGTGGTAGAACGCAGTGACGAGACAATCAATAAAACACTGCCGACCGGTGAGGTGGAAGTCGCCATTGAAGCGGTCGTTGTGGAAAGTGCTGCACAAATTCTGCCCATGCAGGTCGCCGGTGATGCCGAAGCGGGCGAAGATATTCGCCTGCGACATCGTTTTCTCGATCTACGCCGTGAAAAACTGCACAACAACATCCTGTTGCGGAGCGAGATCATCACCTCTATTCGCCGCCGCATGACAGATCAGGGCTTTACCGAATTTCAGACACCTATCCTGACCGCATCATCTCCCGAAGGCGCCCGCGACTATCTCGTCCCGAGCCGCCATCATCCGGGCCAGTTCTATGCCCTTCCTCAGGCCCCACAACAGTTCAAACAGTTGTTGATGGTGTCCGGTTTTGATCGATATTTCCAGATTGCGCCGTGTTTTCGTGATGAAGATGCCCGTGCGGATCGCAGCCCGGGCGAGTTCTATCAACTCGATTTCGAAATGGCATTTGTGACACAGGAAGATGTGTTCGCCGCAATCGAGCCCGTTCTGGAAGGCGTGTTTGTGGAATTTGCTGGTGAACGCACCGTGACGCCGGCGCCGTTTGTACGCATTCCTTATCTGGAATCCATGCTCAAGTATGGTTCGGACAAGCCTGATTTACGCAATCCTATCGAAATGGTGGATGTGACGGAACCATTCCGTGATTCAGGATTTGGTCTGTTTGCCCGCAATGTTGAAAAAGGTTCTGTGGTTCGGGCGATCCCGGCGCCGGGTGGTGCTGACAAGCCCCGCAGCTTCTTTGACAAGCTGAATGACTGGGCGCGCGAATCGGGTGCCGGCGGATTGGGTTATATCATCTTCGCCGATGGCGAGGCCCGTGGCCCTATTGGCAAAAATCTGGAAGCCGATCGTATCGATGCCATCAAGGCCGCGACCGGTGCATCGGACGGCGACGCTGTATTTTTCGCCTGTGGCGATCTGCATGATGTTGAGCCTTTTGCTGCGCAGGCCCGTGACCGCATTTGTGATGAGCTTGATTTACGCGAAAAGGGAGCCTTCAAGTTCTGCTGGATTATCGACTACCCTATGTTCGAAATGGATCACGATACTGGTAAGCTGGAATTCAGCCACAACCCGTTCTCCATGCCGCAGGGCGGTATGGAAGCGTTGGAGACCATGGATCCGCTCGATATTCTGGCTTATCAGTATGACATCGTGTGCAACGGTATTGAACTGTGCTCAGGCGCCATCCGGAACCACCGCGCCGATATCATGATCAAGGCTTTCGCGATGGCAGGTTATGGCCCGGAAGTGGTTGAAGAGAAATTCGGTGGTATGTTGAATGCGTTCCGTTACGGCGCACCACCCCACGGCGGTGCCGCACCCGGTATCGATCGTATTGTGATGATGTTGGCGGATGAGCCGAATATTCGCGAAGTGATCGCCTTCCCGCTTAATCAACAAGCGCAGGATTTACTCATGGTGGCCCCTGGTACGGCGGACGAAACGCACCTGAAGGAGCTTCACTTGAAGGTTGTTATGCCCAAGGTTATCAAGACCACAGAGGACCAACCAGCCGAAGGTGGCGAGAACCAAGGTAGCTAGCGTCGTAAAATTGGACGAAACAGGCTAAATTTGTTAGATTCATTTACCGTTTATTATTCTCATCGCGTTAAAAGCGATATGAGGGTGATAAATAGCTACGAAACATGTATATAGTGATTCGTGGCGCTAAACATTCATCAAGAAATGATGGGTGATAGAGAGGGTAGATGAAACGAGTTATTCCTGTTGTATTAGGCAGCATGTTGCTGGGCGCTTGTACGCTACCATTGCACGTGCAGGTCGTATCATGGGCCATTGATGGAATATCATATCTAACCACTGAGAAATCTGTCACCGACCATGGCCTGTCCATGGTGGCGCAACAGGACTGCGCATTGTGGCGGTTACTGACCGAAGGCGATATTTGCCGTGACGAAGATGCCATTACCGCCATTGCTTCGGCTGACGTGGCCACCGAAGGTCAGGCGGAAACAGTGGGTACTGTTGCAACGGAAGAATCATCCTCATCCTGGAGCAATCCGGCAACGGCCGAAGACCTGAGCGTCATCGAAGTTTCGGTCGCGGCGCTGGAGGCTCCTGTTGCTTTAGAGCCCGTGATTGAAACAAGCCCAATTACGTCCACAGTTACGCCCACAATTGTGGTGCCGTTGGTCGAAGCATCAGCCGTGGAAATGGCGAACGCTGGTGACTATCTGGTGATTGGCAGTTTCAGCAAACAAACCAATGCCCTTGGTTTTGCGGAAAAGAACGGCAGTCTTGATACCAAAATTCTACCGGCCATGGTCTCTGGTGAACAGGTATACCGCGTTGTCGTCGGTCCGGTTGTAACGGGCAACCGCGAAACTGTTACAGCGGCCTTGCAGGTCGCGGGACTAAACGAGTCATGGCCGCTTAGCGTGACCTATGATCAAACGACGATCGCCTGGCGCAAGGTCTCCATATCAGAACCTGTTCAGCTTGCGGCGTTGTCTGAATAAACAACCTATACCTCGTAGAACGTTGTCCCGGCCAGTTGGCGCATAACGCCAACGATGCGTTCTGTTTGTTGAATGCGCTTTGTGTCGTCCCCATTGTAACGAACATCAAATGATAGGCGCTCTTCCCACACCCGCACGAAATCCTGCGGGGTATCTGGCTCCGCACTTTTGCCTTCCAGCGCGCCGATGGTCGCATCGTAACGGGGGTGCAACTGCGGCTGGAAAGCCAGTTCCGCATAATCATCCCATGACAGATGGCCTGATACATAGAGTTCCAGCCCCAGACCAGACATCTCGCGGGGGGGGACAGATCGGATATCCACGTCCATATGGGCCATTTGCATGGCGCGATCACGCCGTTGTTCTTCGGTGTTGGGTAATGGAACCGGCAGGTTTGCCTGATTGAAGTGCGGAAGCAAAGCCCCTGGACGCGGCGCAATCGGTCCGGGCGCATCGGTGGTCTCGGCTACTCGTGCCGGGGGAAGAGGGCTCGCAAACGGGTAACTTTGTTCAATGTGTCGATTATCAATTTTCATGCCTGTTGCATCCTGGTCTTAGATCCAAACCCCTGGGAAAAAAAACGGCCCCTTGCCACGCCTAAGTGGCGAAGGGCCAGTTGAGAGAGGGGGGATCGTTTTCGTCATGCCATTTGGGCTTCATCCTGATTGCTGGGTACTCGATGCGGCGGATTGGGGACAATAACGGGTAGCTCAGCGCGTTCCCGCTTGGTGCTGTACATGGCCTGATCGGCGCGCTGGATGATGGATACCTCTTCGTCCAGTCCACCGAACAATTCAGTGCCGAGGCTGGCCTGGATATTGACAATCGTGCCCTGCCAATCCACGGCGGAGTGGTTCAATGCACGTTCCAATAACGTTGCCCGGTTTTGTGCGGCGGCAATCGTTGTACGAGACATGAGAACCGCAAATTCGTCACCCCCCAGGCGGGCAACTTTATCAGTATCCCGCACGCCGTTGCGTAAGACCGATGCCACCTTTTGCAGCACAGCGTCGCCAGCACTATGACCATGTTTGTCATTGGTCTGTTTGAATTCATCCAGATCAATGTAGATCATGGCACCGTTTTCGTTGTGGCGTTGAGCCTCGGACAGGGCGTTCTGTAACGCGCCTTCAAACCCACGGCGGTTTAGCAATCCGGTCAGGGCATCGGTAATAGAATCCTGTTCCAGTTCCGCGATGCGTCGGCTTTGTTCCTTGATCCGCCATGCAGCATGTTCCGACGTTGCCATGGCTTTGCGCGCCAGATACCGAGCGGCCTGGGGCTCTGCACCATAGGTGATGAAATCGGCGAGCTGCTGTACGATGACGGTAAGCTCAAAGGTATCAGCGATCGGGTTGCTGATGATTTCGCCCCTGGGTGATATCTGCATTTAATCTCTCCTGTACGGCCGTTTTGGAGGATCCGACGGCTTTTGTTATGCCTATCGATGCAATGGACGTGCCAAAGCTTAACCAAAGGTAAATCAATGCTTTAGGTATCGTTAACCATGTTTGATCTGGGCAAGGTATGCCGTATACGGCGTGGTTACGGAAAAAACTGCCTACCTCTGGCCGTGATGCGTTCGGATACGCATCACCTAATCGGGATATGTGGGCCATAACCACGCGGCCCCGCGTACACCGCTGGAATCCCCATGTTTGTTGCGCCTCAAGTGGGTGTCGGCCTGGTCGGAAAACACCCATTGCTGCCATAAAATGGGGACTGAATCGTAGAGATTGTTCAGGTTGCTTAAACCGCCGCCCAACACGATCACATCCGGATCAACGATGTTAATGACGGTGGCAAGCGCACGGGCTAATTGCTGCTCATATATCCGTATGGCAGTAACGGCCGCTGGTTCACCGTCTGTCGCACGCACCGAAATCTCCGTGGTATCAAGGCCGGGCGTGCCGCCGCCGCGCTCGTATGTCCGCCTAAGACCGGCACCGGACAGGTAAGTTTCGATACAGCCCCGTTTGCCACAATAACATTCGGCGCCGGGTAATTCGTCACCTGAGGCCCATGGTAGCGGGTTGTGGCCCCATTCACCGGCTACCGCATTGATGCCGGTATGGGGCGCGCCCCTGAACACCAACCCGCCACCCACACCGGTACCAAGGATAACCCCGAAGGTGACAGCCGCACCCGCAGCCGCACCGTCGCTGGCTTCGGACATGGCAAAGCAGTTGGCGTCGTTGGCCAGGCGAATGGGACGATCCAGCAGGCTCTCCAGATCACGGTCCAGTGCATGCCCGATCAGACACACCGAATTGGCATTCTTGATCAGCCCGGTGGCGGGCGAGACCGTGCCGGGTATGCCGATCCCCACGAAGCAATTGCCCCCTGAATAACGGCCCCCTGAGCTACTGCTGGCGCTGGCAGCCCCATCGATGCTTGATTCCAGATGCTGAACCACATCCACGATGGTCTTTAAAGTGGCCGAATAGTCGCCCTGTGGTGTGGCGACCCGGTGGCGCGCCAATTCGGTGCCCACCGAATCGATCACGATTCCCTCAATCTTTGTGCCGCCCAGGTCGATTCCGATCCGCATGTGTCAATCCATTCAGGTGCCCATGAAGGGGCAGAAGTCGCAGAACTCTGCGATTGTTTACACACCATATATGGTGTTTTGCCGTTAAGGGAACACAAAATTTGTTAATGACCGCATGCACAGGGTAAAAGTGTAGAGAACAGCGAACCTGGGAGGTTACGGCTATGGGCGGGCAAACGGGCGAGGGTCATACGGGCAAATTGACGGCAACCATACCAAACACGGGCTATCCGGTTTTGACTGGTTTGGAAAAAGCGGGGATTTCCGGCAAGCACATTGCCAGCATCACTGCCGTCTCGGCACCAACCGTCAGCAAATGGCGCAGTGGTAACAGCGCCATGCCGAAGATCACTGTGGTTTTCCTGACCCTGGTGCTGGCGAACCTGATTGAGGACATGGAAGCCCTGGAACGGCGGTTAGAGGAAGAAGGTTGCGCCTGGAATGATATGTTCGGCGATCAGCTTCACGATCTGCAAGCCTTGTTACGGGAACAGGAAATCTACAACGCCGCCCATCCACCGGCGGTGGTTCGGGAGGGGGCGGTACTTTTCCGGGCCTGGCTTGTGATGAGCGATGGCCTACCCACCACCATGACCAAGCGAAACGACTATGTGGTGCTCACCGATCACATGACGGCACCGGCCGCGGAATAAAATGACTGATACGCAAAAAAACAATTTAGGCCTCACCCAGGAAGGGTTGCAAACGGCCCTGAATATCAAACACTGTTATCAGAACCGGGAACCTGTGTGTATGCCCGATGATAACGAACGAATTTTGCTGCCCGAACTGCTGCTCAACCGCAATGTGGATTTGACCAGCATGGAAGACCCGCTGCCGCTGGCCATGTTGGCCACCCGCGACCCGGAAGCCCCCATGTCCATCGCCGCCATCACGCGGCTGGGACCGCTCGGTCGTCAGAGCAAGCTTATATCCGGTGTGGTGCAGGTGGTGGGCGAGACCAGCAAACATACCCTTGTGAGAGAATGCGTTAACCTGATCACCGAAAGCGCGTTTGATCCGGACGCCATCGCCAAGATCCATCACCACGCCAACCAGTTCATCGTGCGTTCGCGCCAGCAATACACCATGGCCCTCAGACAAAACCTCAAAGGCCTCATGGACGGCACCGTCACACCACGCGACTTCGTGCATGATTTTTCCGAGCTGACCGAAGCTGGCAATCTGCGCAACGATATCCGCAAACGGCTGGTGCTCAGTTTACTGTTATCGGAAAATGTGCGGCCCAGCGTTAAATTTCTGGTGCTGGAAAACTTCTACCGCCTGTCCAAGCCCGTCCGCGCCAGCATCCTGGCCGCCGTGCTCAACGCTGAGCCGTCGCACCATATTGATTTGATCAAAGAAGAAATTAGATGGATCGTGGCCCAGGAGAGGCTGGTGCCGGGGTTGGGGTGACTTCTCGAATGAATGTTCATGACATTCAATACTCAGAGGCCTGGAGCGATTGTGATCGAAATAGTGGTCAGTGCTACTTGGGAAGCAATATTGTGGCTAGCCTTCTGGTTTGCTCCTTGGGGACTATTTGCACTATTGATCGGTTTTCTTAGTTTCTCGGCGGCCTACGATTTCGCGCAATCGCAAGAATGGACAAAGTTCTGGGTCTCGCTAGCACTAGGTTTGTTCTGCGCAATTTCCTTCGTTGCCTCGTTCATGCATAAGCGAAAATCGATGGCTGTTAGCTCAGAAGAGTAACACTTGCTCACCTCTATCACACAAAAATTTGGAAACAATTTCCGACAGGGTTATTTTTTAATTTTGATTGGAAAATAAAGCCCACCACGCTCACCCCAATCTCCCTTACCGCCAGTCATATGAATGACGTTCTGAAAACCGGCTCCCTACACGTCCTGTAGGGTCAGTGCCGCGTTCACCGTATGCGCAGAATAATAGCAATCGGGTTTCCATGCGGGTGGCGAAGATGTTTAAGGCCCTGCCGAGTTGGGAGACGGCGCTCAAGGCCCGGTAGCATGTTCCCTTAATGCATTTACTGTATTGGCAGGCCGCCAAGTTTTGTTGCCATGTCTGTGAACTTGTTAAGAGCGCCAGCCATTTTTTTGAACACCTCGTCACGGTCCGTGATCCCATAGCGCATCGCCAACCATGTGGGGTCTGTATAGGCAAGTTTGACGCGGCCATCAGCATCCTTCCAGACCAGAGCCTTGAGGGGAAGATCAAGGCCGATCATCGGGTTGGATTGCATAAGGGGTGTGCCGATCTTGGGCGTGCCAAAAATAAGAATTTCGGCGGGTGCAAGCTCCATCCCGATACTCATGGCGCCTTTGGCGTGGTTAATCCGTTTGAATATCTTGATGCCTTTACGTTCCATGGCAATGCCGAGGCGGTCAATCGTCTTGGCCACACCGAAATCACTGTCCTTGATAATTAACCCATCGGCACCAGCACGGGCCGGAACACTAAACACGGCTGTAACACCAAGGCACACGATAAAAGCTATAAGAAGTTGGCGAAAAGAACGCGTATTCACACCTAAATCCCCCATGCTGACATTATTTAAACGACCTTCAAGAAGGTACCTGATTTCGTCGCCTGAAACCAGAGCACGCCAAAGACAAAGGTGATGAAGTCTGTAAATGATTAAGTGCGGGCGTTTCTCGTCAGGGAAAAGGTTTGGTGAAACGCTACGTAACCCTACCAACAGTCCCGCTGTGCTCCACCCAATCTCCCATACCGCCCGCCATGTGTATAACGTTCTGGAATCCGGCTTCCTGCATATCTTGCAGGGCCAGCGCCGAGCGTTCGCCGTAGGCGCAGAATAATAGCAATCGGGTTTCCATGCGGGTGGCGAGGATGTTTAAGGATCCGCCGGTCGAGATGGCGTCCGTGAGCGTGGGGTAGGGTACGTGCATGGCACCTGGAATAATACCGTTTGTCTGGCGTTCGCTTTCTTCACGCAAATCAATGAAGACAACGCTGGTATCGTCCAGCAGTTGTGTGGCCGTGCGGGCGTCCACGGTGCTGTCTTTTAACGCCGCCTCGTCCTGGCGCAAACCGATCTTCTGGTTGGCCGGAACCGCCACGTCCATAAGCTTGGGATTGGGCAGGTTCAGGTTTTCCATGATGTCTGCGTAGTGATCGGCTGAGGTCACTTGCAGGCGCGGATTGAAGGCTCGTTCTTCGGCGATGGTGCTCACCGTGTCGCCTTTATAATCATGGCCCGGATAGACCAGCATGTCATCAGGCAGTGTGAGCAGTTTGCCAAAGATCGAGTTGTACTGGGCATGGGCGTTGCCGTGCTGGAAATCTGTGCGGCCGGTGCCGCGGATCAACAATGTGTCGCCGGTGAAAATTCGGTCGTCCAGTTTGAAACAGTACGAATCATCCGTGTGACCAGGGGTGTAGAGCACCTGAAGCGAGATGTTCTCGATATCAACCGTGTCGCCTTCATCCACGCGCATGGAGACAATATCGACCGAGCTTTGCTTGCCCATAACGGTGACGCAATGGGTGTGATCGCGTAAGGCTCCCAGCCCGGTGATGTGATCGGCGTGTACATGGGTGTCGATGGCCTTGACCAGTTTCAGATCAAGTTCCGAAATAACGCGCAGGTAGTGATCGGTCTTTTCCAGTACCGGATCAATGATCAGCGCTTCGCCGCCGGTGCGACTGGCCAGGATGTAGGTGTAGGTGCAGGACGTGCTGTCGAATAATTGTCGGAAGATCATGGCGCGGTCCTTGTTATTCTGCGGGAGCGGTACTCGGTACTGGTGCCTCCGTGCGGCGGATGATGAGTGCCAGCAGCGGCGGGATGATCAACAACGTCAATAGCGCAGACAGGCTCAACCCGCCGACTACCACGGACCCTAGTCCTCGGTATAATTCTGATCCCGCACCGGGGAACACCACCAGCGGCACCATGCCGAACACGCTGGTCAGGGTGGACATGAAAATAGGCCTGATCCGGTTGCGGGTGGCTTCCATGATGGCGTCATGGGGGCTCATGCCTTCATCGCGCAGGTGGAACAGGGTTTGGTGCACCAACAGGATGGCATTGTTCACCACAATCCCGATCAGGATCACAAAGCCCAGTAGCGTAAGCATATCCAGCGGCTGGAAGGTGACCATGTTGACCAGCGCCAGCCCACCGATGCCACCAGCGGTGGCGAGCGGTACGGACAGCATGATAACCAGCGGATAGACGAAGCTTTCAAACAACACGGCCATGGCCAGATACACAATGACCACCGCGATCAGCAAATCCAGCACCATGGCATCCCATGTTTGCGATAGTTTATCGGCGGTACCCGACATCCGCAGGCGCACGCCATCTGGCAGGCCTTCGGCTTTCAGTGCGTCCACCACATCGGCTTCCAAAATATCGAGCACGGATTCCAGTGCCATGTTATCGGGTGGGCGGATTTGTAAGGTGACCGTGCGTTGGCGTTCCAGGTGTCTGATTTCAATCGGGCCGGATGTGACCGAAATATCGGCTAACGAGCTGGCCGGCAGAATTTTACCATCGCTGGTCACCACCGGCAGGTTGGCAATGCCCTGGGTTTCAATGACCCCATTGTCGGGACCAGCCAGGGTCAAATCCATGCGCTTGTTATCAACCGTGATTTCAGCCACCCGCAGGCCATCGTTAAACGCGTCCAGCGTATCGCCCAGCTCACGCGCCGTCACACCGTTATCGGCCAATTTGATACGGTTGGGAATGACGCGGATTTCAGGTGCACCCAGTTCCAGCCCCGGCTTGGGCCTGATTTGTGTGCCTTCCGATTGGGGCAGAACCCCGGAGATTTTGCCGTAGGCCCTGTGCGCTGTTTCCAAAATATCTTCCAGGCTAGGGCCGGTGACGTTCAGATCAATGGACCGACCACCACCAATGCCTCGGGCAAACAGGGACCGTTGGCTAATCAGGCCAAAGGTACCGGGTTCCTTATAGACAGCGTTGCTGAGTACAGGGATCAGATCCTTTACCCGCGACGGATCAGCCGCCGCCGCGCCCAGTATGGTGGTGCCGCGCCAGGCCACGAAGAAAAAGCGCTGAACCTTGGCGGGCTGGTCCGGGTCGCTGTTGGTTGTACCGTTTTGTTCGTGCGCCAACGTGCCATCGCTGCCTTGCCACAAAGGGCTGATTTCACTTTCAATGCGTGTGGCGATCTCGCTGGTGGTTTCAAGATTGTAGCCGGGTGGTGGTAAAACCACGCCGAGGATCAGGTTTCGGTTGCCAGTGGGCAGGTAATCCAGCTTGGGTAAAAACAGATATGTGACCACGGCGCCGGTACCACACAAAATCGCAACCATGGCCATAGATCGCGCGCGGTTGGTGATCACGTGTTTGGTCAGTCGGACAATCAGGTGCACAAATTTAGCGCCTAAGGTCGCCAGTGGCTTGGTCACGCCAAAGATAAATCCGCCTTTCTGCCGGGTGGTATCATTCAGTAACCGGTTGGACAGGGCGGGGATCACGGTAATGGCCACGATCAGCGACAGGATAACCGAAACCGAAATCGCCACCGCAATATCGCGGAACAGCTGGCCCACTTCCAGATCCATGATCAGGATGGGGATAAACACCAGAACCGTGGTCAGGGCCGAGACAAACACGGCTCCCCAGACCTGCTGCGCGCCTAGGTAAGCGGCTTCGCGTTTGCTTTTGCCTTGCTGGTGCAGCCGGTAGA
Organism: Rhodospirillales bacterium; assembly: GCA_018662225.1. Taxonomy (GTDB): domain Bacteria; phylum Pseudomonadota; class Alphaproteobacteria; order Rhodospirillales; family Casp-alpha2; genus JABJGO01. The sequence continues at coordinate 14,472 of JABJGO010000060.1, read as the reverse complement.
TATTTTCCAGCACCACAATGGCCGCATCCACCACCATGCCCACGGCAAACGCGATTCCAGCCAGCGATATAACGTTAAGTGACCTGCCCAGGGCGGCCATGGCGACGAACGCGCCAATGACGGAGACAGGAATAGCCAGCGATATGACCAGCGTGGCACGACCCGATCTCAAGAATAATAGCAGGATCATGGCCGCCAGTGCACCGCCCACAAAGATGTTTTGCTGAACAAGATCAATGGAGGAATCAATATAGACCGTTTCGTCGTAGACCTGTGTCAGGTACAGGCCGTTCTCGGGCAGGATACCGGCATTCAATTCATCAATGGCGACCCGAATACCGTCCATTACCTCAATCACATTGGCACCGGTTTCGCGCACCGCATTGATCGCCATGGCCGGCTCGCCCAGAAAGCGGATCATGGATGTAGGGTCTTTATAGGTGAAACTGACCTCGGCGATGTCACCCATCGTGACACGGGCCAGCCTGCCGCTGGCCTGATCAGACAGTGAGCGCAGCACCACGTCTTTGACCTGATTAATGGTCTCGAACTCGCCTTCGGTGCGAACCACGTAACGACGTTTACCTTCGTCCACGTCGCCTGCGGTCACACTAGCATTGGCGGCGCGCAGGGTGTTGACCACGCTGGTCACGGTCAGGCCGAACCGGGCCATGCGGTCGGGATCAACCACAATTTTGAGTTCCCGCTCGCTGCCGCCGTAGACGTTGACCCGTGATACGCCGCGCACCCGCTCGATACGGTCTTGCACGGTGTCTTCCACGAAGTCGCCAAATTTGTGCACGGTTCTCTCATTACCCGGCGCCCGGCGCAGGATGATCCAGGTGATGGGGCTGTCTTCGCTGGATGATGTTCTGATGGTGGGTTGGTCGACCTCGGACGGATAACCACCGACCCGGTCCAGACGGTTTGACACCAGTAGCATGGCCTTGTCCATGTTCTGACCAACGGCGAATTCCAGCGTGATGGATGACTGTCCGTCTTCTGACCGGCTGCTAATTTCTTCCAGACCTTCCAAACCTTTCAGGGTTTCTTCCTGACGGTTGGTGATCTCGCGTTCGACCTCGGCCGGAGCGGCACCGGCCCAGATGGTGCGTAGATTAATGATCGGCTTGCGCACGTCGGGTGTGAGCTGGATCGGAATTGAATCCAGCGCCACCAGACCGAACATGATAACCATCAAAACAGCCGCTATAACCGCGACGGGACGTTCGATGGATGTACGAATAAGGTCCATGATACTGGTCTAGCTACCAGAATCAGTATCAAAACCGGGATAGGTGACGGCCTGATCGGGGCGCAGGCGTTCGTTGCCGCGCACGACCGCCAGGTCACCGACGTTCAGTCCGTCTGTCACTTCAAACCGGGTGCCCACCGCCGCGCCGATCACCACGGACTGCTTGGTCGCAATGCCATCGATCGCCACATATACAATGGCGCCGCCGGAATCGTTAATTATGGCGTCCTTGTGCACGCTGATCACGTCGCGTGGTGCGGCACTGGGGATATTGAGGGTAACGCTCTGGTTTACGGCCAACACCGCATCATCAGCCAACAGGGCAGTGAAGCGCACGGATCGGGTTCTGGTCAACGGATTCTCATCCGGGATTACGGCGCGGACCTTTGCATTACCAGTGGCACCGTTTTGTACGGCGAAATGAACATCAGTGCCGGGTGTCAGCCCGTCAATACGTTCGGTGGGCACGTCGGCTTCGATTTCCAGGGTTCGGTCGTCGATCAGGGTGACGATGGAAACGCCGGGGGTCACGAATGCACCAACTTCGGTATGGCGCTGCGATACGACACCGTCATAGGGCGCGCGAACGTCACCATTATAAAGATTGATTTCGGCCAGCATAAGATTTGCTTCGGCAACACTGAGCGCGGCGCGACTTTCCGCCACTTGGCTGGTGGCCACGGCTACTTGTTGACGCTTGTCGTCGAGCTTGGCTTGTGAGAACGCAGACGATCCTTCCAGATCTTCAAGCCGGTCCAGTTCCTGTTGACTAAGCGCCATTTCTGCCTTGGCGGTGCTGACGGCGGCACCGTACTGGGTGACTTCGGCTTGCCAAAGTTCGCGCCTTGATTCCAGGGCGTCGGTCACCAGCTTTGCCATCACATCGCCCGCCGATACACGATCACCGACTTGCACCATGAAGCTGGCAATAGGACCATTGGTGCGGGCAGCCACAACACCGGAACGGGTCGCCACCAAACGTCCAATCACAGGGACGGTCTGGTGCAGGGGTTCCTGAATGACCGCATCCACTTCTACGGGCGTGGCAGGTTGCTCACCATCTTGAGCTGCCTGGGCTACCTGTGCAGTTGCAAGCATCACAGCGAACAGCAAAAATTTGCTAAATTTTCTTCGTAAACGATTGAACATACGTCTTTCCCAGATTTCCCCCATGGTGTGGGGGTGATGATACTCACGATGGATGAACAGTCCAGTACAACAGGAAAATAGGTAGAATTAGGCTCGATTGATCTGGCGTATCTGCTACATTGCGGAGATCAATATATGAAGGCATTCCATTCATGACCACGTTGCTGTTTACCCACCCCATTTGTATCGAACACAACCCCGGTACCCGGCATCCGGAATGCCCGGACAGGTTACGCGCCGTTGTGGCGGCACTTGATGGTGAGGCTTTCTCGGCACTTGATCGGCGCGAGGCACCAGTTTCTGACGAGGCGCCTATTGAACGCGTTCACAGCACCGATCACATCCGCCAGATTCTGGATAACGTACCGACCGAAGACCGTGTTTATCTGGACCCGGATACGGCCATGTCACCGGCATCGGGCGAAGCGGGCCTGCGCGCAGTTGGAGCGGCTTGCGCGGCTGTTGACGCCGTGATGTCTGGTGACGGCCACAATGCATTCTGCGCCGTTCGCCCGCCCGGCCACCATGCTGAGCGAGACCGGGCCATGGGGTTCTGTCTGTTCAATACGGTGGCCATTGCCGCCAACCATGCCAAGGCCGCCCACGGTTTGAGCCGCGTGGCGGTGGTGGATTTCGATGTACACCATGGCAATGGCACGCAAAGCGCGTTCTATGATGACGAAACCCTGTTTTTCGGCTCCAGCCACCAATGGCCGGCCTATCCGGGTACGGGGAGTGTGGACGAGACGGGTGCTAGTAACAGCAACTGCAACGTGACGCTCGTCCCCGGTGCCGGATCACGGGAGTTCAGGGCTGCATGGGCAAATACCATTTTGCCGGAGCTGGAAACATTTGGACCTGAACTGATCATTATTTCAGCCGGTTTTGATGCCCACGCCCGTGATCCACTGGCTAATCTGGAGGTGCAAACCGGCGATTACGCCTGGGTCACCAAAGAAATCATGGCCGTGGCCGACCGTTGTTGCGACGGTCGGGTGGTGTCGTCGCTGGAAGGTGGGTATGATTTATCCGCGCTGGCGGAAAGTGCCGCTGTTCATGTGCAGGCCCTGATGGACCATTAAGGATATGAGGATATACCGTGAGTACTAAAGAGCAGGGCAAGATGCCCGCCGATATCAAGAAAATGAACTTCGAGGACGCCCTTGAAGAACTGGAAGACATTGTCCGTACACTGGAAGACGGCAGCGGTGCGCTGGATGAAGCCATCGATGGTTATGAGCGCGGTGCATGGTTAAAAAAACGGTGCGAGGAAAAGCTGACCGAAGCCCGTACCCGCGTGGACAAAATCGTGGTTGGCACGGACGGCAGCGTGTCCACAGAACCCGCCGATCTGGATTAATCACGCCCTATAGCGGCGCCACCTAACCCGACTGGAATACCCAATGAGCGATCTGAACACGAGCATGCGCGATGCCGCCGATGATGTTGAGCAGATGCTTGATAAGTTGCTGGTACTGGAAGGTGACCCCGAAGACCGGGTGCTGGAAGCCATGCGCTATGCATCACTGGGTGGTGGTAAGCGGGTTCGGCCATATTTGGTGTTAACCAGCGCCGCCATGTTCGATGTGGTACGCCCGGCGGCTTTACGGGCGGCGGCGGCCCTGGAAATGGTTCATTGTTATTCGCTGGTGCATGATGACCTGCCCGCCATGGACAACGATGACCTGCGCCGGGGTCAGCCTACGTGTCATATCAAGTTTGATGAGGCCACCGCCATTCTGGCTGGTGATGCCTTGCTGACCCGTGCTTTCGAAGTTCTATCGAACCCGGATACCCACGACGACCCACGGGTGCGTGCAGATCTGGTGTTGGCCTTGGCCCAAGCAGCCGGTGAGCACGGTATGGTTGGTGGGCAGATGCTGGATTTGCTGGCCGAGACCACCACGTTGAGCATGCCCGAAATTACTCGTATGCAGCGCATGAAAACCGGTATGCTGATCAGCGTAGCGTGTGAGATGGGAGCCATTCTGGGCCACGCCAGTGAACAGGCCCACCGCGCTTTGCAGGCGTATTCGCATGATTTGGGTCTGGCGTTCCAGATTGCCGATGATCTGTTGGATTTAAATGCCACGGCGGAAGAAATGGGCAAACAGACCGGCAAGGACGCCGATGCGGGTAAATCCACGTTCGTGTCGCTCATGGGCGAGGAAAAAGCCCGCAATCAGGCTAAAATTCTACGTGATCAGGCCATAGAACACCTTGAAATGTTTGGCGAAAAGAGCGACCTTCTAAAACAGCTGGCGACGTTCGTTGTAGACCGCCGCGCATAAGGATTTAAAGACGTGCCAGAAGATCGCACAGAAGACAGCACAGAAGACGGACTGACACCTCTGTTGGATACGGTAAAAGTACCGGCAGACACCCGTGATTTTTCCATCGATCAGCTCAAACAACTGGCCGATGAATTGCGTCAGGACACGGTGCGTTCGGTCAGCATCACCGGCGGGCATTTGGGTGCCAGCCTGGGCGTGGTCGAGCTGACCGTTGCTATCCATCATATTTTCGATACCCCTGATGACCGACTGATCTGGGATGTGGGTCATCAATGCTATCCACACAAAATTCTCACTGGTCGTCGTGATCGCATGAATACCCTGCGTCAGGGAGGAGGCCTGTCCGGTTTTACCAAACGTGACGAAAGCGAATATGACCCGTTCGGCGCGGCACATAGCTCCACCTCGATTTCGGCCGGGCTGGGTATGGCGGTGGCCAGTGATCTGGATGGCGTAAAGCGCAACGTGATCGCGGTGATCGGTGACGGTGCCATGACTGCCGGTATGGCTTATGAAGCCATGAACAACGCTGGTGCCATGGACGCACGCCTGATCGTGATCCTGAACGACAATGATATGTCCATCGCACCACCCGTTGGTGCGTTGAGCGCGTACCTCTCGCGGCTGATATCGTCTAAATCATATCGATCCATGCGTCACTTCGCTGGTGATATCTTAAAGAAGTTCCCACGCCAGATCGAAGAACGTGCACGCCGCGCCGAAGAATACGCCCGTGGCATTGTCACCGGCGGCACTATGTTCGAAGAACTGGGTTTCTTTTACGTGGGGCCGGTTGATGGTCACAATCTGGATCACCTGTTGCCGGTGCTTAAAAACCTGCGCGATGAGAAAGAGCCGGGTCCTGTTCTGCTGCATGTTGTGACCAAAAAGGGCCATGGCTATGGCCCGGCTGAAAAATCTTCAGACAAGTATCACGGCGTTAGCAAGTTTGATGTGGTGACCGGCGAACAGGTCAAGGCCAAGGCCAATGCGCCGTCTTATACGTCGATCTTTGCCCGCGCTCTGCTGGATGAAGCCGCGGACGATGACAAGGTTGTCGCCATCACGGCGGCGATGCCGGGCGGTACGGGCATCGATAGATTTGCCGCTACCTATCCCGAACGCAGTTTCGACGTGGGCATTGCCGAGCAGCACGGCGTGACGTTCGCCGCCGGTATGGCAACCGAGGGCTACAAGCCGTTCGTCGCGATCTATTCAACGTTCTTACAGCGCGCCTATGATCAGGTGGTTCACGACGTGGCTATTCAGAAACTGCCGGTGCGGTTCATTCTGGACCGGGCCGGTTATGTGGGCGCCGATGGCTCTACCCATTGTGGCGCGTTTGATCTGGCGTACCTCGCCACGTTGCCCGGATTTGTGATCATGGCCCCGTCTGATGAGGCCGAGCTTATGCATATGGTGGCGACGGCGGCGGCGATTGATGACGGCCCCAGCGCCATACGGTATCCGCGTGGTGAAGGTGTCGGTGTGGAATTACCGGCGCGTGGCAACGCCCTCGAAATTGGCAAAGGCCGCATGGTACGTGAAGGCACCACGGTGGCAATTTTGAGTTTGGGCAGCCGCCTCGCGGAATCGGTGAAAGCGGCAGAGGAACTGGCCGCCCGTGGTTTGTCCACAACCGTTGCAGACGCCCGTTTCGCCAAGCCTGTGGACGAAGCCATGATCCGCGATCTGGCAGCACGCCACGATGTGCTGATTACGGTGGAAGAGGGCGCGGTTGGCGGCTTTGGCAGTCACGTACTCAGCTTTATGGCCAACGAAGGGTTGCTGGAAAATGGTCTGAAGGTTCGAAGTCTGACCATGCCTGATCGGTTTATCGAGCAAACCAAGCCTGACCTTCAGTTGATCGATGCGGGGCTTGATGCGGACAGCATCGTGGCCGCCGCTTTGCAGGCGCTTGGTCGTGGTGATGAAGTCTCTGCACCCGCCCGTGCCTGATCCTCATTCAGTCAAATGGCATCCAAACCCAAAAAAGTGCGCCTTGATGTAGCACTGGTCGAACGTGGTATGGCGGAAAGCCGCGCCCGCGCGCAGGCGCTTATTATGGCGGGGCTGGTTTACCGAAACACGCACCGTCTGGATAAAGCCAGCATCACTGTGACCGAGGGTGACGAACTGGAGCTCAAAGGCCGCGATCATCCATGGGTGTCACGCGGTGGCGTCAAACTGGCCCATGGGCTGGAGCACTTCGGGTTCGATGCTACGGATAAAATCTGTATTGATGTGGGTTGTTCCACTGGCGGGTTTACGGATGTGCTGCTCAACGCAGGTGCCACCAAAGTTTACGCGGTGGATGTGGGGCATGGTCAGTTGGACTGGAAACTCAGGTCCGATGATCGGGTGGAGGTGTTGGAAAAAACCAACGCCAGACACCTGACCCGTGAGCAGATACCGGATCCCATCGACGCGGTGGTCTGCGACGCCAGCTTCATTGGTTTGAAAACGGTCCTGCCCGCTGCCATGAGCCTCGCCAAACCGGGCAGCTTCCTCATCGCCCTCATCAAACCTCAGTTCGAAGTGGGCAAAGGCCATGTCGGCAAAGGCGGCGTGGTCCGCGATCCTGAACTACACCAGATGGTTTGTGACGATATCGAAGTGTGGCTCACCAATGATACGGACTGGACCGTGACCGGTATCGAAAAAAGCCCGATTACTGGCCCGGAAGGGAATGTGGAGTTTTTGATTGGGGCTAGATTGTAGAGAGAGTTCTCCCCCTCGTTAGCCACATACAGCGACCAGGGACACCCAACGTGGATGCCCCTGGGTTATTTTTACGCCAGTGTTTCGGGCTTTATTCCTCAGGGTGGAAATCGAAAGCTTCGTCAGCATGGAAATAGAATTGGCAAGGCGTCGCTGATACGCAGGCAGTCGCATGAACTGATTTCGCAGGAACGTACCAGTAAGAGCCGGGGCCCATTTCTGGCGGTGAGATTTCGCCATCGAAGGGATTGGTCATGGTTCCTGAAATCACCACACCGTGATACGCCCCTGTATGGGTATGAACCGGCGTTATGAAATTCGCCGGAAACTTTCCGAATGTTCCATGGCCGCCTTTCGACATATCGCCATAAGCGCCACCCATACTGATAGCTGGGTTGATGTTCTTAAATGCAATTTGAGACGCTGGTGTAGCCGTGTCTTTGTTTGGATCGAAGCCTACAATTTCATTATTGTTGGCACAGGCGGATAAAAATAGCCCGAGAAATGCGGTAACAGCCAGTGCTTTTGCCGGAGTCAAATAATCAGTGCTCATAGAAAGTCTCCCTTATTCATCATTACAATGGAATATGAGAACTAGCCTAAAGGGAGCATCCATCCAATGACTGGAAATCCAAATGATTTGACCGATCGTCCATGCACCACAATGTGAATTGTGTCTCTGGAGCATACCGTACATGGTTCTCTATACTTAACGTCGATGAAATCAGAAATGGAAAACTGTGATGCAGGCCGATAACCAAGACGCCCTTAGCGACATTTTGCGGCTAATACGGCTTAAAGGGTGTGTCTATTTTCAATCTGATTTTTCATCTCCATGGGGAATGGAAATGGGCAATAGCCCTTTTGCCCAATATCACGTTGTTATTCGTGGTCAATGTTGGCTCGTGCTGGATGGAGAGCGACATCTCCTTTCGTCGGGTGACGTTGTATTAATACCGGACGGGGACGCCCACACACTGCAAGACGATCCGGAAACCGAGACAATACCTGGGTTGGAGGTCCTGTCCTCCATTCAATCAGGAACTCAGCCCTTTCAGGAAGGTGAAGAAACGGTTCGCCTGCTCTGTGGCCATTTCGAATTTGACCGCACGATGAACCATCCCTTTGTCAGGGACTTGCCACGCCTGATTCATATTAAAGGCATGGGAAACAAACAGCCAAATTGGATAGAAGGAATTGCCCCCGTGCTTGTGGGTAAATCAGGGGGCGAGCAACTGGGAACAGAGACTATTGTTGAACGGTTGGCGGAAGTATTGCTCATTCAGGTTATTAGAGAATATTTGCTGGAGCAATCGGAAGAACACGGATTTTTAGCGGCTCTTGGCGATAAACGGATTAACAATGCTCTTAAGGTCATACACGTTCGGGCCAATCACGATTTGACACTTTCAGATATCGCAAAAGAAGTGGGAATGTCACGATCAGGGCTTGCCGCACGTTTCAAGGAGTTGGTCGGAGATACGCCGATGAATTATCTCACCACCTGGAGAATGCTAAGGGCAAAAGATATCTTGAAATCTGCAACCATGCCAATGATGGAAGTTGCGGAAAGCGTAGGCTACGCCTCTGAAGCGGCTTTCAGTCGTGCTTTTAAAAGGGAACATAAAATCACGCCCAGTGCCTATCGTCATTCAGTCGCGCATATAGCGGGCGCCTGACAATTAATTTGACGCGAAACATCTGCTGCGGATCATGAGCTTCGCCAAACCGGGTGCCTTCCTCATCGCCCTCATCAAGCCGCAGTTCGAAGTGGGCAAGGGGCTCGTCGGCAAAGGCGGCGTGGCCCGCGACCCAGAACTACACCAGATGGCCTGTGCCGATATTGAAGCGTGGATTTCCAACGACACGGACTGGCAGGTAATTGGAGTCGAAAAAACCCAATTACGTGGCCAGATGGTAACGTGGAGTTTTTGATTGGGGCTAGTTTGAAGCTCGTGTAAGCCTCAGGTGGATACAGGATATCCCGCCATTTCCCAGGCTTGGATGCCGCCGATCATATTGACCGCACTTGAGATGTAATTCCCGCTCAGCAATTGGCTAGCCACGGCTTGTGAGCGTTGGCCGACGGCACACATGAACACCAGATGGTGACTGTCCTTAATTGAGGGCAGGGCGTCGGGGTTGAATGCTGACATGGGGATATGGATGCTGCCGGGTACGTGCGTCATGGCATATTCTTGCGTCTCACGCACATCTATGATGACGGCCTCACCGGCATCAACCCATGCGGTGATTGTCTGAACGTCAGCCTGTTTAACGTCACTCATATTTTGTACTTACCCGCACTGCGCCTTGTGACGCATTAGGTGATCGGCCAGCACACAAGCCATCATGGCCTCACCCACAGGCACGGCCCGGATGCCCACGCAGGGGTCATGGCGACCTTTGGTGGAGACGTCAACATCATTGCCCCCGGCGTCCACGCTTTGGACCGGGGTCAGGATTGAACTGGTGGGTTTGACGGCGAACCGCACAACCACATCCTGGCCGTTGGATATACCACCCAGAATACCGCCAGCATGGTTTGATAAGAACCCAATATTGTCGCCCTGCATGCGCATTTGATCGGCGTTTTCCTCACCGCGCAAGGCCGCGGCATTCATGCCTTCACCGATTTCAACGCCTTTAACCGCGTTGATGCTCATCATGGCGGCTGCTAGATCACCGTCCAGTTTGCCATAGATGGGTGCACCCAGACCGGCGGGTACGTTCGATGCATGAACTTCGATCACGGCCCCAACGGATGATCCCTGTTTACGGATTTCATCAAGGTATTGTTCCCACGTGGCCGCCATCCGCGCGTCGGGGCACCAGAACGGGTTCGAGTCCACAACGCTCCAGTCCCAATTATTCCGGTCCACCGTATGGGTGCCCATTTGTACCAGCGCGCCACGAATGCTCATACCGCCTTCGACCAGATGGTCGATAACCTTGCGGGCAACGGCACCCGATGCCACGCGCATGGCGGTTTCGCGGGCCGACGAGCGGCCACCACCACGATGGTCGCGAATGCCGTATTTCATGGTGTAGGTCACATCGGCATGGCCGGGACGGAACTGGTCTTTGATATCGTCATAATCTTTTGAGCGCTGGTCTTCGTTTCGAATCAACAGGCCAATGGGCGCGCCTGTGGTTATACCGTCCATTACACCGGACATGATTTCCACGGTGTCGCTTTCTTTGCGCTGGGTTGTATGGCGGGATTGGCCGGGCTTGCGCTGGTCCAGATATGTCTGGATATCCACTTCGTTCAGTGAAATACCGGGCGGCGTTCCGTCAACCACGCAGCCGATAGCGGGCCCATGGCTTTCACCAAAGGTGGTGGTGCGAAACAGGTGGCCGAACGAATTGTGTGACATAGTTTCCCAGCTTAACGCTTAGACAACAGAAATATCAGGGGCATCAACGGCTTTCATACCGACAATGTTGTACCCGCAGTCCACATGATGGTTTTCGCCGGTAACACCGCTGGCCAGGTCGGACAGCAGGTACATACCCGCACCGCCGATGTCATCAAGGGTCACGTTACGGCGAAGAGGCGAATTGTACTCGTTCCACTTCAAGATATAACGGAAGTCACCGATACCGGATGCGGCCAGCGTCTTCATGGGGCCAGCCGACAGGCTGTTCACCCGAATACCGTCTTTGCCCAGGTCTTCGGCCAGGTACCGTACGCTGGTTTCAAGGGCTGCCTTGGCAACGCCCATGACGTTGTAGTGGGGCATGACGCGTTCCGCACCGAAATACGTGAGTGTCAGCAGGCTACCGCCTTCGTTCATCATGGGTGCCGCATGCTGGCAAACTTGAGTGAATGAGTAGCACGAGATATTCATGGTGGCCTGAAAGTTATCAGCGGAGGTGTCGATATAGCGGCCTTTCAGCTCTTCTTTATCCGAAAAGGCGATGGCGTGCAGGATGAAGTCCAGCTTGCCCCATTTCTCGGCAATGGTATCGAACGTGGTTTGCAGGCTACCTGAATCCGTCACATCACAGGGCATGACCATGTCTGAGCCCACAGATGCAGCCAGTGGTTGAACCCGTTTCAGCAATGCATCGCCCTGATAGGTGAATGCGAGCTCGGCACCATGTTCACTAAGGGCTTTTGATATCCCCCAGGCAATAGACCGATCATTGGCGACGCCCATGATTAAGCCTTTTTTACCGGCCATGAGTGGTGCTGGATTCGTCATAAACGGGGCTTCCTTTAGCTTCTAAATTCGTTGATTGTTTAAAAACAATCTAGTGTAAGGCCTTAAACGATGTTTGCGGAAAGGTCAATGAATGTGCCTGAATTCCCGCGTTTTCGGTCGATTCTAGTCTGATTTCACGGTCTTCTTGCGAACTGAGTAACTGCTGGGCGGCTTCCACGACTTCATAAACTCGTTCAGGGCCGAATCCGGTTTATTGGGTAGTGTAACCATGAGCCTGATCAACTGATCACCACGGTTGCCATCTTTGCGGGGCATGCCTTTTGCGCGTAGTCGCAAAAATGATCCAGTGTTGGAATTGGCCGGGATGGTCACGTTGACGGTGCCATCCACTGTGGGCGCTTCAACGCGGGCACCCAGTACAGCTTCGGGTAGGGTAATGGCCAGGTCCAGGCATATATCATCGCCCTCTATGCGAAACACATCATTACCATCAACCAAAATCTCCACCAGTGCATCACCATCCGCGCCACCGCCGATTCCGGACATGCCCTGTTTTTTCAGGCGCAGAACCTGTTCGTGGCGTGTGCCGGGTGGGATCGTGACTTTGAGCCGCTTGCCACTGGTCATGCTCACATGCTTGATGGCCCCGCGTACCGCGTCCATGAAACTCACCCGCAGGATGTAGCTCACATCTGCGCCCATAATCCGCACGTTACGCATCTTGTCTTCGCGTGACTTTGTATAGCGCTTGGCGAATTCATCAAACGGGTTGGATTTCCGCGCCCCCTTGGGACGCTTGGCAGCACCCGCTTCGTCAATGTCGCCCCGGTCATAACTGGCCCGCTGATCCGGATCAGACAGAATGGCATAGGCCTGGTTCAGTTCCTTGAACGATTCTTCGGCCTTGGGGTTATTGGCGTTGGCATCGGGATGTTTATCACGGGCCTGCTTGCGAAAAGCTGCCTTGATTTCATCGGCAGTGGCCCGCTTGGACAGGCCAAGAATTTTATAAAGTGAACGCATGGCGGAAAGATTGCCCGTAACACATGGTATTCGCAATAGTCACCATTTGGCAGGCCGTCATGCCTGAGGAACTAGATAAAATATGGCAGAAAAACGGGCTTTTCACTGAATAATCAGCCACGACCCATCGGCCTGTTTACAGGCCCGACCAGTTGCGACCTCGGTTTTACCGTCCACAACGACACTCGATTCGAAATCCCGACAATCTTCGCCACTGTCGGCGGTATAGGTGTCACCCGGTTTGATGGTACCGGAATTACCCGAATCAGGGTTGTCCCAGCTACCGGTTTCACCGGAATTCTTGTTCTCAAGGGTATCTTGCGCATTGGCTTCGGCCAACTCCCAATCCCGCCCGTCCAGCGCCTTCCCCAGTCCAGCCCCAACCAGGCGGCCGGTGACGGCACCGATAGCGGTTGCAACAACCTGCCCCGAGCCATCACCGATTTCAGAGCCGAGCAGGGCACCAATGGTCATACCGACTACGGTGCCAATGGTTTCGCCCGCCTGATTGCCCATTGTGTCGCAGGCTGACAGGGTCAGAGACAGGAATAGAGCTATCCCCATCATCATTGCGATAACAGACTTTTTCATGGAAGTGCCATGGATGTGATTGTCTCCGGGCTGTGTGACCTGATATCTTTCTTGTTCATATTCTATTTTATCTCATAACCCGGAATAACAAAATGATAAGCGAACAGGAAAGCCCGTTTGATTTGTTCGACAGCTGGTTCGGCGATGCCAAGGAATCAGAAACCAGCGACCCCAATGCGGTGGCCGTGGCCACAGTGTCGGGTGATGGAAAGCCGTCAGTGCGGATGGTGTTGTTGAAAAGCGTGGATGAGCAGGGCTTCGTTTTCTACACCAATCTCGGCAGTCGCAAGGCGAACCAGATCGAGGCGAACAACAATGTGGCCATGTGCTTTCACTGGAAATCGCTGAAACGTCAGGTCCGGGTGGAAGGCGCTGTACAACCGGTATCACCGGAAGAGGCCGACGAGTATTTCGGATCACGCCCCAAAATGAGCCAGATCGGTGCGTGGGCATCCAAACAGTCGCAAAAACTGGAAGGCCGATTGGCGTTGGAAAAGCGCATTGCAGAATATACCGCCAAGTTCAATATTGGCACGGTTCCCCGGCCGGAATTCTGGTCTGGTTTCAGACTGGTGCCCGAGATGGTAGAATTCTGGCAGGACCAGACCTTCCGCCTGCATGACCGGATTGTGTACGAACGCGATGGTGACGGGTGGGCCACACACCGGTTGTTCCCGTGACCCAGGAACAGCCTCAATCCCTTCATATTCCTGAGACCGTCGGCGCGTCTTCTGCCCGGCTGATGCGGTTGGCGACGTATGCTTCGGTCAGCGTGGCGGTTACCTTAATCTGTGCCAAGTTGGTGGCATGGTATGCGACGGATTCGGTCAGTATATTTTCGACACTTATCGACTCGCTACTGGATGGTGGCGCGTCCATGGTCAATTTGCTGGCCGTTCGACATGCGCTGGAGCCGGCAGACCGGGAACACCGGTTCGGCCATGGCAAGGCGGAATCACTGGCCGGATTGGCACAGTCGGCCTTTATCTGTGGCTCCGCTGTGTTTTTGCTGATCGAAGCGGGTGAGCGGTTCGTTAACCCACGTGATATTACCAATCTGGACATCGGATTTCTGGTCATGGCGGTTTCGATCGTCCTGACCGGGATTTTGGTCAGTTTCCAGCGGTACGTGGTGATGCGCACGGGCTCGCTGGCAATTGAAGCGGATTCCCTGCACTACAGAATGGATATTCTGGTCAATATCAGCGTGGTTGGATCGTTAATCATCGTATCGCAAATGGGGTGGTTGTGGGTTGACCCTGTGATT
>JABJGO010000059.1 GCA_018662225.1 Rhodospirillales bacterium | reverse complement strand
TTGTCAGAGGAATGCGATCCGGTAAATGGGGTTTTAGGAATATTTGATGTCAGGCCGCAAGCTGACGCCATTCAGCCAAGGCAACAGATCGGTTTTCTTTGAAGACATGTCGAGGAACTAAATGACGGCTTTGATTGAAGTGGTTGTAGGTCGATGAATGGACTGAGGCGAATGTTTGCAACGTCTTTGCATCCCTGACTCTTGCCATAGCATACTCTCGTCGTCGAAACGGTTGATGCGAATTTTCAGCTCGATTGTTCAGCCATTTTCCTGTCTCTTGAATGGCTTCATTACCGATCATCTTCATCGCGGCACGGCAAGACCGTAGTTTATCAGTCATAATTACCTTTGGAGACCCGTATCGCTTCATCGTTTTGCGCAGAAATATCAATGCTGCCTTGCGATCCCGCCGTTTGGTAACAAACACATCGAGCACCTCACCTTCATGGTCAACTGCTCGCTAAAGGTAGTGGGTTTTGCCGCTGATCCGCACGAAGGCCTCATCCAAATGCCATTGCCATTGAATATGGGTACGCATTGATGCCGCCCGCTTGCTTCTAATCTCTGCAGCAAAGGTCGGTCCGAAACGGCTCCACCACGCTCTCACCGTTTCATGACAAACATCAATGCCACGTTCATGAAGCAAGTCTTCGACTTGCCGCAACGACAATGGAAAGCGGACATACATCATAACCGCCAAGCGGATGATCTCGGGTGACGTCTTAAAGTAGCGAAATGGATTTCTCATGAAACGAGGTTACGGAAACCACTTTCTCGACACAAGCCAGTTTCCTCTGACAATGCCGTGTGGATGGAAACATCGATGATTTCGTACTCATACATGCCACCACGTTCTACGACTTCTAACGAAATGTCGAGGGCCGGCATTGAAAACCGTTCCCGGGAACCAAGGGAAACTACTGTTCCAGCGCGCTTGTTCCGCTCCAGCAGCCCTTGTTCCGCCAGTCCTGTGAGAGCTTTGCCGATTGTCTGGCGCGACAACCCGTAGATCTTCACCAACTCCGTTTCAGATTCCAAGCGGTCGCCAGGCACAAGCTCCCCGGACACGATTTTCTGTACAATCTCTCGTTGGAACTGTTTGAAAAGCGGCCCTTCTCCATCAAGGTCGGAAGACATTTTGTGGCATTGTCAGAGCAATGCGAACTGGAGAACAAAATTTTACGATCACTTGATATCAAGCCGCAAGTTGGCGCCACTCAGCCAGCGCGATAACACGCTTCGCTTTGAATGCATCTTGGGAAACTAAGTGGCGTTCGTGGTTGAAGTGATTGTGGATGGAAGAGTGGATTGATGCGAATATCTGTAACGATTTTTCTTTCCTGAATTTTGCCATCGCATATTCTCGTCGTCGGAACGGTTGATGTGAGTTCTCGGCCCGATTGTTCAACCATCTTCCTGTCTCTTGAATGGCCTCATTGCCGATCACCTTCATTGCGGCGCGGTAAGACCTGAGCTTGTCTGTTGCGACAACTCTTGGGCGGCCATGGCGCTTCATTGCCCTACGCAGAAACTTCAGTGCAACTTTACGGTCTCTTCGTTTGGTAACGAAAACTTCGAGAACCTCGCCTTCATGATCGATCGCGCGCCAAAGGTAGTGCGTTTCGCCACTGATCCGAACAAATACATCGTCCAGATGCCATTTCCATTGAGGACAGTTCTGAGTTGATGCAATTCGGTTCTTTCTAATCTCCGCCGCGAAGATCGGACCAAATCGGTTCCACCAAGCGCGAACAGTTTCGTAGCTAACATCAATGCCGCGTTCGTGCAGTAAACCCTCCACTTGCCTTAGAGACAAGCGGGTACCGAACATACAACATCACAGCTAGGCGGATGATATCAGGTGAGGTTTTGAAGTATCGGAATGGATTTTTCATCCACGGAAACTACGGGCACCAATCCACTTACTCAAGCTCGTTTCCTCTGACACTGCGCTCTGCAGGCACAGGTATACCTCAGTAAGAACGGCTGTTTTATGCCAAGAAAATCCCCGATATTTTTGCAGTCATCGTTCGACTGGCGTTGGTTCCTTGTTTTTTCGGGCAATATCCATGGCACCAAAGTAGGGCGCAAACGTCGGTCGGTTCACGTAACGACCTGCACCCTGCTGGGTTCTGACGTCGCCATCGAGGTAGACAATATTACCCTGGCTCAGCGTGGCGATGTTGACGCCTTTTACCGTCATGCCTTCGAAAATATTGAAGTCAATATTCTGATGATGGGTATCCTTGCTGATCGTGCGTTCTTTCTCCGGATCCCATACCACCAAATCAGCATCTGATCCCACTTCAACAGCACCCTTGCGAGGATAAATATTGAATATCTTTGCTGCGTTGGTGGATGTAATAGCGACGAATTCATTCATGGTAAGCCGACCGGTACCCACGCCGTGGGTCCATAACACATGCATGCGATCTTCAACGCCGCCTGTTCCGTTGGGTGTCTTGGTAAAGTCATCGATGCCAGCCCGTTTCTGTTCAGTGCAGAAACAGCAGTGATCGGTTGCTGTGGTTTGCAGCATACCGGCCTGCAGGCCACGCCACAGAGCCTCCTGGTGTCCTTTTGGGCGGAATGGTGGGCTCATAATATGGTGGGCGGCAAAATCCACATCAGGATGACGATAAACACTGTCATCAATCAGCAGGTGTCCGGCCAGAACCTCGCCATACACCCGTTGACCCTCTTGACGGGCGCGGGTAATAGCTTTGAGGGCGTCCTCACACGAATTGTGGACAATATAAAGAGGGGTGTCGAGAACCTGGGCGATTCGGATTGCCCGATCTGCTGCCTCGCCCTCACACGCTGGCGGTCGAGAAAGGGGGTGGCCTTCTGGGCCGGTTATGCCCTGCTTGATCAGTTCTTGCTGCAAATGAAATACCAGTTCGCCGTTTTCCGCATGGACAGTACAGATGGCCCCCAGTTCGCGTGCGTTGCTGAAACTGTTCACCAGTATTTCATCATCGGCCATGATGGCGCCCTTATAGGCCATGAAGTGTTTGAAGCTATTGACCCCATGTTCTGTCGTTAATGTTTCCATGGCTTTTTTGACAGTGTCATCCCACCATGTAATGGCTACGTGGAAGCTGTAATCTGTGGCAGCTTTTTCAGCCCATCCCCGCCATGTGTGATAAGCCTCCATAACATCCTGCTGGGGTCCGGGGATGACAAAATCAATGATCATTGTTGTGCCGCCAACGGCACCCGCTGTAGTCCCGGTAAAGAAATCCTCGGAAGCTACCGTCCCCATAAAAGGAAGTTCCATATGGGTGTGGGGGTCGATGCCGCCTGGCATGACATAGCAACCTCCCGCATCAATGACTTCCGCGCCGGTTGGTGTCTCCAGGTCATCGCCAACCGCGACGATAACACCACCATCACTAACCACATCCGCCCGAAACGTCTTGTCGGCGGTAACCACGGTTCCGCCCTTAATATGAACAGCCATATTAGCCTCCTCTATTTTCATTGGTATATCACAGTAAAAGAACCACCCCCCGCAACGACTCTGCGGTGCTACGGGGGGTGACCAATAAGTCTACATACCGTTTGCTTTATTCCAGACGTCGTGAGTCCACGCTCCGCTTGGTGCCATGGAAATAACCGGATCTGACCCGCCGGACAGCAGCGTCTGAACCGTGCGTTCGTAATCCGCAACATTCAGTTTACCGTTCGAGCCGGCCGTCAATTTATTGATCTCGCCCATCATACGAACCTGGTGTTTTTCTGTCTGAGCACCGGTCATGTCATTTTCAAGTACAATTTCTGCAGCTTCCTGCTGATGGTTTCGTGCCCATTCCCAACCCTTCATGCTGGCGGCGACGAAACGGGCCATCTTGTCAACGAAAGCGGCATCGCTCAGGTTTTCTTCGAGCACATACAAACCGTCTTCCAAGGTAGACACACCTTGATCTTCGTACTTGAACACGACGAGATCATCAGGCGTAAGGCCAGCGTCAATGACCTGCCAGTACTCATTGTAGGTCATGGTAGAAACACAATCGGCCTGTTTTTGCAGGAGTGGGTCAACGTTAAATCCCTGCTTTAATACTGTCACACCCCCAGCGCTGCCATCTGTTGGAATGCCAAGTTTGGCCATCCAGCTCAGGAACGGATACTCATTGCCAAAGAACCACACGCCGAGTGTCTTGCCGCGGAAATCTTCCGGTGTCTTGATTCCGGTATCCTTGCGACATGTCAACATCATGCCTGAAGTTTTGAAAGGTTGTGCAATGTTAACCAAGGCCACGCCTTTTTCGCGGGACGCCAGTGCAGATGGCATCCAGTCAATAACCACGTCGGCACCACCGCCCGCGATCACCTGTGGCGGAGCAACATCAGGCCCGCCTGGATTGATTGTTACATCAAGATCGGCGTCATTATAAAAGCCCTTCGCCTGTGCGACGTAGTATCCAGCAAACTGTGCCTGGGTTACCCATTTGAGTTGCAATGTCACACTGTCTGCAGCATTAGATGCTTGGGCACTAGCCATCATGACGACGGCGATTAATCCGACTAATAGTTTTTTCATTGGGGTCCTCCTCCTGTTTTTGTGTTTCTTTAGTTATGGTTTCAGATATTAAGTGCTCTTGCGATAAGACGGATGCCAGAACGTAAAATATCGTTCCAGTAAGGTCATGATGCCGTAAAACATTGAGCCGGCAATGGCAGCTACCAGAATTTCAGCCCAGACCATATCCACATTCATCCGACCAACTTCAGTGGATATTCGAAATCCCATACCAACGATCGGTGTGCCAAAAAACTCGGCCACGATAGCGCCGATCAGGGCGAGGGTTGAGTTGATTTTCAGGGCATTGAACACAAATGGCAGTGACGCAGGAATGCGCAACCACAATAGCGTCTGCCAATATGTCGCCCCATAGGACGCCAGAAGTTCTTCTTCCAGGCGTCCGGCTGCGCCCAGACCGGCTCGGGCATTTACCAGCATGGGGAAAAATGTCATGATCACAACGACGGCAGTTTTTGACGGCCAATCAAAGCCAAACCACATGACCATAATGGGCGCAACGCCGACAATCGGTAAGGCACTGGCCATGTTGCCAATGGGCATCAACCCGCGTTGCAGAAATGGTACCCGATCTATCAGGACCGCCACGAGGAGACCAGACCCGCAGCCAAGAATATAACCCGAGACAACGGCCTTCAAAAAAGTCTGCACAAAGTCGGCCCACAGAATACTTAGCGATGCCGCAAATTTGACACCGATCATGGATGGCGGTGGTAATAGAACTTGCGGGACACTAAGGCCGACGACGACCGCCTCCCACAAAAACAACAACCACAATCCAAATGCAATCGGAACGGCAATATCTGCGAGGCGTTGTCGCCATGTTATCAGAGACGAATAGTTCGCAACTCGATCAATTCCACGCCATGCGAGGGCCCAGATAGCCAATAGGAATATCCACAATCCAGCGTTGCTACGCCCAACGAGCGGTTGCTGATGTACACCCTCCACGATAACAAAAGCCCCAAGGACCGCACCGCCAATCACAACCCAGGCATCAATGGGGCGATTACATCCGCGCCATGCGAATACAGCCGGAATAACCAGAATGATGGGAACAAACGCGCCGTTGGGCAGTTCGCTGACGCCCAGTGCGATGGATAACGCCATAAGCAAAAGGGAGGTGGCGCAAAAGGTGTCACGGATATAGCGGGTCTCCATCACTGACGTGCCCCCATACGATGGAGCACGATCCGCTCCACAACACCGATGAGGCCAACCA
This sequence comes from Rhodospirillales bacterium, assembly GCA_018662225.1. Taxonomy (GTDB): domain Bacteria; phylum Pseudomonadota; class Alphaproteobacteria; order Rhodospirillales; family Casp-alpha2; genus JABJGO01. The sequence continues at coordinate 24,939 of JABJGO010000059.1, read as the reverse complement.
GACAGGCAGAGAGAAACGCGGCCATGAACAAGGCAGACCATATCTGTATGGTTTGCCCATAATACGACCCTGCCAGCAAGCGAGCACCGAGACCAGCTTGGGCACCTGTAGGTAATTCACCTACGATTGAGCCGATCAAACTAATGGCGACGGCTATTTTTAAACTGGCGAACAGGAAAGGCATGGATGACGGCCAGCGCAGCAGTCCGAACACCTGGATACGGGAGGCGTTGTAAGTTCGCAACAGGTCCATCTGTAACACATCAGGCGATCGCAAACCCTTTACCATGCTAATGGCCACGGGGAAGAAGCCGAGATACATGGATATCATGGCTTTTGGCACCAAACCTTTGAACCCGACGGCACCGAGCACGACAATAACCATCGGCGCGATGGCAAGAATGGGAATGGTTTGTGAAGATATAATCCAGGGTAACAGGCTTTTTTCCAACGCTTTGGAATGGACGATCCCGGTTGCCAACAAGACGCCGAGCAACCCTCCGGCGGCGAATCCGAGCAGAGTCGAGGACAATGTCACCCATGAGTGATAGACTAGACTGCGCTTCGACGTGATTTTCTTGCCAAAAATCGTTTTTGTCATTTCAGCAATGACCTGATGTGGTGCGGGGAGAAGTGGCCGCTCCTGGGACATGGTGCCCGCGACGAGTTCTCCATACGACCATTCCTGCTCGGCGCGCTCGAACTGATCCACTTGCATTGTGGCATTCATATAGATCGTGGCAGCGTACCAGACGATAATAATTGCAATGGAAACAATCAGTACGGGCAGGGCATTGCCCGCCAAAGCCCGAGAGAACCACCCGGGCCGACTTAACCCAGTTGTATCGACGTTTGTGATAACACTAGTCGTCATAACTGTGCCCCGCGCGTAGCCCTTCGCGAACGCGGTGGGCTATTTCCAGGAATTTAGGTGTCTCCCTGAATTCCAACGTCCTGTCGTGGGGAAAATCTGTGTCGATGACATCAATAATCCGACCTGGTCGGGGTGACATGACAACAATTCTTGATGATAGAAATACGGCTTCGGGGATGGAATGCGTAACGAAAACGACGGTCTTCTGGGTCTTGTGCCACAACTGCAGCAATTGTTCGTTCAGGTGGTCGCGGACAATTTCGTCAAGTGCGCCAAAAGGCTCATCCATCAATAGCAAGGCGGGATCAAAGGATAGTGCGCGGGCGATGGATACCCGTTGCTGCATGCCGCCGGATAATTGCCAGGGAAATTTTCTTTCGAACCCAGCTAAGTCAACCATCGCTAGGTATTTTTCTGCACGGTCTTTCTGTTCTTTCTTCGGGAGACCCATGACCTCAAGCGGCAGCGTCACGTTACGTTCAACGGTGCGCCAAGGATAGAGCGCGGCCGCTTGAAACACGTAACCATAGGCGCGGTTCATGCGTGCCTCATGGGGCGATACGCCATTGACGGATATGGTGCCGCTCGTTGCGGTCTCAAGGTCAGCTATCGTCCGCAACAATGTTGTTTTGCCACAACCGGACGGCCCGATAAAAGAAACAAAGCTACCTTGCTCAATCTGTAGATTGACATCGGACAAAGCATAAACGGGGCCGTCTGTGGTCTCGAATGTCAGGCCAAGATTTTGTATATCGACAACGGATTGATGATCTGACCCATCGTTGATCATTGGCTGTGGTGTCCAGCTTTGTCCAGCATGGCCCGCAACAGGACATCGCAACCCGCTGTTATCCACTCGGGTTTTGCATCTTCGACCTCATTGTGGCTGATGCCATCGACGCAGGGAACGAATACCATCGAGGTCGGTGCGACCTGGGCCATGTAACAGGCATCATGCCCCGCCCCTGCCACGATATCGCGGGCGGAATAGCCGCAATCTTCGGTGCCACGCCGGACGGAATCGACGCACCCTTCATCAAACGAGACGGGCGCATAATAGAAAATCTGCGTGAGATCACTTTCCAGGCCGATGTCGCTGGCAATCTTGGCGATCCCATCGCGAATTGCAGCATCCATGCCTGTCAGAACATCGTCATTTGGGTGTCGGATATCAATGGTCAGAAAGACCTGCCCGGGTATCACGTTACGGGAATTGGGGTAGACGTTCATCATGCCAACCGTGGCACAGGCCACTGGTGCGTTGTCGTGTCCTGTCTTATTCACCAGTTCGACTACCCTTGCTGCACCAAGCAACGCATCTTTGCGGCGTTCCATGGGCGTTGGTCCGGCATGGGATTCAACACCGGTCAACGTGAGCTCATACCAACGTTGGCCCTGTGCGTCGGTTACCACGCCAATTGTGATATCTTCTTCCTCAAGAATGGGGCCCTGTTCGATGTGAACCTCGAAAAATGCATGCACATCACGCCCACCGACTTCATCAGGTCCGGCGTAGCCAATGCGTTCCAGTTCTTCGCCCATGGTTTTGCCGTCCTCATCGGCCCGTGACAGACCGTATTCCAGATCATACACACCTGCGAACACACCGGAGGAAACCATGGCTGGCGCGAACCGCGACCCTTCTTCGTTGGTCCATACGGCTGCTTCAATCGGGTGTTCCGTTTCATAACCCAGGTCGTTCAGGGTACGGATCACTTCCAAACCTGACAGAACGCCGTAAACGCCATCGAAGCGCCCACCGGTGGGTTGAGTGTCCAGGTGGCTACCGGTCATGACGGGTGGTAGATCATTATTGCGACCGGACCGCCTAGCGAAAATATTGCCCATTTTGTCGACTCGAATGGAACACCCGGCGTCTTCACACCACTTCACAAACAAGTCCCGGCTTTCCCGGTCCAGATCAGTCAGCGCCAGTCTGCAGCAACCTCCTTTTTCAGTCGCGCCAATTTTCGCCATTTCCATCAAGCTGTCCCACAGACGTTGCCCGTCAATTCCTAGATTCCTGTTTTCTGGCATGTGAGTCTCCCTTAAATTCCCTGATGTCAGTCACTATTTGTGGATTTGATTTTTAATCTATTTACTCTCGACAAGTGTACCAGTAAAATTGACCATCCGGTCAAGAAACTAAAAGTACTCATATTTTGGAGCGCGATCAATTGGAATCTGAAAATCATCGTCGAGCACGAACCTCATGAATGTTATGCAAAAAAAATCCAAACCTCGTGTGAAAAATGAAGAAGCGATCCTTATCGCCGCCGAAGAAGTGTTTTCCGAATTGGGATTTGCCGGGGCAACCACCAGCCTGATTGCCAGCCGGGCGGGAATACCCAAGGCAAATCTGCACTACTATTACCCCACTAAGGAAGCGTTATATCAGACGATTATTAGTCGGATATTTTCGATATGGCTTCACGCGGCAGAGACGTTCGATGACTGTGACGATCCTGCTGATGCCTTGGGTCGGTATATCCGCGCCAAAATGGAGATTTCCCGTATGCATCCTCTCGGCTCAAAAATATGGGCCCAGGAGATCATGCACGGTGCGCCACAGATACAGGGATTTCTGGAGACAACCCTCAATGACTGGACCGCATCACGGGTCAAGATTATCGAGCGTTGGATCGCGGAACGAAAGATAGATGCCATCGACCCCCAATCTCTGCTTTATATGATCTGGGCGACGACCCAGCACTATGCTGACTTCGAGCATCAGATCGGCGCGTTGAATGGTGGCAAGGCATTGTCAGATGAAAAATACAAACATGCCACGGAAACCGTAACGCAAATTATTTTAAAGGGGATAGGGATCAAAATGGTGTAGGTGTTTTCATACTTGACCGATTGGTCAATTTTTGGTTTGGTAATATCCAGAAAAAAACGGACTTAGAAAAACATTCAAAGAATCGCGAAGATTTAAGGTGTATCAAAAGCGATCCAAAATTTTCAATAGGGAGCTTCACATAATGACTTTACGAAAGATTACAAAGCGGCGTTTTCTGGCGTATGCGTTGGCAGTGCCAATCGCAGCACAGGTCGCCATCACGAGTCACGCGGCACAAGCTGCAAAAATTAAGGTTGCGGGCATCTATACCCAGCCGATCCAGCAAAAATGGGATGCTCGTTTGCATCAGGCCCTGGACAAGGCAGCCAACGCGGGCGATATCGAATACGTCTTTTCCGAAAAAGTGGCGAACACGGACTATGTAAGAGTGTTACGCGAATATGCCGAGAGCGGCGTAAACCTCATCGTCGGTGAGGCCTTTGGTATCAGCAAAGAAGCACGTCAGGTTGCGGATGATTATCCAAACATCTCATTTTTGATGGGTGACCCGTTCGAGCCCCATGGCTCCAATTTTGCCGTCTTCGACAACTATATCCATGAACCTTGCTATCTGATGGGCATGATCGCCGGAACCATGACCAAGTCGAATAAAATCGGCATGGTTGGTGGGTATCCAATCGGTGAAGTTAACAGGTTGTTCCATGCCTTCATGGCTGGCGCACGGTCAACAAACCCGGATGTGGAGTTCAAGGTCAACTTCATTGGTTCCTGGTATGATCCGCCCAAAGCAAAAGAAGCTGCTTTTGCACAAATAGAAACGGGTGTTGATGTTCTCTATGCCGAACGTGCTGGTGTTGTGGATGCTGCCCGTGAAAAAGGCATTGTGGCATTCGGCAATGTCAACGATATGAACAAGGAAGAAAATGGCACGGACGTGGTTGTGACATCTGCCCTGTGGCATATGGAATCTGCCATTGGCAATGCCATTGCCGAAGTAAAAGCCGGAACGTTCAAAGCGGCCAACTACAAGGAATGGACCATGATGGCAAAAGGCGGCGCATCCTTGGCACCGTACTATGAATTTGACAGCCAGATTTCTGCTGACGTGAAAGCGAAGGTTGCCAAGTTACAGTCTGAGATCATGTCCGGCAGCTTTACGGTCGAAATCAACGACGAGGAACCCAAGTCGACCTTCTAGTTGCACTAAATACCTAATGCCTGAACAACGGTGGAGGGCGTGCCTTTCCTGGCAAACCCTCCACCGAGCTTTTTCGAGAGGCCTGGTTGATGACGGTCCTGGACATCAAGGGAATTACAAAGAGCTTCGGCTCACTGGTCGCCAACGACAACATCTCCCTGACTTTGAGCGAGGGCGAGGTTCTCGCCCTTCTTGGCGAAAATGGTGCCGGCAAAACCACGCTTATGAATATTCTGTTCGGACACTACGTCGCCGATCAGGGTGAGATAGAGTTGTTTGGAACACGGCTCATGCCGGGGGCAACAGATGCAGCGATTGATGCCGGTGTTGGCATGGTGCATCAACACTTCACGTTGGCTGACAACCTTAGTGTTCTTGAGAATATCGTTTTGGGCACCGAGCCCTTGACCTCATGGAAATCAAATACGGCGCAGGCCAAAATCAGGTTGGCGGCCCTTGCTGAAGAATTCGGCATGCATATCGAGCCTGACAAGTTGGTGGCGGACATCTCCGTTGGCGAACGCCAACGCGTCGAAATCGTGAAGGCGTTGTACCGTGGTGCCAAGATTCTTATTCTGGACGAACCGACGGCGGTGCTGACTCCCCAGGAAGTTGACAGCCTTTTTGCGACCCTACGCACCATGGTCGCGCGTGGCTTGTCCATAATTTTCATTTCCCACAAGCTGCACGAAATTCTAGCTATCAGCGACCGGGTGAACGTTCTGCGTCGTGGTTGCATGGTTGGCGAAATCGCGACCAAGGACGCCAATCGCGATAGTCTTGCTGAAATGATGGTGGGGCGCGAGGTGTCGCGACCGAAAGTCGAACACATGGAAGCGGGCGCGCCAGTTGTCGAGATTGATAACGTCGTCGTATCCGGTGGACGTGGGCACAAGCCACTGCTGGACGGTGTATCCCTCTCTATCCACAAACATGAAATTGTCGGCCTCGCCGGGGTCGCCGGGAACGGGCAATCCGCACTGGGCGATCTGCTCAGCGGATTACGGGCACCAACGTCAGGTTCCGTGCGCATCGCCGGGGACACGGTCAAAGATTATTCAGCACGGTCTTTTATCGCTACGGGAATCGGTCGGATCCCCGAAGATCGTCACGCAAAAGGCGTGGTTGGCGACATGACGGTCTGGGAAAACATGATTAGCGAAAACTTGAGAGAAAAGCCACTGTGGCGGTTCGGGCGGATCATTGATTTCGACGCTTGCCGAGAGTTTTCCCGAAATCTGATTGAGCATTTCGACGTGCGTTGCAAAACCATGGAGATGCCCACAAAACAACTGTCGGGCGGTAATATGCAAAAACTTATTTTGGCTCGCACATTACAAAATGAACCTCGATTTATTTTGGCGAACCAACCCGTGCGCGGTCTTGATGAAGGTGCTATCGCGGCCGTGCATGAGCGCCTATTGGCGGCAAAACGTGCAGGAGCCGGTGTTTTACTGGTCTCTGAGGATCTGGATGAGTTGTTCGCGTTGGCTGACAAGATTGTTGTGATCTATCACGGAAATATAAGTGAACCTTTATCGGTTGACGAAGTAACAGCTCAGGACATCGGGATCATGATGGCAGGTGATCTGGGCCATGGTAAAAACCTCAATCGAGCAGGCGTGGCATGAGGCTGGAACCCCGCGAATCCGTATCGTTTTGGCTTGTACTACTCGCTCCAGTCGGCGCCATTGGTGTTGCACTAGTTTTGACATCCGGCCTGATCATGTGGACCGGGGAATCGGTATTTGAAGCCTATGGACATTTGCTGAAAGGGGCCTTTGGGTCTCGTTTTGCTCTTACCGAGACACTGACACGGGCGACGCCCTTGATGCTGACGGGGCTCGCTGCTGCTGTCGCTTTCCGGGCCCGATTCTGGAACATCGGTGCCGAGGGCCAACTGTACTGCGGCGCACTGGCAGCAACTTATCTTGGAACCGGACTGGTAACGCTGCACCCGACGCTGATGATTCCGCTGCTTTTTGTTGGCGGGGCACTGGCGGGTGGCGTTGTGTTGTTGTTGCCGGTGTATCTGAAAAGCAAACTTAGTGTTGATGAAGTCGTCACGACTTTACTGCTGAACTTTATCATTCTGCTATTTGTGAACTATTTGCTGGAAGGGCCATTGAGAGACCCCATGTCCATGGGATGGCCGCAGGCCGCCGCGATCATTGATGAAGGTGTGTTGCCTCGAATTATGGAGAAAAGCCGACTCCACTTAGGCTTCATCATCGGTGTAATCTCCGCAGTTATGGTCTGGTTTGTCATGCGCTTCACTATATGGGGCTATGAAATCCGGGCCGTCGGGCACAATCCATCTGCGGCAACGTTTGCTGGAATCAGTATCAATCTGACGGTTCTGCGTGTCGCCCTGATTAGTGGTGGATTGGCCGGTTTCGCTGGCGTGACGGAGGTCGCAGGTCTTAAAGGGTATTTGACGCTGGATCTGTCACCGGGGTTTGGCTATGCCGGGATTGCGGTTGCTATGTTGGCCAATCTTCACCCATTGGGCGTCATTGCTTCAGCAATCTTTCTCGCCGGTATCTATGTGGGTGCGGATTCCATGAGCAGGGCTGTTAATATTCCGAACTACATTGCCGATGTCATGGTCGCGGTATCTGTCCTTGCTGTGCTGGTCAGTCTAATGCTGACCCAGTACCGCGTACGGGTCCGATAGGGGGCGCAATGAGTGATCTACTTGAAATATTCCTTACAGCCGGCTTCTGGGCGGCAACGATCAGAATCGCCTGCCCACTAATTCTTGGCACCATTGGTGAATTGATCTGCGAACGGGCAGGTGTGCTCAATCTGGGCATTGAAGGCATCATGACCATCGGTGCCATGTCAGGCTGGATGTGGGTATACCAGGGCGGTGATCTGTGGACGGGATTGATGTTCGCGGCGTTCATTGGTGCGCTGTTCGGCCTGTTACATAGCTTATTCGCGGTTCATCTCGGTTTGTCGCAGCATGTATCGGGTATTGGCATCACCATGCTGGCGTCATCGCTCAGTTTTTTCGTATTTCGCATGATGTTACCGTCCAGTACGACACCGCCAAAAATTGTTCCGTTCCGGCCAATCAATATTCCCGGGTTATCTGACATGCCGTTCTTCGGCGAAGCTATCTTCTCTCATACGCCAATGACCTATTTCTGCTTTGCGGTCGTACCTGTTGTCATATACGTGCTTTATCGAACGCCGGTGGGGCTTGCTGTTCGTATGGCGGGGGAAAACCCAATGGCCGTCGAAGCGCAGGGTATCAACGTGCTGACAGTGCGCACAGCGGCTGTGGCAACCGGCAGCGCCTTTATGGCAGTAGGTGGCGCATATCTTACGATGTCGGCATTCGATGCATTCTACTTCGGGATGATCAACGGGCGTGGCTGGATCTGTGTTGCGCTGGTGATTTTTGCGTCATGGCGCCCCGGCAAAGCGCTGTTGGGGGCGCTGTTGTTCGCTGGTCTTGACGCCATGCAAGTGCGTGCGCAACAATTTACAGGGGGGCTCATTCCATACCAGTTCTTCCTGATGTTGCCCTACGTGTTAAGTATTGCCGCAATGATCGTGATGGCGCGGCGGGCGCAATACCCTAAAGCGTTGTTGATACCGTTCCGACGTGGTGAGCGGATATAACTGAAACGAGAATTTAGATGCTTGACTTGATCGTCCGGAATGCACGAACCCCACGTGACAAACAACCAACAGATATCGCCGTTCTCGACGGCAAAATTGTCGCCGTTGAACAGAACATGGACGGCGAGGCGCAGACCGAAATTGATGCAGCTGGTCATTTGGTAACCGCACCTTTTGTTGACAGCCATTTCCATATGGATTCAGCCCTCACTTATGGCCAGCCAAGGGTTAACGACAGTGGCACCTTGCTTGAAGGCATCGCCCTTTGGGGGGAGTTGAAACCCACGCTCACGGTTGACGAAATTAAAGCACGCGCGTTACGCATGTGTCGGTGGTCTATCGCCCGCGGTACGTTGGCAATTCGAAGTCATGTGGATGTGTCGGACGAACGGTTGTTGGCAGTTCAGGCTCTGATCGATGTGCGCGAAGAGATGAAGCCATGGCTTGACCTGCAACTGGTTGCGTTCCCGCAAGATGGTTTTTTGCGATCTCCTGGCGCGCGAGAAAATCTGATTCACGCCCTGGACATGGGTGTGGATGTTGTCGGCGGTATACCCCATTTTGAACGCACCATGGCTGATGGTGCCGAGTCGGTGAGGCAGCTCTGTGAAATAGCGGCCGAACGCGGTTTGATGGTGGATATGCATTGCGACGAATCAGACGATCCCTTGTCCCGTCATATTGAGACCCTTACATATGAGACGCAACGCCTGAAATTAAATGGCCGGGTGACGGGATCACACCTCACATCCATGCACTCCATGGATAACTATTATGTCTCCAAGTTGATTCCACTGATGGCCGAAGCCAACATTCATGCCATCGCCAATCCATTCATCAACATCACGATACAGGGCCGCCACGATACTTATCCCAAGCGTCGTGGTATGACACGGGTCAAGGAATTGATGGCAGCGGGTATCAATGTGGCTATGGGGCATGACTGTGTCATGGACCCCTGGTACAGCCTTGGCAGCCATGACATGCTCGACGTCGCCCACATGGGGCTTCATGTCGGTCAGATGACCGGCGTCGATGAAATGCATGCAGTATTTGACGCCGTAACGAACAATGCAGCACGTGCTATAGGCCTGGATGGATATGGACTCGACTTGGGATGCAATGCAGATATGGTTGTGTTGCAGTGTCAGGACCCTATCGAGGCCCTTCGTCTCAAACCTGCCCGCCTATTTGTGATTCGGCGCGGCTCGGTTATTTCCACGACACCTGCGGCCCACCCCGTTGTCTCACTGGGTTCAGGTGATGAGACCGTAACATTTTCCCTTTGATCATTGAAGAGAGCAGAATATGTCCGATAACAATGTCACCGTAGTCCACCATCCATTGGTTCAGCATAAACTGACGCTTATGCGTGACAAAGACACACCGACCGCGCTGTTCCGGCAACTGTTACGCGAGATCAGCTTGTTATTGGCTTATGAGGTCTGCCGCGATCTGGATATCAAAATGGTGGATGTGGACACGCCCCTTGAGACATTTTCTTCGCCGAAGCTCGGTGGTAAGAAACTGTGCCTGATTTCAATTTTGCGCGCTGGCAATGGCTTGCTGGATGGCATTCTCGATCTGATCCCGTCGGCGCGTGTGGGGCACGTGGGTTTGTACCGCGATCCCAAAACCCTGAAGCCCGTCGAATACTATATGAAGATGCCGCATAGCCTTGATGAGAGACTCTGCATTGTTGTGGACCCCATGCTGGCAACTGGTAATTCAGCGGCTGCGGCAGTACAGAGGGTCAAGGATGCTGGCGCGAAGAATCTTAAATTTGTTTGTCTGCTGGCTGCACCCGAAGGTGTAAATGTTTTTCAGAAAGAGCACCCCGACGTACCAATTATTACGGCAGCGCTCGATCGTGAGCTCAATGATCATGGTTATATTATGCCTGGGCTGGGTGATGCTGGTGACCGAATGTATGGCACGAAGTAGTGTCCTCTATGGGGTTATTGTCGCCATTCGGGTTCTATGTTCTATTGGCATTTTGTTGCGGTGTTGTGCTGATCGCACAGCCCGGGCTCAACAGTACACTATCCAGTAATATTGGTGGCGCGCTGAATGCTGCTACTGTTTCGTTGTGTGTCAGTGCCGTTACCGTACTCGCGATACGTATGTTTGTTGCGCCACCATTTTCATTATCCATTGCTCTGGACAAAACGCCTTATTGGGGATGGTTTGGTGGGTTCCTTGGCGTATTTTTTGTTGCCACTTCTATGTACGTGGCTCCTCGAATTGGTGCCACGGCACTGGTATCGGTTTTGCTTTGTGGTCAAATGGTCGCAGCGTTAGTCTTCGACCGCTTCGGTTTGCTGGGGTACGGCGAGGCACCAATCACAACGACACGAACAGTGGGTATTTTCCTGATCATTGCGGGCACAGGGCTGGTTCTCCTTCGACGATAAACTCGGCCCAATAAAACTTGACCGATTGGACAGGTTTTGTTTAAATGATGTTAAGAGCCGGGTTGTTCAACGGCCACTCATATAGGGACGTTTTCTGACTCGGAGACAAAGACAATGGGCAACACTTCAAATACGCAGGGAATATCGTCGGGCCGCTTGGATGCCGGGCAGTACAAACAGAACTTTGACGATATCCATTCGCCATTGGATTCTCACCAGGCGAGTGTAGAGGCGAGCCGTTGTTACTTTTGCTTTGACGCCCCATGTATGACTGCCTGTCCCACAAGCATTGATATACCCTTGTTTATTCGCCAAATCGCGACGGGGGACACAACCGGGTCTGCCGAAACCATCTTCCAGCAAAACATCATGGGTGGCATGTGCGCCCGTGTCTGCCCCACCGAAACCTTATGTGAAGAAGCCTGTGTCCGAAATGAATGCGAAGAAAAACCGGTTAAGATTGGTTTACTTCAACGCTTTGCCACGGATTCTTATATGGATAAGGATCGCCATCCGTTTCAGCGCAAGGCCGAGACTGGAAAGCATGTTGCGGTTGTTGGTGCAGGTCCAGCCGGACTGTCGTGTGCCCACCGTTTGGCGGCGATGGGACATGAGGTCACGGTCTATGATGCACGGGAAAAGTCCGGCGGATTGAACGAATTTGGAATTGCATCATACAAATCGACTAACAATTTTGCTCAGGCCGAAGTCAATTTCATTTTGTCTGTTGGTGGGATTAAAATTGAAAACAACACAGCTCTGGGCAGCGATATTGAGCTTGACGCATTGCGCCAGGATTTTGATGCTGTGTTCCTCGGTATGGGTATGGGCGGCGTTAATAATCTGAATTTGGCCGGCGAAGACATGGATGGCGTCATGAACGCCATCGATTATATAGCCGATTTGCGCCAGGCCTCTGATTTCTCCAGTCTTCCAGTTGGGCGCCGTGTGGTGGTAATCGGCGGCGGCATGACGGCAGTTGATATTGCGGTTCAGACCAAGCTGTTGGGGGCCGAAGACGTTACGCTAGTTTATCGCCGTGGTCAGGATCAAATGAAAGCCAGTGTTTACGAGCAACAACTGGCGAACATTAAGGGTGTGAAAATCGTTCAATGGGCTATGCCGGCTGAATTGATTTCCGAAGATAATGTGGTTCGGGCTATTCGCTTTGACTATGCAACAACTGACGATCAAGGGAAGTTGGTTGCTACTGGTGAGCAATTTGAACTGGCAGCGGACATGGTGTTCAAGGCCATTGGGCAAAAGTTTATCAATTCTGTATTTGGCGACAGTGAATCACCCGATTTGAACAATAATCGGATGGTTGTCGGCGATGACCGAAAAACATCGTTGAGTAATGTCTGGGCGGGTGGCGATTGCATAGACGGTGGCGAGGACCTGACCGTTGCCGCAGTTGAGGACGGCAAGGTTGCGGCTATGTCAATCGACCAATACCTGAAAACCGACAGCTGAGCACAGAACAATCCAGAGACCGAGGAGAAACTAAGATGGCTGATTTGCGTAGTGATTTTCTGGGGATCAAGTCACCCAATCCGTTTTGGCTGGCATCTGCCCCACCAACCGACCGGGAAACTAATGTGGTTCGAGCATATGAGGCCGGGTGGGGTGGTGTCGTATGGAAAACGCTGGGCGAAGACCCCCATGTGGTCAACGTAAACGGCCCACGCTATGGTGCAATCCATGGCGCTGACCGGCAACTTATCGGTTTTAACAATATTGAATTGATTTCGGATCGTTCGCTTCAGACCAATTTGCAGGAAATTAAAAAGGTCAAACAAGAGTGGCCGGATCGCGCCCTCGTGGTTTCTTTGATGGTTCCGGTTCGGGAAGAATCCTGGAAAGCGATTGTGCCACTGGTAGAAGATACAGGTGCAGATGGTATCGAACTCAACTTCGGGTGTCCTCACGGCATGTCAGAACGCGGTATGGGTTCTGCCATCGGCCAGGACCCCGAGTATATTGAAAACATCGCTCGCTGGTGCAAACAGTCCACCCGAATGCCGGTGATCGTAAAACTGACTCCGAATATTACGGATATTCGTCAGCCTGCCCGTGCTGCAAGGGCCGGCGGTGCGGATGCTGTGTCACTTATCAACACGATTAACTCGATTATGGGTGTTGATCTGGACAGAATGGCGCCCAGCCCCAACACCGACGGTAAGGGCTCGCACGGCGGATACTGTGGCCCAGCGGTTAAACCCATTGCCCTTAATATGGTTGCTGAGATTGCCCGCAATGCTGAAACATCGGACATTCCAATTTCCGCCATTGGGGGCATTTCAACTTGGCGCGATGCGGTAGAGTTCATCACCATGGGGGCTGGTAACGTCCAGGTTTGTACGGCGGCCATGACCTACGGCTTCAAGATTATTGAAGAAATGATCGATGGCTTGAGCAACTGGATGGATGAGAAAGGCTATTCGAGTACTGATCAGTTCAAGGGTGCCGCTGTTTCGAATATTGTTGATTGGCAGTACCTGAACATGAACTACGTGGCGAAGGCAGTTATAGATCAGGATAAATGTATAAAATGCGGTCGCTGCCATATCGCTTGCGAAGATACCTCGCATCAGGCGATTACCAACATGAAAGATGGCGAGCGTTATTTTGAGGTCAAGAACGAGGAATGCGTCGGGTGCAATCTCTGTGCATGTGTCTGTCCTGTGGCCGATTGTATCGAAATGGTGCAGATGACCGAAGGCACAGATCCACGTACCGACAAACCCATCGTGGCAGAATATGCAAACTGGACAACCCATCCTAACAATCCGGGCGCGGTGTCGTAATTATTAGAAGCAGGGTGGGCTTTGTCAGGGGAAAACGATTTGGGCTACGGACTTCATAATAGAAAACCTTTAGGCAGCAAGTTGGCACCACTCAGCCAGGGCGGTGGCGCGGTGCTTCTTGAAAACATCTCGGGGATTTAAGTGACGGTCCTGGTTGAAGTAGCGATATGGTTTTTTCATTCGTGAAAGCTACGAAAGCTAATCCGTCGATTCTAGTTAGCTTCCCCTGACACTGCCTTCTATCGGTGCACATTGGTTGAATCTTATCGTAGACGTTGGGGCGACAGGTCCATTTCGCGCAACCCCATGGCGGTCAGATTGTCGGGCAGGTTGCCCGTTGTAATCAGGGCCGCTGTTGCTCGCCCGATAGCAGGCGATGTCTGGATTCCGTAACCACCCTGCCCAGCCAGCCAGAAGAAACCCTCGGCCTCGTCATCCATACCGACAACAGGAGTTTTGTCGGGAACGAAGCTGCGAAGTCCGGCCCATTTGTGGGCGATCCGGCGCACCTCCAGCGTGGTTGCGGTTTGAACCCGGTCTACTGCGACGGCCACGTCCAGCTCCTCAGGCTGTGCATCGCACGGGGGTGAGGGCGTTTCATCAGCAGGCGAGGCAAGAATTTTTCCGGCCTCTGGTTTGAAATAAAACTGCTCATCAATATCCAGGGTTAGGGGCCACGACGCGATATCGAGTCCATCCGGTGGATCAAAAGTGAAAACGGTGCGCCGCTTTGGAATCAAGCCGATAGGCCGGACACCGGCCAACTGGGCGATGACATCGCACCACGCACCCGCCGCATTGACGACAATAGAGGCAGAAAATTCTCCGGCCCGCGTATCGACGGTCCAGGCCTTACCGTTCCGCGTGATCGCCGTTACTTCTGCATTGGTGATTACCTCGCCACCCCGTTGCTTCAATCCCTTGAGATAAGTTCCATGGAGAGCATGCACATCAACGTCTCGGGCATCGGGCTCATAGATGGCCGCAGCAATATAGTCGGGATTGAAGGCAGGATTGAGAGAAATTGCTTCAGAGGCATCTATTCTATGGATAGATTGCACAAAGGTTTGTGCCTCGGTTAGCGCTGTTTCCAGGGTATCCAGTTGATCTTTGCGGGCAACAAACAATGCGCCACGTGGGGTCAGGATCGGTTGTTCAACGAGGCCTTCTGGGAATGATGTGAAGATCGGGTGACTCGCCAAAGTGAGCGCCCTGATCTCCCGATTGCCGTAGTTTTGTGTGTAAATCGCGGCCGAGCGGCCAGTTGTGTGATAACCCGGTTGGGTTTCTCGTTCCAACACGACAACGCGTCTCGAGCTTGCAAGTTCATAGGCCGCCGAGGCTCCTGCGATCCCGGCTCCAATGACGATAACGTCACAACGTTCCACGATATTTTCCAACCAAGTCTATATAAGCGCTCTTACGATCACATGATTTTTCATATATGAAAATCATTTTCTAATACGGAATTCTCTTGCTTGCTGACAATAGCTATGCGCAATTGTAGAATGAGAATCATTCTTAGCTACCTGGAATATGGTTTGTGGCACCGATAAAAAAAATCGCGAGAGATGGCTTAGGAAGCCGTTTGCGGCAATTGCGCAAGCGTAGCGGCTGGACCTTGAATCAGGTCAGTGCCATGAGTGGTTTGGCTATATCGACCCTGTCCAAGGTCGAAAACAACCAGACATCTCTAACGTATGACAATCTTTTAAAACTAGCAGAAGGCCTCGGCGTAAACATTGCAGAACTATTCGCGTCAGAGGAAGTTCACACCAAAGCTGGCCGCCGGGCGATCACCCGTAACGGCGACGAGAAGACGCAGATAACGCCGAATTACGACTATCATTTTCACGGCACCGAGCTCTTGGGTATGCGCATGACACCAATATTTGTCAGAGTTAAGGCGCGGCAATTCGAAGGTTTCGGTGATTTGTTGCAACACTCCGGAGAAGAGTTCATCTACGTGCTTGAAGGCGCCATCGAGGTCCACACAGAATTTTACGAACTCGTGAGATTGGATGCTGGCGAAAGTATTTATATCGATAGCACCATGGGTCATGGGTATATTTCCGTCGGTCCCGGCGATGCGAGCATTCTCGGTGTTTGCTCCAGTCCAATTCCTGAACTCCTAAAATCTGCGACACCGAAAACCGTGACGGACGAGGTGGCAAGCGCTGGTTGAACCAGATAAAAATGGCAAGTGACCACCTTCCGCGGGCTTACGAAAAGTCAATGGGGCCTACTTTTTTAAGGGAGGGGAATTTGCAAGTGAATCGAATTGTACTTCCCATGGGGCCCAAAAATTGTTAATTACGAAAATTATAATACATGGCGCAATCGTGCAATTCGAGACGCTAAATTACGACTACCGGTTCGCCGGGCAACATTCCGCACAACGTAAAAATACGGTCGGATCAATCAGATTTCTTAAACAGGGAGAGATACAGTGAAAAAGACAATCATTTCGGTAGCTGGCTTAGCTGCGGTTATCGCACTTTCATTTTCGGTAGCTGACGCTCAAGCGGCGAGTTGCCCCATCAAAATCGGTGGACTCGCACCGCTTTCTGCACCCGGCGCGGTCGGTGGCGGGGAAGCCATGCGCGACGCCATGCTTTTTGCGGAAAGAGATATTAACGCCGCTGGTGGCGTTTTGGGTTGCGACGTCAAAGTCGTGATCGCCGATACGGAAGGTTTGCCAGAAAAAGCGGCAGCCGTTATGGAAAAGCTGATCACACAAGATGGTGTTGTTGGCGTCGGTGGCGCTTATCATAGCTCTGTCGGTGTTGCTTCCAAAGATATCTCCAATGCGCGCAGC
The DNA here is from genome assembly GCA_018662225.1 of Rhodospirillales bacterium. Classification (GTDB taxonomy): domain Bacteria; phylum Pseudomonadota; class Alphaproteobacteria; order Rhodospirillales; family Casp-alpha2; genus JABJGO01. The sequence goes on along the minus strand of JABJGO010000059.1, from coordinate 8,392 downwards.
ATCCCGACGGTTTTTGCTGAAACATGGAATGACACCATTACCGGCGACAAGCAGAAGTTCATCTTCCGTATCGCGCCGTTGAGTTCCTGGGCGTCGGCAACCTTGTGGCAAGCCGCTCTTCTGGTGCCCAATGTGAAGAATGTCGCGATCATTACCGAGAATACAGATTACGGCATTCCCGCCGCTGAGGAGACTGCCAAAGGTTTGGAGTCTGGTGGCGTGAAATCCACAACCTTCGGCGTGGATATTGGTATGCAGGATTTCTCCGGTATCATCGAACGCGTCAAAGCCGGAAAGCCTGACTACATCATCGTTCTAAATACGGGTGAAGCGGGCTACAACTTCGCCCAGCAAGCTGCGGATGCAGGCATCGGACCACAAGACGTTCCCTTCCAGGCTGGCCAGGTCGCCCTGGAAAGCAAGGCGTGGTGGGAAAACGTACCGGATGGCAACTATGCTTTCGTTCAACGCATCGGCACGCCGGTTTCCACCTGGAACGACAAGGCGAAGAAGCTGAACGAAGATTACAAAGCTAAAACCGGCAAAGGCGCCATCGAGAGCTATGCTCTGGAAGCTTATGATTCGATCTCCATCCTGGCCCAGGCTATCAACGAAGCCAATTCAACGGATGGTAACAAAATCGTCACGGCGCTCGAAAACATCTCCCATGATGGTACGCTTGGGCGGATATACTTCCCGTATGGCACCCAGAAAGACCCCAGCGTCGATGGCAAAGGGGACGAATGGTGGCACCAGTGGCCAGACCCAGCTATGACCATGATTCAGTATCAGAACGAGGGCGAAGAATCGACAGATTCCGTCATCGTTTGGCCTGATGCCTACAAGTCAGGTGATGCGGTTTACGTCAAGTAACAGACGGATTTGTATCAAGCGTATGAGGAATGCCGACGGTGCCAGATTCTCCCTGACACCGTCGGCTGACTTCATGTAAGTTAATCTGGTTCGTTGTTATTTGGGCGAAGGCGGGGTGATGTTATGGAATTTTCTAACATCTTTTGGAGTGTGCTTGCCTGGATGGTCTTCTGGGCCGTAGTCGGCAGTATTGTGACCCGCCGGGTCTACTTACAGCGTGATCTCGATACGTCGAACGCTGGACTGGCAGGCTCTCTGTTGGGCGCTTCTACCGGGCCGATTGGCCTGATATATTTGTGGATTAAGGCACCGGAAGTATCTTCCCGCATGTTAGTCGTCCCGGCTATCGGCGCGATCGGGTTGTTCCTTATTTCTTTTGCATTAGCCGATCCGTCAAATCTCTGTGTTACGAGCGGTTCCTTCGTGGCGTCACAGATATCCAACGGCCTGATCATCGGTATCATTTATGGATTTATGGCCCTTGGCCTGACATTAATTTTCTCCATCCTCGGCGTGGTCAGTTTCGCCCACGGTGAGTTCTATATGATCGGCGGGATGATCACTTATTTCGTGACTACCGTGTGGTTCCCCGATATTGGCCCCATCGCCGGGATCGCCGCCGCATGTATAGCGACATTTATGCTGGGGGCTATCTTCGAGCGTTTGTTCCTGACGCCTATGTATTCCGGAAAGGTCGACCGCCCCGTCGAATATGGCATTCTTATCACCTTTGGGTTGGCCTTCACTTTACAGTATTTTGTCCAGGCGACCGTTGGAGCTAACCCGGTCAAGGCGAAGCGGTTTTTCGATTTCCCCAGCCTGCGCCTGCCCTCGGCGGAGGATCCATGGTTGATCAAGACCAGCCGCGGCAATATGGAACTGTTTGAAACCATATCCATTTCAAACCCCCGGTTCACGGCAGCGGTCGCGTGCATTCTTGTATTTATCGCCCTGATGTATTTCCTCCGTCGCACATGGACTGGCAAGGCGCTCCGGGCCGTTAGTTTGGACCGTGATGCAGCCGCTATTGCCGGTATTAATCCCGACCGTATGAACATGTTGGCCTTCGCCCTTGGCAGCATGATCGCGGCTTTGGCTGGTGCCATGTTGGTTCAGGCCTTTTCGTGGCTGCCACAGGTAGGCGCCATTCCTGCGATGCGGTCCTTTGTCATCGTTGTGCTGGGCGGTCTTGGGTCTATTCCAGGCGCATTTTTGGGCGGCGTGATTGTTGGGCTGGTGGAGGCGGCAGGAACTGGATGTATCCCGGACGCCCAGAAGGCGGCTTCCTATATACCGGCCTACGGCATGATAATTCTGACGCTCACATTATTATTGCGGCCCACGGGATTGCTTGGTCGTAAATTCTCCAGCGGAACGCACGGAAAAGTATGATGAACAAAACCCACGCCCCCCATATAGCCGGGTTAGTCCTGATTGCCTTTTTCGCGGTCTTCCCATTTGTCTACACGGCCAATGATTACCCCTACATTATGCACATCATAATTACCGGGTTTTACTATGCGATCCTGACGTCGAGTTGGTCCATGCTGGCCGGGTACGGTGGGCAATTTTCGTTCGGCCACATGGGTTTCATGGCCGTTGGCGCCTACACGGCGGCGTTGTTCAGCCACTACATCTACCTGACGCCGGAGCCGACAAATTTCTGCACTGAATTCTCATTCGGCGATTCCTATCTGATCGTGCTCAATCCCATCGGCGTCACGTCGTCCACTCTCGTCCAGGATTGCCTGAGCCAGGCCATGGAGGTGTGGGACGGCAGCGTCCAGGTCACGCCCATGCCGGTTTGGCTAGGCATTACACTGGGCACCATCATGGGGGGCGTTTTTGGATTCCTGATCGGGATGCTGGTTTTGCCTTTGCGGGCCGCGTATCTAGCCCTGTTTACGCTCGGATTTTCAGAAATTCTCCGTGCTATGATCAGCGCTGAAATATCGATTACACGCGGTCAGGCAGGAATTGAGCTGCCCGCCATGTTCCAGAATGGCATAACCCTGTTCGGTCGACACTACGACAAGACAGACAAGCTGCCGCCCTATTTCGTCATGTTCTTCCTGCTGCTGGCATGTCTGGCGATCTTGGCCTGGTTGGCTAAATCCAAGTTCGGGCTGTTTATCAGGGCGCTCCGCGAAGACCAGGACGCGGCGGCGGCGCTTGGTGTCAATACGACCCGCTACAAGGTCATGGTGTTCGTTATTACCTCCATGATGGCGTCGGCTGGTGGGGCGACGATGGCGTACTACATCGGCATCGTTTCGCCCAACAATCTTGTCATTCTACAAATGAGCCTGATTGTTGCTATGGCCGTGATCGGCGGGGTTGAAAACTTTGTCGCCGCTGCGGTCGGGGCCATTCTTCTCGAATTCTTGCTGGAAATGCTGCGTAACAGCTTTGAGATCGGGCCCATCGAGGTTGATATGACAACCTGGCGTCTTGTTGTTTTTGGCGTCGTGCTGATGTTGACCCTGCGGTTTTCACCTAAAGGCCTGCTGGTGCCTGCGATTGACTACTTCACTCGCGGCCATGTGGCCAAGGAGACAGTGGCCAAGAGAGTGATCGCCGACGACGGAGATAATTCCGGTGACAAAACCAAGGGGGAGACGGTCAGTTGATAGAGCTCTCAGTAACCAAATTGAACAAGCGGTTCGGCGGGCTCCACGTCCTCAAGGATGTCTCCTTCGATGTCAAGGGAGCGGAACTGGTCGGCCTCATCGGTCCCAATGGCGCGGGCAAGACGACACTTACTAATATTCTGGATGGGGCCATCAAGCCGAATAGCGGAACCGTCTATCTAAATCATCACCGGATCGACCAGATGCCGCCCTTCGAGGTGGCAAAAACCGGTCTGGGGCGCACATTCCAGGTTACACGGTCGTTCCGCCGCATGAGTGTTCTTGAGAACCTGTACGTGCCAGCGCTGGCGCTGGACACGGAACACACCAAGGCGGAAATACACGATAAATCCATGGAGGTCCTTGAGTTCCTGACTATGGAGCACCTGCGCAATGAATATGGTCAGGCCTTGTCAGGCGGCCAACAGAAGCTGCTCGAACTGGGGCGGTTATTGATGCTCAATCCGCAGGTTATCATTCTGGACGAACCATTTGCCGGTGTTCATCCCAAGCTCATGGAGATTATCTACCGATACATTGAGCGAGTGAACCAGTCCGGTACCGCGATCATCCTGATCAGCCACCAGATGGATTCCATTTTCTCGCTGTGCAATAGACTTTTGGTATTGAATTACGGCGACCTGATTGCAGATGGCACGCCTGACGACGTTAAACGAGATCCCGCCGTCATCGAGGCTTACCTCGGAACCGATGAAGAGGATGAGGCCTAAATCATGACTGATATTGCAAACGCCCCGGCGGTCCTTGAAACCAGTGGCCTCGACGTTGGTTACTACAAAGATCTGAATATTCTTCAGGGCCTGAATATCAAGGCGCGCAAAAACCAGATTACGGCGATTCTTGGTGCCAACGGCGTCGGTAAATCGACGGCCCTGAAAGCCATATTTGGGTTTCTGAAACCCAACGCTGGAACGGTCTTGCTGGAAGGCGAAGACATCGCCGATGTACCGACTTACCAGAGAATACTTAAAGGGTTGGCCTATATTCCGCAGCAACCGGGTGTGTTCAAGGATATGACCGTGGAGGAGAACCTGGAACTCGGCGGCTGGACGTTCCGCAAAGACAAGGCCCAGGTTCGCGATAAAGTCGAAGCGAATTATGTCCGGTTTCCAGCCCTGCGCGACAAGCGCAAACAGATCACGGGCGAGTTGTCGGGCGGTCAGCAGCGCATGGTCGAAATTGGCCGCACTCTGATGGCGGAACCGAAAATGCTGCTGGTCGACGAGCCGACCGCCGGTCTCTCTAAAATGCTGGCCGCGGAAGTCTACGAAATGCTCTCAGGCCTTACAGCAAACGATGGCCTGACCATCCTGCTGGTTGATCAGGAAATTCGCCAAGCCTTGAAAATTGCGGACTATGTCTATGTCCTCGAACTGGGGCGGAATAAACTCGAAGGGCCAACTGCAGAGTTTAGCGATCTCGAAAAAGCATTTTGGGTTGGCTGAGCTGTCCAGATATTCGGTTTCAATTTTGAGATGGCTACCTGGGGCTTACCTTAAAAATTCCGGCTCAGGGGCGTTAGCGGTAGTTTGAATGGGGAACCATTGAAGGCCACTTTAGGGAGGTAAGCGGACCCCATAAACATTTTCTATCTGGTTCCGCCCAATTGCTGACAAAAGCTCAAGACCCTGTACCCTCCATTCACAATCACTTCAATCAGGGTCGCCACTTAAATCCCCGAGATGTTTTCAAAGAGAGGCGATCCGTTGCGTTTGCCGAGCGGTATTCCTCTGACAACGCCATCGCATCTATTGAACTTTTAAATCCGTTGATCCGGATTGCTCACATCAAGATATTGAAGCGTTCACGAATAGCTCGGTCGGCATCTTGTGAAAGGTATTCTGGATTATGAGATTGCAGGATTTCAATGGCCTTTGTCTTTGCCATTGACCAGGCGTCCGGTGCGCCGAGTTCCGCCCAGCTGGCCGGATCATTCCTGTCAGCAAGCGTTGGATAGAAATAATCGCGTTGCATCGCCGCCATTGTGTGATCGGATCCCAAAAAATGCCCTTCACCCGTCACTACGGCCTTGATGGCTTCGAAGCCAAGCGTTTCTTCGTTCACTTCCACGCCACGGATCATGCGGTTCACATGACTTAGCATTTCGTTGTCGAGTACGAACGCTTCAAAGGATACGCCCAGCAAGCTGGCAGTCATGCCTGAGGATTCGTAAATCATGTTTGCACCGGCGAGCCCAGCGGCAACGGCACTCATTGCTTTTTCAGAGCCCATCTGGGCATCGACCGCCTTGGCGTCCGCCATGGATGATGCGACGCCTGATGGAAGCCCCAAGGAATTTGAAATCTGCGCCGCCGCCGCATTCATGACGGAGATCTCACCACCGCCGCCGCAAAACGACCCCGTCCGCAAATCGATGACCAATGGCCAGTTCGAAAAGATCATCGGGTAACCTAGTTCTAACAGATTGACCAAAGCTAGTGCAGCAAGCGTTTCGGCTGTGGTTTGGGCCAACATACCGGCAAGCGTAGCGGGCGCGGTTGCACCCGATTGAGCGGCGATAATGGCGTTGATTGGTACCCGTCGCTTGATGCAGGCCATGGCGACCTCAACCGCATCATCACCGTAACGCATGGGCGATATCACGGGCGAGATATGCGCTTTGCAGAAAGGGCGTTCGATAAATTTGCCTTCACCCCCGAGAGCAATATCAAACATATCAATAATCGGATCCACGTGGGAGCCAAGCGTAAAGCTCGTCCCCACAGGCTTTGTGGTGCCGACGAGCATCGCAAAGGCAGTGTTGATGTCAAGATCGAGGATATCCTCGATATCTGTTGCCACACAGCAACGGGTGAACCAACTCACATTATCAAGCGTATCAATCAGGCGGGTGAAATCGTAAAGGTCTTTTAACGTAGAGGCCCGGTAGAGACCGGTTTCCAGATCAAGCGTCTGCACAGCAGCACCACCGGTACCAAAACGCACCTGTTTGCCACCGATCTCGAAGTCATGTTTTGGGTCCCGCCCATAGAAGACAAAAGATTTGGCCGCTCCATCGATAATTTCTTCCATCAACAACCTTGAAAAGGTCAAGCGGCCAAGGTTGTTGAGTTCTGCCCCTTTCGAGAGGGCAATTGTTTCAAAGCTGGCCGGAACTTCACTCATGCCAATTTCGGCCAGGAGGCGGAAAGCTGTATCAAGGATATCACGCAACTCTCTGGGATTAAGGGGGCGATACTGGCCGCCAAACTGTCCGGGAGGACACGGATTGATTTCCGCAACCGGCGCCGTGCGGGCGGCTACACGCGACGCCCTACCGCCTGATTTTCTTGCTTTTCGTTTCATTGGAAACTCCTACCTACAAAACAATCGGCCCATGCGTAAACGGAGACAAGAGGAATAATATTATTTCATTTTTTTCGAAACAATGATTAAGTATTTTGGTGAGTAATAATTCCAATACGCGACTTACGCTACGCGCCGTCGAGGTCTTCGTGGCGGTGATCGAGGAGCAATCTATCTCCAAGGCCGCCAAGCGGCTGGGAAGTAGTGCGTCTGCGGTGTCGTTACAATTGTCGAACCTCGAGGCCACCCTCGGCGTCCGCCTGATCGAGCGCTCCGCGCAGCGATTTGAGATTACCTCTGCTGGAAAAATATTTCGGCTACGGGCGCTGCGAATTCTGGATGAAGTAAATGGCGTCATGGTGGATCTAGCTGCCGACAACAAGTTGCCGAGCATGATTATCCGCCTTGCCGTTATTGAAGATTTCGACGCAAATATTCTACCAGAGTGGCTCACGGCGATTCAGAGCGAATTTGCCAATCTGCGTTTCATTGTGAAAAGCGGCCCAAGCCACGAGAACTATTCCAGCTTAAATGGTCGCGCAGCAGATATCATCGTCGCCGTTGATGCCATGGATGCGGTTGATTGGGTTGAGGAACATCCAGTCTTACGCGATCCATACGTCATCGTCAGAGCAGGCCAAACAGGCGGGGATGGGAATTCCGAAGAGCTGCTGCAACGTCCCTTCATTCGCTACTCCCGGGAGCAACATATGGGCCGACAGATAGAGGCACAACTACGCCGCACGAAGTTCGTTCCCGCCCGCGAGCACGAGTTTTCGTCGACTCAAGCCGTGCTTTCCATGGTCAAAGCCTCCAATGGATGGGCAATAACCTCAGCCTCGGCTCTGCTCGGCGCTACTATACCGGGACTAGTGGCATCACAATTACCCATTCCGGCCTTCAGCCGAACAATATCGCTCTATGCGCGACGAGATACCCTGAACGATATGCCGGAAACCTTTTCAGCAATCCTCCGCAACATTTTTAAAAGCAATTTGATTGAGGCTGCTAAACGGGCCCCCTACGCCCTCGATTCCAGCCTCTTGCCCCAGCTCATAGAATCATCGGATTAGATGAAGTTAATATTCGATTTACTTAAACAATGAATAGAACAGGCCACTCGTCTTGACCGTCTCCCTATAATGCCACAGCGTGGCGCCAACAGAGGAGACGACGCATGAAAACGCAGACACAAGTGGTGGTAATCGGTGGCGGGATCGCTGGCTGTTCAACGCTTTATCACCTTACCCAGGAAGGTATCGTTGATTGCGTCCTGATCGAACGTGACGAGTTGACCTCTGGCACGACGTGGCATTCAGCCGCACAGGTTACGAATTTCGGCCCAAATCAAACCATGATCGGTCTGAAAACCCACTCGATCAATCTTTACAAAGAGCTGGCCGATGACCCGGATTACCCGATCAACTATCATCACGGCACCGGTGGGCTACGGTTGGCATCGACACAGGATCATCTCGATGGTTATAACCATTTCAAATCCATGGCTCACGGTATGGGTGTGGAATTTGAAATACTTGATCCAGAAGAATGCAAGCGTCGCC
>JABJGO010000058.1 GCA_018662225.1 Rhodospirillales bacterium | reverse complement strand
TTGATTGCCTTGGCTGCACCCGTCTGTCGTGTTTGCGATTTCTGTCTCATCTTCATTCCCCTTCGGGTCATTACGATGAACCAGAAATCCTCTCTTATGCAATACCGCTAATTTGTTCCATAGGCGCTGACGTCAGACAGTCCTTGACCAAAGCACGTCAATATCACAAAATTAGGGTCGACATCGTAACGGGGTGAATGTCCATGTTTGGTTCTGCTGCTCGAACAGCTGCTTTTTTATCAGCGATCGCCGTGATGGCGTCCGGCACCGCACACGCGGAGTCGGCAAAGCCTTGGTATGATCTAGAGGTTTTTCACGCCATGAGCGCGGCGGCGAGTGTGCGCCATTACATCCAATTGTCGACAGCCGACGACGATCTGTTGCTGGAAGACGAACTGCTGACGGATGAAGATGATCTGTTGTTGGAAGAAGACCCGGACGACGAATTGTTAACGGATGACGACGATTTGTTGTTGTACGACGGTTCTGATGACGAATTGCTAACGGACGACGAGTTGTTGCTTGAAGATGACTCCGATGAAGAACTACTGACCGATGATGACGACTTGCTGGACAGTGATGAGCTGGATGGTGAAGGCGATACAAAAGAAGCGTCGGATGACGGCGGAAACGCGACTTCAGAGAAAATCCATTCCGATTTGTTTATTGAGGAAAACTATCCATCAGCGAATACCTGCGCAACTTGTCACCCAAAACAATATGATGAATGGTCAGTGTCTCAACATGCGTATTCGCAACTCAGCCCCATTTACATGGCGATGCAGCGGACGATTAACAACATTACTAGCACCACTAACGGTGATTTCTGCATTCGGTGCCATAATCAAATCGGCATGAACCTGAATGAGTCGATGAATATCTCTAACCTGGAACGTCCCTCTGCATCCCGCGAAGGTATAACCTGCATCGTGTGCCACCGGGTGCCGAATTCCTATGGTAAAGTAACCGGCCGTTTCCCTGTGCAATCTGGTGATTTGTTTCAGCCCGTATATGGCCCAGAGGGCAACGAGGAACTGGAACGTGTTCTATCCTTGCCACAAGAATACCGTGTCGTCACGGATAAGGAACAACCCGGACGCCAGATCCACACCGAGGCAAAAAAATTCTTCGGCCTCACGACTTCAGGTTTCTGTGCCACATGTCACGATGTGACGCTGCTCAACGGGTTCAGACTGGAAGAAGCCTTTGCCGAGTACAAGCGATCCCCGGCGGCCAGAAACGGAGTGTCATGCCAGGATTGTCATATGGGCAAGGAGCAGGGCGTCAATGCCGGGTATGAGGAAGGGCCAGCTGCGATGGTCGGGGGCGTGCCGACGTCGACCCGTCGTTTGACCAACCACTTTTTTGCGGGACCGGACTACTCAGTTGTTCATCCTGGCATATTCCCACACAACGTGCGCGCTGCCGAGTTCAAGACATTGGGCGAATGGTTGCAATTCGATCACCTCGCAGGATGGGGCACGGACGCCTTTGAAGATACAGTCGCCGATGATCACGTATTTCCGGACACTTGGGATTCTGTCGATGACCGGTATGATGCTCGCGATATAATCGATGAGCAGATCGAGCGTTTGGCCTGGGCCGAGGAACGACGCCTTGAAGTCTTACGCAATGGATTCAAACTGGGCGACGTAGAGGTGCTTGAAGCATCTCGAGATGATGGCATTGCTTTTGATATCAAGGTGATGAATGGCACCGACGGCCACGGCGTACCCACGGGTTTTGACGCCGAGCGGCTGCTTTATCTGGAAGTTACCGTGACAGACCCCGCAGGCGACGTTGTGTATCAGTCGGGTGATCGTGATCCCAATGGCGATGCCCGTGATGCGCATTCACTGTTTGTCCATAATGGTGATCTGCCGTTGGACGAAGACCTGTTCAATTTGCAGAGCAAGTTCATCGTGCGTTTGGCGCGTGGTGGTGAACGCGAACAGGTGTTGGCTATCAATACATCTATCGCGGCCCAACCCTTCGTTCGACCAGAGCGTCGGGCAACGACGATCTATGGCAGACCGCGAGGTGCTCGGAAGCATAAACAAACAATCGAACCGTTGGGCACGCGCACGGCCGAATACGAAGTAGACGAAGATTTACTGACCACGGATGGTGAGTATCGCATCGGTGTCCGCATGATATCCCAGATGGTGCCGGTCAATTTGCTGGCGGCCATTCAGGGCGTCGGTTTTGATTATGGGATGAGTCCCGCTGAAATTGGACGCCGCATTGTTGACGGTGCTTCGGTACTGTGGGAACGTGAAACCATTGTCACGATAGGGACGAACACAGAGGCGACCCACTTGGAGAGCTCAGGTATTGTGGTCGGAGAGAACAACAGGCAAAACTCAACAACGTTGATTGAATAACAATACAGAATGAAGTGAGGATACAGGGGTGATTCCACACAAGCGTCAACCGTCTTGGTTGCGGGCCACAATTCGATCCGCACTGTTTGGCGCGGTGCTGTTCGTCGTTGGCGTTGCGCAGGGATACACTGTGTACGCTGCCGATGGGGCACTGGTCGAAGAACCATTGCCGTATCTGACCGACGGGGATTTGCCTGAGCGGACGCCCCCAATCGTTGAAATAGGCCCCCGTTTCCTGGGAACAGGCAACATTTCAGAGGGGTTTGAACTGCCCACAGGTGCTGTGTGGCAACCGGCTCTTTGGGTGTTTGGTGATTATCGCACGGCTCTCAATTATGTAGCCGATGATGATTCCGGTGACATCGAGGAGTGGGCCAACAGTCTTGATTTGTTTGCGAATTTGCAATTGTCAGGGACAGAACGTGTGCTTTTGGGCATTAATCCATTGCAAGAGAATGGAAATTCATCAGGGTACATTGGCAAACCTGAAGGCGATACAAACGGAACTCAGAACCATCTGAATGGGCGTATTACGACGCTATTCTTCGAAGGGGAATTCGGTGAAATCTTCCCTCGCCTAGATCCAGAAGACAGAGGTGCTTACGACTTGGGATTTGCTATTGGTCGACAGCCTGTTTTCTTTCAGGAAGGCGTCATGCTCAATGACACCATTGACGCAATCGGGATCAATCGGGATACCTTGCAATTTGAAGGTATTGTCGACAGCCGTCTGACGGCTTTGTTTGGATGGGGTGAGGTCAATCGGGATGACAACATCGAAGATAAGGAGGCTCTGTTGTATGGCCTGTTCAGTGAGACCGATTTCCGGACATCGACGGTCAACGTGGACATTGCCTATATTGATAGCGATGAAGCATCCGGTGGCCAGGGTGATGGCTTTTACGCTGGTGCATCAGCGACACAACGTATCGGTCAAATCAATACGTCATTCCGCGTGAATTCGTCTCATGCTCAAGAAACGCCGAACAATGCCGTTTCTGACGGTGTGGTGTTCATGGCTGAAACGTCTTTTACCCCGGCAAAAACGGATGATGTCGCGTATTTCAATGGATTTGCGGGCATCGACCATTACTCGTCGGCATCGCGCAGCCCAACCAGCGGTGGCCCCCTGGGGCGCATCGGTATTTTGTTCGCCTTGCCTGGCATCGGTGAGGTGGGCGCGCCGATTTCAAATCGGGCAGACGAAGTCGCCGGCGGCGCCGTGGGTTATCAAATGTTTTTCGACAATGCGCGACGGCAGGTTATTGCAGAAATCGGTGGTCGTATTGCCTACGACGCGGCTGCCAGCGACCAAGGCGGCGTCGGTGCTCGTTTCCAGCAAGCGATTGGACAACGGCACGTGTTCCAAGTCGATGTTTTTGCGGTAGCGAAACAGAACGAAAGTGATAATTTTGGCATAAGAACCGAATGGATTGTTCGATTCTAGGTTAAACAAAAGTTTTATACCTGCTATAGTCTACGAAAGAACAAGCTTTGGGGTGGCGTAAAACAAGAACAAACGTTCGGGGCGCCTCGAAGAGTACCAGGGGAGTGCGCTCGTGCAATCAATGTTGGAATTGGCCGGTTATGCGACGGTTGCTGCTGCATTGCTGTATGCTTTCTTCGGGAGCGCCCGGGCATACGGTGAGTGGCGTCAATCAGTTCGGCAAGGCTTAGAAGAACAGGAATTTTTTCGCAAACGCTCAAAAACCATCTTGCAAGCGGCCATCGGTCATCGTGAACGTGAACACCACACATGGAATGGTGATCGAAAATTCACGGTCGACAAGAAATTTCACGAGTCCGCCAATAAAGATATCTGTTCCTTCTATTTGAAACCCCATGATGGCAAACCGATCCCACCATTTGAGCCCGGTCAGTTCCTGACGTTCCGTCTGCGTATCAAAGATCAGCAAAAAGATGTTATTCGGTGTTACTCCTTGTCTGACTCACCACTGCATCGCGAATACTACCGAGTGTCAATCAAGCGCGTCCCCCCCCCTCGTGACCGAGACGATGTGCCACCTGGCTTATCTTCAAATTACTTCCATGATCACTTGAATGAGGGTGATATCCTGGATGTGGCGGCGCCAAACGGCAAATTTTACTTGAAACAGGACAGTATGCGTCCGGTGGTGCTCATTGGTGGTGGTATTGGCCTGACGCCGACCCTTTCCATGTTCAACACCTTGGCCTTAGCTGAATCAAAACGTGAGGTCTGGTTCTTTTACGGTGTTATAAACAGCCAGGACGCGGCTATGACGGACCACCTGCGCGCCATCGAAAAGGAACACGATAACCTGCACGTCGTAATTTGCTACTCCAATGCTACGGAAGAGTGCCGCAAAGGATATGACTACGACTACGAAGAGCACGTAAGCGTGGATTTGTTCAAACGACTGTTGGAGTCCAACAATTACGAGTTCTATATCTGCGGGCCGCCCCCCATGATGTCGGCCATCACGTCGCAACTGGAAGATTGGGGCGTTCCTGAATCCGATGTCCACTTTGAAGCCTTTGGCCCGGCAACGGTCAAAAAGGCCCCGGCTGCCAGCGAGGAAAAAGCGCAGGCTGTCGGCGCAAAAGTTACGTTGGCATCCAGCGGAAAAACACTGGAGTGGACGGACGATGCAGATTCTATCCTGCAGCTTGCATCTGATAACGGCGTGGACATTCCGTTCGGTTGTGGTGCGGGAAATTGTGGCACCTGTGTCACAGCGATCAAGAGCGGTAAGGTTTCCTATTTGTCCGAACCTGCCAGCACACCTGAAGAAGGGACCTGCCTCGTATGTATCAGCGCGCCCGATGGGGATCTAGTGCTGGATGCTTAACACCGAATAATAAATCTTACTGACAGGTACTGTCGGCGTAAAACAAGGGAATAAAGAAGATGGATGACTCAAAATCATACTGGAAACCAGTTCGCGTAATTCGAGCACTTTGCATGGTGACCATACTGTTTTTGATAATGGGGGTCGCCCCCACTCAATCCAGTGCCAACAGTGATGTGCTCGGCGTCACCAAATGCACAGAATGCCATAAAACATCGGGTGCGGTATGGGAAGGGACCCATCACTTCAGTACTTTCCGGGATATGCCACGTTCGGACAAGGCCAAAGAAATCGCCAAAAAGATGGGTTTTAAACGCATCAAGGCGGGCAGTTTGTGCCTCACCTGTCACTTTACGTCTGTGATTGAAGGCGACGAGCCCAAACCCGTTTCTGGAATCAGTTGCGAGTCATGCCATAGCGGCGGCAAGAACTACTTGAAAGTTCACAGTGAGTTTAGCGGCAAGAAAAAAGAGAACGAGTCTGCCGACGAAGCGAAAGCCCGTTGGGAGATGGCAGAAGTCGGAGGCATGATCCGACCCAAAGCCATGTATGAGTGGGCAACTAACTGTTACAGTTGCCACACCGTTCCAAACGAAAAACTGGTCAATGAGGGAGGCCACCCCGCAGGAAGCGCATTTGAACTTGTTGCTTGGTCCCAGGGTGAAATCCGCCATAACCTTTGGTACACAAAAACCAATGATGCAGCGACAGGAGACCGCAAGCGGTTGATGTATGTGGTGGGGCAAGCCATCGAGCTGGAAATTTCGTTACGGGCCGTTGGCAAAGCCACAGTAAAAGCAACCTACGCCGTCAAGATGGCGAAACGAGCCGCCGCAGCACGCAAACGATTTAGTAAAATCGCCGGTGTCGTAGATTTGCCCGAAATCAAGGAAATCGCTGCACTGGCAAAGACCGCCAAGTTGAAGCTCAACAATGGGGATCAATTGACACCAATCGCGGAGAGCATCCAGGTACAAACCAAGGCAATTGTCGCAAACTACGACGGTAGCCAGATGGCGGGTGTCGATGGGTTGCTACCATCAGAAGACAAATACAAGGGAAAACCGGCTCTGTAATTGATGGACAACGGGTTACTAGGGGAGAAGCGCAAGTATGGCGTTAGCCGCATCCATGGCACGGCCCAAACGGTGGGATAGACCGTTTGGCGGAGATATGACGGACGACGACGTGGATCGGGCTTTGGCTCTTCCGCTGCTATCAACCATCGATGCAGATGCTTTTCCAAAGTCACAGCGATTGCGGGATATCATTCGCTTTGATTCGCGTATTTCTGAATACAAACGTGGTGATATCGTTGTTCGGCAGGGTGATTACGGTCATTCTGTGTTCATCCCCATATCTGGTGCCATGCGGGTTCTTATCGAAACGCCGCCTGAAATCCAGCGCGCCGAACCCGCGTTGTCTGCTGACTCCAGCAGAAACCATGGTCTTGGCTTCTGGGAGGCCCTCAAACAAGGGTGGAGCAAACCTAAGTTTCCCGAGGTTCGAGACGTATCCCTTTATCAACAAACGAACACCTCCGTTCGGAGTGTGGGCTCGTCAGGCGAAGCTGAGTCGCGCTCGTACATCAAGGATGTCGACAAAGTCAACGCAGCCTGCAAAACCGTTCAAATCAAAGTCGGCGATGATGATATGGTCGGGGAGATTGCGGCCCTTACGCGCGGTATTCGCACCGCGACCATCTATGCTGATGAAGATTCCGTGCTGCTCGAGATGCGCTGGCAAGGTTTACGTGACGTCCGCAACCGTGACGCAGGTTTTCGCGCTTTCATTGATGAACGATACCGACAACGGGCTCTGATTAGCCAACTGCGGAGCCTCCCGCTATTTGTGAACCTGTCAGACGACGTATTAGAGGAAATAAGTAAGCAAACGAAGTACGAGACCTACGGTGATTTCGAATGGAACCGAACATTTCAAAAAACTGACTCGCGAGATTCAGATAGCGTCATCGACAAAGAACCCATTCTCGCGCAACAAGGTCATTATCCAAACGACCTGATTGTGATCTCGTCCGGATTTGGTCGCGTCAGCGAGTTGCTGGATAACAAGGAACGAACGATCGATTATCTTGACCAGAGTGCACTATTCGGTCTTGAGGAGATTACTGCCAACTGGCGGCGCGATGAAAATGTGCCGTTCCAACGCACATTGCGGGCGATTGGATATCTCGATGTGCTAAGGATTCCCGTGCCATTAGTTGAAAAATACGTACTGCCGACGATCCCGGAAGAGCACTTGCCGGAGCTTGTCATCGACGACGAAAACCCCTGGTTGCAATCGGTTGAAGGGGAACGGATAGACCAAGAACTGGTGGATTTCTTTATTGATAATCGTACCATCAATGGCACACGAACCATGTTGGTCAACACAGACCGGTGCGTGAACTGCGATGATTGTGTTCGAGGATGCGCAGCAGCTCATGACAACAATCCTCGTTTCCTGCGTCATGGCCCGAAAAAAGACAACATCATGGTTGCTAATGCATGCATGCATTGTGTTGATCCCGTGTGCCTTATCGGATGCCCGACAGGTGCAATTGGTCGACATCAGAGCACAGGCAATGTCATCATCAATGATCTGTCGTGTATTGGTTGCGGGACCTGCGCTGCGTCTTGCCCCTACGACAATATTCGCCTGGTTGAAGTTCGTGATGAAAGTGGTGCGTTCATTGTAGATGAAGGCACCCAGGAGCCGATCGTAAAGGCGACCAAGTGTGATCTGTGTCAGGACCAACTGACAGGCCCCGCTTGTCAACAGGCGTGCCCCCATGATGCTCTGATCCGCATGGATATGCGGGACCGCGACAGTTTGACGGAGTGGCTATGCCGACAATGAATGGTTACTTCGCCGCCCGGCGCTTCCGCAATACTGGAATTCTACTGGTTGTCGTCAGTGCTACTCTGGCATTGTCGTGGGCATATTCTGCAATGTTGTACGCCCTTCCGTATGCCACGGGATGGGCATTGTTTGCCCTGGTTCTTTTCCTGACATTTTTTAATTTGCGGAAACGTATGCCGTATCTGCCGTTGTTGAGAGTTTCTACATGGATGCAAATGCACGCCTACGCAGGGGCATTCACTTTTTTAGTTTTTTTTCTACACACCGGGTGGAGTCTTCCAAACGGTCGGTTTGAAACAATGTTATGGACAATGTTCGTTGTTGTTGGCGCCAGTGGCGTCATAGGATTGGGGATCAATCGCATCATACCCATCAGACAAAAACAGTACGGAGAGCCAATTTTTCGAGACCGATTGAGTGTGTTTCGGGGGCAATTGGCGAACGAAGTCGAGGAACTGATCATCAGTTCTATGTACGACAGTCAAACCCGAACGTTGGCGCGTTTTTACACGGCACGCCTGCGTCATTTTTTCGCTGCTCCTCGCAACGTTTTAGAACATCTCATGGGGCAACGCATCAGTATTGATAAACTGATGAGAGAGCTAGAGTCCGCCGATCGATATCTTGATACCGATGGCAAGGAAGTCATGGCGAGGATCAGGGAAAAAGTCGTACAGAAAGATGGTCTTGATTTTCAATATGCTCATTATCTGATGTTGCGTGCTTGGCTGTTCATTCATATCCCGGCGACCTATAGTCTGCTTGTTCTGGTTGTTGTGCATTTGTCCCTGACCTATGGTTATGGAATGGGTACGCCATGAGCCGCCTGAACATTCCAAAACTCCAAAAGTTCGGTTTCCGTGACAGCGGGTATCAACGCCCGAATGACCTCTGGGTTTGCGGCCGTGGCAGCACGGGTAAACCCTGCCGACAAGGTCCGTTTACCAGCGGGAAATGCGGCGCGAGGGCGGAGTGCCAACCACGCAAAGAAGGTGATCGCTGGGTTTGTGCGCGCTCGAAAAGTGCAGGCGGTGAATGCCCGTGCGGTCCAACGTCGTCCGGGGTCTGTAGTTTTCCGGTAGTAACATGCACCCCTAAGCGCGCATTGCGCAATTTCCGCGGTGTGGTGAGTAAATGGTTGGCAGTCGTTACGATTGGCATCGTTGCAATCCTGCTAACTGCTCCGTACGGACTGGACTGGTTGTCACCGGGTCCGCTAACGGCGCAGCACGCCGGGATTGGTGACTGCGCCTCGTGCCATGTGCATCAGGACAAGTCCATGTCTCACGCCCTCATCAAGGTCGTGACGCCCGATGATCCGAAGGGCGGTAGCGCTGGATGTGTGCGGTGCCATGAGATGGGGCAAGCACCGTTACTGGCACACAATGTTTCACCACAGGCTCTGGCTGATATGATCATGAGCCCGGTTTCCACCAACTCAACACCCCTAAGCCTTTCCTTTTCTCGCGCGGTGTTCAAAGGACCAACAACACCCGGGGAATCGATTGCCTGTGCAACCTGCCACCAGGAGCATCAAGGTGCTTTGATCGACATTACAACCATGGGCTCTGATCAATGCCAGGCCTGTCACACCTCAAGTTTCCAGAGTTTCGAGAACGGCCATCCTGAATTTTCGTCTTATCCGTACCGACGCCAAACGCGGATTAACTTCAATCATCAATCTCATTTTGTCCGCCATTTTCCCAAGTCTGATACGACAATTCGCCCAACAGATTGTCAGGACTGCCACGAAACAGGCCCTCGCGATCAATTGATGACCACAAAACCTTTCGAGGTGGTCTGCAGTGATTGTCACTTGGGTGATATTACAGGTCGGGTGGGCTCGGGAACACGGAACATGGCCTTTCTGACCGTGCCCGGACTAGACATCGAAACCTTGCAAGACCGTGGTGTGGGCATCGGGTACTGGCCAGAATATGCCGAAAACCCCATAACTCCGTTCATGAAGCTTTTGTTGTCCGCTGATGAAGGGCTACGTGCGGACATCAGCGTGGTCGAGTCGATGGATCTTCTGGATCTGGGTGATGCGGACGATCAAACCCTTGCTGCGGTTGAGCGAGTTGCATGGGGTGTCAAAAGCATGATGCAGGGGCTGTTATACGAAGGGCCGGAAATGCTTATTGAGAAGATCACCATGGATCGAACTCTCAGCCATTCCTTGGTGACTGATATGGTGGCGGCCTTGCCGTTTGATGTGGTGCAACGCACTGTTGACACTTGGTTCCCTGTATTAATGCAGGAAATATCCCAACATAACCAGGGAGCGACCGTCCCTACTCGTTTGTCTCTGGATGAGAATGTGGGCGCAGACGATGCGAGTTTGACCGCCGTTGACATGACTGTACCTGAGTTATCTGACACGGGGAATGACGATATTCTCAGTGAGGATGACATTCTGTCAGATGACGAAGACATCCTGGCCGACGACGAGGACATACTTGGCGCTGAGGACATCTTGTCAAATGACGAAAATATTCTCAGTGACAATGGCATTTTGGCCGAAGACGACATCCTCAGTGACGGTGATGGCGATATTCTTGGTGACGACGATGATATCCTGGGTGACGAAACAGACGCACAAACGGCAGTGGTCGAAACCGTTGAGATGCCGACACTGGACATGAAAACCTGGATGCAATACGGCGGTTGGCACGAGCAGGATTTCAGCCTTGTTTATCGACCCACAAAACATAGTGATCCGTTTTTCTCTAGCTGGATTTCAGCCAGCGGTCACGCCTCGTCAGGGGAGCTTGCCGGACTAGCTCGGCCCGTGTTTGATTTATTGACGACGGCAAACTCGGCAGGTCGGTGCGGCAAATGTCACAGCATAGACTCAAATGAAAACGGCGATTTAGATGTTAACTGGTTGGCATTTTTCCCAAACAAGCACATGCGGCCATCGACCACGTTCTCACATGAACAACATTCAGCCGTGTTACGCGATGATGGGTGTCAAAATTGTCACAAGATCGATGCGGAAGCAGACTACGCCAGTTCGTACAAAGACCATGATCCGAAGACCTTTGCCTCAAACTTCAAGCAAATGGAAAAGGTAATTTGCGTCGAATGTCATAACGCCAAAACCGGCGTGCAACAGTGCACCGATTGCCACAACTATCATCTCGGCAGGGTAACATTGTCCGACATGGTCGCGCCCATAAAGTAGCCACGGGCCTAGTGCTTGTTCGCAGTATGGGTTAACTACACTCACACAGTTGTCAGTTACCGCTCCAACTCAGATGGCGTGCAAGTAGTTGGATGAACTTCTGTTCAGGGGCGAAAACAGACATGTTCGAGGTCAGTTCTCGATCGGTTTGAATTTCCGCTTATGGCTATTCTCGGAAGTGATCAACGCTCGACAAGAATGCCCGGTCCTGGTGGGTAACCAGAAACCATCGCTAACGGAATTCTCACGTTATGGGTCCACAATTCTCATCTTAT
>JABJGO010000057.1 GCA_018662225.1 Rhodospirillales bacterium | reverse complement strand
CAACACCGCAGCGCCAATGATTTGCCGCCCTTTTGACCATGGTGCCAGCATCATTGTTTATTCCACCACCAAGTACATCGGTGGCCACGGCACCTCAGTCGGCGGCATGATCATCGACAGTGGTGCATTCGATTGGGAAAAGCACAGCGACCGCTTCCCCATGTTGAACCAGCCTGACCCCAGCTACCACGGGGCCGTATGGACCGAAGCCGTCAAACCTATGGGTCCGGTCGCCTACATCGTCAAAGCGCGGGTTACCTTACTGCGTGACCTGGGTGCCGCCACCAGTCCGTTCAATTCGTTTATGTTCCTGCAAGGCTTGGAGACGCTACCCCTGCGCATGCGCGAACATTGCCGCAATGCCCAACTGGTTGCCGAATTCCTGGAAGCACATCCGGCGGTGACACGCGTTATTTACCCAGGCATGCAGAGCGGCGAAAACCGCAAACGGGCCGATACCCACCTGAGCGGTGGGTATGGTGGTCTTGTCGGTTTCGAGATGACAGGTGGCATCGAAGCTGGCAAAGCCTTCATCGATAATCTGGAACTGATCTATCACGTTGCCAACATTGGTGATGCACGAACGCTGGCTATTCATCCGGCATCTACCACACACCAACAGCTTTCTCGGGAAGATCAAGAAAAGGTCGGTGTGACCGAAGGTTTCGTTCGTCTGTCCGTTGGTATTGAGAATGCCGACGACATCATCGCCGATCTGGATCAGGCACTGCTCGTCGCGAGCACTGATCTGACTCTGGCCGCGTAAGGCCCGACTACAGGCGGGCGTTGTGATTTTCATCGCGCCCGCCTGGTTGATGATCTGGCGGCATAAAAATATCCTCCCTGAAACAATTGAAACATTTTTCCTGTGTGTCAGACATTGGGCAGAAACATTGAACACCTAGAGTAGCCAAATCGACATTCGCACCATTTGATGAAGGACGAAGACAATGATTGGCATCCACTCGGCTCAAGGCCGTATTCGCAAGCCCTACTATAGCAGTGCCATCGTGATGCTCGCTGGCGACGAACAGACACCTGTTGTTCGCCGATTGACGGAACAGGACCTGCCAGCCATTCAGACTCATCTTCTAAGCCTGGACAGCAGTGATCGCGATCGCCGGTTTAACAGTTGCATGAACGATATGGCCATCATCCGTTATACCCGCAGCCTCGATTTAAGCCGCATGATCTTCTCCGGTGCATTTGATTTGAAATCAGGACAGATCATCGGTTTAGCCGAAGCCCATCTGGATCACGCCTTCGCCCCTGCCGTGGCTGAAATATCTATCTGTGTCCTGCCCGAATTTCGGGGCCGCAATATGGGCGCTGACCTGCTAAGCCACCTGTTTCAGGTCATCGCCCAGTGCGGTGTCCGAGAAGCGACGTTCTACTTCGAACCTAGTAACCAGGCCATGGTGCGGACACTCAAACTGTTCAACAACAGCGAAATGTCTGAGCACGGATTTTCCACGGTTCACCTGTCGGAGCAGGCCGGAGCAGAGGCCATATCAGAGCTTGGGCACAAAATGGCAGCGTAAGTTGTTTCTTCTCATTTCCCATACCCCAATATTTCATGCACTATCAAATTTATTTAGATAGTCGTAGGCGATTATCAATTTAATATAGATAATCGCTGCAAGCAGCGGAACACGATCAAATCATGACGAACACAAGCTGGATAACCAGCGGGGCTATTTATTGGGAGACGTCTGATCCATGGCAGGATACCTGACCACGCACGTGCTCGACACCAGCACAGGCACGCCCGGACACGGCATGCGTATCGAGCTGTTTCGCCTGAATGGTGAAGACAGGACAAAGCTGGCAGATGTTGTCACCAATGATGATGGGCGGTGCGATGAGCCCATTCTGGGTGGCGATGATTTTGCCCCCGGCACCTATGAGCTGTTGTTCCATGCGGGTGACTATCTGGATACAACAGGTGCCGATTTACCCGCACCCAAATTTCTTGACCAGATTCCTATCCGATTTGGCATTTCAGACGTTGCGGCCCATTACCACGTGCCCTTGCTGATTTCTCCCTACAGCTATTCAACGTACCGGGGCAGCTGATCATGCGGGATCATGGAACATTTTTGCTGAATGGGGAGCGGCATGAAATCCGTGATATGTCACCCACGACCACGTTGCTTAATTATCTGCGCGAAGACCAGAAGCTGACCGGCACGAAAGAAGGTTGCGCCGAAGGAGACTGTGGTGCCTGCACGGTTGTCGTGAGTGAGTTGGTGGATGGCGCGGTTCAGCACCGGGCCGTCAATGCCTGTATCCAGTTCCTGCCGATGCTGGAAGGGAAATCCGTAACCACCGTTGAACGTCTGCGAGGCCCTGGCGGCACCCTGCATCCCTGCCAGCAAGCATTGGTCGACACCCACGGATCGCAGTGCGGGTTCTGCACCCCCGGTTTTGCCATGTCACTATTCGCTGCCTATGAGGACAGGCAGGGAAAAGGTCTGGACCGGGATACAGCTAACGATGTGCTGGCCGGTAATTTGTGCCGTTGCACCGGGTATGGTCCGATCATCACAGCCGCCGAAACCATGGGTGATCTGCCTGCACCTCAGTGGGGAGAAGATCGTGCAGCCAGAGAACTTCGCGCCCTTGAAGCCCTGTGCCATACCGATACCGTCAAAGTCGCATCCACTGACCAGCAGTTTTTCGCGCCGGCCACTCTTGGTGAATTTGCGGAGCTTTTTGCTGAATTCCCCGATGCCACCATCGTTGCGGGTGCAACGGATGTGGGTCTGTGGGTGACCAAACGTCACATGCATTTGAAAACGATCATCTACACGGGCCGGGTGCAGGGGTTTGCCCATATCGCGGTATCGGATAACACCCTGACCATTGGTGCCGGGGCCACGTATAGCGACGCGATACAGACGCTGGCCGAACATTTCCCTGATTTGGGTGAGCTGGTACGGCGCATTGGATCAACCCAGGTACGCAACGCGGGCACCATCGGTGGTAATATTGCCAACGGATCGCCCATCGGCGATTGCCCGCCCGCCCTCATCGCCCTGAACGCGACGCTGGTTCTTCGAACGGGCGACGCACAGCGCCGCATACCGTTGGAGGATTTCTTCGTCGATTACGGCGTTCAGGACCGAAAACCCGGCGAGTTTGTGGAAGCCATCGAAGTCCCGCTACTCGAAAACCCGGATCAGTTCCGCTGCTACAAGCTAACCAAGCGATTTGATCAGGATATCTCCGCCGTGTGCGGTTGTTTCCATGTGACCGTCGATGATGGTCAGGTGTCGAGCGCTCGTATTGCGTATGGTGGCATGGCCGCAACACCCAAACGGGCCAGCGCGGTTGAGGCCGCCCTTGTGGGCAAGGCCTGGACCATGGAAACCTGTGAGGCGGCCCTATCCAAATTTTCTGAAGACTTCAGCCCCATGACTGACATGCGGGCATCGTCCGACTATCGCATGCGTTCGGCCCAAAACCTGTTGATCAAATATTTTGTCGAGGGCACAGAACCTTTATCAACCACACGCCTTGTGGGCCGTGGCTCGACCATCGCCGGGGGGGCAAACCATGCTTGATATTCCTGCCGCCAAATCGACAGAGACCATTGCCGGGGCCGTCCATTCAGACCACCGCCATGATAGCGGTCACAAGCATGTATCCGGCGAAGCCATCTATGTGGACGACATCCCCACACCGGACAACTGCCTGAACATCTATATCGCTATGAGCACCCACGCCCATGCCAAGGTTACCCATATGGACGTGTCCGCCGTGCGACACGCACCCGGTGTGGCGGTCGTATTGACCGCCACCGATGTGCCCGGAGAAAACGATGTAAGCCCGGTGAACGGTGATGACCCCGTGTTTGCCGATGGTGAGGTATTGTGTGTGGGGCAATCATTATTTGCGGTCGCCGCCGACACCATTCAACAGGCCCGGGCCGCAGCCACGCTGGCGACCATTACCTACGAAGACCTACCCGCCTACATCACGATTGACGAGGCCATGGAAGCGGGATCTTTGTTGGAAGAGCCCTATACCATGGCCCGTGGTGATGCGGCATCTGCCATTGACGGTGCCGCTCACAGTTTAAGTGGCCGGTTCTATCTGGGCGGTCAGGAGCATTTCTATCTGGAAGGCCAGGCCGCGCTGGCGATCCCCGGTGAAGATGATGATGTGCTGGTATACAGCTCAACCCAGCACCCGAGCGAAGTACAGCACACGGTGGGTAAAGTCCTGGGCATTCCTAACAACGCCGTGACCGTTGAAATTCGCCGCATGGGCGGGGGCTTCGGGGGCAAGGAAACCAGTGGCAACCTGCCCGCCGCCGCCGCCGCATTGGTGGCTAAAAAAACCAACCGCCCGGCCAAGGTTTGTTATGACCGTGATGATGACATGGTCATCACCGGCAAACGTCACGATTTCAGAATTGATTACCGCGTTGGCTATGATGATGACGGCGGGATTACAGGCATCGAATATGATCAGGCCGCCCGGTGCGGCATGTCCTATGACCTGTCCATGGCCATTTGTGATCGGGCCATGTTCCATGCAGACAACACCTACTACCTGCCCCATGTGCGGATCACGTCCTATCGTTGCCTGACCCATACCGTTTCATCTTGCGCCTTCCGGGGGTTTGGTGGACCGCAGGGGATGGTTGCCATGGAGCGTGTGATTGACGAGATCGCCCACACCCTTGGCAAAGACCCATTGGATGTGCGGCGGGTAAATTACTACGCTGCCGCTGATGAAGAATCGATCCGCAACGTAACGCCCTATCATATGACGGTCGAAGATTGTGTGATCGACGAGATAGTTCAGGAACTGACGGCCAGTTCCAGCTACACCGCCCGCCGTTCGGAAATTCGCGAATGGAATAAGGGCAGCCCCATCATCAAACGCGGGCTGGCTTTGAGCCCGGTAAAGTTCGGGATTTCCTTTACCACCAGTTTCCTTAATCAAGCTGGCGCATTGGTGCATATTTATCACGATGGCTCAATTCACCTGAACCACGGTGGCACGGAAATGGGTCAGGGTTTGTTTGTCAAAGTGGCACAAGTCGCAGCCGAGGTCTTTCAGGTTGATATCGATCGCGTGAAGATCACGGCCACCAATACCGCCAAAGTCCCCAACACATCGGCCACCGCCGCGTCATCAGGGTCAGACATGAATGGCATGGCGACCCTTAACGCTTGCGAAACCATCAAGCAGCGACTGATGGAATTTGCCGCATCCCAGCATCAGGTGTCCGTGGACGACATTGAATTCCTGCCCGGTCGTGTACGTGTAGGGGCTGAGGAAATTCCGTTTAACAAGCTGGTGCATGATGCCTATATGGCGCGTATATCATTGTCCGCCACGGGCTTTTACGCCACACCGAAAATCCATTGGGACCGCGCGTCTGCCAGCGGTCGTCCATTTTATTATTTCGCCTATGGAGCCGCCGTTACCGAAGTCGCCATTGATACCCTGACCGGCGAGAACCGCATCCTGCGTGTGGATATTCTGCACGACGTGGGGCAATCGCTGAACCCGGTCATTGACCTGGGCCAAATTGAAGGCGGCTATGTGCAAGGGGCCGGGTGGCTGACCACCGAGGAATTGTGGTGGGACGATGAAGGTCATTTGAAGACACACGCACCGTCCACCTACAAGATCCCGGCCTGTTCCGACCGTGCGCCGGATATGCGTATTGGCCTGTGGGAAAAAGGCCGCAACCGGGAAGACACCATCTACCGGTCCAAAGCCGTGGGCGAGCCACCTTTGATGCTGGGTATTTCGGCCTTTCTGGCCCTATCCGATGCGGTGGCCAGTGTAGCGGATTACAAGACCTACCCAGCCCTGCACGCCCCCGCCACACCGGAATGCATTCTGATGGCTGTCGAGCGCCTGAAAGGTGGTTCATCGTGAATACCGTCCGTGTCTGTGTGATCGAAGCCAAGGGTTCCACCCCGCGTGACGTAGGGGCCGCTATGGTGATCAGCCAAGCCGGTCTGACCGGCACAATCGGTGGCGGTGCCCTGGAACATGATGCCACCGCATGGGCACAGAAGCTGCTGAATCACGATGTTTGGTATCGTGAGACAAAGGCCTATCCGTTAGGCCCGTCGCTGGGGCAGTGTTGCGGCGGCTATACGAAGCTGTTGTTCGAGGTCATGTCGGCTGGTGCATTTTCGAATACCGAGAACGGCCTTATCCTGCGATCACTGGAATCTGGCACGGCGCCAATAATCATTCAGGATCGGCACACCCGGCAGGAAGACTGGCCACTGTCCCTCAGCCGTGTGGTGCAGGACATGCTTAGCGGCGCACAAACGCCCGCCCCCACATTGGTTAATGATGCGTGGTACGTGGAGCCTGTAAAACCGACCAAAAACACCTTGTTCTTATATGGTGCCGGTCATGTGGGCCGCGCTGTTGTCAGCGCCATGGCGGGTCTGCCTTTCCATATCATGTGGGTGGATACCGCCGCGGATCGTTTCCCGGATAATGTGCCGGACCACGCAAGCGCCACTCCAGCCACCGCCCCCGCGACCATTGCCCGGCACGCCCCAAATGACGCATGGCACATGGTCATGACCTATTCCCACACGCTTGATCTGGCAATCTGTCAGGCGGTACTGGACCGGGGTCAGTTCAGCTATCTGGGTGTTATCGGATCGAAAACCAAACGCGCGCGCTTTACCCGGCGCTTAGGCGATTCCGGTATTTCTCCTGGCATGGTCGACAAAATGATCTGTCCTGTTGGCCTGCCTGATCTTGACGGGAAAGAGCCATCGGTTATTGCCATATCTATTGCCGCTGACCTATTGCAACGGTTGTCATCGGCGCGCTACGTTTCTGATACAATTAGTGCGAGCCAATTAAGGGGGACCATGGGGTCATGACGGAAACAGCACTGCTGGAGTTATCCGGCATAACAAAACGATTTCCCGGTGTGATCGCCAATGACGGCGTCGGGTTCTCCATCGCGCCGGGGCAGGTTCATGCCCTGCTCGGTGAGAATGGCGCGGGTAAGTCTACCCTCGTTAAAATGATCTACGGCGTCATGCACCCCGATGAAGGGTCCATGACATTTGACGGCCAGCCCTACCATCCGGCTAAACCTTCGGAAGCCCGCCAAACTGGCGTGGGCATGGTGTTCCAGCATTTCTCATTGTTCGAAGCGCTGAGCGTCGCTGAGAATGTAGCGCTTGGCATGGACAAGGCCATGTCGGGTGGTGATTTAGATGCCAAGATTATTGAAGTATCCGAAGCCTATGGCCTGCCGCTGGACCCGACCCGTCTGGTGGGATCACTTTCCGTGGGTGAGCGCCAACGCGTTGAGATCGTTCGCTGCCTGCTGCAAAATCCGCGACTTTTAATCATGGATGAGCCCACTTCGGTGCTGACACCACAGGAAGTGGATATTCTGTTCGAGACCTTACGCAAATTATCGGCAGAAGGCTGCTCCATTCTATATATCTCGCACAAGCTGGAAGAAATTCGAAACCTCTGTGACCACGCAACCGTGTTGCGCGGCGGCAAGGTTGTGGGTAGCTGTGACCCTCGACAGGAAACTGCCAAAAGCCTGGCCGAAATGATGATTGGCGCGACCCTGACGCCGCCTGAACGACAGGATGTGGAACTTGGGCCCGAACGGCTGGCGGTCAGCAACCTGTCACGGGCAAGTGACGATCCGTTTGGTGTGGATTTACACGATGTATCCCTGTCTGTCTGCGCCGGTGAAATTCTGGGTATCGCCGGCGTTGCCGGTAATGGGCAAAACGAGTTGATGGAAGCCTTGATCGGTGAAGTGGCCAGTGACCTGAACGGCACAATCATGCTGAACGGCGAAATGGTGGGCCATCGCAATCCCACCGAACGCCGCGCGCAAGGCATGTGTTTTGTCCCCGAAGAACGATTGGGCCATGGGGCGGTGCCAGACATGGCCTTGTGGGAGAACACCATCCTGTCGGCCCGAACCCGCAAACAGATCGAAACCAACGGATTT
>JABJGO010000056.1 GCA_018662225.1 Rhodospirillales bacterium | reverse complement strand
TTAGGCTTGCCGATGTAGAGAAGCCCCCCCGTTGCCAGAATAACAAACAGGGCCAGCGCCCTGTTGATGATGACAATCCAAAAAACTCCACCTTCGGGGGAGAGGTAATAGCCGATTACGGTCAGCAATCCCGCAATCACGGTAATGAAGGCTATCTGGCTACGGTTTGAGAACCACAATCCCAAAAGAACGATGAAAACATAGGGTACGGCACCAGCCACACCCAGTGGTAATGCAATATCCAACATCAGGATGGCCAGTGCCAGAACAAGCGCCAAGCCCAGCATTCCAAATTTTTTCGATAGCACGGATAAGGTCATTTTATCATTTCCAACTTTATCTGTTAACTCTCCGTACGCATCCAACGGGAGCAGAAACGTAATCTCCCCGATATTTCCACTCAACCGCTATAGTTGCGACATAGCATGATTATTCCCAGTGTTTATTTAAACAACAAATTATAGCTGATCACAACATGCTAGCAGCAACGGCACATACCTAGTAATCAGGAACGATCGCCTACCGTCGCTTTTCAGGATCAGACAACAATGAACCAACTTTCAATCGAACCCCTTCATCCTGACTTTGGCGCACGGGTATCTGGCGTGAACCTGACCGGCCCGCTATCCAGTGACGATATTGAGAACATTCGTGAAGCGATTGACACATACTCGCTGTTGTGTTTCCCAAATCAGGACATGAACGATGAGCATCATATGGCCTTTACGCGCCTGTTGGGTGAACCTGAAGCCGAGCACGTGACATTCGGTAAAACGGGGGTGGTGAAATACTTCGGGACCGTTGGCAATGTGCAGCCGGATGGCACGAAACAGGTCAATGCCGACACGGGCACCAAATATCAGAAGGGCAACCAGCTTTGGCATTCGGACTCATCCTTTCGCGAAGTACCGTCGCGCGAGTCGATCCTGCATGCCTATGAAGTGCCCGATGGCGAAGGCGATACAGAATTCGTCAGCATGCGTAGCGCCTACGCACGATTGCCCGAAGATATGGCCCGCCAAATCGACCCGTTGGGTGTGGTCCATGACTATGTATTCTCACGTGCGCCCGTGGCGCCGGTCGACCCCAACCATGCCGCCAACATGCCGCCCGTCAATCATCGGTTAGTGCGGGCCAACCCGCGCAATGGCCTGAAGAATTTTTATGTGGGCTCACACGCGCGGTCCATTGCTGGCTGGTCCGGGATTGAGAGTCGTCGCCTGTTAGATGATCTGCTGGCCCGCGCGACCCGGCCCGAAGATGTCTACAGCCACCGCTGGTCGATGGGCGATACTGTGGTTTGGGACAATCGCTGCATGTTGCACCGTGGCACCGGATACGATGCCGATCGCTGGCGGCGAAATTTGCGTCAGACCCGCGTTGTGGGTGACGAAAAAGGGATAATCCCGCTCTCCTGATAGCAACACCTGTCAGTCAGCGCCTGACAGCCAGAATACCTGCGGTGACAATCAGCACCATACCGATGATGGTTGTGGTTTCAGGTATTTCAGCAAAGAACAAAATACCCCAGAACGCCACAAATGCCAGGTAGGCGAAATCGTAGGTGGCGACAATGGACGGTGCCCCGGCCTGATAGGCAATCGCGGTAGCGACGCCACCTGTAATGATAGCTGCGGCCAATAGCGCCATGGCGAGCCACTGTTCAGCCCCCATCGGTACCCAGGGTCCGAACAGGAACTGGTACGTATCCACCGCTTGAGCGGATGGCGGCCAGAACCAGACCAGAGCCGTAAGCGCAACACCCAAACCAAGCATGACCACGTTCATGCTGATGGCCAGCACCAGCGGGCTCTCGCCCTTGCATTTGGATCGCGTGAGGATCATGGCAAAGGCGTAAAGTACCGCAGATAGTAAAGGCAGCAGCCCGTAAACATTAAAGTCATCAGCTTGGGGGTTTAGGATAAGCAACACGCCACCGAATCCCAGACACACGGCAACCCAACCCTGCACGCCCACTTTCTCGCCCAGAAACAACCCGGCAAACAGGGTAATAAACAACGGCAATGTGTAAAATGCAGCCGCTGCGATAGAGAACTCCACATGCGGAAGGGCGCTGTAATACGCCAACCACATGACTCCGAGCATTAGGCTTCTTGCCGTTGTCCAGCCGACGCTGACGGGCCGAAGAGAAACATCCCGATATCTGATCATAAGAACGGCAACGAGCACAGGGATCGCGAGAGCAGATCGTAAAACAAATATCTGGGCAAGCGTGAAATCAGCGCTCAGATACTTGATCAGGGCATCACCCAGTGACAACGCAAAAACGGCCATAACGATAGCGGAGATCGCGAGCGAAATATTGTCGCTCCTAGCGTGACTACTGGCCTGTGACAACGATGGGGATCCTTAATCGAAATGTGTGTGGTCGGTAGTATACGATAATTATGCAGAAAGAAAATTTCCAGTAAATGAGCCATGAAATCACGACGGCATATGAGACTTTCGCCTGTTCACGGCTTCGCGGTGAATCATGTAGAGACCACTGGCCACAATAATACCGGCCCCCAACCAAACGTTCTCTGCCGGGAAATCGCCCCAGATTAAAAACCCGAATGCGGTCGACCAGATCAGGGCTGAATACTCAAACGGTGTCACCACCCCGAGCGGCGCTTTGGTAAACGCGGTGGTCATCAAAAGATGGCCCAATACGGCAACAGCTGCCAAGGCCACGATTGTCAGGGTGTCTTCCACACTCATGGGCTTCCACACAAACGGTAACGCACAAGTTCCAATAACAGCGGTCGATAAATTAAAGTAAAACACCAGACGAATGGGCGATTCAGTCGCCGCCATCCAGCGGGTCATAATATTGACAAGCGAATACGACAGACATGCCGCCAGCGCAAACAGCGCGCCTGTCTGAAGCGTGCCTGCGCCCGGTTGAACTACAATGACCACCCCCACAAACCCCACAGCGATACTCGCCCAGCGATAGCGACCCACGGTTTCCTTTAGCAATGGAACCGACAGGGCCGTCATCACAAAGGGCGCTGCAAACGTTACCACAATGACATCGGCCAGGGGCATCAAACCCAATGCCGTGAAGAAGAAAAAGGGCGCGCCAAATCCAATAGCCCCGCGTACAGCATGGTGTTTTACCCTGTCCGTTTTCAACGTCACCAGTTGCCCGCGTGCGGCCGTCCAAATCAGGAATGCGGACGTAATGATATAGCCTCGAATAGCCAGAATTTGAAATGGCGAGAAATCCGACTCCACCAGAAACTTGGCGATAACATCCATGATGGTGAGCACGAACACGCCCGCCAGCAGATACGAAATTCCGGCTAGATTATTATCTGCAGGTGAAGCGGGGTTATTTGACATCCGTGTACCAACCCCTGTCTTTAGGGTTGATACCGGTGGCGCCTGTGGTGAAATAGCGGATGACCCAACCTGTCCCCCAGATACCAAAACCAATGACGCTAACGATTACCATACCAATCCAGGGCTTACCATTTTCAGCCCCTTCAAGAAGGCCAATCATGACCGACAACGGTACAACGTTGAGCATCAAAAAGAATCCCCCAAACACGAGGCCGATCCAGTACATTGCCCTCCCAAAACGTGCCAGCATGAGATTCCTGTTGCCGATGTGTGGTGTTACTGGGCTTCCACAGCCTGGATCTCTTTGATCCGATCAATGCCTTGCTTCAT
Organism: Rhodospirillales bacterium; assembly: GCA_018662225.1. Classification (GTDB taxonomy): domain Bacteria; phylum Pseudomonadota; class Alphaproteobacteria; order Rhodospirillales; family Casp-alpha2; genus JABJGO01. Next base: position 43,102 of record JABJGO010000056.1, on the reverse strand, counting down.
TTCCGACATAATGAATTCGGCTCGTTTTTGTGGGCCACCTGTATCCCGGTTGGGGAACTGATGGGCCCAGGAATCCATTTTCACGGTCAAAGCACAAAGCGAGCCACCAATAACAGTGTGGTAGCTTTGAATCATGTTTTTGACGTTACGGAATTTAGAGGCGTTCAGATCCTCCCACATGTCCTGGGTGTTACGCTCAAAGGTTTCCAGCCGGCCACCAATGGCGGCAAGTAGATCGCTGATGGTCGTATCCACCAATTTGCAGGTTTCCATGAGCGTTATATTGCTCTTGAACTGATAGCTCTGTTTCATTTCCTCGATAGAGCGCGAGAACTCGTCCACCATGGGCTCAATCTGTTCCATGCAACTGCGGTAGTAGGACAGAGACAGGAACACATCGCCGAAATCTTCCAGAAACTGCGGCACGTCTTGAACTTCGATTTGCAGTTCCCTGGCCATGGCCTGCAATCGTTCACGAACTTTGCTCATATCAGGATCAGAAAACAGGCCAATCACGTCGTCCATACTGTCGACTTTCGTCGCATCATTGCCATAGATTTTGGCAATCAATGGTTCGGTGAACGCCTTCATATATTTGCCCAGTTCTTCCTTCTTGGCCCCGGACAACGACAATGCATCCATGTTGTTCACATTGATGCCATGCTCACGCAAGGACATACGCAGGCTATAAACATCATAGCTATTAAGCTCTGCCAGTTTTCGCAGCAGGACCAAATCTTTGGGTCTATCCCGTGGGGACCATCCGAACTGGGCGTACAGGTGGTCAATTTCAAGCTGACCACTGCCGATACCCTCTTCGCGGAACAACTCCACAACACTGAGAAGGCGATTGTTCTTGATCAGACGAGCCGTCCGAAGAGCCTTGGTCTCAAGTTCCAGGGCTGATAACGGCAACACGTAAAGAGAATCACGATCCTTGTCGGAAATCGCAATTTTCTCTTCTTCGGCTTCTTCTTCCGGCTTTTTTGTTACGTCTTCATCGCTCATATATCGAGTTCTCGTGCCAATTGACGGGCTTGTTCACCTTGTTCACATGGTGTGAACCCAACCGATCATCAATGCATAATCTAGTATTTAGATAATAGTAACGTGTACGCTAAACCATTGTGGACATATGCCCAAAAGCCTTCTCGATCGCCTCGCGGTACGAATCCACTAAACCAAGCTCGCCAATTTCCGCCGCGCTGAATAATCGAACCGTCTCGTGTTCTGCGCTAAGCACAATCTGGTCCGGTTCTGTGTCCATGGTACAGACATAAGCCACGACCACAACGTTTTGTTTCGGTGGCGCACGTCGGCGGACACTGCAATAGATGACCGGTCCGATGGGAATGCTGATACCCATCTCCTCAACAAGCTCGCGGGCCAGCGATGCCTCTATATCCTCACCCGGTTCCAGCCGCCCGCCGGGCAAATCCCATTTCCCCGCTGGCGTGCGCAATAACAGCACCCGATCTTGACCATGGCCCTGAACGCAAATCACGGCTTTGGCTGAAACACGAAATAATTCCGAAGAATCGGTCATAGGGGCGAAGAGGCAAAAGGCCTCTATTCGTTGGCAATTTGTTGCGCGGCAACACCATCCAGCTCGCTGATTTTGGCGCGAACATCAGCTTCAGATATATCGACACCGTGCGTCGCAATGTCAGCCATGACCTTGCGCATAACATCTTCGATTCCAGGCTCGTCCATATCTGCAATGACGACGGTCTTGGCATAGTCAGCACGCTCTGATGCAGGCACACCGAACTTGTCGGCCAGCCATTCACCCAGCAAGCGATTGCGCCGTGCCTCAGCTTTGAATTCCTGCTCCGCGTCCAGCTTGAATTTGGCTTCGAAGCCCTTTTCCCGTTCGTTGAATGAATCGCTCATATACCTGTATCCCTGAAAAAAATCTGATGCCTAGTTCTATAGGGCGCACCCGCCCCTTGCAATGTCATATGTATGCCTGGGTCTTGACCATGGCAAGCCCGTCCGTTACCCCGGATAGTATGTGTACTGTTGTTACCCTCATACGCCCCGGCCATGAATGGCCCCTGATCCTGGCCGCCAACCGGGATGAGATGCGCGATCGCCCCAGCAAACCACCAGCCCGGCACTGGGAAGACCGCGAGCATGTGACGGCGGGGCTGGATGTATTAGCGGGCGGCACATGGCTGGGCATGAACGAACACGGCCTGGTCGCCTGTATTTTGAACCGGGTGGACTCACTTGGCCCCATGGCTGGTAAACGGTCGCGCGGTGAATTGCCACTGGAAGCCCTCGACCACGCCGAAGCCCGTCAGGCGACCGAGGCGTTGGTCGACCTGGACCCCACGGCGTACCGATCCTTCAACATGGTTATCGCCGATATCCACGAAGCATGGTGGATCGCCAGCAGCGACGTCACGGGTGAAATCAGCGCTACCCGCATGGATTCCGGTATTTCCATGGTCACCGCCCATGACATGAACGACACCACATCCGCCCGTATCAGCCACCACTTACCCCGTTTCCGCGCCGCACCCGTGCCTGACCCGGCAGGCGGTGACTGGTTCGCGTGGGAAGCCCTCATGGCCGATCAGGGCAAGGCGACCGATTCGGACTGGAGCGGCGCCATGGCCATTGAAATGGCGGAATCCGGTTTCGGCACCGTCTCATCATCGCTGATCGCATTACCCGCCGTCCCCGACGAAGGCCCAAGACCCGCCCCCGTATGGCGGTTCGCGGGCGGCATGCCGGGCCAATCGGCGTACCAAGATATGGCGCTGTAACATGAACGCCAGCTCGTTTGTGATCTCTCCGTTTAAAGCCGAACACAGTGATGCGGTGAGAGATTTGTTCATCCGGGTTAATCGACTGCTTGCCCCGCCCCATATGACGGATGCGTTCGAACATTACATTATCGAGTCACTGGAACAGGAAATTGACCGGATTCCGCAGTATTATGCGGAGAAAGAGGGCCAATTCTGGGTTGTTTTGTCTAAAAATCACGTTGTTGGCATGTTTGGGCTGGAACCTTCCGGGCCGAATGCCATGGAACTCCGCCGCATGTATGTGGATCCGGACTTCCGACGCCGGGGCATTGCGCAGGAAATGATGCGCGCCGCCGAAGACTATTGCCGCAACACCGGCCAGCACCGCCTCGATTTAAGCACCTCAGAGGTCCAGTCTGAAGCCTTGGCTTTCTATCGCCAGGCCGGGTATGAGCTTGTCCGTGAAGAAGTCGCTGATGAAGCCAGCAATAAAACGATAGGCGGTGGTATCCGTCGCTATTATTTCAAGAAAGAGCTATGAAAATGGAGGCCATCGATGATTGACCATATGGGAATCACCGTAAGCAACATTGAAAAGAGTAAAAAATTTTACCACCAAACCCTAAGCGCACTTGGGTATGCACTTGGCATGGAAAAGCCCGATTCAGTCAGTTTTCGTGTATCTGAAGGATATGGCATAAGCACTGACCCGGCTGGCGATTTCTGGATATATGAAGATGCGCCCATGGTTCCTCGAATCCACATTGCTTTTAGTGCCCGGTCGCGTGCATATGTGGATGCGTTTCACGCCGCCGCACTGGCCGCTGGTGGCACGGAAAATGGGAAGCCCGGGCTGCGGTTGGAATATCATCCGAACTATTATGCTGCGTTTGTACTCGATCCCGACGGGTACAATATAGAGGCGGTTTGTCACGTAGCCGAAAGCCCACAGTAAAACCACACCCGGCGTTGTCAGTCCGGGGCTCACCTGCTATACGGACACCATAATTTACGACTCTGCGGGCGCGCACCGGGCTTGCTATTGGCAAGCTGAAAAACCCGCTGTTTTATTTCCGTAATGGACCATTGCATGGCCAGACGCAGACAGATTTACGAAGGCAAAGCGAAGATTTTGTTCGAGGGCCCAGAGCCCGGAACCGTTGTTCAATATTTCAAGGACGACGCCACAGCTTTCAATAATCAGAAAAAAGGCACCATCACTGGCAAGGGCGTCATCAATAATCGCATTTCCGAATACCTGATGATCAAATTGGGGGCCATCGGGGTGCCCACTCATTTCGTACGGCGCCTGAATATGCGTGAGCAACTGGTCCGCGAAGTTGAAATCATCCCGGTCGAAGTGGTTGTTCGCAATGTGGTGGCCGGTTCCATGGCTAAACGGTTTGGCATGGAAGAAGGCACAGAACTGCCCCGCTCCATCGTTGAGTTTTGCTACAAGTCTGATGATCTGGACGATCCATTGATCACCGAAGAGCACATTACAGCGTTTGGTTGGGCCACCCCACAGGAACTGGACGAAATCGTCGCCACCACCTTGCGTATTAACGATTTTCTATGCGGACTGTTTCTCGGCGTTGGCCTCAAATTGATCGATTTCAAACTGGAATATGGCCGGTTGTGGGAGAACGAGCAGCTCAGAATTGTGCTGGCCGATGAGATCAGCCCCGATTCCTGCCGCCTATGGGATGTGAAAACAAATGAAAAGCTGGATAAGGACCGTTTCCGCCGCGATCTGGGTGGTGTGGAAGAGGCCTATCAGGAAGTTGCCCGTCGTTTGGGCATTTTACCCGAAAGTGGTCCGCGCGATATGCCGGGCCCCGATACGATGCAATAAGTGACCATGCAATAAAGAAAGCAAGCAATACCATGAAAGCAAAAGTACACGTCATGTTGAAAAACGGGGTTCTGGATCCCCAGGGCAAAGCCGTTGAAAACGCACTTGGATCACTTGGGTTCGATGGTGTTCAGGACGTCCGTCAGGGCAAAGTAATTGAACTGACCCTGAATGAAACAGACATCGAAACCGCCCGCACCAACGTGGCCCAAATGTGCGAAAAGCTGCTCGCCAATACGGTTATCGAGAACTACGCCATCGAGATTGAAGGTTAATCCTCAAAGACGCCCCGAGACTTAAGGATCAGGTACCATGAAAACCGCTGTCATCGTATTTCCCGGCTCTAACTGTGATCGCGACGCGCAAGTGGCGCTTAAGGCTTCCTTTGGCGGCGAACCCGTCATGGTCTGGCACGGCGATGCTGATATGCCAGCGGTGGACATGATCGTGGTACCGGGTGGGTTTTCCTACGGTGATTATTTGCGGTCCGGTGCCATGGCCGCAACGTCCCCCATCATGCGCGAAGTGGTCAAACGGGCGAATGCCGGTGTTCCGGTACTGGGTATCTGTAACGGGTTTCAGATTCTGACTGAGTCGGGACTGTTGCCGGGCGCGCTCATGCGCAATGCGGGTTTAAAATTCGTGTGCCGGGATGTGCACCTGCGGATCGAACGCAATGACACCATGTTCACCAGCCGCTATACACAAAACACTGCCATTCGCATTCCCATCGCCCATCACGACGGCAACTACTTCGCCGATGCTGACACCCTCGCCATGCTGAAGGGCGAAAACCGCATCGCGTTCCGCTATTGCGACGGAAACGGCAATCTGAGCGACGATGCAAACCCCAATGGGTCTATTGATCACATTGCCGGTATTTATAACGAAAAGCTCAATGTATTGGGCATGATGCCCCACCCGGAACGCCTGATGGACCCGGCGCTGGGCGGCACAGACGGTACGGCTCTGTTCGAAGGCCTGGTCGAGGCGCTGGCCGCCTGAGCCATGTTTCTGCCCCTTTATGATTCGAACCCGTTACACCGCATCCCGTTTCAATACGTCACTGTCACCATCATCGGTTTATGTGCGGCGGTCTTTCTGTGGCAGCAATCGTTAAGCCCAACCAGCGCACAACAGGCCGTTCTCGGCCTTGGTGTTATCCCCGCCGTCATTTTCGGAAATGCTGAGTTGGCACCGGATCTCGTTCTGGTGCCCGATTTCCTGACCCTCATCACATCCATGTTCATGCATGGCGGGTGGATGCACCTTATCGGCAACATGCTGTTTCTGTGGGTATTGGGCGACAATGTAGAAGACGCCATGGGGCACATGCGGTTTGTGGCGTTTTATACCGTGTGTGGTGTGGTGGCCGCCCTCGCACACGCCGGGCTTGATCCAGGGTCTCAAACGCCCATGATCGGAGCATCAGGTGCCATATCCGGTGTTATCGGCGCTTATATACTGCTGCACCCAAAAGCCTCCATCCACACACTTGTTTTCAGCTTTGTGGTGGCCATACCAGCCTGGATTCTGCTCGGTATGTGGATTGGTTTACAGGTGCTCAATGTGGTGACAGGTGCAGGCGGCAATGTGGCCTGGTGGGCGCATATTGGTGGTGCTGTAGCCGGAATCATCCTTATCCCGCTGTTTAAACACCGCGACGTGCCATTATTTGATGGCCCTTCGTCGAAGGTATTGAATGAAATGGGAGCCACACAAAAAGTGACATCTGTTATTGCATCCAAACCCAAAAAACGGTTACCTCGTGGCATAACGATTACACCAGTGGCGAGAAAAGCGCGGCGTCCCTGGCGATAAATGACGATAAAAGGAGTACGCTTATGAGTTGTTTCAAAAACCTTTATCATGATGTCCGCGCGGCCACGGCTATCGAATACGGATTGTTGGCGGCGTTGATTGCCGTTGTCCTGATTGCGGGTATCACCCTCATTGGCTCAGATCTTAGTAATACCTTTAACGAAGCATCCAACGCAATCTAGGTTGGTTCAATTTCGCTAACTCTGGCGTTGCTAATCAGGGGCTTTCTGCTATGAAAGTTGCATGAGCGATAACACCGTAAAAATCACCCCTGACACCATTGCAGAGCACGGCCTGAACGCCGAAGAATACGCCCTGATTCTCGAAATCATGGGCCGCGAGCCGAATTATACCGAGCTTGGAATCTTCTCTGTTATGTGGTCCGAGCACTGCTCGTACAAATCTTCCAAAAAGTGGCTGAAGACCCTGCCCACAGAGGCACCATGGGTGATCTGTGGGCCCGGTGAGAATGCCGGTATCATCGATATCGGTGATGGGCAGGCCGCTGTGTTCAAAATGGAAAGCCACAACCACCCCAGCTATATCGAACCTTATCAGGGTGCAGCCACCGGCGTGGGTGGCATCATGCGTGATGTATTCACCATGGGCGCTCGCCCCATTGCCAATCTGAACGCGCTGCGCTTCGGTAGCCCCGATCATGCCAAAACCCGCCATCTGGTCGGTGGTGTGGTGGCCGGTATTGGCGGTTATGGCAACTGTATGGGCATTCCCACCGTGGGTGGTGAGTGCGAATTTCACAGCGCCTATAACGGTAACATTCTGGTCAATGCCATGACCGTGGGGCTGGCCGACACCGACAAGATTTTTTATTCCGAGGCCTCTGGCATTGGCAAACCTGTGATCTATGTCGGTGCCAAGACCGGGCGTGACGGAATTCACGGTGCCACTATGGCATCGACCGAATTCAATGCGGATTCTGAAGAAAAACGCCCCACCGTACAGGTCGGCGATCCGTTCACCGAAAAACTGCTGCTCGAAGCCTGTATGGAACTGATGGCGACCGACGCCATTGTGGCTATTCAGGATATGGGTGCCGCGGGCCTGACCTCATCATCATTTGAGATGGCGTCCAAGGGCGGTATGGGGGTTGATCTTGATCTGGACAACGTGCCCCAACGCGAAGAAGGCATGACGGCATACGAGATGATGCTGTCAGAAAGCCAGGAACGCATGCTGATGGTGCTGGAACCCGGTCGCGAAGACGAAGCCCGCAAGATTTTCGAGAAATGGGAGTTGGATTTCGCCGTGGTCGGCAAGCTGACCGATACAGGCCATATGGTGCTGCGCCACAAGGGCGAGATCGTCGCTGACCTGCCCATCGATCCGCTGGCCGAAGCATCACCCGAATATGACCGTCCATGGGTGGAAACCGAGCCCGCCGAATATCTGGCAACGATGCTGGGTGAGATTGCTAAATCCGCACCAGACGACGTTTTGAAGGCCATGATGGCGACACCTGATCTGGCCTCCAAGCGCTGGATCTGGGAACAGTACGATCACATGGTCATGGCCGATACCGTGGCTCGACCCGGTGGCGATGCGGCGCTTGTTCGCGTGCACGGCACCAACAAAGGTCTGGCGATCACCAGTGATTGCACGCCGCGCTATTGTCTGGCCGACCCTGTTCAGGGTGGAAGGCAGGCCGTGGCCGAGGCATGGCGCAACATTACCGCCACCGGTGCTACACCGTTGGCATGCACCGACAACCTGAACTTCGGCAATCCGGAAAAGCCTGAGATCATGGGTCAGTTGGTGGGTTGCATTCAGGGTATGGGCGAAGCCTGTACATCGCTGGATTTCCCCATCGTATCGGGCAACGTGTCGCTTTATAACGAAACCGAAGGCAACGCCATTCTACCCACGCCTGTGATTGGCGGCGTCGGCCTGATCGACGATATATCCAAAGCCGCCACGCTGGCCTTTAAAAATCACGGCGAGTTCATCGTGCTGATCGGTGATAACTTCGGCCATATCGGCCAGAGCATCTATCTGTCACTGGCCACTGACGTGCAGAAGATCTACACCCCGCCCGCCCTCAATCTACATCGTGAACGCCGCAATGGTGATTTCGTGCGCGAACAGATTCTGGATGGCGCTGTTACCGCCTGTCACGATATCTCAGACGGCGGCCTGTTGGTTGCGATTGCCGAAATGGCGCTGGCTGGTAACATCGGCTGTAAAGTCGAGCCCAACATGGTGCACGAATGCCCGCTGAACGATTGGTTGTTCGGTGAAGATCAGGCCCGCTACATCGTCACCACCAGCGAAGAAGGTGCCGGGACTCTGATCGCCGCGGCCCGAAACGCAGACGTCTCAGCCCTGATCATCGGCGAGACCGGCGGCAACGCCATCGTCATCAATCAGGAAATGACCCAGCGCGGCAACATCAGCCTGGATGACCTGCGCGACGTGCACGAGGGCTGGCTCCCGAGTTATATGGCGGGTTAAGGCCTATCTGGTTTCTCGGGTATGCCAGACACGTATTATGAATACATCACCATGCGTTATACGATAACGCAAAACATACCCACCACCGCCGAACGGTACAGCGTGCTCTCGTCTATCGGTGTCGCCCTCCATGGGATGACCTGCCTCGGGGAAAGTAAGTAGATTGTCACTACCTGCCCGAATGGCGGCAATAGCTTTCGCTGCGGCAAGCGGATTTTTCTTGACCAAAAATCCGAACAGGCGATTCAAATCAGCCTTTGACTCCATGGACCATAACAACGCCATCAGATATCTTCATCTTCCTGCCCGGTCCTTATTTGAGCCTCATGCGCCTGCCTCGTCAGTTCATCAAACCATAGGATCATTTCTTCCTGAGAAACACACTCACCCGTATCCACATAGGCCTGCCAGCGCGCTTCATCTTCCCGTTTTTCACGCTCGTAGCGTTCTTCACGGTCCAGATATTCCGCGATAGCCGATTTCATAAGCCAATGCGATGAACGGTCTTTGGCTTCCCCCAAGGACTTGAGCCGCTCTCGGGATTCATCATCCAACTTCAATCCAACTGTGGTGACCATAACGCATCTTTCGCTAGTTGCACTTATAGCAACTATACAAAATTCATGTTTTCCCGTCAAATCGCACCACAGATATCAAACCCACAATTCGCCAAGGGTTGACGACGGCGGTCTAACGGGCCATATCCTCTCCATAACAACCAAGATACCAAAGGACGCAGACCTATGGCCATGGAAGCCAGCGAGATTGAACGTATGATTGTGGAAGCATTGCCCGATGCGCGCGTTACCATTGAAGACCTGCGCGGTGATGGTGATCATTATGCGGCCAATGTGATTTCCGAGGCCTTCCAGGGTAAAAGCCGGGTCCAGCAACACCAACTGGTCTATGCCGCCCTACAGGGTCGTATGGGTGGTGAGTTGCATGCCCTGGCCCTTCAGACGTCTGCGCCAACGACCGTATCAGAATAATTCTTAGATAAAGGAAACCGAGATATGAGTGACAACCCCGCATTTGACCGCATTCAGGCTGAACTGGACGAGAGTTCTGTTGTTCTATTTATGAAGGGCAGCCCGCTCATGCCACAGTGCGGATTTTCCGCCGCCGTTTCCACGCTGCTGAGCAATCTTCAGGTTAAGTTTAAAAGCGTCGATGTGCTTCAGGACGGTGAAATCCGCCAGGGCATCAAGGAATTCGCCAATTGGCCCACGATCCCCCAACTTTATGTGAAGGGTGAATTCATGGGCGGCTGTGACATCATTCGTGAAATGTATGAAACGGGCGAACTGGAAACCGTGCTGAAAGAAAAAGGCGTGGAATTCGCCGCTTAATCCTAATCGTTTAAAACCAGATATTAAAAAGGCCGCGTCCAGAGAGTGACGCGGCCTTTTTGTTTGTTCGGGTCGTTTCCTCTTTTGAAAGAGGTCGGTTGGATCAGACCAGACGAACACCCATTTCAGCAGGCATACGAATGCAGTTGGTGCGGGCATTTGCGGTGCTAACACCGATATCGGCCAGCAAGTGTGCGTCCAGTTTTGCCAGTTGCTCGTTGGCGGAAGGAGCAGCAACGTTTTTGAGGAAGTTTACGATTTTCATTTCTATTCTCCTTTTTTAATCAAGTTATTCTGTTGTCATGTGTGACCACGGTCGGCCTGTGAGTATTGATATATATAGGATAGCCATTTTTCACAACTGACTAGTTCTCCTGTTCAGTGGAATTTTTTTCCGCTATATTGTTTCCATGAACGCAGACAACATATTTTCGCCTCACGTGATGCCGTCGCTCAATGCCCTGAGGGCGTTTGAGACCGCCGCGCGCCATATGAGCTTCAAGGAAGCCGCCGCGGAACTGCACGTGAGTGCCAGCGCCATCGGTCACCTGATTGCCGATCTGGAGAATTTCTTCGGTATGAAGTTGTTCGCCCGCGAGCACAGGCGCATTGAACTGACCCCCGCCGGACGTGACTTGTTACCCGGATTGCAGACAGCCTTCGACCAATTACGGGGCGCGGTCAGGACGTTTCAGGACAATCAAACAGACCGCCCGCTGGTGCTATCGGTGGAGCCCACGTTCTGCGGGCGGTGCTTAATCCCCCGGCTTGAAGGTTTTCGCGTCGCCAATCCAGACATCGCCGTGCGGTTGGACCCCAGCTCCGATTTGATGGACCCGCGCATTGACGATGTGGATGTGTGCATTCGCTATGGCAAAGGCGATTACCCCGGCCTACGCACCGATGTTATTGAGGATCACGAGGACATCATTATTGTGTGCAGCCCCAACCTGCTCAACGGTGACCACCCTTTGCGCGACTTCGATGATCTCAGGTGGCATACCCTGATCGATCGCACAGCAGACAACCGCTACGTCAACCGGGCAAACTGGGGCCGCTGGTTTGAGGCCGCCGGACTGGACAAACCCGTCTACAAAGCCCGCTTAGAGGTGCCGTGGGAAGAATATGCCATCGCCAGCGCCATTCAGGGCCAAGGCGTCACATTGGCCAGCCGATTACTGGCAACGGAAGACCTGGCTGCCGGACGGCTGGTGCAGCCGTTCGATACGTACTTCCGCGTCGACATGGGGTATTACCTGTTATCCTCAGAAGCCTCGGTCAATGATCCCCGCGTGGAAGCATTCCGTGACTGGGTGCTGGATGAGGTGGACTACAACACATCCATGTTGGAAGATGGCACCTGATCATCAGGGATCATTGGAGATCATCAGGGAGCCCAGACTATGAAAACCGTGACCATCGCCGCTACCCAAATGGCGTGCAGCGCCAACCCGGACGAGAACGTAGCCAAGGCGGAAAAGCTGGTGCGCAGTGCCGCCGCCCAAGGGGCACAGGTCGTCCTGTTGCAGGAGCTATTCCAGAACCAGTATTTTTGTCAGGTCGAAGACCCGGCGTTCTATGCGCTGGCAAAGCCTTTTGAAGGCAATGAGGTTCTGGCGCACTTTCAGGCGTTGGCAAAAGAACTGAGCGTCGTTTTACCTGTGAGCTTTTTCGAGAAGGCCACCAACGCGCACTTCAACAGTCTGGCCATCATGGATGCTACGGGCGAATGCCTCGGCATTTACCGCAAATCCCATATCCCGCACGGGGCCGGGTATCAGGAAAAATATTACTTCAACCCCGGCGACACCGGCTTTCAGGTATGGGATACGGCGGTAGGGCGTATTGGCTGTGGCATTTGTTGGGATCAATGGTTCCCGGAATGCGCCCGGTCCATGGTGCTGCAAGGGGCCGATATCCTGCTTTATCCAACCGCTATTGGCAGCGAATTATCGGGCAAAGCGCCCTCATCGAACCGCAAGTGGCAACGTGCGATGCAGGGCCACGCGGCGGCAAACAGTGTGATCGTCGCCGCCTCAAACCGCATCGGTCGCGAACAGATTGCGGGCAGTAGCACGCATCTGGATTTCTACGGCAGCTCGTTTATCGCCAATGACTATGGCGAGTTGGTTGCCGAAGCCGGCACCGACGACGAGGCCGTCATTCTGGCAACCATCGACATGGATGCCATGCGGTTCGAGCGGGCGGCGTGGGGATTCTTCCGCGACCGCCGCCCGGAACTGTATGACGACTTGATGATGCTGGACGCTAGTTAAACCAGACCGGATTGGTCCAGGCGCGGCGGCCCTGATCATCAGTCACAGTGATGCGCAGATAGGCGTCCTTGTATTTCTTCGTTGGGAAGGTTGCCTCGGTCATACCATCATCCATTTTTGTAGCGGACTTTGAGCCACGGCCCTGTACAGAAATAGAGCTGGCGGCCGAACTTGTGATGGTGACGGACTCATCATCAAACGTCACATCGTGGATTTCTGGTCCTTGTGACGAGTAATATTGCCCATTCTTGAGTGCGTCGAGCAAGGCATCTGGATCTAGACTATCGGCCAGCACGTTAACCCATCCCCCCAGCCAGTCGTGGTCGAGCGCATGGGCATCGTCGGTGGCAAAGCCATTGAGCCGCCATCCGCCATTAAGTAGCTGATCGCAAAACGGCCAATCCACACCCCGGTCCACTTCTACTTGTGATCCGTGGTTATAGACTTCAACCGCATGGGCGCACTCGATCGTCTTGGCATCTTCAACGGTCAGTCCGTTCCATGACGGGTGCACAAGGCCGATAAAAGCCCCGGCATCTGCCGCGCGCTGGGCGATCTGAGGTGCTGTTTCGCCTTCATGGGGCGCCGCGAAATCTGTCGGAATACCAACAGCCAAAATATGCCATATCTCATCGATAGAGGTTCTGCCCTGATGCAGTTCTGCCGCGATCAATGTTGTGAAATCATCGGTCCGCAAATCACGGGTATCGGATACGGGGTAGTCGTAGGCATCCATGAAATGCTCACTTAAAGCGACGAAATCATGGCCAGCATCACGATACTTGCTGATGACTTCCGACATCGGGAACTTGCCATCAGAATTGGTGGAATGGGTGTGCAGGTTTCCTTTATAGAAATTTCCTGGCTGGCCGAAGGGTAGATTTTTCATTGGGGGAGGTTCTCACTTAACAGATTGGAAGCTGATTGGAATTATTCCAAAAATATATGCATCCAATTATAGAAATGCCAACAAATTTTTTACACGCGTATAACAAAACAAAAACGCCCCGCTGAACCAGCGGGGCGTCCTCGTAAAGTGATGTCTTTTCAGGCTTAGAAACCAGCCTTAACTTCGTCGAACGCGCCTTGCAGCTTGGCATTCACGTCATCAGGAACATCTTCGAAGAACACACCCTGAGCGAACAGATCGTCAGGTGATGCAAGACCAAGATTATCCAGAGCCGCAGCCGTGGTTGAGTTGAAGGAAGTCTGGTTAGAGTGGCCGTAGCCCCACTCGTTAATCATGTACTCACCAGATTCCTTAGACAACATGCTGTTGATCATGTCATAGGCCGCGTCTTCGTTGCCTGAGCCATATTCATCGTTGAACATAGCCATACCACATACCCAGCACAGGATGCCTTCTTTCGGGTTCAGGTATTCAACCGGAATACCCTGGTCCTGAAGGTGAACCTTGGCTTCGTTCCAGGCGTAGGATGCAACCACTTCGCCAGAGGCAATGGCCTGTTCAGCGTCAGACTGGGCATCCCAATAGAAGCGAACCATTGGGTTCTGTTTAGCCAACAGAGCCTTCATAGCGGCAATCTGGTCATCCGTAGGATTGAAGACTTCCTTTGGAGACATGCCAAGTGTCAGACCAGCGACTGCGAAAGCGCCCACTGGTGCGTTGTACATGGCAATCCTGCCAGCATATTTTTCGTTGAACAGAATGCTCCATGATGGATCTTCAAGATCAGCCGCATCGACCAAATCCGTCCGCACGATGACGGAGGAGTTACCCCAATCAAACGGGATGAAAATCTTTTCACCGGCCGCATTGGAATCACCAGGCATGTCCTTCAGGCCAGGCCACACATCGGCGTAATTGGAAAGCCGTGATGTATCAATGCCTTTAACGATGCCCGAACGGTCCCAACGGCCTACTGTATCCACGCAAGGATGGCCAACGGTTGGTTTAAAGCCAGAACGAACTTTTGCCAGACCTTCGTCTTCAGAACCAAAGAACGATGTATCGGGCATACCACCATATTTAGCCATATAGTCGGTGAAGAAACCTTCATCGTCATAGCCACTCCAGGTGAAGTAGTTCACATCACCAGCAGCCTTGGCCTGTCCGCTCATGAACGGCGTGGTTACTGTGGTTAAACCAACAGCAGCCAATCCAGCCGTGAATTCACGACGTGACATATCACCGTTGATCAGTTTCTCTTTAAATGAGTTTACGTTAAATTTCATCGTTCTCCCTTTCGATTTGTATTTTTCATTAGTAGCAACGTATCGAGGCTGCTGAATTCAATCGTTTGTATCATGGCCGGACGGAGACCTAAAAACCATGCCCACATTAGAGGCATAGTGGACTTCAAGTCGTATTTTCCCGGGTTGTTTTCTACCTCCACCAATACTGTGAGCGAATTATGGCGGCATTGAGGTCGATGTGACAACCGAAAAGACAAAAAATTGACTAGTCAGTCAAAATTATCCCGTTTGCACACCCGATACGGCATGAAAAAAGCCCGCGCAAACCGTTGCGCGGGCCTAAATCATGTATATGCGGTGATCTCAGATATTACTTGGAGTAATATTCCACCACCAGGTTTGGTTCCATCTGAACCGGGTACGGTACATCGGCCAGTTTGGGCACAGTGACGAAAGTACCCTTCATTTTCTTGTAATCCACGTTCATGTATTCCGGTACATCGCGTTCCGGGCTTTCCATGGCGTCAAGAACCAGGCCGATCTGGCGAGATTTCTCACGAACTTCAACCACATCGCCTTCGCTTACGCGGTAAGACGGGATGTTGACGCGCTTGCCATTGACCATGATGTGGCCGTGGTTAATGAACTGACGTGATGCGAATACGGTGGGCACGAACTTCATGCGGTAAACAATCGCATCAAGGCGTGTTTCCAAGATACCAATCAGGTTTTCGGATGTATCACCCTTGCGCTTTGAAGCTTCCGCGAAGTAACGGCGAAACTGTTTTTCCATAATATTGCCATAGTAACCTTTGAGTTTCTGCTTGGCCATCAATTGCAGACCGAAATCAGAAGGCTTCTTGGCGCGGCGCTGGCCGTGCTGGCCGGGGCCGTATTCACGAATATTGACGGGGCTTTTTGCCCGACCCCAAAGGTTTACACCCAGGCGGCGGTTAATCTTGTACTTTGATGCATGGCGCTTAGACATGGCGCGTTTCTCCTATTCACACGTTAAAATCGGTTGTTATTATGTCCGCATTTGCGGTTCTTATTGTCCGATCAGGCTGTATCCGGTTTTCGCCATTTCTGGCTAGGCCGGGCCGTGGTTCATGGCGCAAACGCCCATAAACCCGCTTCCTCGGAATTCGCGGCGGAGTATACGGTTTCGCGAAGGCCCGTCAAGCCTTTCACACGCTCAAAAATGAAGGCGTTTCTAGCTGCTTTCCAGCTCTGAATCCCAGTACAGGTAATCGCGCCAGCTTTGGTGCAAATAGTTGGGCGGGAACGCCCGCCCATTTGCCTGTAACTGGTGATTACTGGGCTGGCGCGGGGTGCGAAATGGCCTTACACCGCTCTCGCGCGGGTGGCGGGCACCCTTGCGCAGATTACAGGGCGAACAGGCCGCGACCACGTTTTGCCATGTGGTCCGACCGCCCAATGATCGGGGCAACACATGATCAAACGTCAGACTTTCTGCTTTGTGGTGGGCGCCACAGTACTGGCATTGGAATTCGTCGCGCAGGAAAACGTTAAACCGCGTAAAGGCGGGCTTCCGTGACATATGCACATAATCTTTTAGCGCGATCACGCTGGGCAGACGCATTTCCATTGAAGGAGAGTGCACCACATTGTCATATTCTGAGATAACGCTGACCCGCGACATAAACACCGCTTTGATGGAATCCTGCCAGGACCAGAGAGACAAGGGGAAATAACTGAGCGGACGAAAATCCGCGTTCAGCACCAGCGCTGGACAACTTTCTGCCAGCGCCGCGCTCATGGCGCTCTCCTGCCTCTGATTTTGTCTTTGGTCATCGTAAGCCGAACCCCCAAATCAACATCCTTTACACCATACTACATGTTGTTCAAAAAACACAAACGCCCTACCGCATAAAGATTTTTTCTTAAAGCCCACAACATGCTAAGGCTAAGTCATCATGACAGTCATTACCCGCTTCGCCCCCAGCCCTACCGGTCGTCTCCATTTGGGACATGCTTATTCTGCGTTGTTTGCAGAACAACAGGCGCGTGATGCGGGCGGTGCGTTTCTGGTGCGTGTGGAAGACATCGACACCGCCCGTTGCCGGGCGGAATTCGATGCAGGCATTATGGAGGACTTGGCGTGGCTGGGCCTCAGTTGGGCGCAGCCTGTACGGCGACAATCTGAACATATGGGCGATTACGCCACGGCGCTCGCGGTGCTGGAAGAGATGGAATTGCTGTATCCCTGTTTTTGCACCCGGTCCGACATCCGCCGGGAGATTGATGCCGCTGGTCATGCCCCGCACGATATTCCCCATATTATCCCTGCGGGCCCGGACGGCCCGCTCTACCCCGGCACGTGTCAGCGGCTTTCCGTATCTGAACGACAGGACCGCAAGGATGCTGGTGACAGTTTCGCGCTCAGGCTTCACATGGCCGCAGCCGTGCCCATTGCCGGCCCCCTGCATTGGATCGATCGGGAACAGGGGCCACAACTGGCGGCGCCCCAGTTGTTCGGCGATGTGGTTCTGGCCCGCAAAGACACCCCCACCAGCTATCATCTGGCAGTAACCGTGGATGATCATATTCAAGGCGTCACGTTGATCACGCGTGGTGAGGATCTGTTCGCTGCCACCCACGTGCACCGCCTCCTTCAGGCCCTGCTGGGACTGGATACACCTGACTACCACCACCATCCGTTACTCACAGATGATACAGGCAAACGATTTGCCAAACGTGACCATGCCCGGACACTAATGGATTTAAGGGCCACCGGCACATCACCCGCAGACATACGGCATCAGTTGGGTTATCGATGATCAGGTATGGCATACTCATTTGGGTAGCGATCTGGGCACACCCGTCCACGGTGGCGGCAGATTTAGACTGGAACAATCTCACCATGGGCGGCACATCGCGGATCATCCAAATCATCGACGGTGATACGGTCGTGTTGAACCCGCCGATCAACGGCGCAACTGAGGTCAGGCTGGTGGGCATTCAGGCCCCGAAGCTGGCATTGGGGCGCACAGGGTTTCAGGCATGGCCGCTGGGCGAAGAATCAAAAGCCGCCCTGTCGGCGTTGGCGTTGGGCAAAGACGTGACGCTGTTTTTTGGCGGACGAAAGATGGATCGTCACAGTCGGTTGCTGGCCCACCTCAAAACAAGTGATGGCGTGTGGTTACAGGGCCGCATGCTGCGTTCAGGCATGGCCCGAGTATACAGTTTTGCTGACAACCGATCCGAGGTGGCCGCATTGCTGGAACAAGAATCCTTGGCCCGTGTTGCCGGGGAAGGCATCTGGTCCCATCCCTTTTATGCCATCCGCACACCTGACACCGTTGGCGCCTTTATTGGTCGGTATGAGCTGATTGAGGGCACTGTTTTAGATACGGCCCACGTAAAAGGGCGCACCTACCTGAATTTCGGTGAAGACTGGCGTCAGGATTTCACCGTTACCGTGCAGAAAAAAGCCCACGGTCTATTCGAGAAAGCCGGTATCGATCTACTGGCTTTAAAAGGCCGTAACATTCGGGTACGGGGATGGGTTAAATCATACAACGGTCCGTCCATAAACCTGACGCACCCGGAACGGCTTGAAATACTGGATATTGCCCAACCATGACCTTTACCTACGGCGATGACTTGAAGGGACAGATCACGTCCCGCCTTGCTGACTTTTCCGTCGTCATGCTGGACGATCCCGATCTTCGTCGGGCTGCCGTGTCCATTGTTGTGGTCAAGGCACTGGATGACGTGAATGCCGCCGTACTGCTCACGCTACGACCCGATCATATGAACAGGCACGGCGGTCAATACGCCCTGCCCGGGGGTCGCGTGGATGAGGGCGAGACGCTGGAACAGACAGCCATCCGCGAATTGCATGAGGAAATGGGACTGGATTTGAGCGAAGACAATATTATTGGCAGGCTTGATGATTACCCAACCCGGTCCGGGTTCAGCATCTCAACCTTTGTCTTGTGGGCCGATGAGCCTGTCCAGATTACACCTTGCCCGGATGAAGTAGCGTCCGTTCACCGCATCCCCATGGCGGAACTGGACAGCGATAATATCCCCATCCTGACCCAGGCGGATGATGGCGAGCACCCGGTACTATCAGCCTTTATCCCCACCTTGGGGCATGAGGTTTACGCGCCGACGGCGGCCATACTCTATCAGTTTCGTGAGGTTGCCGGGCGCGGCGCGAGCACGCGGGTTGCCCAGTTTGACCAGCCGGAATTTGCCCGAAAATAGGCCTGCTTGATCAACACAGTCGTATTTCTCATAATAGAATCATGATAATAGCCCAAAAATTCCTGTGCCGATCGCTGCTCATTCTATCCGTCGCCATTTTTCCGGGCTGTACGGTCAATCCGGCCACCGGCGAACAGAGCTTTACCGCCTTCATGTCACCGGACAAGGAACGCGAAATCGGGGCCGAAGAACATCCCAAGATTCTCAAACAATTTGGCGGTGTCTATGACGATGTGGAGGTTTCGGCCTACGTGGCAGAAATCGGCTTTCAGTTGGTCAAAGTATCGGAGATGCCCGATCTGGCCTTTCGGTTTACGGTTCTGAATGATGAAAAAATAAACGCATTCGCCCTGCCCGGTGGATATGTTTACGTAACGCGGGGGCTGATTGCGCTGGCTGAAAGCGAAGCTGAATTAGCTGGTGTTATCGGCCATGAAATCGGCCATGTGACAGCACGCCATACGGCTGAACGTTACAGCAGCACCATGGCGACCAACCTGGGACTGACCATTCTTAATATTCTAGGCAGCGTCTATGGCGCACCTGGTGAGGCCACACAGGTATTATCCGCTGGCGCCGAATCTATTCTGAAAGGCTATTCACGCGAACAGGAGCTTGAGGCCGACATGCTGGGTGTCCGGTACGTGAACCGGGTTGGCTATGATGCCAATGCCATGACTTCGTTCTTTCGCAAGCTGAAAGGAAATGACGAATTGCATGCTGCCATGGAAGATCGCCCCACCAACGAGGAAAATTTTTCGCATCAATCTACCCACCCTAGAACAACCCAACGCATTGAACAGGCGATCCAGTTAGCCAGCGCCACAACGGTAGCAGACCCCATCATTAATCGTGACCGGTTCCTGAACACCGTCGATGGCATCATATTCGGCGACGACCCGGCACAGGGTATTCGAAAAGGTCGTGACTTTATCCATCCGGACATGCGCTTCAAGTTCACCGTGCCCGAAGGCTTCGTCATGTACAATTCACCGTCACGGGTTGTCGCGCGCCACAAGAACAAATCGGCCATCCTGTTTGATATGGAATCCAGTAGTCGGGCGAAAGAATTCACAGACCTTAAGCAGTACCTGACAAACGAATGGGGTGGAAAATTAGGGCTGGAAGGTGTTGAACGTATCGACGTCAACGGTATGGAAACCTGGACGGGTAACACTATTCAAAGCACTAACCAGGGTCGGCGGGATGTGCGCCTGGTCGTAATCCGCGATGGTCCGGACGAGATATTCCGGTTCGCCTTTCTGACGCCAGTTGACGTGCTCAGCAGCATGGAAACCGCCCTCAAGCGAACAACGTACAGCGTGCAACGCATTTCCGAAGCTGAGGCCCAGGCCGTGAAGCCCTTGCGG
Source organism: Rhodospirillales bacterium (assembly GCA_018662225.1). Classification (GTDB taxonomy): domain Bacteria; phylum Pseudomonadota; class Alphaproteobacteria; order Rhodospirillales; family Casp-alpha2; genus JABJGO01. Next base: position 22,813 of record JABJGO010000056.1, on the reverse strand, counting down.
GTTCGCGTGTTGCGCGCTGATGCCGACGTCACAGCCGATGACCTTGCCGCAACCATGGACGTGCACGCGTTTCAGAAAGAATGGCTGGAGCTGATGAATGCCGGGATAGATTTCTCAAACCTGTCAGACAACACCCGCATCAAGATTATTCAGGAATAGGAAAAGGGACGAAGCATTGCTCCGTCCCTCAAACCTTTAGTGCCGATGTGATATCGGCGCGTTATGATTTTGATTTTGATTCTTCTTTGGGTTCTTCTTTTGAATCTTCTTTAGAATCCTCGGCGGCCTCATCTTTAGGTTCTTCTTTAGGTTCAGGCTTCGCTGCGTACAGAATTTCTTCCAGCTTTAGAATGGCCGTATCCACGTCTGTTTTGTCCACAGCGGCCACTTCACAGGCCAGGCGATCACGCGCGGCTTCGTAGATTTGACGCTCACTGAACGACTGGTCCGGCTGGCCAACATTGCGGTGCAGATCACGTACAACCTCGGCAATGGAAATAGGATCACCAGAGTTAATCTTGGCTTCGTATTCCTGTGCCCGGCGGCTCCACATGGTGCGTTTAACACGGGCGCGGCCTTTCAGCGTGATCATGGCATTTTCCATGCGCTTGCGAGAGCTCAGCTTACGCAGGCCAGCAACCTCAACCTTGCCAATCGGCACGCGCAAAGTCATGCGGTCACGATCAAACGAGATGACAAAAAGCTTCAGTTTTTCGCCCGCGATAACGGAGGTTTCGATGGATTCAACCTTGCCCACACCATGGGTCGGGTAGACCACGAAATCTCCGGGTTTAAATGCCAGTTGTTCGGCCATAAAACGTCGTTCTCCACTCTGTAGCTTAAGTTGCCTGATCACAAACCGCGCAAACCCGTAACGGCCCCTGAATTCAAGCCCGTTTCCGTGTTGTCATGGTTTTGCGATTAAATTGCCTGTAAGGCAGGGCTTCCTTCGCCATTAAAACTGTATCAATCAAAAGAAAAGGACGCCCGCGACGATTGATACCAACCGCCGAGCATCCGTTCCAACTGTGGTAATACCATATCACAAAATCAGGCACAAAAACAGGCCTATACGCCACAAAAACACCTAAACAGACGTAAAAATCGTCTATTTAGTCGCCTTTGCCAGGATTCTCGCTCAACAATTCAAGCTTGTTGGGCTTGTCTTTCCACTCTTCGTGATCCGCTGGCGGCGTACCCATACGGGTAATATTCGGCCAAACGCTGGCGAACTTGGTGTTGATTTCCAGCCACTTCTCAATGCCAGGCTCTGTGTCGGGCAGAATGGCTTCAATGGGGCATTCCGGCTCACACACGCCACAATCGATACATTCATCGGGATGAATAACCAACATGTTCTCGCCTTCGTAGAAACAATCCACGGGGCAAACCTCAATGCAGTCCTGCAATTTACACTTAATACAGTTTTCAGTGACGATGTATGTCATCGTTGTCTCCGTAATACCTTATGTAGAGCCATGATTTACGACCATATCGGCCTAAGCGCAAGTGGTAGGATCGTGAAAAGATCGATTAATTTCCGAGCGCCCGCTGGCGGGCCAAAGCGCTTTCCCGGTCGGTTACATTCAACAGTGACGCCACCCGCAACAACAGGTTTGCTTCAAGCTCATCCAGCTTGCCGTCGGCGTAAACCACCAACCACAGCATCTCCACCAGATCGACACAGTCTTGATGAGACAACGTCGCCGTCGCGATGCGGGTAAAGCCAAACAGGTGCGCCGAACCATGCACGGCCTGTTCCGCATCCACCATTAGCTGATGGGCTTCTTCTTGCGATAAACCAAATTCGCCATACAGCAGACTCTCGATCATATCGCGTTCGAATTGATCAAAATGCCCGTCCATGAGGGCGGCTTGAATCAACAGCGCCGCCGTTACCGCGCGGCGTTCCTGTTCGGGGTCCGGTTCCGGCGTATTGTCGCCACCCAGTATAAGAATTCGAATACGTTTAATCATGGTTTTCCTCTATCATGCCTCAGTTGTTACTTCAATCGTCTCATTCGGCGCCTCATTCGGCGTCCCGCCCATCCCCCCAGGCATCACGATCACGTAACTTGTCAGTAGCCCGGCGTTCTGTCTTGGTAGGTCGCCCGGCACCCGCGTCTCGCACAGCCGTGCCCGATCTAATACGCTCTTCTTTTTTCACCGGTACGGGCGGATCCAGGTCTTCATACAAGCCTTGCGCTTCAAGGGCTGGGCCACGCCGGGTGCCGAGCGTCACCACCTTGATCACCCGCACATAATTGTTGAGCGGAAAGGTGAGCACGTCATCAGGCTTGAGTGTCTGGTTGGATTTGCGAATGACCTGGCCATTCAGGCGCAACTTACCAGACCCACAGAAAGTGCCCGCCAGTGTGCGGCTCTTGAAAAACCGGGTGTACCACAACCACTTGTCCATTCTGAGCGTGGCATCGGTCATGTGGGTATTTTCAGGCCTTTGAGCACGGCAAAGGGTGAGTCTGCATCGACCGTTGGTGTGCTGTCCTGTTTGGCGGCAGTCGCCTTTTTCTTGTCCGCACCAACCTTTTGGGTAGCTGGTTTTTTGACAGATTTCCTACGCGGCAGACGGAACAGGCGAACGTCGCCCTTGATGCTGCTCACGAACCCCAAACCGTGCAGGATGGCGGTGGTACGATCCAATCCGGCACCGGCATATGACATGAGCGTCTCGTCCATGGCAAAGGGCTTCTTCAGGCCCAGCGTCCAAGCTTTACCAGCGATGCGTTCCAGCATATCCAGACGCACGGCAAATGCGCCGCCCGCCTCGCGAAATACAGGGTAGCCCACGGCCTTCAAAAAGGCGCTTTCCTCAGCGAATGATCGCTGGCCTGAGAGTTCAACGGTAATCAGGCCCGGTTTGGGCGGCGTGAACGGTACCTTTGGTCCATGCCACAGATTCCATAACCGGGTCCGAATGGCAATGGCAGCCGGTTTCAGCAAAGCCGGCATGTAAATAGCAGAACGGCCGATACGGATGCCCATCGATTTAAGCGCCCGGCGGTCTTCCGTAGACAAGGCATCAATTTGGTCGGCGGCCTCGCCCCGATCCATAGACCCCAGATATTCACCCAGCTGGAACACAACCCCACGGGCGGCACCCTTCACCTTGGCCCGGTTCAGATCGATCAGAAATTTGAGTGCGCCATCTATCTCTGCACGCATCCACAATTCTATGGTGCGGGTCAGTTTCTCGCGTTGAGGCGCATCCATATTGTCGTTGTGATTGAGCGCGATGATGGGGTGCATCATATCGTTGCCGCGTTTCAGCCGCGCGATGGGCTCGCCCATCCAGTCAATGCCACCGTTGTCATTCCACTGAAATGGCAGTTCGTCCAGGGTGGCCAGCGCTTTGATTCGACGCGTGATTTCCTGGCGGATGACTTGGGCTGCGGCACCGGCCAGCGCCCGCCGGTCGCCTTCAAACTGGACCTCATCGGGCACGAATTGCAGACCGATCAACTGGCCCACGAACTGGCCTTCCACCAGCACGTCACCATCGGCGCGAACGGCGGCGATCAGGTCTTCCTGTGAGTTTAATTTGCTCACCAGCAAAGCCGTGCGCTTGTCCACAAAACGCTGCATCAGACGTTCGTGCAGGGCATCGGAAAGCCGGTCTTCGATTTCGCGGGTGCGTTCCTGCCAGTGCATGAAATCTTCGATCCAGTCGCTTTTATGCGAGATATAGGTCCAGGTCCGAATGCGCGATATGCGATTGGAGAGCGCATCAATATCACCATCAAAGCGCTCGATCCGGTTCACGTGATCGGCAATCCAGTCGTTGGGTAATTTTCCCGATTCCAAACGCAGGTGCCGGTAAATGCGGTCCAGCAGGCGGGCATGGCCAATGGTCCATTCTTTTTCAAAATCAGGAATCTGGCATACGTCCCAAAGCATTTCAGTACCGTCACGGCTCATAGCGCTATCGGCGATGTCGGAATCGCGGCTTAACTCATTCAGCGCCCGCTCGTCCGCCGCTTCACGCACTCGGATCAAGCCATCCTGCCCGGAGTGTTCGCGTAAAGCCGCGCGCAGGGCTTCCAGCGTGTTGAGGGGTAAATCAGATTTACGCCAAAATATCTGGCGGTGCTGATCAAAACTGTGATTTTCGATGCGCTGGATGGTTTCCATATCCAGCGCCTCCACGTCTGCAGTCACGCCGAACGTACCATCATTGGTATGGCGTCCGGCACGTCCGGCTGTCTGGCCCAGCTCTTCCGGGGTCAGTTGCCGAAAGCGCCTGCCATCAAATTTCCGCGTGGACGCGAATGCCACGTGATGCACATCCATGTTAAGGCCCATGCCAATGGCGTCCGTCGCGACCAGATAATCCACCTCGCCAGCCTGATACATGGCAACCTGTGCGTTGCGGGTTCGCGGGCTGAGCGCCCCCAGCACAACAGCCGCCCCACCGCGCTGGCGGCGGATCAATTCAGCAATGGCGTAGACGTCGTTGATGGTAAAGGCGACTACGGCGCTTCGTGGTGGTAGTCGATTGATTTTCTTCGATCCGGCGTAACTAAGCGTGGACATGCGAGGCCGGGTCACGAACTCGGCTTCCGGCACCAGCCGCTTGATCATAGGCTTCATGCTTTCCGAACCCAAAAACAGCGTCTCAGCCTGCCCGCGGGCATTAAGCAATCGGTCCGTGAACACATGGCCGCGGTCCGGATCGGCACACATCTGAACTTCATCCAGCGCCAGGAACGCCACGGGCTCATCCATGGGCATAGCTTCCAGGGTACATAGATAATACCGCGCGCCGGGTGGCATGATCTTTTCTTCGCCCGTGATCAGGGCGACCTGCCCCACGCCTTTTTGCGCCACGGCCCGGTCATAGTTCTCCCGCGCCAATAATCGCAGCGGAAACCCGATCATACCGGATGAATGGGCCAGCATGCGTTCCATGGCGAAGAAGGTCTTGCCCGTATTAGTCGGCCCCAGAATGGCCGTGACAGTCGGTTTCATTGGTGAACGAGTCCTCAGTTTTTCAACACAGATATGGCCTGAATATGCTCCGGCGACAAGCCGCAACACCCCCCAAAGACCTGAACACCGTCCTTCTTCCACTGTTCGGCAAACACCACCAGATCGGCGGGTGAAATGACCTCGTCAAACTGCCAGTGCGGCATTTTGAAATATCCGGAGTCCGGATACGCCGTCAGCGGCCCGTCGAAGTGCTCGCGCACGATCTTCAATGCATCCCAGGTTACGTCAGACGGCGAATGCATGACGCCCATGGCATCCACATCGTATTCGGCGGCTAGTTTGACCGCATCCACGAACGGCACATCCTGATCCTGCATATAGGTAACGATAGAGCCATCATCCGCCCACTTGGCCGATAACCCGGCCCATACCGGCAGGCCTGTGGACTTGGCGGCCTCGAACGCCGGGCGCATGCGAAATTCAGGATCAAACATCATTTCCAGCAATAACAGATCACAGCCGCATTCTTTGATAATGCCGGCCAGTTCGCCAAATGCATCGGCATATTGTTGTTGGCTGGGTCGATCAGACGCATCGGACACATACGATCCAACCTGAACCGGGATAATGTGCGACAGCGACCCCGCCACCAACACATCCGGCCTGCCCGCTTCGTCACGGGCGGCAAAAGCTGTCTCTATGGCCGCCTTGTTTATCTCGTGAACCCGGTCACCCAAACCCGCCGGGTCCAACATCAGGCGGGAGGAGGCAAAGGTATTGGCGGTGATAATATCGGCACCGGCCGCAATATAATCCAGATGAACACCACGTAATTCATTCAGGTTGGTCAGGGTAGCGGCGCCACACCATGCGTGATCGTCCATGACCACGCCACGACGTTCAAGCTCCGTACCGATGGCCGCATCCAGAATCAGGACGCCACCAGTCTCAAGGGTGTCTTTGACATTTGCGTAGGTCACTATACAGCTATCCTTTTCATCTAGTAGAGTATGCACTTACGTAGTGACGTTACGCAAAGCCACCGTCGCAAATTGATTCAATTTTCTCGGATTTTACTCTATTTCCACAGGAGGATGCCACCATGGCAACAATAAATATTAGTCTCGATGAACGGCCCGAGGGCGTTGTTGCCACCGTGGTGCTGGACCGGCCAGAAAAACTGAATGCCATGAGCAGTCCAATGGTAGAGCAACTGCGAGTTGCGGCGGCAGACCTCCGGTCCAGAGAAAACCTGCGTTGCGTCATTATTACAGGTGTTAATGACAAGGCATTTTGCGCCGGGTCTGATCTGAAAGAGCTTAGCGAGCTGACCTCTGGCTCTGCTGGTGGGTTCCTGCGAAAAACCCATGATACGCTACAGGCGATCCGCGACATTCCCGTACCGGTCATTGCCCGCATTCAAGGTCCGTGCATGGGCGTGGGTATGGAGATCGCCGCAGCTTGTGATTTCCGCCTTGCCGCCACGGGTAGCCTGTATGCCATGCCCAAGGTGAAGATCGGCCTGCCATCGGTGATTGAGGCCGCTCTTGTAGCCCGCATTGTCGGATCGGGCCGGGCTTCATGGTTGATGATGACCGGTGACAATATATCCGCTCAGAAAGCCTACGAGTGGGGATTTCTGGAAGATGTGGCGGATGATACGGCGGGACTGGACGATGCCGTTCAAAGCGCGGTTAAAGGTATCCTCGAATCCGGTCGCCAGGCTATATTTGCCCAAAAACGGCTAATCCGCTCGTGGGCAGAGCAGCCACTCGCCAAATCTATCGAAGACAGCATCCGTCCCTTCGCATCCGCCCACGCCACCAACGAGCCGGGTGAGCTGTCGAGCAAGGTACTGGGGCGTCTGGGCAACCCCGGATAGCAGCCGCTGTCCGGGGCCGGGTTCCTTTGAGAAGAAATAATTCATTACTTGTGGGAGATAAGGCATGTTCATGAAATTTACCATTGGCATATTACTGTTAGCAGTCAGTGTTACCGTAAATGCGAGCGTCGTGTTCGCGGGTGAGCTTACCGTAGAGTTTGCAGATGCAAAATGGGACGGTAAGAAAGTTCCCGAAGGTCAACATTGTAAAAAATTTGGTGGAAATGGTGCGACGCCGCCATTAACCGTTTCGGGCATTCCGTCCGAAGCAAATGCTATTGTCGTTGAATTTAATGACAAGAGCTATGGCAAGCTTTCGTCCGGTGGAGGCCATGGCAAGATTGGGTTCCATATTCAACCGGGTGTAGGGACTGCTACGCTACCCGCCGTCATGGGTGGAACAAAAGATATGCCGGAAGGTGTTTGGCTTGAAAAAAAGAACCGTGCCAAGGGTGACTGGCGTAGTGACGGTTATCTTCCGCCCTGTTCCGGTGGAAAGGGAAACAGGTACGAGGCAGAAATTTACGCCGTGATCTTCGCCAATGATGACTATGAAAAGGTTGCTGAGGGCAAGATTAAACTCGGCAAATATTAGGCCGTCTCTCCGTCTGGTGCGGATACAGGCCACAGTATAAAAACGGAATAAAAAACGGGCACCTTAGCCTTCAGCTAGGCTCGCCGAAGCTGCATTGTCATTTGAGTGTATTGACCGCCCTTGCGACTAGCATGCTATATATAAAGTAACGCATAGACTTGATATTTATCGAATCTACCAGGTCATTCGATTTTATCTTCTCTGTCGATAACGGTGAACACTATAATTAGAGGAAAGCCAATCTCTGATTCTGATTCAAGCAAGGCGAGAGAGCCAGTCGGCGCAACTGAGGAGCAGTTGCACGATGCCATCGAGAGCATATCCGAGGGCGTCATCCTGTGGGACAAGGACGAACGGTTCGTTTTCTGTAACACCCGCTACCGGGACGCGTTCTCCGAGATCGCCGATTTGCTTGTGCCCACCATGACCTTCCCCGAGTTTTGCCGTTCCAGCGCCGAGCGTGGGTTGGTGGCCACCGAAACGCACGATCTTGAGACGTGGATTCGCGCCCGGTTGGCCCGGTTCCGAACCCCCGGCGAGACGATCATACATCAGCACCGGGACGGTCGCTGGATGCAGACACGGGATTATGAAACCAGGGATGGTGGCACATTAATCGTTCGCACCGATATCACCGAACAAAAACTAGTCGAGGAAAATTTACAAAAGGCCCACGCCACCCTAGAGGAAAAAATCGAGGAACGTACGAACGCGCTGCAAAAGAGCCAGACTCTCTATCAAGGCATTGTCGAGGATCAGTCCGAATTTATTAGCCGGTTCACCCCTGACGGTACGCGGACGTTTATCAACGGAGCATACAGTAAGTTTCTGGGTGAAACCGATGATAAGTTGACCAGTGTAAGTCTTTATAACGCCATTCATGAGAACCACAGGGGCGAGTTCAAGACCACCATTGCCAGCTTCACGCCCGATAACAATCGCAAAGAGCATGAGCAACTGATTCTCCGTTTCGACGACGAATTCCGGTGGGTTCACTGGATCGACCGCGCTGTTTTCAATGAGCAGGGACGGCTCGTCGAAATCCAGTCCGTCGGGCGAGACGTCACCGATCATAGACAAGCGGAGATTCTCAACACTCGGCTTGGGCGGATCGTTGATCGATCGCTCAATGAAATCTACACGTTCGATTCTCAGACATTGAAATTCATCCAGGTCAATCGCGGCGCACAGATCAACCTCGGATATACAATGGAGGAACTAGAGGAATTAACAGCAAGTGATATAAAGCCAAATATCCCCCGCCATGAGTTTGATGAACTTATAAGGCCATTGCGTGATGGTAGCGAAGAAAAAATTGTCTTTGAAACCGTTCACCAGCGTAAAGATGGATCAACATATGATGTGGAAGTTCACCTGGAGGTTATGCAGACAGAAACACCCGCCGTGTTTGTTGCCATTGTACAAGACATAACGGAGCGCAAGCGAGCGGAGGAGGACCTACGCCGCGCACTCGTGAATGCGGAGCAGGCAAATCAGGCAAAGTCTGAGTTTTTGGCGACCATGAGCCATGAACTTCGCACACCCTTGAACGCGATACTCGGCTTTTCCGAAATTCTGAGCGGGCAGTACCTCGGTCCAACCGGGAAGGAAAAAACCCGGGAATATGCCAAAGATATCAATGCCAGCGGTGAACACCTCCTGGAATTGGTGAACGATCTTCTCGACATTTCCACCATCGAAGCGGGCAAACATTCCCTGGTAAAAGAGCAACTTTCCATAAGTGATACTGTCCAGGACTGCACGAAATTCATTGCAGAAAACATGGAGTCCAAAGGCATCGAATTGGTCATAAACAAGCTTGATAAGCTTCCGTCCTTTTACGCCGATAGAAGGGCAATTAGACAAATTCTTCTTAATTTGCTTTCGAACTCTACCAAGTTCACGGCGGAGGGCGGCAAAATCACATTATCTGTGACGGCGTCGAGCGAGCAAACCACCTTCAAGGTTACTGATACCGGAATAGGTATACCTGCTGAGAAAATTCCAAAACTTACCGATCCCTTTGTAAGAGGGGAGCAAAACCCCCATAAATCCGTCGATGGTTGGGGGCTTGGGTTATCGATCGCCAATTCACTGGTAGAGCTCCATGACGGTACACTTGAAATTGAGAGTATCGTGGACAAGGGCACCACCGTCACAGTAACGCTCCCGAACAGTGAAACTTAACTGGAATTTAAAACCCAATAAACTTCCGCTTGTCGCTAGAAGTGGATAATCAGAGAATCCTGCCCATAACGAAATTGGTTGGTATCCCGATTATTCAAGAGGTTAAAATAGCGCCGGTTTCATGCCTGATAATCGACATAGAACTTGTCGGTGATACGCCATTCGCCATTGAATTTGATCATATGAAAAGTATCGAGATAAACACCTGAACAATCGAAGAGCGCCGTAGCTGCGATATCACTATAAATTTGGATGGAAAGAATTTTGCCATAATCCCGGTTGGGTGGCGGGGCATCATCCGAGACCCAAACATCAATCATATCCTTTATCGGGAGGCTCCATAATTCGAGGTCGCCGCTCTGGTTTTTCGCGTATCCTTTGATGTGGGCGATATCCACGGTGAAAGCCCGTTCCAGCCGGGTGCGATCCTTGGTCCGAACTCCTTCGAAATAATGACCGATGGTGTCCTTGATCGCATCATAATCATCCATGTTTTGCCTCCTTGATGAGCGTCGAAAACTGAAATCCGCGTCAGGAATTTTGCCAAGCGTAGAAATACAGTGGTGGTGGTGGTGGTTCTGGCCAAGCATAGATTAGATACTTCTGGGAAGCGAATAATCATCCAACCCCACAAAAAACCCCGGCCAGCAAGCTGACCGGGGGTAAGTTTTTGGTTGTATCAGGTAGTCAGTATTTCGTCGCAAATGAAACCATTTGCTCAGGGTTTTCTTTAGACCCTAAAATTTCCGATAAGCGTCCCGAAGCTGCACCAATGGGTGGTTCGGAGACATTTGAAATTTGAGCAGCATTTCCCGCGCAACCATGTCGCGGTCCTGCTGGTTGTCAGGCATCACAACATCTTCGGGGATAGACACCCAACCATTGATGTTACGATCAAACACAGCCGGGCGACCTTCTTCATAGCCCATGTGGATGTCTTCGAGCCAGTTCAGGTCATCCCACCCCATGGTTTCCATGTAACGGGTGAGATAAGGCGTGATGCGGTCATAATCAGGAACCAAATTCACATCATAGCGATAACCGATGTGTTGTCCGATTTCCTTTTCACGATCCGAAGCCAATCCATCTTCATCATTGATGAACTGATCGACATCGGTGATTTCTGATCCTTTATAGGATGTTCCAGCCATCTGTCAGTTCTCCTTTTAAAGACGGTGATAGTCGGGGACGCCGACTGTGTGTTCGGTACCGGCAAGTGGCACACCGGCCATGGCAGATGATTCCATGGTCAGGGCTGCCAGATCTTCCGGCTCCAGACTGTGAACGTTGGTTTTACCGCAAGCACGGGCCATCATTTGAGCTTCGATGGTCAGCGTATGCAGGAAGTTGTACACGCGTTCAGCAGCGGCATCCGGGTCGAGGCGTTTGCGCAATTCCGGATCCTGCGTGGCAACACCAACCGGGCAACGACCCGTGTGGCAGTGATAGCAATATCCGGGCTCGGCACCCACTTCTTTTGGATAATCCGCTTCTGGCGTCTGCTTGTTACAGTTCAACGCCATCATGGCTGAATGACCAATTGCGATTGCATCCGCACCAAGGGCCATAGCTTTTGCCACGTCACCACCGTTACGAATACCACCAGCATAAACCAGACTGATTTCACCGCGTTTGCCGAGATCATCGATAGCCTTACGAGCCTGACGGATCGCCGCCATGCCGGGGACACCGGTTTCTTCGGTTGCCAGGTGAGGACCAGCGCCGGTTGAGCCTTCCATACCATCGATATAGATGGAGTCAGGATCGGTTTTCACGGCCATACGAACATCATCATAAACACGCGCAGCACCCAGCTTCAGCTGGATCGGAATCTCGCCGTTGGTTGCTTCACGAATTTCGTTGATTTTCAGGGCAAGATCATCAGGTCCCAGCCAATCAGGGTGACGGGCAGGAGAACGCTGATCGATACCAGCCGGCAGTGAACGCATTTCGGCAACCTGATCGGTCACTTTCTGACCCATCAAGTGACCACCAAGACCAACTTTACAGCCCTGACCAATGAAGAATTCACAGGCGTCGGCCAATTGGAGGTGATGGGGGTTGAAACCATAGCGTGACTGAATGCACTGGTAGAACCACTTGGATGAATAACGACGTTCATCCGGGATCATACCACCTTCACCGGAACACGTTGCCGTGCCGGCCATGGTCGCACCACGAGCCAGAGCCGTTTTTGCCTCGTAAGACAAAGCACCGAAGCTCATACCTGTAATATAGACAGGAATGTCCAGTTCAAGCGGGCGCTTGGCACGCGGGCCAATGATCGTCTTGGTCAGACACTTTTCACGGTAACCTTCAATCACAAACCGGGTCAGTGTGCCGGGCATGAACGTCAGATCATCCCAGTGTGGGATTTTCTTGAACAGGGACATACCGCGCATACGGTAGCGACCCAATTCCGATTTGATGTGAATATCATCAATGACGGCGGGTGGGAAAACGAAGCTGTTGCCTAGTCGCGTTACATCGCGACCGAGGTCTTTTGTCGAATTATCTGACATATTTTTTATCCTCTAATCTAGATGTGACGCTTACAGCACGATTTTCTTTTCGTGCGGCTCAAGGTTGTCGTAGTTCCACAACTGGCGACCAGCGACGATTTTGGTGAAGTGATCCACGCCCTTTTCGGGAAGCATGTCATACAGCTTCAATTTGCGGGTCAGCCAGGCACGATCCACGTCATTGAGTTCACCATGAACAGCATCAACACCAAGCGACTGAATTTCGCCACCAACAAAGATGGTGCCGTCATACATGGAATCACCCAGGTTCTTGCCTGCATTGCCGCAGAAGACCATACGGCCACGCTGCATCATAAAGCCGGTCAGGGCACCGGTATCACCACCAACGATGATGGAACCGCCCTTCTGGTCGATGCCGGTACGCGATCCGACGCTACCTTTACAGACCAGATCACCGCCACGAATGGCAGCGCCGAATGTGGAGCCAGCGTTCTTTTCGACAACCACAGTACCAGCCATCATGTTTTCAGCACATGACCAGCCAACACGACCGTTGATGCGAACGTTTGGACCATCAATCAAGCCACATCCGAAATACCCCAGGCTTCCTTCATAGGTGATATTCAACTTGTTCAGAATACCAACGCCGATGGAATGCCGGGAACCGGGGTTCTTGATCACGATGGAACCATAGCCTTCGGCCATGAGTTCACGGATCTTGATGTTCACCTCAGTCGGGGTGAGGTCAGCCATGTCGATTTCAGTACGCTTGTTGAAATCCACATCGTATGCCCATGGATAGACGACATTCTCCGAATCATCCGGAGAAAAAAATGTCTGCATTTTGCGTCCGCTGAGCTGCTCATTGTGCAGCCCCATGTCATGCGAACGACCTTCAGTTTCTAGGCCTGCCATACCCGGACCTCCTCATCATAGGGATCGTACGTGTCGATCTCGTGTGGAATCATGGCGCGGATTGCGCCTTCCTCGGATGCCAGAACGACAAGATCATCGCTTTCAAACAGAACCATTGGCTTTGCTGCCATGGTGTCTTTGGCCATGCCGAGGCAATCTTTCGTTGCCACCACATAGGTAAACACACCGTCGATTTCTTCAATAGACTGACGGAGTGAATCTTCCAGGGTGTAACCATCGTTCAGCTTGTCAGCTGTATACACAGCCAGCAGCTCTGAATCACAGTTAGACAGGAAACGGTGGCCCTTGAATTCCATCTGACGGCGCATGATCCAGTAGTTGGTGATCTGGCCGTTATGAACGACGGAAATATCATTGTAGGGATACGCCCAGTATGGGTGAGCCGAGCGAATATCCACATCGGATTCAGTTGCCATACGGGTGTGGCCAAGAGCATGTGTGCCCTGGAAACCTTTGAGACCGTATTGATCGGAAACCACGTTTGCATCGCCCAAGTCCTTGACCAGTTCGAGGCCACGACCAAGTGACAGAATTTCCGCCCCTTCGAGTTCCTCAATATAACGGGTCATCTTTTCCAATGCGGCATCATCACCATCAAAGCTAAAGGCGTAACGGTATGCATATTCCGTGGCGTCCACTTCGGTAAGGATTTTGGCGTTGTGCTCTGCCATGCGACCGTTAACGGCGGCACGACGCTCAGCAATAGTGCTAAGAATGTTCGAGCCTTTATTCAGGTCTTCCTGTTCGGCGACCTTAAAGCGCATGACGAATTCATTATTATTATCCGCAGGCTTTCCGTAAACGGCGAAACCTGTTGAGTCCGGACCCCTATGCTTCAACGCAGTAAGCATAGACGTCATTTCCGATCCAATATCCGAGGTCTTACCTCGGTGGATCACACCAGCGATGCCGCACATTGGCAGTACTCCTGTAGTATGACTGGTTGACGAAAATATGGGGGCAGGCAGATACCACCTGCCCCCGGTAACAGCTTCCTATTAGGGCAAACAATCCCAATAGGTGTTGAGATCCCAATCGGTCACGGTAGCCATAAAGGTTTCCCATTCATCCCGTTTGTAATGCTCAAAGACACGGTACATATCACCTGGCAATGCCGATTTGATGACCTCATCCTTTGACAGGCTAACAAGGGCTTCACCAAGAGACATTGGCAGCTTCTTGACCTGCTTACCGGCTTCGATAGCCTGATAGATGTTGCGTTCTTCTGCTTCACCCGGATCCAGGTCGTTAACAATGCCATCTTCAAAGGCTTTGATCAGTGCACCACCCATGAGGTAGGGGTTCACCATGGAATCCACAGAGCGATATTCGAAACGGCCCGGTGCAGAAATTCTCAACGCGCAGGTCCGGTTCTGGTAACCCCAGTCAGCAAAGACCGGTGCCCAGAAACCCGTATCCCACAAACGGCGATAAGAGTTCACCGTTGAAGAACCCAGCGATGTCAGAGCGTCCAGATGGGCCATGGCGCCACCGATGGATTTCAAACCAATGGGGCCGGGCTTGCGTTTGTCGATCTTGGGTTCGGGCATGAAGTGGTTCTTGCCGCCCTGGCGGTACATGTACGCGCCGTCCAAACCTGGTTTGCTCTTGGTATGGGGGGTGTTAACGACAACATCCTTGCCACCACTCCATAAGGAAACGTTGTGGTGACAACCTGATGCTGAAACGCCCATGAATGGTTTGGTCATGAAGCAGGCAATCATACCCATTTCACGCGCCACTTGCGCACAAATCTGACGGTATGTGGTCAGACGATCCGCATTACGCAGAACATCATCATACATCCAGTTCAATTCCAACTGGCCTGGCGCATCTTCGTGATCACCCTGGATCATGTCGAGGCCCATAGCTTGCGAATACTCGATAACCTTCATAAAGGCAGGGCGCAGGCTTTCGAACTGATCAATGTGGTAACAGTTAGGCTTGGAGAAACCGCCTTCAGGCAGGCCATCTTCACCTTTTTTCAGCCACATCATTTCTGGCTCGGTACCACAACGCATTTCCATACCGTGCTTGGCTTTGAAATCTGCTGCAATCCGGCGCAAGTTGCCGCGACAATCAGACGTCAGTGCACCACCGGGATCGACCTCTTCTTCGCGATTACGGAACAAGGTACAAAAGACGCGAGCGACGCGCTTGTCCCAGGGCAACTGAACAAATGTTTCAGGATCGGCAATACCAACAAGCTCGGAAGCTTCTGGACCGTAACCGATGTAATCGCCGTGGCGATCGGTGAACAGGTTGGCGGTTGAGCCATAAACCAGCTGGAAGCCTTTTTTGGAAACAGCTTCCCAGTGATCAGCGGGAATACCCTTACCGACGATACGACCGGTGACAGAGACAAACTGGAAATAAATATAGGTAATATCCAGTTCATTAATTTTCTTGCGAACGTCTTTGACGAGTTTGTCACGACCGGGTGCGTTTACGTGACGCTCCAGATCTGTCTTGCCAGCGCTTGGCGCTTTCTTCTTAGCAGGTTTCTTTGCGGCTTTTGCCATGATGGGACCTCCCTTTAGGATCGCCTGAGACGACGAATCCCCTGTGTTTAATACAACCAATTTCGAACCATTATAGAATTTATCTATATTCTTGGGTGATTTCCGCTAAACCATAGAGTGCTTCTGAGGTTTAGGCCTATCACCGATGCGCATATTGAGAGCACATTTTATTCAGCTTGACAACTACTTTTATAAAGGTGCAAAATTGGTCCGGCCAATTAACCCATCAATCAGGAAGACTCGTGAACACGTCTATTGCCCAGTTTCAAGCCACCACAGCCGCTGCTGTCAGCAGTTCGGCCAATATTGCTGTGGCGCTCAGGCAAGCCATTCATCAGGGTGAACTTGCCTTCGGCGAAAAGCTGCCACCGGAACGGATGCTGGCTGAACAGTTCAATGCCTCGCGCAACACAATTCGGGAAGCCTTGCGGCAACTGGAAGAAATTAAACTGGTCAGCCGTCGTATCGGTAGTGGCACATTCGTTATCCACAAGCCCAAAACAGACCGGGATGACGCCGCCATCGCGACCAGCCCGCTCGAGCTGGTGGAGGTGCGGCTTTCAGTTGAGCCGCATATGACGCGACTCGCCGTGCAGAATGCCGGCGCATCAAACCTGCAAAAAATGGAAGAGGCCCTGCACCGTCTGGAAAGTAGCGCGCAAGACCCCAGGCAATTCTCACTTGCTGATGAAGCCTTTCATTTGGCCTTGGCCGAGTGCACGCGCAACCCCCTTATGGTGTGGTTGTACCGTCAGGTAAACGAAGTGCGTGGCAACACCATGTGGTTCGAAGCGCGAGAAAAAATCCTCACCCCTGCCCGCATTACCGAATACAACAAAGAGCACCGCCAACTGTACGAATACGTTCGGGGCCGACAGGTGGAAAATGCCGTAAAACTAATCGCCGGTCACCTGGACCAGGTGCGCGTCGATCTGATCGGGGCATCGCAAGAGTCTTAAGGACCAGTACTGCACAGCGGGTTTGTGCCGTTTAGGTTTCAGGCTTTCCGGGCAGATCAAAAAATTTGCTCAACAAAAGATAGTTGCATTATTTAACCAACAGGCGCAGGCTTTTCATACCGGGAAGCGTATCGCAATGATTTCCCGTTTAAAATGTCTCCAATCTAATGGGGTTAGATAGGGCATATAATAACCATAAAAACATAACGGAACGTGCGGAAAACAACGCGCGAGCCTTCAACACCTTTCGATTGGATTTAACTTGGAACCACCGGGTTCCTTATTTGAATCAATTATCCAAGGGGGTTGTTATGGCTGGTAGAGACTGGTCCATCGAGGCCGAGTACGTTGAATTTTGTAGTTGCGATCACGGGTGCCCATGCGAAGCAATGGCACCACCCACAATGGGTCTTTGCGAAGGCATTGTCGCCTTCAGGATAACAAAGGGGCACTGTGAAGGTGTCTCACTTGATGGCCTTATTGTTGTTGCAACATTCTTTTTCCCGCGCGCCATTCACCATGGCGGCGGTCATATGCATCCGATCATCGGTGGCATTACATCTGATGAACAGACAGAAGCCATTTTCTATATTCTGTCCGGCGAAGATCAACCCGCCGGTACCATGTTCAATATCTTTAGTATTATTATCGAACAGATCCATGACCCGATCTTTACGGATGTAGACTGGAAGTGGAACCTGAAAACAAGGAAAGCCAGCATCAAAGTTGGCGACATTATCCGGGCTCACGCTGAACCCATTCGCAATCCAGTAACCGATACAGAACAACGAATTCTGACCGTGTTACCCGAAGGCTGGGTCTTCCATGAAGCCGAAAATGCATCCGGTTTCGCCAAGGGAATGTCTGACCTTAAGTTTGATCTCAGTCAGAAGCATAGTTCTCTGGCCAATGTGGCCTGGGGCCCGAACGGCCTGACGCACACCTTTGATGAATATAAAGAAAAATACGGACGCCCCTAAGTGGGCGTCTCTAGTGCCTGCAAACAAAGGAGGATAAAACATGGCACACGTAGATTGGGAACTTCACGGTCTGGAATTTGGCAACTGCAACTGTGACTACAGTTGTCCCTGCCAGTTCGAGGCAAAGCCAACGCATGGCGATTGTCGCGGCATTGGCTTCTTCAAGATCGACAAGGGGCATTTTGGCGACGTATCACTCGATGGCCTGAAAATGGGCGCGGTTTATGACTGGCCGGCAACAATCCCTGAAGGGAATGGCAAGTGCCAAATCTTCATCGACGAAAATGCTGATGAGGCGCAACGCGATGCGCTGTACAGGCTGTCCATGGGTGAGGAGGCAGAACCGTTTTCCAATATCTTCACGGTTTATACCGCCACCTGCACAACATTCCATGACACTGTCTACACCGACATCCTGTTCGAAATGGATATGGATAAACGGACGGGACACGGTGTCGCCAAGGGTCTGTGCGAAACCATCGCGGAGCCGATTATCGGTTTTGGCGGCGATGAACATCGGGCGCAGATACACCTGCCTAAAGGAATTGAATGCAGGGTCATGGAAGCTGGTAAAGGCAGTTGTACGGTAGAAGGCCCCATGGCCATGAAGCTGGACGACGGATTTGCTCAATTCAACGAAGTCCATTTGAACCAGAATGGTGTAATGGGCTGAGTGGGCGGCCTGAGTGGGTGGCCTGACCGCTCTTGGAATTATCATGTCAGATACCGTAACAACAATAGACAGGGCGGTGGAAAGCGCCCTCAAGCGTGACAGGGTTATCGTCCTGGGCGCGCTGTCTGTTGTTGTGGCATTGTCTTGGGCCTATGTCATGGCCGGGGCTGGCATGGGGATGTCAGCCTTTGAGATGGTCGGCTTAGGTTCCGACAACATGGGTACCATGGCACCGGCGGTCTGGAGCTTTAGTTACGCTGGTCTGATGTTTGTCATGTGGTGGGTTATGATGATTGCCATGATGTTGCCCTCGGCGGCTCCCATGGTCCTGCTTTTCGCGCTGATGAACCGCAAGCAAAAGGAAAAAGGGAACCCGTTCGTGCCGACTGCGTTGTTTGCATCGGCCTACCTGGTGGTTTGGGCAGGCTTCAGCATGGTGGCGGTTGGGGCGCAATGGGGACTGGAAACCCTGAGCTTGCTGTCACCGATGCTGGAAAGCGCAAATGTCGTGCTGGGCGGTGGCCTGTTGCTCGCCGCGGGGGCGTATCAGCTAACCCCACTTAAACAGGCCTGTCTCAGTCATTGCAGATCGCCCCTGCAATTCATTCTTGCCCATTGGCGAAACGGACTTGGTGGCGCGTTCCGTATGGGGGTCGAGCATGGTTCTTTTTGCGTTGGTTGCTGTTGGTTCCTGATGGGCTTGTTGTTTTTCGGTGGCGTCATGAACCTCTATTGGATCGCCGGGATTGCGGTGTTTGTCATGCTGGAAAAAACCATCCCGGCAGGCCACTGGATCAGCCGCATGGTGGGCGTCGCCCTTATAGTCTGGGGTATCGCCCTGCTCGTCACGATCACTTAAGGTCCTTCGCCAATGACTGAGTCCAACTGCCATCGTCTTCCTTGGTCCACCACATAATGGGGGCCGTCAGGGCACCGGTCCAGATGTACAGAATGACCACCGGTTCATCACCAATATGAAGCGCGTGGGGAACACTGGACGGTGTCACAGAATAATCACCCGGGCCCACGGCACGTTTTTCAGCGTCTGTACCGTTCTGTACATGCATGTTTCCTGAATGCACGTAGTACAGCTCCAACGCTTCGTGGCTATGCATGAGGTATTCGAAATTAGGGGCCAGTACAAAAATACCGGCGCGAAGGCTGTCGTGGGACAAGCGCCCCTTGGGGCCAATGATCTGTTTACCGATCATATAATCGGCCTGTGTGGCGTTGATGCCTTCGCCTTCATAGACCTGAAAAAATCCACCTTCATGAGCCAATGCCGTTACCGCCTCGACCAACGCGGGCGAACCTTTAGCCGAACCCAGCGCACCGTTCAGCCTCGCCATGAGCGGGTGGTCCAGATCATGGGTCGCGTTCCCGTCCGGTTGATCCTCAACATCCTGCAAGCCATCCACAAAGGGGGCCAGTGCATCGTCCGATACTCGTAATTCTTCCAAGCGGGTACGGAACTCATGCAGGTATTGAAGTGCTGTGGATTGATCAGTCATCTTCTATCCTTTTCGAAAGACCAATGTGAAACACATGGGTAAATCGAGCTCCCATGCTTCTACGTTGTACCAAGTGTTCGAGATATGATGAGGGTATTCTTCAAAATGCTCAACCGCCAATCCATTGTTAACACCCGCCATAATGATCTCTGACATGGTTTGGGTGAAAGACGTAGCTGGTTTGGCCTCATACTCTTCGCCGCTGTAGTAATCCAGACCGTTCGTTTCCACGTAGGGCTCCTTGTCGAAATATGACAGTTCCCACACGATAGGGTCACCCGCTTTCCCCGGCTCGATCATAAAAATCATGGGATGATGTTCGTAGATAAACAATGCGCCACCGGGCCGAATCAACTTTGCCACAACCGCAAAAAAGGCCTCCAGATCGGGCATCCAGCTGAGCACACCAATGGTGATGGTGACGATATCAAAACGGGCCGCGTACTCGTCACCGATGTCATAGATATCCGTACACACGAATTCCACATCCAGCCCACCGGCGGCGGCCAATTCGCGGCCCTGATCGATAAAACCTTGTGCACCGTCAAAGCCCACACACCGAGCCGCCCCCATATTCTTGACCGACAGCAGTTCGCGGCCGTTGTTACAGCAAATCTGGGCCACATCCTTACCCGCCACACCGAGTGCTTTCAGACGTTCGGTCTCAACGGCGTCCAGTTCCGTAAACCCCGGTTGGCTGTAAGATTTGATCAACTCAGCCTGATTATGTTTTGCGTGAATAGGCGCGGCCTCTTGCCACGCCTCACGATTGGCGGAGGTGACGGTTTTTATATGGTCGGATACGCTCATAGCGTTCGCCTTTAATAATTTAAAATTGCGAAAAGCCGTACAGAATAATGTTTCGCCCCAAGGGCGTCTAGTGATATGCGTATAGCAGCAGAACGGAGGCGCACATGCTGGACAAGTTCGGATCAGACCCGCAGCAATCGCATGCCATACCGGGGCATTACTATTTTGACCCTGATATCTACAGTCGCGAGTTCCCGGCGATCTTCTTTAAGACATGGCTGTACGCTGGTCATGTGAGCACGCTGGCAAATCCGGGCGATTATATGGTGCGCGATGTGGGTGATCAGAGTGTCATCATCCTGCGCGACCGGGGCGATACACTACGCGGCTACCACAATGTTTGTCAGCACCGCGCCCATCGCTTGCTGGAAGGTGAAGGCCGGATCAAGACCTTGCTCAGTTGCCCCTATCACGCTTGGGCCTATGATTTCTCGGGCGAGCTTATCCGCATCCCCGGCGAAGACGTCGGCGTGGGGATCGACAAGTCCGGCATTTGCCTGAGCACCGTTCGGATCGAAGAATTCCTTGGCTTCATTTTCTTTAATCTTGATACGAACGCCACACCGCTGGCCAGCCAGCTCACGGGTATGAACGACGAATTCCGCAGCTTCTGCGCGGAGCCGGAAAAGCTGAAACGAGCCTACACCAAGACCTACGAGGTAAAGGCCAACTGGAAAAACGTCATTGAGAACTATTCCGAATGCTATCATTGCCCACCGGCCCATCCCACGCTGGCCCAGAACGCCCTTGATATGACCGATTACCGCATCGAAGTACGCGGTGCCTATCATCACCACAACTCCGGCAATCGGGGCGATATGCAGGGTTACGATATAAATATCGGCGACTCACCACGCGCTGATGAATTCGGTGGCTGGTATCTTTACCCCGGCGTTTCCTTTGAATTTTATCCCGGCGGCAAACTGACCGTGTTTCACAACGTGCCTGACGGCCCGGAAAAGACCATCCAGAATATTGAATGGTATCTGGGTGCGGATACCCCAACAGAAGAAGAACAAGCCGTCATCGACTTTGTTGATGTGGTCAGGCGCGAAGACTTCCCGTTGGTGGAAAGCGTTCAACGCGGTCTGCATAGTCAAGGGTACGGCCGTGGCCGGTTCGCTATTGATAAAGACCGCACGTACCTGAGCGAACACGCGGTCCATGATCTGCAACACAAGGTGCTCACCGCGCTGGGTGACATTGCTGCCAGTGACAACAGTGCTTAAAGGGAACAATCGTATCCATGCTTACTCATAAAATTGCCGTTGTAACCGGTGGCAGCCGGGGGCTGGGCCGGGCAACAGTGGAAAGGTTCGCGCAGGAAGGCGCGATTGTGCTGACGGGAAGCACACGTGAGCCGGATACCCCCTTGCCCGCGGGCGTGCACTGGCAACATCTTGACGTTCAGGACTCCGCCAGCATCGATGCGCTGATCAACAAAGCACACAAAGACCACGGGAGGGTTGATATTCTGGTCAACAATGCCGGAATCGAGATTGAGGAAACCGTCGAGACCTCAACCGACGACGACTGGAGGCGTATGGCCGACATCAATATGAAGGCGGTGTTTCTGGCCACCCGTACCGTTGTGCCGCTCATGCGAGAAAACGGTGGCGGCGTTATTGTTAACGTAGGCTCGATCAGCGGCTTTGTGTCCGACCCCAATCTGGCGCTCTATAACGCATCGAAAGCCTGGGTGATCAGCCTGACGCGGTCCACGGCGGTTGATCACGGCCTCGACGGCATTCGCTGCAACGCAGTGTGCCCGGGCTGGATCATGACCGATATGCTGATGCAGACTCTGGGGCAAGGTGGTGACACGGATGCGGCCATTGCGGACGCCGTTGCCAAGCATCCCATTGGTCGGATTGGCGACCCCATAGATATAGCCAATGCTGTGTTGTGGCTGGCATCGGATCAATCTTCGTTTGTGTCGGGGACCACGCTCACCGTGGACGGCGGCCTGAGGGCTTAGGCGGAAACCAACGGCGTACCGTCCGCCATACGGTTGAACCATTCAAGTGGTTGCCTTGGCGCGGCGCCATCCAGGTCGGGGGCGGCGCGGCCATGGTTCAGGTCGTCGAGGCAGACCGTGCGAACCTCCGTGCTGAAACGGGTGAGGGGCGTGGTGTTGGGCACGCTGGCGTGGAGATGGGCGCCTGAAAAGCACAACAGATCGCCAGGGCTGATATTGCAGGTCCAGGCGCCGCTGTCGTCGACCGGACCGGTGGCGACGGGAAGCAGCGGATAGCTGTCGTCACCGTCCCGGCGTCGGGTGAGCAGTTCCCGGTAATCCCATTCACCGCTGGTGTTGGTAACGGGCTG
>JABJGO010000055.1 GCA_018662225.1 Rhodospirillales bacterium | reverse complement strand
CCTTTACCGGCAATATCGGGAAACCGGGTACCGGGGCCTATTATCTGAACCGCACCGTCGCCATGGGCGGTGCTGGCGGGGCGTCACCGGCTTATAAGCCGAGCGCAGAAGATGCTTCATCCGTCAGCCAGATGGATATCCCTGTGATGCTACAAAACAATGACCGCATTCAGGCCTATATGGTGTGGAACTGTAACCCGGTTGCCTCTAACCCTGATCAGGCCCTCATGCGATCAGGCCTGGCACGCGATGATCTGTTTACGGTGGTGGTGGATTGCTTTGCCACCGATACCGCAGACTACGCCGATTATGTGCTGCCAGCGGCCAGTTTTCTTGAGTTCGATGATGTGAACGTTTCGTATTTTGAACTCATCATCGCGCCCCAGGTTAAATGTCAGGAACCTATGGGTAACTCGTTACCAAATCAGGAAATTTTCAGACGGCTGTCAACTGCCATGGGTTACACAGACGACGACTTGTTTGAGGCGGATCAAGATATTATCGATAAAACCATCAAAGCGTCCGGTGCCCCTGTGGATTGGGCGGGTTTGAAGCAGGCTGGATACAGTTATGTGAGTGATGAGCCGCTAATCCTGTGGGGTGACGGTAAATTTGCAACGCCCAGTGGTCGCATTGAGATTTCCAGTGCTGCGGCCGAAGCAGATGGTCTGCCACGTGTACCGCATCATCAAGCCGACGCGGCACCTGCGGACGGGTTCTTCCGTCTATTGTCACCATCAGACAAGCACCTGATGAATTCCAGCTATGGCAACGATGCGCGGGTACGAGGATTGATGGGGCCTGCGACCGTGATGATCAACCCGGACGATGCGAGCCAACATGGTCTGGCCGATGGTCAGCCGGTTCGACTGTCCAACCATGCCGGACAGATTGACCTGATGGCCCATGTTTCGGATGCCGTTCCAGCAGGCACACTGCTCAGCAGTAAAAGCCGCTGGGCTAAATGTGAAGACAGCGCCGTAAATATCAACGTGGTTCATATGGCCCGCAAAACAGATATGGGCGAAAGCACTTCTGTTCATGGCACGGAAGTACGGCTGGAGTGCTTGCCCGTTAGTTGATTGTCTTCAATTAATCGGCTATACGAACGCCGATTAAGGAGAGCAATCATGGTCGCAAAAGCGTTCAACGTATTCATTGATGGCGAAGCCGGTACCACAGGGCTACAGATCAGCACCCGTCTGGAAGGACGGGACGATGTTGAACTGTTGCGTCTGGCCGATAATGAACGCAAAGACCTGAACCGCCGCCGTGAAATGCTCAACGATGCCGATCTGGTTATTCTGTGCCTGCCCGATGATGCCGCGCGCGAAGCGGTCAGCCTGATCGACAACGATACCACCCGCGTCATTGATGCCAGCACCGCCCACCGCACGGCGGATGGCTGGGCTTACGGTATGCCGGAATACAAAAACGATCAGAACGCCATCATTGCCGCCTCCACCCGGGTCACAAACCCCGGCTGTTACGCCAATGCGTCCATCGCCATTCTCCATCCATTGGTGGAGCAGGGGATTGTCCCGGCAGACTGGCCTGTTACGATTAATGCGGTATCCGGCTATTCCGGCGGAGGCAAAGGCCTGATCAATGCGTTTGAGGACAAATCATCCCCCGATTTCACCGATGAGGCCTTTCGGGTTTACGGCCTGAACCTGGATCACAAGCACATCCCCGAAATTCAACGGTGGAGCGGGTTAAGCCAGCGCCCGTTGTTCGTGCCAAGCGTAGGCCGGTTCCGGCAGGGCATGATTGTTCAGGTTCCCATACAGTTAGGCGCATTGCCGGGCGCTCCGTCGGTGGCAGCCGTACATGATGCGCTGTCATCACACTACGCCGGACGACAGTTTATCCGTGTCGGTGATACCACAGGCATGGTTAAGATCGATCCCGAAATGCTCAATGACACCAACGAATTACGTCTGCATGTGTTCGGCAACGATGAGCACGGTCAGGTGGTCATCATGGGTGTGCTGGATAATCTGGGTAAGGGCGCGTCGGGGCAAGCTGTGCAAAACATGAACCTGATGCTGGGATTACCCGAAGAAACCGGGTTGCTGGCGGGTTAGCCGGTAATATGGACACCGCTTTTTTCATCGCCTCTAAGATTGCACGGATATTCATTGATCCGGGCACGGTTCTGTTTGTCCTTTTGATGGCGGGTACGGTCTTGGTGTGGGTAAACTGGCTTCGCTGGGCCAAGGTGTTTTTGAGCCTGGGTTGTGCGTTAGCCTTGTTCGCCTTTCTTGTACCCACGGGTGGCTATACAGCCATGTTTCTGGAAAACCGGTTTCCTGCCAATCCGATGCTGCCGGACAAGATTGACGGCATTGTCGTGCTGGGCGGTGTGGTGGACGCTAATATTTCCCATGCCCGCGAGATAACCTCTGTCAATGGATCGGTGGAACGCCTTATGGCATTCGCTGATTTAGCCAACAGGTACCCAAACGCCGAGCACGTATTTACCAGTGGATCAGGCAACCTATTCGACCAGACCTTGAAAGAAGCAGACTTCGTTGCGCCGATTCTCCAAAAACTGGGTATGAACGTGAAAAACATCACCTTTGAAAACCAGAGCCGCAACACCTATGAGAACGCTGTTTACAGCTTCGATCTGGTGCAGCCACAGCCCAGCGAAACATGGATACTTATTACATCAGCCGCCCACATGCCACGTGCCATGGGCGTCTTTCGCATGGCTAAATGGCCTAATGTTATCGCCTATCCTGTTGATTTTGGTACGATTATTGGAAATACACCAAACCCACCGCTTAATCTGCGCAGCGGTTTGAAGGGGCTGGCCCGAACGCTGGTGGAAATAGCGGGACTTACCGCTTACTACGTGACTGGAAAAACGGACGCGCTTATTCCAGCGCCCTAATGCGTCTTGGTTCGCCCTCGTTTGCTGCAATCACCGAGGTGTGGCAAAAGTTCTGTTGTACGAAACACATGACGGGACAGGGCATGGGCCATTTTAAATTCGCGGCGGGGCTTCTTGGGTCTTTCGCATTGGTGTGGGCTAGTTTAAGCCCTGCTTCTGCAAATAATGATTTCGCCAACTGGCTATCTGCTCTTGAATCCGAAGCCTTGGGCAAAGGCTTGAATGCGGGCGTGGTTCAAAGCGCCCTTGATGGTGTCGTGCCTATTGAGCGGGTCATTGAACTGGACCGACGCCAGCCGGAATTCAGTCTGACGTTTTCCAAATACATGTCTGGTGCCATCAGCGACCAGCGCGTGGCCAAGGGCAAAGAACTTCTCATCAAACACAAAGCCTTGCTGGACCGGGTATCAGCCAAATTTGGCGTTCAGCCTCGTTTTTTGGTGTCTTTCTGGGGACTAGAGACCAATTTCGGACAGTATTTCGGCGCATTCCCGCTAGTGGGCGCTTTGGCCACGCTGGCCCATGATGAACGCCGGGCCGCATTTTTCCGCGCCCAGTTGCTAGCCGCCCTCAAAATCATGAGCGACGGTGACATCCCGGTGGATGTGAAAAGCTCTTGGGCCGGTGCCATGGGTAACTTTCAATTCATTCCCACAACCTATCTGGACTCAGCCATTGATGGGGACGGGGACGGACGGCGTGATTTGTGGGGCAGTTTGGATGATGCCTTTTCATCCGCCGCGAACTACCTGTCTCGGTCAGGCTGGAGCCCGGACCTGACTTGGGGCCGTGAAGTAAAGCTTCCCGAAGGCTTTGATTTTGCACTGGCTGGTCAGGATACCCGGAAGACGTTGGCCCAGTGGCAGCAACTTGGCGTGCGCAAGGCTGGTGGCCAGAACCTGCCCACCGTAGACATTGAAGGGTCCATTCTGGTGCCGTCCGGATACCGTGGCCCAGCATTCATTGTTTACGCGAACTTTGATGCCATAATGACCTGGAATCGCTCAATATTTTACGCTATTGCTGTCGGCCATTTATCAGATCGATTTGTGGGCAAAGGTGGGCTTGTGAAACAACCACCAGCCGATGACAAACCCATGTCGCGGGACCAGTCCACCGAGTTGCAGGTGCTGTTGACCGCACGCGGATTTGATACGGGTGGTGCCGACGGTGTCATTGGACCTATGTCCAGAAAAGCCATTCGGGCCTATCAGATTTCCGTCGGCCTGCCACCGGATTCCTATCCATCGCTCAAACTTTTAGACCGCCTTCGGTCCCAATAGGGGAAATTGATGAGGATTTCAGTGTTTCTACGCAGATTGACAGTGGCCTTGGGCATTCTATCGCTCGGTGCCTGCGCAGAATCACAGTTCCTGATCCATACAGCCAAGATCGTCAGTAAGCAGGCTGACGGGCAGTCAGGCTACTATAAAGTGGGTAACCCATACGAAATTTCGGGGACCTGGTATTATCCAAAGGTGAATTATGAGTACGATGAAACAGGTATCGCATCGTGGTATGGCCCTAATTTCGACGGCAAAATGACCGCGAACGGTGAAACCTATGACATGAATGCGCTGACGGCCGCACACCGAACGTTGCCGTTGCCCACCTGGGTCGAGGTCACCAATCTGGAGAATGGGCGCAAGCTCAATCTTCGCATCAATGACCGGGGCCCCTACGCCAAGGGCCGGATCATTGATATATCCCGCAAGGGCGCGCAGTTGCTGGGCTTTCAGACTAATGGCGTTGCCAAGGTACGGGTTCGTATTCTGGCTGCCGAAAGTAAGGCGTTGGCTCGAAAGCTGAGAGGCGACGCCACAATCGCCGAAGTGGGGTCACCCATTACAGTGGACAGTATACCAGCCACGGCTGTGGACACCCAATCCCTGACTCCGCCGGAAGGGGCTGTGGTGGCCGAGGCGCCCATCGAATCACCTGTCGAAATCCCAATTGACAATACGGTGGATACTCAACCCATCGCCGCCCCTGAACCGGAGCCTGCCCTCGAATCCGTCGCCGCACCGGAAGAGCCCCAAGTACAAGAGATACAGATGGTTCAGGTAACTGACACCGGTATTTTCATTCAGGCCGGGGCGTTTTCTCAATACGAAAACGCAAGCCGCGTCTATAGCACCCTGTCGGCCATTGGCGACGCGCAGATTTCGCAAGTTCTGGTCAATGATGTAGACCTTTACCGGGTTCGCGTCGGCCCCATTATCAATGTCGCGGACGCCGATATGCTGCTGGGTCAAGTGATGTCAGCGGGTTATCCAAACGCCCGAATTATCGTGGAATAGGATATTGAACGTGATCAATGATCAGCCAAGAAGGACCGTAAACGGAATGAAGACCTGCATACGTAGTTTTTTTGTAATCGCCGGTTTTGCCATGGCCGCGTTGTGTACTTTTTGGACATCACCGGTTTTGGCCATCGAAACCATTGCCCGCGAGGCCGTCATCATCGACGCCACAACAGGCCGGATTCTGTTCGACAAGAATGCCGATAGGCGCATGCCGCCCGCATCCATGAGCAAGTTGATGACGGTCTACATGGTGTTCAGTCAGCTTCGCGACGGTAACCTGTCAATGGAAGATACTTTCCGGGTCAGTGAGAATGCCTGGCGCAAGGGTGGGGCGAAAAGCGGCAGCTCTACCATGTTCCTGGATCCAAATTCACGGGTCAGTGTGGAAGAGTTGCTGATGGGGATCATTGTTCAGTCCGGCAACGATGCCTGTATCGTGGTTGCCGAAGGTATTTCGGGCAGCGAACCTGCCTTCGCGGAAGCCATGACCGCCAAAGCCCGGGAAATCGGCATGACCGGCAGCAACTTTGCCAATGCTACGGGCTGGCCTGATCCGGACCAGTACATGACGGCCCATGACCTGGCCATACTGGCGCTCAAGACCATCAATGAATTTCCTGAGTATTATCACTTCTATGCAGTGACTGAGTATACCTATAACGGTATCCGGCAAACGAACCGTAACCCATTGCTATATAAGGGAATTGGCGCGGATGGATTGAAAACGGGCCATACCTCGGAAGCGGGATACGGGTTGACCGCCAGTGCCGAGCGTAACGGGCGTCGTATCATTGCTGTGGTCAATGGTTTGAACAGTAAGAAAGAGCGATCATCTGAATCCGAACGGCTCATGGACTGGGCCTTCCGTGAATTCAATAACTACGCGCTTTTTGCCGAAAACGATGTGGTATCCGAAGCCGAAGTATGGCTCGGCACCGCCGGTCGTGTACCGCTGGTTATTGATCGGGACGTGGTTATCACCATGCCACGCAAGGCACGTAAGGGCATGAAGGTCACGATCAAGTATGAGGGCCCGATCCCGGCCCCTATCAAAGCCGGAACCCCCATCGCGAGCCTGGAAATCACGGCCCCTGATGAAAAAACCATCATTGTGCCGCTCCTTGCCGGGGCCGATGTGGGCGCACTGGGGCTGGTCGGTCGGCTGGGTGCCGCCATAGACTTTCTGCTCTGGGGTGAATCTGGTAATATCTAATTTCCAAATTCCGGAGTGATGTGCGGTGAGCACCAAGGTGAAATACGGCAAGTTCATAACGTTTGAAGGCGGTGAGGGCAGCGGCAAGTCCACGCAGGTGCAGATGCTTGCCCAGTGGCTCGAGACTCAAGGCATTGAAGCCATCACCACGCGCGAACCCGGCGGCGCACCATCAGCCGAGCTTATTCGCAGCCTGTTGGTGGAAGGTGCCGTTGATCGCTGGCAACCCATCAGCGAGGTCTTGCTGCACAATGCGGCACGCACCGAACATCTGGCGAATACGGTCATACCTGCACTGAAAAGTGCTCAATGGGTGATCAGCGACCGATATGCGGATTCCACGATGGCTTATCAGGGCTACGCCCACGGCTTCAACCGCGACATCATCAAGCGCATCCACCGGGCTGCCACGGGTGACCTGACGCCTGATCTGACGCTGGTTCTGGATGTGTCGGTGGAAACCGGACTGGTTCGGGCCGGAAAACGAAATGCCGGCGAAGACAGCAGCGGTGAAGACCGCTACGAACGAATGGGTAGCGATTTCCACGAACGGGTCAGAGCCGGATTCCTGGATATTGCAAAATCCGCCCCCGAGCGATGCTATGTTATTGACGCAGAGCAGGATCCGGGCACCGTATCCGACCAGATCGTCAAAGCGGTGAGCGCGCATCTGAGAGATCGCCAGAGAGACAACCTGTAATGAGCGATCTGAACGAGCATCTTCCGCCCGAGGCCCGCGATAACGCTTTCTTGTGTGGCCACGAAGCGGCAGAAGCTGAGCTGAGAACAGCGTTTGAGAGCGGGCGATTGGCCCACGCATGGCTGATTACCGGCCCCAAGGGCATTGGCAAGGCCAATCTTGCATACCGATTTGCGCGTCACGTGCTGAAAGCAAGCAAACAATCCGTCGAAGCGCCTGTGATTTCTGCTGATGCCGGTCTGTTTGGTGCGTTACCGGCAGAAGAGGTCGAATTCGAAGAAGCTGGTGGCCTCTACGTTAGCCCGGACGATCCCGTCTTCAAACGCGTTGCCGCGCACGGCCACTCAGATTTATTAGGCATTGAGCGAGCCTGGACAGACGACAAAAAGAAAGCCCGCAAAACCGCCATCGCCGTGGATGATGTGCGTCAGGTCAACGGCTTCTTACGGCTAACGCCGGGGGAAGGGGGCTGGCGCGTTGTGATCGTGGATGCGGCAGATGAAATGAACGCAAATGCGGCCAATGCACTTCTTAAAGTACTTGAAGAACCACCATCCAGAGCATTGTTACTACTTGTTTCTCACAGTCCGGGACGATTGCTACCGACCATCCGGTCACGGTGTCGGCGGTTGTCATTAAACCCGCTATCTGATGGTCATGTGAGCACGTTGTTAGAACGATATGCACCGGATTTAAACCCGACGGATCGTGATACCTTGGTCCAGTTATCGGACGGCAGTATCGGCCGGGCGCTGGAACTGGCGGATGAAGGCGGGCTTGAGGTGCATCGTGAACTCATGGATCTGCTCGGCGACCTGCCCACGCTGAATATGGAAAAGGTACACAAGCTGGGTGACAAGCTGGCCCGCAAAGAAGCCGAAGCCGCCTTTCGCACAGCCCGTGATTTACTGCACTGGATACTGTCTCAGGTTATCCGGGAATCGGCGACCGGGGGCGCAGCCGGGGCCATAAATGGCCCGGAGAATGCCATGAATGCACGCTTGGCATCGCTTGCGGCGCTTGATCGCTGGCTGGAGGTGTGGGAAAAGATCACGCGTCTGATGGAACGGGCCGACGGCGCAAACCTTGACCGCAAACAGGTAATATTGAACGTGTTTCATATCCTGGGCCAGGTCGGAGCTCGGTAAACCATATTATCCCGCAACGAACGGACGCCCTCATGGCCGAAGCAAAGCGTTTTTACGTCACAACGCCCATCTACTACGTGAACGATTCACCGCACATTGGCCACGCCTATACCACATTGGCGTGCGATGTGCTGGCGCGGTTCAAACGGTTGGATGGCTTCGATGTGATGTTTCTGACGGGCACCGACGAGCACGGCCAAAAGGTCGAAAAATCTGCTGCGGCCGCCGGTGTAGCGCCACAGGATTTCACCAACAAGGTTTCCCAAAATTTCCGCGATCTGGCGGATTTCATGGGTTTCAGCCACGATGATTTTATCCGCACCACCGAAGAGCGCCACAAAAAGGCCTGTCAGGACATCTGGAAACGCCTGCTCGAGCGCGACGAAATTTATCTGGGCTCATACGCCGGCTGGTACGCGGTTCGTGACGAGGCTTATTACGCGGAAAGTGAACTCACCAAGAACGCCGACGGGGCCTTCGTCGCGCCATCGGGCGCGGAAGTGGAGTGGGTGGAAGAGCCCAGCTATTTCTTCCGGCTGTCCAACTGGGGCGATCGATTGTTGGCATGGTATGACGAAAACCCCGATTGCGTGATGCCCAAATCCCGCATGAACGAGGTCAAAAGCTTCATCAAGGGTGGTCTGGATGACCTGTCCGTGTCACGGACCAGCTTCAAATGGGGCATTCCGGTTCCGGGCGATGATGACCACATCATGTACGTGTGGATGGATGCGCTAACGAACTATATCACCGCGACGGGCTATCCTGATCTGGAAAGCGACAAATTCAAGGCCTTTTGGCCCGCTAATCTGCATATGGTGGGTAAGGATATCCTGCGTTTTCATGCGATCTACTGGCCCGCCTTCCTGATGGCCGCCGAATTGGCACCACCGCAACGCATTTATGCGCACGGCTGGTGGACCAATGAAGGCGAGAAAATATCCAAATCACTGGGCAATGTGATTGATCCGATTGATCTGGTTAACCGCTACGGGCTGGATCAGGTGCGCTATTTCCTGCTGCGCGAAGTACCCTTTGGTAATGATGGTGATTTCTCCCATCGCGCCATGATCGGTCGCGCCAACAGCGAACTGGCCAATGATCTGGGTAATCTGGCGCAACGCGTGTTGTCCATGATCGCCAAAAACTGTGATGGCCGCGTGCCAGCCATGGATGAAGCCGCGTTCACAGCCGACGATCAGAAGCTGCTGGGCAGTGCCCATGATTTGTTGGAACAGGTTCGCGCTCACATGGACGCGCAGGCCTTTCACGAGGCGCTGGAAACCGTCTGGTTGGTCATTCGGGCGGCAAATGCCTACGTGGACCATCAGGCTCCCTGGAAATTGCGCAAAGAAGACCCGGTCCGTATGGAACAGGTTCTCTATACGCTGGCCGAAGTCATCCGCCACGTGGCGCTTATCCTGCAACCTTATATGCCGGAAAGCTGTGGGCGTATGCTGGATCAGCTGTCTATCGCACCTGAACATCGCTCGTTTGAGGCATCAGGCCCTGCGCAAGCCCTGAAAAGCGGTACTGAACTGCCCAAGCCGGAAGGGGTCTTCCCGCGCCTTGTTGAGGATGCTGAGAACAATGAGGACAACGGATAATGCTGGTCGACAGCCATTGCCATCTGGATTTCGACGACTTCGAACCTGATTTCGGTGATGTGCTGAACCGTGCCGCCGAGGCGGGCGTCGATACCATGGTGACGATCTGTACCCAGATCGCCAAATTCCCGCGCGTTCGCGGTATTGCAGAGCGCAATCACAATATCTTTTGCTCGGTTGGTGTGCACCCGCATTCAGCCGAAAAAGAACCCCATGTGGGCGTGCAGCAACTGGTCGGGCTTTCCAATCACCCGAAAGTGGTGGGCATTGGTGAAACCGGGCTGGATTTCTATTACGACCAAAGCCCGCGCGATACACAGGAAACCCTGTTCCGCGCCCACATTCGTGCGGCACGGGAAACCCAGCTGCCCATCATCGTTCATACACGGGATGCCGATACTGAGACCATCCGCATTCTGGAAGAAGAATACGCGCAAGCCCCGTTTCCGGGCCTGATCCATTGCTTTACGGCGTCCCGGGAATTGGCCCAACGGGTTTTGGCGTTAGGATTCTATATCTCACTGTCCGGTATTCTCACGTTCAAGAACGCCCAGGACATCCGGGACACGGTCAAGGCTGTGGTGCCACTGAACCGTATTTTGGTGGAAACAGACTCGCCTTATCTGGCGCCGGTACCCAACCGGGGTAAACGCAATGAGCCCGCCAACACGGCCCATACGGCGGCCTATCTGGCCGATATGCTGGGTATTGATCACGATGAATTTGCCCAACAGACAACCGAGAACTTCTACCGCTTATTCTGGCGCGCGCGTGTCTTTCAGGAACGCTGGCGACAACAGGCCACATCGCAATGAAGGTGACAATCCTCGGTTCTGGCGGTTCTACCGGTGTGCCGGGGGTTGGCCTGGGATGGGGTAAATGTGATCCCCATAACCCTAAAAACAGACGCACCAGGCCGTCTATTTTAGTGGAAGACGACCAAACAACCGTCCTGGTCGACACCTCACCAGACTTGCGAGAACAGCTATTGCGCCATGAGATTGAGCATCTGGACGGTGTATTATTGACCCATACCCACGCCGATCATGTACATGGTATCGATGATATTCGGGGCATTAATCGGGCCATGAAAGCACCCATTGATCTGTACGCCCATCAGACTTCTATGGACGATGTTGAAGCCCGTTTTGGCTATGTGCTGGACCCTATGCCACCTAAGCCGGATGGCACGCCACCATCATACTTCAGGCCTGTACTAACCCCCCATGTGATTGCGCCGGACCATACGTTCTCAATCGGCTCCATACCCATTCAGGCTATGGATCAGGACCACGGGTTTTCCAGAACACTGGGTTTCCGGTTTGGCGATATAGCCTACAGCACCGATGTGAAAGATATGCCGGAAGCGTCCTTTGAGGCACTGGCCGGGGTAGGGACATGGATCCTCGGCGCGCCCATCACGTTTGATCACCCAACCCATATCAGTGTCTCCACAGCCCTTGAATGGATCGAGAGGATCAACCCGAAACGCGCCATTATAACGCACCTGGGTTTGGCGCTGGACTACGAAACACTTCGTAAAGATTTACCGGATAGGGTAGAACCAGCCTACGACGGGATGATGATACACGTCGGATAAGTGTGAGTTTCATATTTATTAAAATAAACTATATAACACATCTAAGTCATTGTTTATACAATATATAATTTAATTTTCCATAATATACATTATGCGCACATAATTCGTATAATGTACGTTATGGATAGCCATTCCGCTCTTAATGCACTGGCTCAACCCCGCTCAGACTTGCCATCTAAATCCGGGTTGATTTCGCCCAATTGCCCTCCCATCAGATTTGGAACTTGATCGTTCGGATAAAGTCTTCATGCTTCGCCATGGTCTTATCACGGAGAGAATTTCATGGCATCTGAATCACCCGACACCCAAATGGCGGCCAGCTTTTTACGGCTGGTGGATATTATGAAACAGCTGCGCACACCCGAAACCGGATGTCCGTGGGATGTGGAACAGACGTTCGAGACCATCGCACCTTACACCATCGAAGAAGCCTATGAGGTTGCCGACGCCATCGAGCGTGGTGATATGACGGACTTGCGAGACGAACTCGGTGACTTGTTATTACAGGTCGTCTTCCATGGTCGCATTGCCGAAGAATCTGATCTGTTCCATGTGGGTGACGTGGCCGATGCCATATCGGACAAAATGATCCGCCGCCATCCGCATGTATTTGCCGACCAGATCATCGAAGATGCCGAAGCCCAAACCGCATCATGGGAAGACACCAAAGCGCGTGAGCGTGCTGAAAAGGCAGCAAGAACCGGCCAAGAGGAAGACACCAGCGTGCTGGCCAACCTGCCCGTTGCCCTGCCCGCGCTGACCCGCGCGTTCAAGTTACAGAAACGCGCGGCACGGGTTGGGTTTGATTGGGCCGATGCCCGCCTGGTGATTGATAAGTTCCGTGAGGAGCTGGACGAGTTGGACGAGGAACTGGCGCGGGCGCAACGCCAGCCTGACCGGATTGAGGACGAGGTTGGCGATTTGTTGTTCACCTGCGTCAATGTGGCGCGTCAGCTGGGTATTGATCCGGAAACCGCCCTTCGCCACGGCAACGCCAAGTTCGAGCGCCGTTTCCGCCAACTGGAAACAGACGTAGCCGCTAAGGGTAATCAACCGCAGGACATGAGCCTGGACGCCCTTGAAGACGCCTGGGGAGCCGCTAAACGTGTGGTCGGCTAAAACGCCTTCCCTGCCCCTTAGCGCCCGAAAACAGGCGTGATTTCGCCGTGCTCCAAACTTCCGCTATCGCCCCGCAACGAGCCGCGACAAATCAGACGATGGCTTGAATCACACATCTATTCAGAACGTGGGTTTCCAGTCTTCGCCCCATACATCACGCCATAAAAATGGCCTACCCGAATTCGATTTCACGGAACCGCCGTTCCATAGGTTCCATTTCGGATTGGAGAATTTCTCGAACTGCTCGGTAATGCGCGTTGTCAGGGTGTCGACGACGGAGCGAAATTGGGGATCTTCGGCAAGGTTGTTGCGTTCACCGGGATCGGCCTCTAAGTCGTACAGTTCATTGTGGAAGTCAAAATCCGTTGGGCCGTAACGCTGCATAAACAGCCACTGACGGGTCCGGATCGAGCGAGTTTCTTCCTGCTCCATAAAGACGGCATCGCGCCAGTCTGCGTCCGGGTCATCGATCAGTGTGCGCAGGCTCTGTGATGAGGTTTCCGCCGGGTCCGGGCCGTCCGATCCGGTGTAGTCCAGTACGGTGGAATACAGATCGATCGTGCCGACCATCTGCTCGCTGGTTTGGCCACCATTCGATTGAGCCGGCGACTTGATGATCAGCGGAATGTGGTTGGCTTCGCGGTGGGTGTTGGACGGCCATGTATCCTCACCGTGCCCCCAGAACCCGTGCTCGCCAAGGGACATGCCATGATCAGAGGTATAGATAACCAGCGTGTTGTCATCCAGGTTGTGTTCTTCCAGTGCGCCGAGAACCTTGCCGACACCAGAATCAACCATGCTCATCTGTGAGTAATAATTGCGCAGGGTTGGCATGTCATTGAGCATCTTAATAAGATATTCAACATAGCTTGGGTATTCATCTTTAACTCTCTCATGACGCACACGCAGCCAGTCCATGAGCTCATCACTGACCCCTTCGCGCGGTACCGAATTGAACGGGGTGTCGCGATACTTGTCGGCGAACCGGTTGGTTGGCTCGCCCTGAATGGACGGCCAGTGCCCGTATGGTGCAGGGTACGTCAGAAACATAAAAAATGGTTCTTCCGGCGTGGCGGCCTTGTCCTCAATATAATCGACGGCGCGTTCGGTGAAGAAATCCACCGAATGGCCCGGATGCACAAAGCTCTTGCCGTTTTCGATCATCAAATTGTCATAAAAGGACTGCACGTGCCCGATTTGCATGGTCACCCATTTCTTGAAACCGTTTTGTGGTTCATCGGCGAGACCCAGATGATATTTTCCAAACAATGCCGTGTCGTAGCCATCATCAAGCAGGCGCTTGGGCAAGCTACGGAATTCGTCAATCGCATTCCAGTTATCGGGCCATGTATCCATAACCCCTTCATCAATCCACGTATGGACACCATGCTGTGATGGCATAAGGCCCGTCAGCACCGAAGCGCGACAGGGCGAGCACATGGCATTGGGGCAAAAGGCGTTGGCGAACCGGGTTCCCTTTGATGCAAGACGATCAAGGTTCGGTGTGTGAATTTCGTCATTGCCCGAGCAACCCATCATATTGGCAGGCTGATTATCGACAAAGATCAATACAATATTGGGCCGGTCCTGCTGCATAATGCTTCCTATTATCCTATATTTCCCGAATGGTATTCATATCGCAGCAAACCGTATACGAGCCTCACCACCGATGGAAGAAATTTCGCTCTGGGTCATCAGCAGGCGTTTTGGTGAATATCATTTCATATCTGCCCCCCCATAACAAAAAGCCCGGCACTCTGACATGCCGGGCTTTTCATATTTAAGGTTTGGATGGACGATTTAAGTCAGCGCGCTCAACAAATCCGGCGCATTCTCGCCAGCTGCGTCCAGAATTGCATTCTTGACCTTATCAAAGGCGCGGACCTCAAGCTGGCGGATGCGTTCGCGGCTGACGCCGTACACCCCGCCCAGCTCTTCAAGGGTCTTGGGATCATCGCTCAGGCGGCGTTCGGTGAAGATTTCCCGCTCGCGGTCCGGTAAAGCGGCCAATGCATCCTGTAGCAGCGAGTTGCGCGCGGAGAACTCTTCCGATGTGGCAAGGCGGGCTTCCGGCGTCAATCCGCCATCCACCAGCGTATCCAGGTATTCTACGGTGCCATCGTCCTCGTTACCCACGGTCGCATTCAGCGAATAATCGCGGGCCGCCAGGCGCTGGTTCATGTGTTTTACGTCATGGCTGGCCACACCGGTGATTTCGGCCACCTTATCGGCCTGTTCGTTGGTCAGCTCACCACCGTCCATGATGTTCAGGCGTGATTTGATACCACGCAGCGAGAAGAACAGCTTCTTCTGCGACGCCACCGTACCCAGCTTCACCAATGACCACGACTTAAGAATGTGCTCGGTGATCGAGGCTTTGATCCACCACATAGCATAGGTGGACAAACGGAAGCCCCGCTCCGGCTCGAATTTCTTAACGGCCTTCATCAGGCCGATATTGCCCTCAGACACCAGATCAGCCATGGGCAGACCATAGCCCTTGAATTTCATGGCGATCTTGGCCACCAGACGCAAATGCGACGTGACCAGCTTGTGGGCTGCGTTGCTGTCACCGTGACTGCGGAAGCGTTCGGCCAGCATGTATTCCTCATCCCTGTCCAGGATGGGGAATTTCCAGACTGCCTGAAAATAATTCGTCAGTCCGCCATCAACGGTCAGCTGCGGTAAATAGGTTTTTGACATGTCTTACTCTCCCAATTCTTCGTGTTCTCGCCAACGGTGCGTCAGCTGATACAGTGTGGCCGATCTGAGAGAAACCCAGACAACGACCTGTGCTATGCGATTACACGCACGCACATATTCAGGGATTAGTAAGCGGGAAACTTGGCGGTCATATCTTATCCTCCGTTGAGCAATAAGTACCGTAACAATCAAACCACCCCGGAACGGGTTCGGCCGGTTACGTATGTGTTAGACCTACCGAAATGGTCAGGCCAGTCGTCTGTCAGCCCACAATGGGCGCTGACAGAGAAAAGATACTCAAATTTCGCGAAATGTCAAGAGTTATTCGTAAAGCGTGATTAATATCAGTGTGTTACAAAGAAATTCTACAACATTGAATCAATTGAAATGCAGGTAAAATATCAACGCGGTGCTGTTACCAGAATGACTTCTGCCTGCCAGCCTGATTCCGTAGCAGTTGCATCAGCATCCCCGACATCATCGCCATGGCGAGCCGGATCGAACGCGGTGGAGAATGGATCCAGAACCAGACTGTAGCTGTCCAGCGATGCCGACGGTAACGCAGACACCTCACCATTGTCTTCCGTGTCGCCATCATCGGTCGTACCCAAGGCTGGGGCGGGTGTATCATCAATAGGATAATCACTGAATTCAAAATCCGGAATGGGGGGAATGTCCATGCCCTCACCGTTTGAAATCTCAATCTCACGCTTTTGGCGATAGAGGCTTCGAATGGCTGCATAGTAGTCGATTGAATTCTTTTTCAGGGTTATCAGCTCATCACGAATTGACGCGAATTCCGTAAACCCGGTACCCACGGCACGTGGAACCATCAAATCATCTTCGCCATGGTTGTCCAATTGAATATTGACCGGATCCACCATGCTATCGATCAGGAATCGACCAACCGCATCACGTGGATTGCTGGGCCCCAGGACCGGCAGAACCAGATAGAAGCCCTCGTCCACGCCCCAAACAGCCAGGGTCTGACCAAAATCTTCGTCGTGACCTTCGATGCCAGCGGCTGTCGCCACATCGGCCAGTCCGCCAAATCCAAACACCGTATTCATGCTAAACCGGGTGAATGTAGTCAGAGCGCGTTCGAATTCGCCCTGTAGCAAATCATTGATAAAGACAATGGGCTCGCCCAGATTTGAGAAGAAGCTGCTGACAATGGTCCGCGCTTCTGTCGGCAATACGTTATAGACATCCGCCACAGGTCCGAGCACGCCGTCATAAACGATTTCATTGAAACCAAACATGGCGCGATTGAAACTTTCAAACGGATCGTTCACATCGTCTTCAGCCTGGGCCAGTTGAACCTGGATCAGGTATTCACCGTCTTCGTCCGCCATACCGCCAACGTCAGCAATTTCCATGATCGGGAAATCAGAATCTGGATACGGGTTTTCCGCCAGAAAATCGGCTGAATATTGATTCAGGCTGGGATGAGGTCCAGACGCTGCAATGGCTGAGCTTGTGCCTGTGGCCAAGCCGATCAGGACTCCAAAAGCAATCACAGCCGTACGAGGCCGTGTGCTCATATTTGATGAGAGCATGTTATGGATTTTCAAGTTACGCCGAGCCTTCACTGTTTTTTGCCGTTTCTCGTTGATGGATATTCTCATAACACT
This sequence comes from Rhodospirillales bacterium, assembly GCA_018662225.1. Classification (GTDB taxonomy): domain Bacteria; phylum Pseudomonadota; class Alphaproteobacteria; order Rhodospirillales; family Casp-alpha2; genus JABJGO01. The sequence goes on along the minus strand of JABJGO010000055.1, from coordinate 60,051 downwards.
GTTTTGAGGAAAAGCCCCAATTACCCGAAAAGGGAAATTGTTCTCGCTCTCCAATGACTTAACCTGCTTTTACAACACATGGATATAGAGGTGACCTTCCTATAAATGGTTGGTTTTCTGCGGGTTATCCCCCCCCTCACCTCCTTGCGCTGTGCAAGGGTTGTCACAGTGTTGCGTCACTATGGTTAGCAAATTGTTATCAAAAATTGTTGCAAAAATAGCACACTCCGCTTAATGGGCCAGCGCAAATCACCAAACTACTGAGAATCCTGAATAGAATTTTGTCCTTCCCGCTCGCCTTACACGCTGGTTAATACCAGCAAATACCATCTCATGATGTTGGCAAATACGATGTCCGCAATTAACATATAACTGGACGGACGGAGCCAAAGCGGTCACAAGTCGGATATCAATATACAGCCCACAGCATCACAATAACGATCGTCAGGTCGCCTCAATCATGGCCAACAATTCAAATCTCGATTTCCGCATTGTACTGGCACAACCGCGCGGCTTTTGTGCCGGCGTTGAGCGTGCCATTGAAATCGTAGAACGGGCATTAAGCAAGTACGGCCCCCCTGTCTATGTTCGCCATGAAATCGTCCACAACAAACACGTGGTTGAAACCCTGCGTGCCAAGGGGGCGGTCTTTGTGGATGAGGTATCGGAGATTCCCGATGGCGCAACCACCGTGTTCAGCGCCCACGGCGTATCCGAAGCCGTGGAAGAACAGGCCACACAACGAGACCTGCCCGTCATCGATGCAACCTGCCCGCTGGTCTCAAAGGTTCATCGCGAAGGCCAGAACCACGCGCTTAAAGGCCGCCAGGTCGTACTGATCGGTCACGCGGGTCATCCGGAAGTCGAGGGCACGCAGGGCCGCGTACCCGGCGGCGTACTGTTGGTCACCAATGAAACCGATGTGGCGGCATTGGACGTGCAGGACCCTGAATTGTTGGCCTATGTGACCCAAACAACCCTCAGCGTAGATGAAACACGCGGAATTATAGATGCCTTGAAAGCCCGCTTTCCGGCCATCAAAGGCCCCGATATTCGCGATATTTGCTACGCCACCCAAAATCGCCAAAATGCGGTCCGCAAACTAGCTGAAATTTCAGATGTCATTCTGGTGGTGGGGGCCGAAAACAGCTCAAACTCAAACCGCCTGCGCGATTTGGGCACCGAGCTTTCGGTAGCGAGCTATCTGGTTGATGACGCCAGCATGCTTGACCCTGCCTGGCTTGAAGGCGCGCGCACCATTGGAATCACGGCTGGGGCTTCGGCACCTGAGGAACTGGTCACAGGCTTGGTTGATCGCATTGGCGAGCTTGGTAGCACCCACGTGGAAGGGCTTGATGGGCCTATTGAAAATATCGCCTTCAAGTTGCCGGAAAGCCTGCGCGACGCCCCGTAATCCGCGACTTTAGCATGGGTCACGTCAGTGCCCCTGATACAAAGGTCACGTCAGTGCCCCTGAAACAAGGGTTGCGGCAGTGGCCCCTGACTGAACAGCGCCTTCGATAGTTGCCGGCAGGCCTGTATCAGTCCAGTCACCAGCCAATGTCAGATTGGGCCACGCCGTTCGGGCCTGTGGGCGAAGAGCGCAGTTTTCCGGATCGTGGCTTATGGTTGCCCGTTTTTCTGAAATAATCCGGTGCGCGCCCATGAGGGTGTTTTCCATGTTCAAAGCCACGCAAATATCACCCCACAAACGGTGTGCCAGTTCATCCAGGCGGTACTCGTCCCTATCCGACACAGCACTGATTGTTACCGACGCCACATCGCCACGAACAAAAATCCAATGCGCGTCTCCATTTATTAATCCCATAATAGTTAATTTATCTGTTTTTCGGGGCAACACGAAGTGTCCGTTGATAATGCCACAATGGCGCGCTGGCACGCTGACGCCTGGCAATACAGGGCTCGCCGACCATGGCGGGACAGCCAGAATAACCTGTTCATCGACTGGTATCGGTACGCATTTCCCACTGATTGTCAGGCTGCTTACCCTGCCACCTTCAAATTCCATGGCGTTCAGGCGTTCATTGAAGCCAATACTCGTCCCCCGATCACGCAGATACTTCAGGGCCGGGTTGACGAAAACCTCACTAAGGCCACTGCCAGCAAGGCGCGGCAAACACGTCTTCGCGCCACCTCGAAAGGCCTGTCGCAGCACAGCCCCTAAAAGCGCTGCCGACGCCTCATCCGGCGGGGTGTTCAAAATAGCCACGGCCAAGGGCTCCCACAGCGCATTATACAGAGCCTTGTTATCTGCCATCAATGCCGCCACGGTGTCTTCGTTACGGGCCGTCAGTAAACGCCGAACCGCGAGAAAGTCCAGAATTGTACTATCCGGTGATCTGTTTTCAGCCTGCAACAAGGGCCATGGTAGGCGCCCTGCCCCGGCATCCACAACCCAACGTCGGGACGATTCACGGTCCATGAAGGGAAAACACGCCCGGTTCGGTCCCGTGATCATCCCGCCTGAACCTAAACGAGCCACATAGGTATTGATGGCCCGATTGCCACTGAGGAACAGATGGTTTCCGTTATCAATATAACGGTTCATCACGGTATCGAGGTAAGACCGACATCGACCACCAGCCTGGGGTGACGCTTCATACAGCAATACCCGCCTGCCTTGCTCCGCCAGCGCGGTCGCCGCGGAAAGGCCTGCCAGTCCGGCGCCGATCACGTGGATATTTTCACCTTTAACCGGGCGTTTCATATGCCGTAGCGAACGATCACACGCAATCGCTCCAGGATATTGGGCGCAACAGGTTTCCGGGGAAACTGCCACCCCCTTTTCTGCAACTTGGCCAAAATTATGTTGTATGCCTCGAGCATCATGGTGGCCGGACGGGCCTGCGAAGGGGGCACCTGTGCCAGCAATTCCCGCGCCGTGGTAAACTGCGCGTCGGCCATCTCGGCAAGCTCGGTACAGACGCCGTCCAGCTTGGGATGACGAAGAACCTGTGCCGGTTCACCCTCATCAATACCGTGAGCGCGCAATAACGTGCATGGCAGGTACATCCGGTCCCGCGCAGCGTCTTCGTCCAGGTCGCGCAGAATATTGGTCAGTTGCAATGCCTCACCCAGCGTGGTCGCCAGATTGGTGCGATATGGCTCCTCAATACCGAAGATTCGATTAGACAGACGCCCCACGGAACAGGCCACACGGTCCATGTAGAGGCGCAGGTCCTCCATATCCGTTATGCGAACCGTCTCGGCAACGTCGGTCATCATACCGTCAATGACCGCATCCATATCCCGTTTGTCCAGATCATAGATATCAATAATGCCTTGCAGCGCACGTCCCGTCGGTGTCTTGGCACCGTCCCCATAAATCAGGGCGACTTCTCTCCGGTAATCTTGCAGCCGGACAATCTTGTTACCTGTGGGTGCGGTATCGTCGGCAATGTCATCCGCTTCGCGGCAGAACGCATAAACCGCATACATAGCGTCCCGGCGCTCATGGTCCAGCCGACGCATGGCCCAGTAAAAGGACGAGCCCGATTGCCTGGTTACACGGCGCACGTGCTCGCGCGCCTGCACATCGGCAATTCGCTCATTGAAATCAGTCAGAACACCCATGGATACACTTCTATATTATCGCTGACAAAATACCACGCATGCCGCATAGCGCCAGAGCCGGTTTTGTCAGCACAATCCGCCCGGCCAGCGGATCATGCCGGCCCAGCTTGCTCCTCAACGAGTGCGCAATCGCCAAAATAACCGATGCTTCCATACCAAGGCGCCAGCTGTGAATGTTTTTCGAGACCATCTGCGCTTGTACAAGTAACCCATCGACCCCATCCAGCGCCCGGTCTATAACCTGGCGCGTGCCCGCTGAACATACCCGCAGGCCAAAGTCAGTTTCAGAGATATGGGCAGCCCTGATCCACGCCATGGGCATGTATACCCGGTCAAGCTCGGCGAGATCATCGCCCAGATCCTGTAAATGGTTGAGCACTTGCAGGGCAGCACACAGGGCATCTGATGACGCATAGCTGTCCGCGCACCCACCGTGCAAATCAATAAGGTACCTTCCCACCGGGGCGGCTGATAGCTGGCAGTAACCCAACAGATCATCCCAGCTTTCATATCGGTTTTGTTTGGCATCCTGTTTGAATGCGGTAATGAGATCGTGGCAATGCGCCGTGGTAACACCCGTAGCAGACAGGCTCACTCGCATGGCGGTGGCCTTTTCATAACCGGGCTCATAATCAATGATGCTGTCCAGATGTCGGGCAAACCCGTCCAGTCGACTGGTCTTTTCATCAGCGCTCAACGTCGGAGAATCAGCGATGTCATCAATAGCCCGGGCAAAGGCATAGAACACCATAATATGGGGGCGAAGATGTTTGGGTAGAAGCCATGATCCCACCGGGAAATTTTCGTAATCCGCATTTTTGCCCGAAGGCTGCTCAATAGGCTCAATGGGATTCTGGACCATATGCCGGGATCATGTCCCAGAGTCAGCGATACTGACCCGTGAACGCAATTCGTCGAGGAACTTGGCCATATCGTTGTTATTATTCTTGATAGCTGACGCAAATTGCGCCCGCTGGCTTTGGCCCATACTGACGCCCTCAACCATGATATCAATAATCTTGTAAGCGTCGCCCTGTGCACGAACACGCCAATCCAATTTAATTTTCTTGGTGGCTTCGGGTAAATCCAGACTAGACGATACAATCACATCCTTACCGCTACGCACATCGGATTTGGTAATCAAAAGCGTTTCGCCGCTGTAAGTGGCAAACCGGTCCACATAGGTTTCCACCAGCAGATCTTCAAATAATTGTAAAAACTCTTCTTGTTCCGCCTCGGTCGCTTTTCGCCAGAACCGGCCCAACACCCACTGTGCGATGCCCGGCACAAAAAAGTAGTCACGCATCAGGCTACGCATGCGCACCTTTCTTTCAGCGCGGTCAATATCAGGATCGGTCAGTTCAATTATCGCCTTGTCGGCCATACCCTGTACAAACCGTTCGGCATCCCCGGCCAGATCCACCGCAAAGGCATACCGGGTGCTGCTCAAGGTCGTCACAGACACAAAGGTGCCCGTCGCTAAAAGAAATCCTCGTCTATCAAACATTTACCCAACCCTATTTATATTTCGGCAATTTTTGCGCCGTTTGTTAGCCACATCATACCGATATTATCCATCAGTACAGTGTAATTATTTGTTATTGTATTTTTTTGCGCGTTGTTAAATTCGACTGGCCGCCTCACATAAGTTCGAGAGCTTCTGAACGGCCAGATCCCGACCCAAGAACCCAAGACCACAGTCGGGTGCCGCCATTAGCCGATCCGGGCTAATTTGCTCAAGAGCGGCGCGGAGCCTGCTTTCAATGGCATCAACTGTTTCTACCTGACTTTTGGCGATTGCAACCACACCAAAGATCACGGTGGTGTTGGTAAACATCTCAAGCAGGCTCAAATCATTTGGCCGGTGCGCATCCTCAACAGACACAGCCTGAATGCAGGACCGGTCGATGGCCTCAGCCAATTTGAAATAGCAATCCTGTGGGGCTTTGAGATATTCCGGATTGTCCAACCGGTCGGGATACCCACAACACATATGTACCGTTCGTACTACGTTGTCAGGGCAATTGTGGAAACAAGCCTCCAGATTATCGAAACCAAAATCCAGAGCTTCATCCACCTTGCGGGCAAACAGAGGCTCATCGATCTGGATGTACTGACACCCCGCCTCGGCCAGTGCCAGGACTTCCTTGTTGATGGCCGAGGCCAATTTTGCACCGCGTTTCTTAGGGTCACCATAGAATTCATCTGCAACCGTATCGCCGATGGTCATAGGCCCCGGCAAGGTCACTTTGACAGGTCGATCGCTCTGACCCTGGGCAGCCTTCCAATCATGGGGAAGAAACGGCGCGCGCGCTTTAACGTGACCTGTGATGGTTGGCAAATGGGCCGAATACACACCGCGCACGTCTTTTTCCGTCAATACATTGAAATCGATGCCGTCCAGATGCCGACAATGATAGTGAATGTAGTTTTCGCGACGCACTTCGCCATCCGTGACGATATCAATACCAGCCTTGGTCTGATCATCAATGACAGATTTGGCGGCCCGCACGAATAATGCCTCGGCATCCTCACCCATAGCTGTCACATCACGTTCGTAATTCTCGGTGGGATTATCGGAATCTGCGCCACCGTCATTGGTGAACCAATCGATGACGGGCAGGAAATCCGGTTTCGGAAATGCGCCGATTACCGTTGTGCGAACAGGCATCTGGATACTCCCTGAATATGACCGAATCCGCTTGCCGGGATCCTTGCGATGCGCAGTCTAGAGGGATTTATCCATGTAAGCCAATGAAATCCCAATGAAATAATTGAACGCTATGGAATCCAAACCACATCAGGCGGCAACGAATTTGTCGGCGTATTCTGCCCGAACATCGGCATACCACTGTGGTTCCGGCAGCCACCACCACAGTTTCTCAAGCGCGTCTTCCGGATAGGCCGCATGAAACGCTGCTTTGGCCTGGCCAGACAGAAAGTCGCTGGCCCCTTTTACCGTGGGGTTATAACCACTGATGGATGCTTGAAGGCCGGCACTGTCACTTTGGTAGCATGCCTTCACCAGCTCATAGGCCTGATCAATGTTGTCGGCACCCGTGGGCAACGAGAATCCGTCCAGCCAGGCAAAAGCCCCTTCCTTGGGCGCCATATAATTTACAGGCTCGCCCGCATTCTTCATGGCAATAATCGGGCCATCCCAGGTTTGCCCAAGCGCCACACCATTTCGGCGCAGGCCAGCCTGCTGCGTGTTAGAATCCCGCCAGAACAGCCGCAGCCATTCTTTATGATCAATGGCAAAGCTGGTGATATCGGACCAGATAGACCGCATGGTTTCTTCGTCTTTGTAGGCATCTTCAAATGGCTGGATTTCACCAATAGATGCCAGATAGCGGCCAATGCCGGACATCATGGAATGGGGCCGGCCCATAATTTTGCCCTTCACGTCTTCCTGCCACAGATCGCCCAAGCTCAATTTACCATATTCAGTTTCATACAAATCTGTTCTGTAGCCCATGGCTTCCGTACCCCACAGGTGGGGCAGATGATACAGGCCGTAGTTCCACGTCCAGTGACGTTCGGATGCCGCCAGGAAACGGGGTTCCAGATTGTCTAGTGGTAGAAGTTCAGGCTCCCAAGCTTGTAGTAGGTCAAGGTCTTTCCATTGATCAGATCGCATCAAGGTAGGCGTGACCAGATCAAAACCCCGCCCGCGCGTGGATTTCAGCTTATTGATCAACTGTTCGTTAGAGGCCATTTCCGTAATTCGGAGCTTGATGCCAGTTGAGCTTTCAAACTTGTCGACAAAGGCCTGTGGGAAATATCCGGTCCAGATAAACACCCGGCACTCACCGGACGAGGACAATGCATCTTTGATATACCATGGACCCGTGGCCGCCACACCAAGTCCCGCAGCACCACGGCGCAGGAAATGTCGCCGAGAAAACGAACGGGAAAATCGCCGCACCGCCTTAACCGTTTCGGCGGTCGACTTCTGAACTGGCGAACGAGATGTCATATAAAAACAGACTTGGCTCGGGGTACCGACAAATGGCCCATAAGTGGGTCAGGCTTTGTACCGGTTGTAGGCCACCATTGTGCGGAAAGTATGGCAATGTTTCAAGGCCTAAGGCATTGATTCGGGTCCATAAATATCACTTTTCACAATTTTTTTATGGATATCGACATTCAGAAGGCTCAATCGTGAACCCAAAGCTCCTCATAGGACACCATGACGTGTTCCTCAAATGCGGGTCGTTCCGCCAACGCTTCGTAATATTGGTGAATACCTGGATGTTCTGCGCGCTCAATATCGATGTGATAATAACGGTACAGGCAATGGCCAAATTGAATGTCCGCCATGGTAAAATCTTCACCACTCAAATAAGAGTGCCGAGACAATTGCACTTCAGCAATATCGAGAAAATGACTGAGCGCATCCATACCATCACGAATGGCAACGGGATCACGCTTTGAGGGCGCTGTACGAACAACCTGCCAAAATACAGGCCCCGTAAATTTTTGTGCGATATTCAGTTTGGACCACTCTGCCCATTTATCCACACGCGCCCGCGTCATCGTGTCTTTGGGCCAGAACTGATCTGATCCATAGCGTTCTGAAAGATATCGCAGTATAGACGATGTTTCCCAAATGGGCTCGTTACCGCCGTCTTGCAGCGTCGGGATGGTGCCGTTGGGGTTCATAGCCAGGTATTCAGGTGTACCCACCACACCATAGTGAAGTCCGGCATCAATACGTTCATATGGAATACCGAGCTCACCAATACACCACATCAGTGCCTGGACATTTGACGAAGATTTACGTCCCCATATTTTCAACATGCACTGGTCCCCTAGAACCGATCAGCTCGATAGGCGCTGATATCGCGGTTGGGGTTTCGACCTGAGACCAGCTCCGAGATCAGATTTGCTGTCGCCGGCGCTCCCATCAGACCCACATGCTGATGGCCGAAAGCATAAAATACGTTGGCTACCTTCGTGGCTGGTCCAATGACTGGGATACTGTCCGGCAAGGTCGGGCGCCGGCCCATCCATACGCTGTAGTCGTCTGCGTTGAGCGTGGGCACCATGCGCTTTGCCAATCGCAGCAACACCTCTGCCCGGTGGTGGTTTTCTGGTGCATCCAGACTGGCCAATTCCACCGTACCTGCACAGCGCAGCCCCTCTTCCATGGGGGTAATCCACGCCTTGATGTCACTATCCATGACCGGGATGGACGGCACGGCACCGGGGTTCTTGATCATTACGTGATAGCCGCGTTCGGTTTCCAGCGGTACCTTATCGCCAAGCTTGGCAGACAGTTGATGGGAAAAAGCACCGGCTGCAATGACAAGCTTGTCCAGTGGGCGTGTGCCCTGATCCGTCACCAGGGCGGTGGGACCATCCGGACCGGTCTGAATATCGAGAACCTCGGCCAGTTCAATTGTAGCCCCCAGGGAACGAGCGTAATCGGCCAGCGTATCCACCAAACGCTTGGGGTTGGTCACGTGGCCGTAATCATCCACCCAATATCCCCACTTGTAGATTTTGGACAGCGTGGGCTCGCGCTCCTGAATCTGGTTGAAATCCAGAGTCGTAAAATCGTAACCATAGTCTCGGCGGCGCAGAAAGCTTGCACGGGCGGCCTTGAATTTCTTCTCGCTCTCATAGACGTACAAGCCACCGGTGTGTGATATCAGTTCCGGTGCACCGGCCTCGGCCGCCAGCTGAGTGTAAAGTTCTATGCAGGGTGCCATGATCGGATTAATGGCCGCACCGGCAGCCTTTAAGTCACCAAACATACCAGCCCAGGCATACTTGAGCAGCCAGGGCGTAAGGCGCGGAAGATGCCGCCACTGTATGAACAAAGGGCTATCGGGGTTTATCAACCAGCCGGGTACTTTCAGCAGTGTATCGGGCCCAGCCAGTGGTTCGGACGCCGACGGGGCCAGAATACCGGCATTGCCGAATGAGCAACCGTCCCCCGGTGGGACACGATCAATGACCGTCACCTGGTGACCGGCTTTACACAGCGACACCGCACAATTGATGCCGACGATACCGGCACCGATTACCGTTACATGAGACATATGATCACTCTGCGTTAGGCGTTATTCAACATCGCCATCAAACGCGGATCACACTCGTTATACAAGCCCCAAAAAGTGTCTATAGGAGTTGAAGCGTGTCGCTGACCCGATCACAAAGATCATCACAGGCCGCTTCATCATGGGCCAGTGAGAGATACAGCTTGGTACCCATAGGATTGAGGAATACCCCACGCTCGAACAACCCCAGCATCATGGCTCGACCTTTTGCGCTGTCACCCTTCTTGGTGGACCGATAATCGAATACCGGATCACTTGAGAATACGATCTGGGCCAACGGGCCATCGCCGATAACCTGCGCGGTTAGTTGATGATCGCGCAGCACACCACGAAGGCCTGTGCGCAGGTACTCACCCAGATGATGGAGGCGTGTATACGTGCCGTCCTGACGAAACACCGACAATGTGGCAGCAGCGGCAGCTGTAGAAATGGGGTTGCCACCCAGTGTTGAGGCCATCCACACATAGTCATCGCCGCCGATGCGGTGTTCGTTGACCATTTCCATGATGTCCTCGCGGCCACCGAACACGCCGATGGGATAACCGCCACCCAGCGCCTTGCCATAAGCAACCAGATCAGGAACAACGCCGTAATATTCCTGCGCCCCGCCGTAAGCCAGACGGAACCCGGTGACCACTTCATCAAAGATCAGCAATACGCCCTGCTCATCACATACCCGGCGCAAGCCTTCCAGAAAGCCCGGCTTGGGTGGCGTGCAGCGTTGCAAGGGTTCCGCCAGCACAGCCGCAATGGTGCCCGAATGCTCGGTGATGATTTCGGTCACCGCGTCCAGATCGTTGTAAGGTGCGACCAAAAGGCTTTCCGCAGCAAACGGCGTACCGGCACTGGTCAGTTCAGGGGTTGGGAACGGAACCTTGCCGCTGGCAAACAGGCTGGTAACACCGGCTTCATTGGCCCCGTGATAGGCCCCTTCGAATTTCAAAATCTTGTTTTTACCCGTAAAGCCCCGCGCGATGCGCTGACAATACATGGTGGCCTCGGTACCCGATGCACAAAACCGCAGTCGGCGCGCAGCCGGACTGACACGCTGGATCTCGGTTGCCAGTTCCAGAACGTGCTCGTTCAGATAGGCGAAGTTGGAGCCCATGGGTGCCTGCATCATCACCGCCTCCACCACTTCGGGGCGGGCATGGCCCACGAGGCATGATCCCCACCCCATGGAAAAATCCAGATATTCTTTGCCGTCACGGTCCCATAACCGGCATCCTTCGCCCCGAGCCATGACCGGGATCATGTGGTCGGGCAGGCCAAATTCACCATTTGAAATACCCGCAGTGAAAACAGTGCTTGGGTCAATCAGTCCCCGTTGTTTAGTCGACATCAGGAGTTCTCATTTGGGTTTGCAAGCGGGGCGCGCAGGTAAGCACCAAATTCAGAATCGAAGTTACAGCTGACCCGCGCGTGAACTTTGCCTTGTTTGTCCAAAAATGATGCCTGTTCATCCATGGGGAAAATGGCTTCATGCCAGACGCCCGCATGAATGTAGAGACCTTGTGTGCCGTCACAGTAAAAATTGACGAACATTTCAGGGGTCACGTCATCACCCGGCAAACATAATGGGGTCACAAACGGTGTTTTAGCTTTCGGGAAAAACAACTGACCGCCATCAGGATGATAGTTAGCGTGGCGCAGGTAAACGTGGGTGCGATCCGGGGGGGCTGTATTCTCCGACGCATCGGTGGGGTATTCAGACCAGCCCAGCAGGTAACGGTCATTTACGGCGTCATTAAAGCCGTACAGCATGTCACCCTGCCAGTTGAAGTGGAACGTGCCCTCAGTAGTGCCACCCTCGTCGCCTGTATCTTCATCAACAGATCGCCAGCCTTGCGCTGGCCAACGGGTGATTTCGATCTCGCAATCCTCGTAGTTATCGACAACATAACCGTACCCTTTCAGGTTCGAGTCAGACGCGGCAACCAGTGGCGCATCGATCACACGTAAATCGGGCTGTCGAATGGGATTCAATTTGTCATATGCATTTTGGGACACCGCTCAGGATTCCGCTCAGTCGTTAAGATTTTTCTGTTGTAGCAATATTTGGTGCAATAATTCCAATTAATAGTATTATTTAGTATTATAAATTTTACTTATAAACGGAATACCCGCCATGGCTACATACAGCCAGCTTCGCGCCTTTGATGCGGTTGCCCAGACTCTCAGTTTTTCCCGCGCCGCAGAACGCATCAACATCACCCAGCCGGGTGTCACATTGCAGGTACGGGAGCTTGAACGTGCGCATGATGTAATCTTGTTCCATCGCAGGTCCTCCGGGGTCGAGCTAACCGATGATGGCCGGGCGCTTTTCGATCTGACACGTGAAATGCTGGATGTGGAAGAGCGTATTCAGGATCAATTCCATAAACGCGCCACGTTGGAAACAGGTCTATTGCGTATTGGTGCAGATGGTCCGCATATCGCCCTCGGATTAATCGCGAAATTTCAAAGCCTGTATCTGGGTGTTCAGGTGCAGATCACCATGGGCAACTGGAAAAGCACATGGCAGGCTATCAAGGATCAACGCATCGATGCCGCCGTCATCGCCAACCCACCTGAAGACGAACAGATTGATCAGATCGAACTGGCCCTTCAGGGCATGGTGGCTTTGTTGCCGCCGGGGCATAAACTGGCGAAGCGGGACTCCATCCGTTTGCAGGATTTGGGCGCCACGCCGATCATCATGCGTGAGCAAGGGTCCAACACCCGGCGCATTCTGGAACGGCACCTGAAAGACGGTGGGCTGGAACTCAACATCGTGATGGAACTGGATACACGCGAAGCTATGCGCGAGGCCGTTGCCAATGGGCTTGGCACGGGGTTCCTGTTCGACCGCGAGATCGGCGGTGACGAACGTTGTGCCATGGTGCCCATCGTAGAATTACGCGCCTGTAACCGGGATACACTGGTTTGTCTTTCCCGGTTTTCCCGCCGCGCCAGTGTGGCTGCGTTGATGAAACTGGCAACCTCAATCTGATTTGTCGCCGGCTCTAATTTCTTTCTCTGTTGAGTTCGGGGCGAGAGGTCTATGGTATATTGATTCGCCGCCAGTTCGGAGCCCCTACCCCACATGCGCAATCTTCACGTCCCTGTGTGGCTTCACGCCTTTAACCGCCCGACCACACCGACGTTTGTGACGCTCTATACCATTGAGCACCTTTCCCGCGCGATGCTGGTTACCGTTGTGCCGCTGGCGGCCTATGAGCACCTTGGCGATGTACAACTGATCAGCATGCTCTATCTAGGCATTGGCTTGAGCGGCCTGCTGGCCTCTTTGGCTGTACCATGGCTTGTGAACAAGATCACCCGGCGCGGGGTGCTCACGCTGGGCACCACATGCGTCGCCGTGGGTATGGCCCTGTTCAGCACCGGGCAGTTTGATCTTTTTGTTGGTGGCATGCTGCTGCATCTGTTTGGCGGTGCCTGTCTGGAAGTGGCCATCAGTCTGTTTATGATGGACCACGTGCCGCGCCAGGAACTGGGTAAGTTTGAACCTGTGCGTATGTTCTATTCGGGTGCTGCATGGACAGTTGGACCTTGGCTGGGCGTGTTCTTGCGCAATGAAGTAGCATCGTGGCTACCGTTTGCGCTGTGCGGCACGTTCTCCATCATCCTGCTCGGTTATTTCTGGTACCTGCGACTGACAGAAAATCCGGCGGTTTACACAAAACGCAAACCAGTCACTAATCCCATCACGTATATCACGCGATTTTACAGCCAGCCGCGCCTGACGTTGGCATGGGTTCTGGCCGTGGGTCGGTCGGGCTGGTGGGGCATGTTCTTCATCTATACCCCAATCTATGTGATCAACGTAGGTTTCAGCGAAAATATGGCGGGCGGCCTGACGTCAGCGGGTGCCATGCTGGTCATGTGCACACCGCTCTTGTTGCCATTCTGCCGACGATACGGATTTCGACTGACCCTGATGGTTGGCTATATCGGTGTTGGCATAATGACCATGGCAGCTGCATTTTTCTTTCATACGCCCTGGGTTGGGGTGGCGATGCTGGCTGGCGCATCTCTGTTCTCCGTACCCATTGATACGGTGGGCAACACAGCTTTCCTGCGCGCCGTTCATCCGTACGAGCGGGCCGAGATGACAACCGTGTTTGCCAACTACCGATACACCTCTCAAATGGTATTTCCGGGTACGTTCTCGTTGCTTCTTCGCTCATTTGAGCTGCCCGCCGTATTCATCGCATCCGGTGCCAGCATGGTGGCCCTGGGCTTGCTGGCTAAATTTATTCCCAAACGCTTAAAGTAGCCCCCATACGTCAACCCATTGAACAACAAGAAAAATTCTCCACGTATCGGGTGAATTCTCGTTAGGTGTCCCTTTGATTGGCCGCTAGGGTGAATTCTTGTCTCAATTGGTGGAAGATGGCTGTTGCCCATATTGTACAACATACCGATCCTGATCGGCGCGCTTGGCCGCCCAACCATGCCTGCCTTTTCCATCCTGTTTTTGCTGGAACCCATGACGCGTTCCATCATTGTCACGGCTGTGCCGTTGATGGCGCTCGAAAAGTTTGGCACAGCCCAAAATGTCAGCGTATTTTTCTTTGTGCTGGGTATCTCCGGTGTGACCATGAGCCTCGTGGTACCGTGGCTAGTCAGCAAGATGCGGCGACGCGGCACGTTCCTGATGGGCATCATAACCGGGCTTATCGGCATGGCGCTGTTCACCCACGGAGAGATATGGTCCCTGTGCGCCGGCATGGCCATTCATCTGTTTGCCGCGTCATGCATAGACGTGACACTGAACCTCTACATGATGGAGCATATCCGGCGCCGGGATTTCGGACGGTTTGAGCCTGTTCGTATGTTCTTTCTGGCATTTTCGTGGTGCGTGGGACCATTTTTGGGCGTGTACCTTCGCAACGCCGTTGCACCGGAGGCCCCCTTTATAGCTGGTGGCATGGTCATTCTGATCCTGGCTGCCTATTTCCTGTATCTGCGGTTCGTCGATCACCCCACACTCGCCACAAGCCGCATACCGGTGACAAACCCCATCCGGTACTTGCCTCGTTTTTTTGCCCAACCGAGAATGCGATTAGTTTACGTACTTTCGCTTGTGCGTAGCGGTTGGTGGACCATGATTTTCATTTATGTACCTATCTATTGTGTGACCGCCGGTTTGGGCGAGACCATGGGGGGGGCGTTGGTATCTCTGACCACGTTGTTTGTTATGTCTGCGCCGTTATGGCGTGGCCTCGTACAACGGATTGGCATTCGGCACATTCTCTATATTGGGTACTTTGGCACCGGCATCGTCACGATTGTGGCGAGCGCCCTCATGGATGAGCCCTATATCACGATCGGTACCATTCTGATTGCTGGCCTGTTTGCCGTCGCAACCGATGCCGTGGGCAATACATTGTTCTACCGGGCCGTTCATCCTTATGAACGATCAGAAATGGCCACGGTGTTTGCCAGTTACAGGCCTGTATCAAGCCTGGCGTTTCCGGGCATCTATTCTGGGGTGCTGGCCATATTCCCGCTGGCCGGTGTGTTTGCCGTGACAGGTGTTTGCATGATGGCGGCTGGTGCAATCGCCAGCTATATCCCCAAGCGTATGAACTAGAGCAAAGCCACCTGCAACCGCATCAGATCGTCAGAACGATCTTGCCGATATGCTTGTTGGATTCCATCAGCGTATGGGCCGCAGCGGCCTGATCCAATGGGAAGGTGGCGTGCATGACTGGACCAACGTCTCCCGCTTCAATCAATGGCCATACCTTCTCTCGCAGGTTCTGTGCAATGGCCGCTTTATAGGGCACTGGCATAGCCCGTAACGTGGACCCCGTAAGAGTGAGGCGTTTCAGCATCAACGGCATAAGGTCGATCTCGGTCTTTGATCCGTTCAGAAACGCGATGTAACAAAGCCTGCCATCAGGGGCCAAGGCCTTGATATTGCGCTGAACGTATTCGCCGCCCACCATGTCGAGGATGACATTAACGCCAGTTCCTGTTGCTTCCTTGATCACCGCGACGAAATCTTCTTCACGGTAATTGATGCCGCGTTCTGCACCCAGATCTTCACAGACCTGGCACTTTTCCGCAGACCCTGCCGTGGCAAACACGCGTGAGCCGAAAGCTTTTGCCAGTTGGATAGCCGTCGTGCCGATGCCGGATGTTCCGCCGTGTACGAAGAAGCTTTCCCCGGGCTGTAGGCCGGAGCGATCAAACACGTTATTCCAAACGGTAAAGAATGTCTCAGGGATGGCCGCGGCCTGTTCCATGGTCAGATCACCCGGAATAGGCAAACACTGAAGGGCGGGTGCTGTACAGTATTCCGCGTAGCCGCCGCCTGTTACCAACGCCATGACCGCATCACCAACGGCCAGGTCTGTTACGTCACTTGCCACAGAAACCACATGCCCCGCGACCTCAAGACCCGGAATATCCGACGCACCCGGTGGTGGTGGATAGGCCCCCTGACGTTGCAATACGTCCGGGCGATTGATTCCAGCGGCCACAACCTTGATCAAGACCTCGCCATCTGCCGGTTCAGGAACAGGGCGAGTTGTGGGTTTCAGCACATCAGGCGCACCGCCGCCATCTGTGATTTCGATCGCATTCATTGTTTCAGGCATTGATGCACTCATATATCGCGGTCTCTATCTTTCTAATTTTTAATGCAGCATGAGAACCGGTAGCTCAGCCTGCTCGATAATCTCATGTGTGGCGCCGCCCATGATCATCTCACGGCGGCGGCTGTGCGAATACGCCCCCATAATCAACAAATCAGTAATCGCAGCGCTGGCCGCGCCCAGAATACTAGCCCCGATATCATCGCCAGCATTGAAGGGCAGAACCTCGGTGTCGACGCCCTGACGTGCCAACATACGTTGCAGGTCCGTTACCGGAATACCTGATGATGAGCCATCCGCGTCATTGGTAACAATCGTGACGTTGGATGCTTTCTTCAAGAACGGCAGGGTTGCTTTTGCCACACGGGCCGACTCGATGCTGCCATTCCAGGCAAGCGCAATCCGGTCGCCAACTTTACCAACCGGGCCATCGGGGCACATGAGGGTGCGGCTGCCTGTATTCATCAACGCAGATTCAAGGGTATTGTGGCCTAATTCCGTACCCGGCTTGGGCACAATAATCAGGTCGGCAAGTCGACCGTGAACACCGATGATACCGGCCTGTTTTCCGGTAATCTCCCGCCACGAGATGGTGTTTGATGTTTGATTAAGGGCGCCTGAATCAACAATCGTCAGACCAGCCTTTTCGCAATATTCGTTAAACATGTCACGAACACGCTGCTCTTCCGTTTCTGATTGTGCACTAGAGGCATCCAGAATGGCCTGCTTCATAGAAGCGGTCATTAAAACCCCGTAGGGCATCAAATCCTGATCGCGGGCGCGAGCATGAATGACATCAATATGGGCATCAAATCTGTTTGCCACAACACGGGCGTGGTCTAACACACTCTCGCCTTTTCCGTCGCCCCGGACGGGGGCCAAAATCGTGCGAATACTCATAATCTGATCCTTTTCATATGGCTCACGACGAAACTGATTGCCTCGGCCCTCAAGAATAATCAGATGACAATCAGGTTGATAATGAAGGCTGGGTCATGAGCGCGTCATAAGAGATAGGCCCATGACCCCGTACCTTGCATTGCTTGGGCTAGAACAAGCCTTCGATCTGGCCTTTTTTGTTCAGGTAGATGTTGTTGGCCGCAGGTTTGCTGGGCAGACCAGGCATGGTCATGATGTCGCCTGTGACAGCCACAATGAATTCAGCACCGGCCGACAACCGCAGTTCACGAACCGGAACAATATGTCCCGATGGCGCGCCCTTGGCATCTGGATTGGTGGAGAAGCTGTACTGGGTTTTGGCTACACAAATCGGGAACTTGCCATACCCGCCAGCTTCCAATTCAGCGAACCGCTTGGCAATGGTGCCATCGAAAGCGATATCTTTGGCGCCGTAGAGTTTCTGCGCGATTGTACGCATTTTATTCTCAAGCGACATGGAATCCGGGTACAACACCTTGAACTTGGCTTTACCGCTATCGACCAGCTTGACCACTTCGGTCGCCAGTTCTTTCGTACCTTCACCACCGTTTGCCCAGTGGCTGGCAACGATAGCTTTAGCGCCCAGTTTCTTGGCCGTGGCACGAACGGCATTCAGTTCCTTGTTGGTGTCGTTGACGAACTGGTTGATGGCAACCACCACCGGTACACCATATGACTTCATATTCTTGATGTGACGGGCCAGGTTGGAACAACCGGCTTTCACAGCGGCCACGTTTTCTTTGCCCAGGTCCCCCTTGGCAACACCACCGTGCATCTTCAGGGCGCGAACCGTTGCAACAACAACCGTCGCAGAAGGTTTCAGACCAGCCTTACGACATTTAATATCGAAGAACTTCTCGGCGCCCAGATCGGCACCAAAGCCAGCTTCCGTGACCACATAGTCAGCCAGTTTCAGCGCCGTCTTGGTGGCAATAACAGAGTTACAACCATGCGCAATGTTGGCGAACGGGCCACCATGGATAAAGGCAGGATTGTTTTCCAGCGTCTGTACCAGGTTCGGCATCAACGCGTCTTTCAACAGAACGGCCATGGGGCCTGCTGCTTTAAGCTGTTTGGCCAGAACCGGCTTGCGACCGCGGGTCTGGGCGACAACGATTTTGCCGAGGCGGTCGGTTAGGTCGTTCAGGTCTGTGGCGAGACAGAAGATGGCCATAATTTCAGACGCCACCGTGATGTCGAAGCCGTCTTCACGGGAGAAGCCGTTTGAAACACCACCGAGTGATGACGTGATCTGACGCAAGGAGCGATCATTCATGTCAACAACGCGACGATAGCTCACCCGGCGTGTATCGATGTCCAGCTTGTTGCCCCAATAGATATGGTTATCGATCAGTGCAGCCAGCAGGTTGTGTGCAACACCAATAGCATGGAAATCACCCGTGAAGTGCAGGTTGATGTCTTCCATTGGCACCACTTGAGCGTAACCGCCACCAGCAGCGCCGCCCTTCATGCCGAAGCATGGGCCCAGTGATGGTTCGCGCAAGGCAACCATGGCGTTCTTGCCAATTTTGTTCAGGCCATCGGTCAGACCAACAGATGTGGTGGTTTTACCTTCACCAGCCGGGGTCGGCGTTACAGCCGTCACCAGGATCAACTTGCCATCGCGTTTCTTTTTCAAGCCTTCGATGAAATCAAATGAGACTTTGGCCTTTGTGGGGCCGTACTGAAGAAGGGATTCTTCTGGAATTCCAAGTCTTTTGCCGATTTCGGCAATCGGTTTCATGGTCGCGAGACGCGCGATTTCGATATCGCTTTTAGGCATAGTAATCTCCCCTACTGGGTAAACAGATAAATCCGAATTCGACAAACGCGGATCGTGAAAATGTTCAGTACGGCATAACACCTTTTTCAAGGTGCTTGTTCATGCTCGTATACGACAATTATTTCTCCAAACTCGCCCACTTGGTGGCTTTGGGTTGGCGGACGGATTATTGCCCCAAAACATCGCCTTTGGAAACCCCGCCGTTGGCGACCAGTTCACTGGCGGGGATTTTGCCAGATCCATCGGGTCTAACCCGCTTGACTAGTATGTGACCACCGGGTGCCGCGACCGTAAAACCATTGGCATTATCGCTCATAACTTCACCTGACGCGCCACCGGTTTCCGACGACTTTTCACAATCAAAAATCTTTACTTCGGCACCATTGATAGTGGTCCAGGCACCCGGTTGCGGGTTTGTGCCCCGGATCAGGTTATAGACCTCATCAACCGGCTTGGACCAATCGATCTCGGCGTCTGATTTCTTGCACCAGGACTCGTAGGTTGCCTTGCTTTCGTCCTGCACCTCTTTGACCAGGTTACCGTCACGGATCATATCAACAGCTTCGCCCATGGCCGCAATACCGAGCGGGAATATTTTGTCAAAATAAACGGACCCAAGGGTGTCATCCGGGCTGATATCCACTTCTTTCTGAAGCAGGATTTCGCCTTCGTCCAGCCCGTCATTTGGCCAAAAAATGCTAAGGCCTGACTTGGTTGAGCCCCCAATAATAGGCCAGTTGATAGAGCTGGGTCCACGGTGGAGCGGCAACAGGGATGGATGGAAACAGATAGAGCCATGGGTTGGAATATCACGGGCTTCTTCTGGCACGAAAATAATGACAAACGACATCACGCATAGATCAGCATTCAGGCCCCGCATTTCGTCCAGAACGTCGGCGTCCTTGAAGTTGGCTGGCTGATACACCGGCAAACCTTTTTCCAACGCGAACTCTTTCACGGGATCGATGGGTTTGCCTTCTTTATCGGGTGCACAATACACAGCGACCACATCTTCACCACGATCAAGGTATGATTCCAACGTTGCCTTGCCGAAAGCCTGTTGGCCCATAAGAATAATTCGCATGTGTTTAGCTCCTAGATTGCCTTGCCTTCACGCGCGGCGGCAATGTCTTCAGGAGACAGGCCGATCTCAGTCAAAATCTCATCCGTGTGCTCACCTAATAAGGGAGAGCGGACGACGTCGCTAGGCGAGTCTGACAATTTGATGGGATTGCCGACGCTCAGGTACTTACCGCGTTCGGGGTGGTCCACTTCCACAATGGTGCCTGATTTACGCAGGCTTTCGTCTTCGGCGATTTCCTTCATGCTGAGGATGGGGCCAACCGGAATATTAACCGGGTTACAGGCGGCCATAACCTCAAACTTGGTCTGGGTCATTGTCCACGCTTCAACAGCGGCGAACACTTCATCAAGGCGTGTCAGGCGTGCTTTTGGTGTTGAATAGTCAGGGTCTTCTTTCCACTCGGGCTTGCCGATAACATCGCACACAGCCGGCCAGGCCGCTTCCTGCGTGATGAAGTACGTATAGGCGTTGAGATCGTTCTCCCAACCTTTGCATTTCAGAATGCGGCCCGGCTGGCCACCGCCTGAATCGTTACCGGCGCGCGGTGTGGCATCACCAAAGGGAATGCCTTTGCCTGCTTGCGAATATTCGTTGAGCGGGCCTGCGGCAAGGCGTTGCTGGTCGCGTAATTTAACCCGGCACAAATTCAGGACGCCATCCTGCATGGCACAATCAACTTTCTGACCGCGGCCTGAATGCGTGCGTTGGTACAATGCGGTCACGATACCAAGGGCCAAATGAAGGCCTGTGCCGGAATCGCCAATCTGCGCGCCTGTAACCAAAGGCAAGCCATCCAGATCGCCGGTGGTAGATGCGGACCCGCCAGCACACTGGGCCACGTTCTCGTATACTTTGCAGTCTTCATACGCGCCGGGGCCAAAGCCTTTAACCGATGCGTAGATCATACGCGGATTAATCTCCTGAATACGCTCCCAGGTGAAGCCCATACGGTCCAGAGCCCCCGGCGCGAAGTTTTCCACCATCACATCACAATGTTCGATGAGCTTGGTGAATATTTTTGCACCTTCCTCAGACTTGGGGTTAAGTGTCACACTGCGTTTGTTGTGATTAAGCATCGTGAAATAAAGGCTATCGGCACCAGGTACATCTACAAGCTGCTTGCGCGTAGCGTCGCCTACACCGGGTCGCTCGACTTTAATCACGTCCGCGCCAAACCATGCCAGCAGCTGCGTACAAGTCGGTCCCGATTGTACATGCGTCATATCCAGAATTTTGACGCCTGAAAGAGCCTTCTCCATTTACCTGATCTCCTTAGTTTATTTTTTTGATACGACACTTTGCGGATTTAAGCTGCCGATGTTCCCACTTTCGGAACCAGCCGCCTCATCAATCACCGCATTTACAAGCGTTGGCCTACCAGAATCCATGGCTTCGTTTACAGCACGGCGCAGCTCATCCGGGCTGGTTACATAGGCCCCCGCACCACCGAACGCTTCCATCATCTGATCATACCGCGCGTCTTTCACAAACACGGTTGTGGCAACGTCGGATCCGCCCGACGTATTCACGTCCGTCCCCCGGTAGATACCGTTGTTGTTAAAGATCACGATACAAACCGGCAGGTTATATCGGCAGATGGTTTCAACCTCCATGCCGGAAAAACCAAACGCGCTATCGCCTTCAATCGCTAACACAGGGTTACCGGTTTCAACGGCCGCCGCGATTGCCGAGCCCATCCCCACGCCCATGACACCCCAGGTGCCAACGTCGAGACGCTTGCGCGGTTTGGACATGTTGATGATCGAGCGTGCCAGATCAAGCGTGTTCGCGCCTTCATTGACAAGCATGGCATCGGGACGTTCAGCGATAATTTCACGCAGCACGCCAAGTGCCGCATGGTAATCCATAGGATTGCTGTTGTTCAGCAGTTTGGACGCCATCTTGACCAAATTCGATTCTTTCTTAACGCTCAACGGTCCAAGCCAGTCTTCAGATGGTTTCTCCCAACTGCTGCCCATTTCGGTCAACAATGCAGAGAGACACGATTCCACATCGCCAACCAACGGTGCAGCGATTTCCACGTTGCTATCCATTTCTCTGGGCTCAATATCGATCTGGACAAACTTGGTGGAATGGGCATCACCCCACTGCTTGCCCTTGCCATGCGACAACAGCCAGTTGAGGCGCGCGCCAACCATAATCACCACATCGGATTCTTTAAGCGCCATGGACCGGGCGGCAGCGGCTGATTGCTGATGATTATCAGGCAACAGGCCTTTTGCCATACTCATGGGAAGAAACGGCATGCCACTGGTTTCAACGAATTCACGAACCACTTCATCGGCCTGCGCATACGCCGCCCCCTTGCCAAGGATGATCAGCGGCTTCTTGGCCCCTTTCATCACTTCAATGGCGCGCGATACAGCACTTGGGGCCGGAATTTGGGCTGGTGCGGGATCAATGACTTTAACCAGAGATTTGGCCCCTTCGGCTTCATCCATGACTTGGCCAAGCAGGGCGCCCGGAATATCCAGATAAACACCGCCGGGACGGCCAGACACAGCAGAACGAATAGCGCGCGCCACACCAATTCCGATATCTTCGGCATGCAAAATACGATAGGCGGCTTTGCATAGAGGCTTGGCAATGGCCAGTTGATCCATCTCTTCATAATCGCCTTGTAACAAATCGACGACTTCGCGTTCGGACGAACCACTAATCAGGATCATGGGCCAACAGTTCGTTGTGGCGTGAGCCAATGCGGTCAGACCATTCAAAAAACCCGGCGCTGAAACCGTCAGGCAAATCCCCGGTTTCTTTGTGAGAAAGCCTGCGATGGCAGCCGCATTACCGGCATTCTGCTCATGGCGAAATGACAATACCCGAATACCCGCATCCTGGGCCATTCGCCCCAGATCGGTCACCGGGATACCGGGTACGCCATAAATTGTATTCAGATCATTAAGCTTCAACGCGTCGATCAGAAGGTGAAAGCCGTCCGTTAAAGCGTCGGGAGTGCCTTCGTTGTCAGTCATTTTGAACGTCCTTAATGTAGTACCGCGAATTCAGGCGTGCTTACGCCGACGCAGAACCTTTATTCGCCGACCTCGCCCGTACAGCTTTGATAATGGGCAACGCCAGCAAGAAAATAGCGAAAGCCATAAAGGTGCCGGAAATCGGTCGAGTGAAGAATGAGGTAATATCACCATTTGAGATCAGCAGTGATTGCCTTAATGAAGGTTCAGCCAGAGGCCCAAGCACGATCGCCAACACCGCCGGTGCCAAGGGGTAATCAAGTTTCCGCATCAAAAACGCAACCACACCAAAGCCGTACATCAACCAAACGTCATGCATGCTTTGCGTTGGTGCGAAGCCGCCAATGATGCACAGCACGAAAATGATCGGTGCCAAAATGCTAAATGGCATTTTCAACATCCACAGGAACATGGGAATAAAACCGATGTTGATAACAGCAGCAAACAGATTGGCCGCATACAGCGAGGCAATCAGCCCCCACACGAATTCTTCCTGTTCAATGAACAGCATCGGTCCGGGAACCAGACCCCAAATCACCATGCCACCCAGCAGGATTGCCGTGGTTGGAGAACCCGGAATGCCCAGTGTCAGCATTGGCAGCATAGCACCCGTTGATGCCGCGTTGTTCGCCGCTTCAGGGGCCACAACACCATCGATTTTGCCTTTGCCGAATTCTTCCGGAGTTTTGGAATAGGTCTTCGCAAAGCCGTAGGACATCAATGATCCCGGCGTTGCACCCGCCGCGGGCAGGATGCCCACAAAAAAGCCAACGAAAGATGCCATCAGGGCCGTAACCCATGTGTTGGAAATTTCTTTCAGGTTTGATACCACGCGCTCAACGGAAACCTTCGCTTTCGACATCGCAGGCTCACCGCGTGTGGTCTCGATAGTCCACAGCATTTCACCAATACCGTACACACCGATAGCCAGCACAAGGAAGTTAATGCCGTGCATAAAGCCGATAATGTCAAAGAACACCAAACGTGGCTCACCACTCATAATGTCGAGACCAACGGAACTCAGCACAAGGCCGATGCAGATCGAAAAAAGAGTCTTGGGAATATCATCACCTGACAGACCGACGAACGTAGCAAACGCCATCATCATCAACGCAAACAGTTCATGATCACCGAATGCCAAAGCCCACTTGGCCAAAGGCGGTGCGAACAAGGTAAACAGGATGATTGATATGGTGCCACCAACGAAGGACGCCATAGCCGCGCCGATCAGGGCTTTATCAGCTTCGCCTTTAAGGGCCAGCGGGCGACCGTCAAATGTGGTCGCCACCGCCGTGGACGCCCCCGGTATGCCAAGCATAATCGAACTGATGGCGCCCCCGTACATAGCGCCGTAATAAATGGCAGCGAGAAAAATAATAGCCGAGGTCGGCGGCACCAGGAATGTCATGGGCAGCAGGATTGCCACACCATTTACGGAGCCAAGTCCCGGCATTGCACCGATGAACAAGCCAACGATGACGCCAACAATCATTAAACCGAGGTTTAGCGGCTCAAACGCAATAAAGAAGCCATCCGCCAGATTTCCAAGGAGTTCCATATTAAGGATGCCTTATGTTGCTCAAGTACCAGTTTCGAGGTCAGTAGTGCTTAGGTCAGTAGCGCTTACAAGAATATGTCATACAGGGGGTAGAACATGGGTTCAGTGTATCCTTTGGGCAGCACGATTCTCAGCGCTATATCAAAGAAGAAGAACGTAACGACGGGTGTGCTGATCGACACAGCCAGCGTCAGCGGCCATTTATGTTTCCCCAGGAAACGCATGTAATAAATCATAAACAGCGGGATCGAGAAGTAGATCCCCACAACGTGGATCAGGGCCAGCGCTATACCAAGCGGGACAGCAACCTGTAGAAAGGATCTGAGCGCAAAATCATCCATGAACGGCTCGTCGGACTGACTAGGCAGGCTCGCCCCGCGAACGCACCGTATGAGGGACCAGACCGAAGTCCCAAACATGATAGCGGAAAGCCAGAAAGGCCATGCGCCACCTCCTGGGCCTTCGTCTTCAACCCAGCCAACGGAGAGCTCAGCACTTTTCCACATAAGATATGCAGAAAAGGCCGCCATCATGAGAGTCATTACTATTTCTGCTTTTTTCATGATGGCGGCCTCTCTGTAATATCCACAACAACCAAATAGTTGTTTTGAGTGCCTCGACTAGATTAGTCGAGGGCTCCCATCTTCCGCAGCATGGCTTCATGAACATCACGCTCATTCATCCAATAGCTCATCAGAGCGTCGCCCTGAAGAAGGTCGCCTTGCAGGCTCTTCTTCGTACGATAGGCAGACCACTCTTCAGATGCGAACACCTGGGCAAACAGCTTCTGATAGTATTCAGCGGCACCGGCACTCATGCCGGGGGCGCCCACAACACTACGCTGCATGTAGTAGACGAAGTCTTTACCCAGCTCACCGAAAGTCGGCGCGTCGGGGAACATGGCAAGGCGGTTATCCGTGAAGGCAGCCAACGGCACAGTGGTGCCAGCAGCATAAAAACCTTCCTGTTCAGAAGGATTGTTCACGGTTGAGTCAGCGTGATTACCGGCCAACTGCTTGGCAACTTTCCCGCCACCTTTATACGGTACATATTTCATGTCCAGACCGTAAGCAGCGTTCAGGAAGTCGGTCAGCAGGTTATCTTCTGACAGTTTACCTGTACCAGCCATAATCCAGTCGCCACCTTTGGCTTTGGCAGCAGAAACAAATTCTTCAACATTCGTGATACCAGAATCTTTGTTGACCCATAGTAGGAAGGTATCTTCAGCCATACGTGCGATCGGCGTGAATGTTTCGATGTTCACACCCAGCTTCGGCTGACGCATTGGCGTGGTGTAGAAGCTGTTCAGTGTCACCATGATGGTGTGATCAGGATCAGAAGCATTGTTCAGGTGAACAAGGGCTTCAGCGCCGGAACCACCAGGCTTGTTGATTGGCGTAAGTGGCTTGGAGGACCAACCGTTCTTTTCAATAACGGTTTGAAGCAGGCGAGCCATCTTGTCGGCACCGCCACCTTTACCAGCCATAATGACGAATTCAATAGGCTTTTTAGGCGCCCAACCAGCTTCCGCTGAATTGATCGCGACGGAGGAAACGGTCATGCCAATGCCAACAGCAGCAGCAACACCGAGACCCAGAAGTTTTTTACCAAATTTCATCGTAATCTCCCAGTTTGTTGTTTGTTTATCCAAGGGCTGAAAAATGATCCACCCCCCTAGCCATTTCACCTTATAATCGTATCGGAAGAGCTTCCTCAGGAACAAACATTATTTAGCCAAATCCAAAATCAAACGTCAGTGCCTGTTCGTCGGATGTTTTTATTTTTAACACCTTCATTGGCATATGGTATACCAGTGAAAAATACGATTTTGAACAAGTAATTTCGTTTTCAGGCATTTTTTTTGCGGAATTGTTCTTAAGGATTTGAATTTAGGATATTTTCTTACGGGCCAAGCCAAGACGATTCAGTTGGCCAGATCGACAAATAGCAGGAATTCCCACCTGTATTCGGGCAAGAAACCGGAAAGTGGTAGGACGCGACCTAATCCAGATACGTCACATTGTGGGCCACATGGTTTGCCAATCCCAGGGCGTGATCCCGTGTCAAACGCTCGGCTAAATCAGCGTCTCGTTGCTCCAGGGCTTCAATAATGTGCATATGATCAATAATGGACCGCTCTGCCCGATCAGAATCGCCAATTGTACGCGCCCTGATACTGCGGATGTGCATGAGGATGTTGCTGGTCATGCTTTTCAGTAACTCACACTGGCTCATGTCAACGATCGACATGTGAAAGGAAATGTTGGCGTCTGAATATTCGTCGATATGGGCACGAACTTCGCCGTCATCAAACGTCGCAAAAATCGTACGCAACGAAGAAATATCGGCATCAGTGGCGCGCTGGGTAACCAATCGTGCGGCCATGCTTTCCAGTGCAGCCCAGACGGTAATCATTTCCATGATCTCAGCCTTGCTTTTGCGAACAATATAAACGCCCTTGCGCGGCACGATACGAACCAGCCCTTCTTGTTCCAAACGGGCGAGCGCTTCACGAATTGGCGTGCGGCTGGTGGCCAGCTGTTCGGATAACTTGCGCTCATCAAGCCTGAGATTTACGCCCTCCTCATATACGTTCATGTCACAAATCGCCTGCCTAAGCGATGTGTGGATGCGCTCTTTGAGGCTGTAGTTGGTATCGATCGGGTCGACTTTGAGAGTATTCACGAACAAGGCCCTTACAATATCTGTTACGTCGCCTGAGGAATGCTGCCCCTCACATGCGGGGCTAAACACGAATCAACCACAGGCTCACTATACAGGGACTCGGCAGTTGG
This sequence comes from Rhodospirillales bacterium, assembly GCA_018662225.1. Classification (GTDB taxonomy): domain Bacteria; phylum Pseudomonadota; class Alphaproteobacteria; order Rhodospirillales; family Casp-alpha2; genus JABJGO01. The sequence goes on along the minus strand of JABJGO010000055.1, from coordinate 32,626 downwards.
ATCAGTTTTGGTATACCAAGGCCCACAACTGGTATACCAAAAAGCACGCGATTGGTAATATTTTTTCTGAAACGCATAAAATTGGATGCATTTGTGAGTGACTACGGTCGACGGGCACGTCATATTCGGCGTGAAATTTTTGCTCTAAACAGCGAGTGTTGTGAATAGGAAGCGGTATGAACAAATCAGATGCTGGACGCAAGATACATCCTGGCTCAGGCCGTCGCAAAGCGCCTATATACAACAAGGGTCGCCAGGTTGACCCACAGGCATCTGAGGACATTCAGATATTGCTGGGCGATCGTCCCCGTCGGCGTGATCTGCTGATCGAACATCTGCATCTGATCCAGGATAAATTCGGCCACTTATCCGCCCAGCATCTGGCCGCATTGGCGGCTGAAATGGGAATCTCTATGTCAGAAGTTTACGAGGTGGCATCGTTTTACGCACACTTCGATATCGTACTGGAAGGTGAAACCGCCCCTGCCCCCATCACCATCCGCGTTTGTGACTCGCTCAGCTGTGAAATGGCGGGCTCCGTAAAATTAATGGAAGAACTGGCGGCCAAGGCTCCCGATGACGTGCGCGTGGTCCGTGCGCCCTGCATGGGTCGCTGTGATAGTGCACCGGTTGCCGAAGTGGGCCACAACCACGTTGGTCATGCCACGGCCGAAGGCCTGCTGTCGACCGCTGACGCCGGTGACGTGCACCCCGCCAAAACCGACTACGTGGGTTATGACGCCTATGTGGCGGATGGTGGTTACGCTTTGCTGAACAAATGCCTTGCTGGTGATATGGACGCCGAGGATATCGTCAAAACCATGCAGGACTCAGGCCTGCGCGGTTTGGGTGGCGCCGGTTTCCCATCCGGTCTCAAATGGAAAATCGTCCGTGATCAACCCAAACCCCGCCTGTTTGCCGTCAATGGTGACGAAGGTGAGCCTGGTACGTTCAAGGATCGCTACTACCTGGAACGGAACCCACACCAGTTTTTGGAAGGCACGCTGGTCGCGGCCTGGACCTGTGAGATTGAAACGGTCTACATCTACATTCGTGATGAATACCCCGGCATCATCCATATTCTGGAATCAGAAATTGCCCGCCTTCAAGCCGAAGGTTTGACCGGCGGTATCGGTCTTGAGGTTCGGCGCGGTGCCGGTGCCTACATCTGCGGTGAAGAATCAGCCATGATCGAGTCCATCGAAGGCAAGCGCGGCCTGCCCCGCAACCGCCCCCCCTTCCCGTCTGAACGCGGCCTGTTCCAACGCCCCACCCTGACCCACAATATCGAAACCATGTATTGGGTTCGCGACATTCTGAACAATGGTCCCGAGTGGTTCAGCAGCCAGGGCAAAGGCGAAAGCAAGGGTTTCCGGTCCTATTCGGTTTCAGGCCGGGTCAAAAGTCCGGGCGTTAAACTGGCCCCGGCTGGTGTGACGGTGCGAGAGTTGATCAACGATTACTGCGACGGTATGGCCGAGGGGCATGAATTCAACGCCTACCTGCCCGGCGGCGCATCGGGTGGGATATTGCCTGCATCAAAAGGCGATCTACCGCTTGATTTCGGTGGCGAGTTGGGCGAGTTGGGTTGTTTCGTTGGCTCCCACGCCGTTATTGTTCTATCGCAAAAAGACAGCGTCAAAGACGCGGCTCTGAACCTCATGCGGTTCTTTGAAGATGAAAGCTGTGGTCAGTGCACACCATGTCGCAATGGAACCGCCAAAGCCGCTGGCCTCATGGCCAAAGACAAGTGGGACGTTGATCTTTTGAACGAGCTTAAAACCGTTATGATGGATGCATCGATCTGTGGACTGGGGCAGGCAGCCCCCAATCCCATGCTGAGCGTTATGAAATTTTTCCCGGAGGAAGTGTGATGACGGACCAAATCAAATTCACGCTGAACGGTAAGGAAGTCGAGGCCGGCGCCGATGAAACCATCTGGCAGATAAGCCAGCGTGAAGGCGTTGAAATTCCACATTTATGTTATTCACCGGAACCCGGGTTCCGTGGTGACGGCAATTGCCGCGCCTGTATGGTCGAGGTTGAGGGCGAACGCGTTCTCGCCGCCTCCTGTATCCGCATGCCAACCGAAGGCATGGTTGTGAACTCGGCGTCCGAACGGGCCAAGAAATCCCGTGAACTGGTGTTCGAATTGCTGGTTGCTGACCAGCCTGAGCGCGCCACATCTCACGACCCTGATTCTAAATTCTGGAACTGGGCCGATAAAGTTGGTGTGGACGCATCCCGGTTCGCCGCCGCTGAAAGCAAGCCGTCAGCTGACAACAGTCATGTGGCCATGGCTGTCAATCTGGATGCCTGTATCAATTGCAATCTGTGCGTTCGCGCCTGTCGCGAGGTTCAGGTCAATGACGTGATCGGCATGTCTTTTCGTGGGAGTGGATCGAAGATCACCTTTGATTTCAATGATCCCATGGGTGACAGCACCTGCGTAGCTTGCGGGGAATGTGTTCAGGCCTGCCCAACCGGCGCGCTGATGGAAGCAAGCCTGCTGGACGACAAAGGCACCCGGACAGTTTATGCCGACCGCACGGTTGATACCGTATGCCCGTTCTGTGGTGTGGGTTGCCAGACCAAAGTTCACATCAAGGATGACAAAATCGTCAAAGTTGACGGTCGCTCAGGCCCCGCCAACGAAAATCGTCTGTGTGTCAAAGGTCGGTTTGGCTATGACTATATCGCCCACGCACACCGCCTGACCACGCCATTGATCCGGCGTGATGATGCGCCAAAAGACTGGCAGCAACACATCAAGGATGGCGATTGGCAAACCGTATTCCGCGAAGCAAGCTGGGATGAAGCCCTGGATGCCGCCGCTGGTGGATTGAAAAAGACTTATGAATCGGAAGGCCCGAAAGGTCTGGCCGGGTTCGGTTCAGCCAAAGGCTCCAACGAAGAAGCTTACCTGTTCCAAAAACTGATCCGTACCGCATTCCACACCAACAACGTGGATCACTGCACACGCCTGTGCCATGCGTCGTCTGTGGCGGCGCTCATGGAATGTGTGGCCTCTGGCGCTGTGTCCGCGCCCTTTACCGATGCTGAAACCGCCGATTGTGTTATCGCCATTGGCTGTAACCCGGCGCAGAACCATCCGGTGGCGGCGACCTATTTCAAACAGGCGGCCAAGCAAGGCACCAAAGTTTTCATCATGGATCCCCGTGGTCAAATGATGTCGCGCTATGCCACCGACCACCTGCACTTCAAGCCGGGCTCAGACGTGGCGATGCTGAACGCCATGATCCACACCATCGTGGAAGAAGAGCTTTATGATGTTCAGTACATTCAAGCCAACACCGAAGGCTTTGATGCGCTGAAAGATCACATCAAGGATTATTCGCCTGAGGCTATGACCGAGATTTGCGGCATTGATCCGGATACACTTCGCAAAGTGGCTCGGACTTATGCTAAATCCGACGCCTCCATCATTTTCTGGGGCATGGGCGTTTCCCAACACATTCACGGAACAGACAACGCCCGTTGCCTGATCACGCTGGCACTAATTACCGGTCAGATTGGTCGCCCCGGTACAGGTCTGCATCCATTGCGTGGACAAAACAACGTTCAGGGCGCGTCCGACGTTGGTCTGATTCCCATCTGCTATCCAGATTACAAATCCGTAGAAAACGCCGACGTACGTGAACGGTTCGAAGAACTGTGGGGCACCGATCTTGATGCCAAGAAGGGCCTGACGGTGGTGGAAATCATCGACGCCATCCACGATGGCACTATCAAAGCCATGTATGTGGAAGGTGAAAACCCGGCCATGTCTGATCCGGACCAAAGCCATGCCCGTCAGGCGCTGGCTATGCTGGATCACCTGGTGGTACAGGATATCTTTCTCACCGAAACGGCATGGCATGCGGATGTGGTGTTGCCAGCTTCGGCCCATGCTGAAAAAGTTGGCACGTTCTCAAACACCAACCGCCAGGTCCAGATGGTACGTGAATGCGTGCCCATGCCGGGCGATGCCCGCCACGACTGGTGGATCATTACGGAAGTGGGCAAACGTCTGGGACTTGATTGGACCTACACCGGCCCCGCCGATGTGTTCGCCGAAATGAAACTGGCCATGCCGTCACTGGACAACATTACCTGGGAACGGCTAGAGACCGAAAATGTGGTCACCTACCCTTGTGATGATCCAACCAGTTTCGGCAATCCGGTTATCTTCATCGATGGTTTCCCGACCGCGTCAGGCCGGGCCAAGATTGTGCCGGCCAGCATCATCCCGCCCGATGAGGTGCCTGATGATGAATATCCGCTGGTGTTGACCACGGGTCGGATGCTGGAGCATTGGCACACGGGTTCCATGACTCGCCGGGCCACGGTGCTGGATGCGCTTGAGCCGGAAGCCGTTGTCTCGCTGAACCGTAGCGATATGCTGCGTTTAGGGATTGAAGCTGGCGATATGGCCGCTGTTCACACGCGACGTGGCACCATTACGCTGACGGTTCGCCAGAACCCCAACCAACCCGAAGGCCTGGTCTTTATTCCGTTCTGTTTCGCAGAAGCCCCAGCCAATGTGCTGACCAATCCAAAGCTCGACCCGTTCGGCAAGATCCCCGAGTTCAAGTTCTGTGCGGCGCGGGTGGAAAAGGTTGAAGACGCCCAGGCGGCTGAGTAATCAGGACTATCGTATCTGATAGAATACGATAGAAATAGTCATCAAATGAACTTCCGAAACATGCCTGTTTCATCCAGCAGGACTTCGAGCGCTTTCATGCGATCTTCTGATTCTTCCCATGACAGGTTCTGGATGGCCGCCGTCAGGGATTCAATGATGAAAAGCGGCATGATGGATGAATCCCAGGCTGACGGCACCTCGGTGCGGGTATGAAAACTATGCGAGGCAAATTTGGCCGCCGGTGATCCCCATTGATCCGTAAACAGCACCAGTTCCAATTCCCGCGACCTCGCCAATTCCGCCAATCGCAACACGTCGCGCTCATAACGACGAATATCGAACATGACCAGGACATCGCCGGACTGCATATTCAGAAGATTGTGCGACCAGGTGTTGGAACTGGAGGTCAGCAGCGTCACCCCATCCCGCACCATCTGCATGTGAGTATAAAAATAATCTGCCAGCGCTCGCGTTATGCGCCCGCCAACCACATAAACATGGCGCTTCCGGTCTGAAAGAAGTACCGCAACCGCATTGAATTCTTCGGGATCAATCTGATGCAAAGTCTGGCGCATGTTTTCCATAACAGACTCGGCAAATCTGTTGAGCATGTGACTATCCGGCGCGCTGTCAGCCCATTGATTGTGCTTGGTGATCGGACTGGAAATAGTCGCTTCCACTTCCCGTCGAAGCGCCACCTGAATGTCCGGGAATCCACCAAAATCCAACTTTTTTGCCAACCTGACGACTGTTGCCGTGGACGCATTGGAGGAGTCCGCAATGGCCGTAATACTACCCAGACCCGACACTGGATAGTTCTCCATCATGGTATTGGCGATCTGACGTTCGGCGCGGGTCAGCGTCTCGAACTTGCTGCGGATACGTTCCGCCACCGTGAGCGTCTGGAGTCTGACCATGGGTGAACGTATCTCCTGAAACAGGTCGTACAGGCATCTATAATAGGCACGTTTGAAAAGATATTGCCATAATGTAAACGATAAGAAAAAAATATTTCAGGATCAACCTTGACAGCACCTTTTTTAATGAAGCAAGGTAGATCAAATAATATGAACAATATAAGGGACGGTACTGTTGCGAGGGCAATAAACCAGAGCATGCCAAAAATCATTATCCAGTACGTCACATGCGTTGATTACGTGTCCACGAAAGTGGGACGCGCCGCCATGTATTTGATCTTCGTGATGATCGGCACCTTGTTGCTTGATGCCATTACCCGAAACATCATCAATATTCCCCTGTCATGGTGCGTTGAAATGGCTCAGTTCACTATGGCCGCCTATTATATTCTGGGCGGCGCCTATTCCATGCAACTGGGTGATCATGTGCGCATGGATTTGATCTACGATGCGTGCTCAGAAAAGAACAAAGCCCGACTGGATGTGGTCACAAGCGGGTGCATGCTGTTTTATCTGAGCGCTCTGCTGTATGGGTCCCTTTCCAGCACTATTTACGCCATCAAAACCGGTAACCCTCACCCGTTCAAGGGTGCGGTGTCAGATCAAGTCGGAACTAATACACTTCAATGATGGGCGCTTCCAGACCAAGGCCGGGCGCTTCATAAGCTGTTTGTATTTAAGTTCCGAGAAGTCCGCCATAAGGCATATGGACTCAGTCATTGGACGACGGCACCTGTGCACGTCACTCGGATGGGGATAATGTTAAATTCTCAACGTCACTTTATTCGGACGAATCGCTGATCTCTGTGGCCTCTGGGGACTCTGTGCCCTCTGGAGACTCAGATTGAGCTTCCCGAGCCGCTTTCTTGTCGGCGGCGCGCTTGGCCTTCTTCTCGGCCTTTAGTCTATCACGCTCTTTGCGCTCGAAACTGTAGTTGGGCGTTCTAGCCATCAGTGTTCCATCAGATATTGTTGAGGGTGGTGTTGAAGTATTTTTTTTCGCACGTTCGAAATTTTTGAGACAAATAGTATTCTGCCCTCAATTTCCGGCGATTAAAAGCTGCCGTCCCCAACTCAACGTCGGGGACGGCGGCAGTCTTAATTAGTCAACGATCTTCAGATCTTCAGCGGAAGATTTTCCGTTCTGACCGGCCTGAAGTTCATAAGAAACTTTCTGACCTTCATTCAACGTGCCCAAACCAGCGCGTTCAACAGCAGAAATGTGAACAAATGCATCGTTAGAGCCATCTTCGGGTTCAATGAAGCCAAAACCTTTGGTTGGGTTGAACCATTTTACAGTACCAGTAGCCATAGTTATTTTTCCTTCTAACAGGCGTTATGATTTCGCATCTCACACCATGTGATAATGCGGTTTATTTAACGATCACAATGTTAGGGGATAACTAAGCTAAACAGCGTACCGATCATCTAGGTAAGCCAGAACATATGTAAAACGTATGGGGCGTATATAGGGCATTCTCCTTAAAAGTCAATGGCCTCTGAAGATTAATGCACTTTAATGCTGCACGGCGCTGACGATATAAGACTCTATGGTCGTACTTCCGAGGGCCCGGTGAGCCTCCAGACGGTGAATGCCTTTGACCAGAACGTAGCGGCCATCACCCTTGCGCACCTGAATTGGTCGGTCATCGTGTTCTTCCAGTATCTGCTCGGCAACGTCTTCCAGTTTGTTCGGGTCAAGTTCCTTACGGCGGGCGGCCGGAACATAGATATCCTCAATCTTCAGCACAACGGATTTAAGCAACACAGTCCCCTTTTCCTGTCAGCGCTTCACCCTGAGTTTCACTGCTCATCAATGCCCGGAGCGTGCGGACTGTACTATGAAGAGGGTAGACAGCCCCAGCAAGCCCGATGATGTATTCTGTATGCCCGGCGCCGAAATAATTCTACTCGGGTTGCCTCGATACCTCGATAAAAGGTAGCACGGCGATGGAGAACTGGCCGGGGAGCGGCGATGTGGGTGAGATTTTGGCGCTGTCTCCGAGCGCCCTTACAAAACTTTCGGCCGTTAAATTCACAATGCTGTAAATACTTCCGCTCACGACACATACTGTAATAGGATTGCGCTCTACTTAACCTTGGCCGGAGTACTTGCTGTGACAAAAATGTTGATATCAGATACGAATCCCACCGGATTACGTTTGGAAGATGCCCTGCGAACAATCCGAAATGATATTCTAGTTCGGTGTTCGAACATGAGCAATGATGGGCGTGAACAGGCTGAGCACGTGCTAGCAAACAATATGCATATTTTGCCGATCCTAAGTGAAGCTATAGCCATAGCGGAGGATTCGACGGCGGTGCTTGGCCGATCATTTGGCACAGATGATGCCGATAAAGGTCAGATGCCTACGTGATAAGATGTCGGCCCCCTGGAATTGAACTGGCTGTACGGATTTTGAACTGGGTCGAACACAATAATTTGTGAGGCTACTTACCAATTACCTTTTCCACGCAGGAAAGTAGTTTTGACATCGCGAATGGTTTTAGCAGGGTTGCTATCGCGCCGAGTTCGCGGCTTGCATCCAGGTATCTGGCGTGGCCGGAGATCGTTATAACTGGTATTTGAGGGGTCGATTTCCGAATGGATAAAAGAACCTCAATCCCTTCGGACTCATCCATCACGATGTCGGTAATTACCAGGTCAGGATGGCTCTCGTAAAATTTAGGTAAGCCACTCCGCCCATTGGTCGCTTCAATTACCTGATAACCTGTCGCCTTTAAACCATCGCGCAGGAGTTCGCGTAGTTCATCGTTGTCGTCAATGAGAAGGACTGTCACCATACAAGAAGTACTATCAGATGATCACCATTTGAAAGGATAACCATTGATCACATCTTTGCGACTATATGTATGAAGCTGTCACTCGGCACAGCGAGCTTGACAATTGACTTATTTTATGATTTAGTTCCTATTTTCAAGAGTTTCCGAAATAGAACGAAAAACGCGGCGTAAATGATCATAATCTACTACTTCGTTAGAATTATTCGCCATCAAGCAATTCCCTGTAGCGTTGTCAGATTACAATTTTATTCAATAATGAAGAGCCGTAGACATGAAATCTGCGGCACCGTAAGAAAATGTCTACAAACTGAATAAAATCAATGCGTTAGAAAGCATCTTTTTGACCTTTCTGAAGAAAAATAATTGCAAATGTCGTCAAATGTCTGCCGTAAATGTAGACATTCGTTTACGTGTGCGGCCTCTCGACCCGCCCAGGAGACTGTCCAGAACGTGTGCTCAATCTTATATTCACCCAGAGCAATTTTTGTTGTTCCAACAACCAAAATTCAATTTCCTCAGGTTCAACTTGTGGGTACGGTCAGATCATGAGCATGCAAGCTAATCTCACCCGCCTCCTGCGCCCCCGGCAGATCGCCTTTGTGGGCAGCATTCAAAGCGAAGGCTCCATCGCGGCCTGCCGTCGAGCCGGGTATGCGGGCGAGATGTGGACGGTCAGCCCCAACCGTGATGAGATCGGTGGCATCCCTTGCGTGCGTGAAATTAGCGACCTGCCCGAGGCCCCGGATGTGGCTCTTCTGGCCCTGTCGCCTGAACGTACCGTAGCCGCCATAAAGGCGCTTGGCGAGATGGGTGCCGGTGGTGCCGTGTGCATGTCAGCCGGGTATGCCGAGATGAACGAAGACGGCGCCCGCATCCAACAACAGCTGATCGAGCATGCCGGCGACATGGTCGTGCTCGGCCCCAACTGTATGGGCATGATTAACATGTTTGACGGGGCGGCTGTGTGGGGGGCCGACAACTTCATGGAACGACCAGGCAATCCAAACGGAAAAGGTTGCGCCATTATCTCGCAAAGCGGGGCCTTCGTATTTGGTATCACCAACGTGGAACAGGCCTTTCCGCTGGGGTATGGCATCAGTACCGGCAACCAGGTCATGCTCAGCGTGGCCGATATCATCCACGGCGTGCTGGATGATGAGCGGGTCAACGCTATTGGTATCTATCTGGAAGGTCTGGATGATGGCAACGCGCTCGGTGTTGCCTGCAACCGGGCGCGTGAAATGGGTGTACCGCTGATCGCCATCAAGGGTGGCAATACGCCCGCTGGTGCTGTTGTTGCCAAGGGCCATACAGCGTCGATGGTGGTGGATAGCGACATCTGGCAAGCCTTTACCCGGCGTTATGGCATCGCTCAAGTCTCGTCACCCAAGGCCATGGTAGAAGCCCTCAAGCTGCTCAGCGTGTGTGGTGTGCCCGCCGGACCACGTCTTGCCGCCATCACCTATTCCGGTGGCCTGAATGGCATGATCGTATCGGACGCCCCTGGATTGGGGATCGAGTTGCATCAGCCCACACCCGAAAACAGAGAACGCCTGATTGACCGATTACCGGAAACGGTGCCCGTAGCCAACCCGCTCGATCTGAACCTGCCGTTCCGTTCCAGTACGGTTATGGCTATGGATGATATAGACGGCATTGCACAAACGTTTGTGGATCTGGCATCCGACAGCGCCGATCTGGTTGCCATGATCATGGATGTGCCGCGCGCCGGATTGGGGATGGATAAGCCGTGGCTGCCCAGTGTGGATGCCATGATCAAGGCCCGCGAGCAAACCGGCCTGCCCTGTGTTGTAGCGGGTATCCTGCCTGAAGGACTTGATGTGAATTTACGCAAGCACCTGTTGGCTGGCGGCGTAGCACCCTTATGTGGATATGACGACGCCATGAAGGCATTCAGCGCGGCGGCGGCGTGTGCCAAAACACTGAGCCGCCCCACGGCGGCACCGGCGCTTATGAGTATGGCAGGCACACCCGCATCAGGTACCCCACAGATGCTGGATGAGCAAGAGTCCAAGGCCTTGCTGGAGGGTTGCGGTATGCCCCTGCCCCGGCGCTGGGTCGGTACCGCTGAAGATGCACCTGCCGCCGCAGATGACTTGGGCTATCCGGTGGTCGTCAAAATTCTCAGCGATCAGATCGCCCACAAAGATCAAATGGGTGGCGTAAAACTGAACCTGCAAACCGCCGAGGCGGTGGCTGGTGCGGTCGCTGAGATCACCGCAGCGGTGGCCGGTACAGTTTCGAACCCTCAGTTTTTGGTCGAGCAAATGGTTACCGGTGGGATGTGTGAATTCATCATCGGTTTGAAACGCGATATCGCCATGGGCCTTGTTATGATGGTTGGCCAAGGCGGTACAGAAACCGAGGCAAAGGCCAATTTCGTCACCTTGCTCATGCCCCTTACCGATACCGATGTGGATGAGGCGCTGGAGTGTTTGCACGCCCGTGACGCCACAGGGTTGCGAACAGCCATTGAAGCAGTTGCAACATTCGCCGATCAGCACGGATCAAATATCATCGAACTGGACGTGAACCCGGTTATTGTGACCACGGACGGAAACGCCGTTGCTGTTGATGCACTGGCCGTTCTTTTGAGAGGAACCTGACCATGCCCGCACAGGATTTTATCGGCCTGACCGGCCCCGAGTACGAGATGGATGTGGAGCGCGGTGCCATCCGTAACTACGCCAAGGCATCCCATGCTCCCATTCCGGCTTATCTGGAAGGCCGCAATCCGGTTATTCCGCCCACATTCCTGATCACCGCTGGCTACACCTGGGGCTATACCATGGAGCGCCCCCGTGGCACGGTGTTCGAGACCATCGATCACGATTTCTCCGTACCCCTTCACGCCGAAGAATCATTCGAGTTTCATGCCCCCCTGCCCCGCGCCGGTGACCGGTTGCGGTGCGTCAGTTCCGTCGAAAACGTGACCACCAAAACAGGGTCGCAAGGCGGTGATCTGACGTTCCTTGTTATGCTCACGACCTATCACGATGAAGCGGGCGCTCTGGTCGCTGAACAACGATCCACCACCGTGACCACAACCAATGCACCGGATGAGGGAGCATGGGATGTAGCCATTCCGACTTACGAGCCACACTACGACACCATTGATGGCACAGACCCGCTTGCAGGCCTGTGCCATCAAAGCCCGAACGAACTGGCTGTGGGTAAAGGCCCGGGGCCGATCAATGCGGGGCCGCTGCTCATGCGAGACATGGTTCGGTATGAGGGTGCCGAGGGCGAAGATAACCCGCTGCACTATGATGTGCCCTGGGCACAGTCCTTCGGCTACCCCACCGTGTTCGGTTTGGGTATGCATCAGGCCAGCACGCTATCCAGTTACGGTGTACGCTGGGTCGGCACCGACCATGTGAAGTCGTTCAAGGCGCGGTTCCGCAATGTTTACTGGCCCGGTGATCCACTGGTCTATGACGGGGTCGTTAGCGATATCCGTGAACAGGGCGGCCAGAAGCTCGTTGATATCACATTGGCTTGCACCCGCCCCACTGCTGATGGCGGTAGCGATGCCATCGTGGATGCCTGGATGACGATCGGTCTCTAGCTTTATCTTGCAGGTGTCCGTCCCTCATATAATGATGGGGCATGGATATTCTGGGCAGACAAGTGGCCGAGCAATTGGCAGCAGATTTACCGCATCTGGTCATGACAGACATGTGCCAGATCCGGCGCGATACAGAATTTACGGTGTTGGGCGGCGCGGTGGAAGACGGCCGCTTGCTGGCCGCCAAAATTGCCCATGAACGTGTACTAGGCGGCACCAATAGCCGGTACACAAGTGCCCGCGACATCATTGATCAGGAGGCATTGCTGATAACCCATTGCCGCGCCCATGGCATCCCCATGCCCCAGGTACACGGAAAATCCTGTCATGGGCCTGATGGGTTAGACTTCATCGTAATCGACTGGCTGGAAGATGATCATACGGTACCCGATGCATTCTTTTTGGGCGCCGTCCTTAACCGATTGCACGCGATGAACCCACCAGCGTTCGAGCCTATCGCCCAACGGGGGGAGCCATTGGAAAGGATGTTGAGCACGGCCATTGTGGATCGGGCCATTACCATCACACGCCTGACGCCACGTGATTTCACCTTGCCCACAACGGAGGAGTTGTTGGCGCATCTATCATGGCCGGACCGCCGCACATCCTTGTTGCACATGAACTTCGGCGCCGAGACCCTGCCATCTATCGAAGGCACCATTGCCGGTATCATGGATTGGGGTAGCGCGCTGATCGGTCCGCCCACGCTGGAACTGATGGGGTTGGATGAGCAGGGTCTACTGGATGATTCTTTTCTGGGCGGCTATGCCAATTATGAAATGTTTCGAGCACCGCCGGCCACGGAAACGGCTTTTCGTCTCTACAGTGCTACCGAGACTGCCATGCAGTTTGTTATCGATGACACAGATCACGAGCAAGGCAGGAAGGCCCTCAACCGTGTTAATTTTTTGTTCGAAGAATTCGCTCGATTAACCCGCTAACGTGACTTCCATCAGGCCCCGCACCGCATTGCTGAGGTACACGGTCTCGGCGCGGCGCACATCACCTTCATACAACACCCGTTCCACGGCACCCTTCTCAATCATCACGCGCGCGCGCATAACACCGGGCAACAAACCGCACGCCAGATCAGGCGTCACAAGTTGACCATCCAGCATCAGGAACACGTTGCTGATTGCCCCTTCGCATAACTCATCCCGTTCATTAAACAGCAGCACATCAAAGCCACCTTCGATGTCAGCCAGAGCCAGCCGTGCGCGATCAAACATCGCCCGGCGCGTTGTCTTGTGGGCCAGCAGCGGATCCGTTGATTGCACACGTTCGGATCCGATAATCACCACGGGCACTACAGGCAAGCTATCAGAAGGATTACCCAGGGGGGATGATTCCACGCGCCACGTACTATCCGCATTCAGCTGCAACCGGATACGCCGTTCATCTGAACGCCCGGCGGCATGCTCTGCTACAGCATCCCAGATCGCACCCTCATCCAATACAATACCCAGGGACGCTGCACTGCCGTGCAGTCTGGCCCGATGATGGTCAAGCAATGGCACGGTGCCATCAACACCTCGCATGGTTTCGATCAGGCCCGGTGATTGGCCTAGTGATTGGCCTGATGTTTGTTCATTGTCGGACAAGGCATCGTTCAGGAAGCGAGCCTTCAACAGGCATTCGTCATATTCCCCCGCGGCACTGGAATCCGCCACCACGCCGCTGCCGATACCCATGGATACTTCGCTGTTCTCACGCAGGGTCATGGTGCGGATGGGAACGGACAGGCACATATCATGCGACGGCGTCACGTAACCAATTGCACCGGTGTAGACCCCCCGTGGGGCCGTTTCCAATTCAGCAATAATTTCCATCGCGCGAATTTTTGGCGCACCAGTAACCGAGCCACAGGGAAACAGGTGCCTGAAGATATCGTGTACCGTCGGTACGCCCTCAACCTCGGCCCGCACGGTGGAGACCATCTGATGCAATGTGCTGTAGGTTTCCACCTGAAACAGATTTTCCACCGCCACACTGCCAAGCTGTGCCATACGTCCCAGATCGTTTCGGATCAAATCCACGATCATCAGGTTCTCGGCCCGGTTCTTTGGGTCATTGTGCAGCGCTTCACGCAATGCATCATCTTCGTCCGGTGTGGCTCCGCGTCGCATGGTGCCCTTCATAGGCTTGGATTCGATGGTACCGCCGGATTTACGAAAGAACAGCTCAGGCGATAGAGACGCCAGTTTATAGCCCGGCAAATCAACCACAGCGCTAAACGCCACTTTCTGGAACGGTGCCGCCAATCCGTACAACTGCCACACATCACCCGGCCACGTGAAACTCAGGGGGAACGTGAAATTCGCCTGATAGATATCGCCTGCCAAAATATAATCATGCAAACGGCTCATGATTTTGTCGTAGGCCGGACTGTCCATATGGTAGTGGAGGTCTGTCTCCACAGGTGCCCCACCTCGCTGCGCCCGCTCAGCGATAATACTGTCTGCCTCTTCAGGGCTAAGCCGTGTCATGGATCGAAAAGCACCAACCTGGAACAGCGCATCATCCGATACCGGTGCAAGCGCGGTTAATTTTGGCTCTAAGTGATAGCCAAGCTCATAGGCAAAGGCACCGGCTATATAAAGGCCTTCATCCGTAGCGCATTCAATGGCCGCAAAGGCGGATGCCACATCGTCACCATCCTGGCAGGTGATAATGCGTACCGGATCACTGAACACCACAGACCCGCGCCCAGGCTCCCGGTACTGGCCAGCCTCAACCGATAGGGAATCGTGCAATAGAACGCATTCATCGCCACGAGCTGGTTGTTCAATGGCCGGTTGTTCGGTACGGGTGGTGCCTTCCGCCATGGTGGGCGTTGCTCCGGATGGGTTGATAGGTCAATGACAACTGACAGGAATTAATCAGTTTTCGAACCTTATCTCCACCGTAAAAACACAGGCAAAGATTTTTATAGCCATAAACGAATTGTGGGTTTATAAGAAAATCAGTGAGGCCGAGTTTCGGGCAGCGGCCTTAAAAGGTGTCCGACTTTGTTTTTAGTCCATCGTTTCATGCAATTTAACGCATCAAACGAAACAACTGAAAGGAGGGTCGACGCTATGCGTTTCGGCTATTTTGCTAATCTCACCAATTGGGACCATCGTCCCTATACTCAAATCCTTGATGAAACCCGTGAGATCGCAGTCTACTGCGATCAAAACCACTGGGATTCCATCTGGCTCACCGAGCATCACCTGAACCATGAAGGTATGGACGCGTGTCCTAATCCGCTCATGATGTGTGCTGATCTGGCCGCACGAACCCAGCAAATCCGACTGGGGCAAGCTGCCAACATCGTTACGTTCTGGAACCCGCTTCGTTGCGCAGAAGACATTGCCATGCTGGACCAAATGTCTGGCGGACGCGTGGATGTGGGCGTCGGGCGCGGTGTCTATGGCCGCGAAGCCATTCATATGAACGTGGATGCTGACCTGACCGATCAGGGCAAAAATTTCCGCCTGTTCGACGAAACCCTGACCATCATGAAAAAGGCATGGACCGAAGACGCCTTTGCCCATGATGGTGAGTTCTATCAGTACCCGGCCAAAGGCTTCCAGTGGCAGCATGACATGAGCCCGCCAGACGAAAACATGGTCGATTTGGAAACCCATCAGCTGAAAAAAATCGGTGTGGTGCCCAAAACCTTCCAGAAACCCCACCCGCCTCTGTGGCAGGTGGTGGATGGTCACCGCTCCATCGACTGGGCGGGGCGCAATGGCCTCAACACCATCATGTGGATTCCCACGGTCAAGGCCCTGAAAGAACGCTTCCAGGTTTATCAGAAAGCCCGTTCAGAAACCGAAGACCGCGACGTGCCGCTGGGCGAAGGCATTTCACTGGTCCGTGACATGTTTGTGGCGGACAGCATGGATGAAGCCCGCGACAAGGCGGCTGAAGCCCTGCTCACCTATTTGCGCTGGATCGCGCATTGGCGGGGCCTGGGCAATCACATGGATCCAGGCGAAGAACTACCCGAAACACCGGGTAAACTTGATCTGCTGACCTACGAATTCCTGCTGCCTCGCAATCTGCTGTTCGGTACACCGGATTACGTGAGCGGTAAGATCGAAGAACTGCGTGATGAGTTGAACCTGCAACACTTGCAGGTCTGGTCAAACTTCCCCTGCATGCCGCAGGACGATGTGATGAGCAGCATCCGCAAGTTCACAGAAGAGGTCATGCCCAAGTTTGCAGACAAACGGGCTGTGGCTGCAGAATAGACAAAATACTACCTCAAGGACTGTCGGCCGGAACGGAGAAGCTCTGTTCCGGCCGATTTTATTGTGTTATCCAGCACACACCACTCAACACTCACTGAAAGAACACACATGTCCCTCAAAATCAGAAAAGTCATCAAGGTTGTCGAAGAAATGCGCATGGAAATGGACCGTGAACTGGACAAGCCAGTGCAGATGGTCGCCGTGGGCGCCGTGATTGAAAACCCGTGGGCCGGACAGGGATATGTGGAAGACCTGAAACCAACGATTCTCGAAGTTGCCCCACCACTGGGCGAAGAAATTGTGCGCGTTCTGATGGATGAATTGGGCTCTGCTGATGCGGTCGAGGCCTATGGCAAGGCCGCCATCGTGGGCGTTAATGGCGAAATCGAACAGGGCTCCGCGTTGATCCACACCCTGCGGTTTGGTAACAAATTCCGCGATGCGGTTGGCGGTACTGCGTACTTAAGCTTCACCAACAAGCGTGGTGGTCCCGGCTGTTCTGTGCAAATTCCCATGATGCATAAGGAGGACGCTGGCTTGCGGTCCCATTACCTGACCATGGAAATCAGTGTTAATGATGCGCCGGGTCCCGATGAGATTCTGGTGGTCCTGGGCGCTGCCACCGGCGGTCGGGCTTTCCCGAGGATCGGTAACCGCTACTCCGATATGGAAGAAATGGGTATTACACCGCCGGAGTAGGTGTTGCCTGAACTTACCGTCTAAACGCTTCCTTTTTTCTCGATCACCAGAATACGGGCGGCCCCTTGCGGGTGCGCCACGTGTTCGTCGCCTTCTTGAGCGTGACAAATATCGCCCACGTTCATGCGTTGTTGATGTTCTTGCCCATCCCGTCGGTAATGCATGATGACGGTACCTTCCAGTACCACGAAGACTTCGTCCCCATCATTCTC
Organism: Rhodospirillales bacterium; assembly: GCA_018662225.1. GTDB lineage: Bacteria > Pseudomonadota > Alphaproteobacteria > Rhodospirillales > Casp-alpha2 > JABJGO01. The sequence continues at coordinate 15,521 of JABJGO010000055.1, read as the reverse complement.
ATGCCAGATATAGGGTTGGTCCGTCCAATGCAGACGCACGGTAGCCCCTTCGACCTCAGCTATATCAATAGCATCCCATGCCTTGCTGCCTGTAAAATGCGCCGGGCTCTGAAAGTTCATTTTACGCTCCATGAATTTGAACAAACTGACACGTATCTATGCCACCCGTGGTCGAACACTGTCCAACCAAAATCCTGTTGCCTGTTATTAGGTATTTCGCCCATACCAGCGTACGGTTTTGCCAAGTAGCATCTCTCCTGACATGCAGATGTCAGCAGTGCTTTGCTAAAACTTCGTCCCAGTAAGAAATGTAAGATATGAGGGGCAGAAAAGCATATGCGTCAGGATGAAAATAATACTGATATTGAGACGGCAACACCCATGAGCCCGCACACAACGGGTGTCATGCTGGTTGTCATATCAGCTATGGTGTTCAGTTCAGCCGGTGTTTTTACCAAGGCCGTGGAATCTGGTGCCTGGGAAGTCATTTTCTGGCGTGGGGTTTTCGCCGCCGGGTTTACCGTTGCCTACATCCTCTGGCGCGGATCATTCCGGCAGGATTTCGTGGCAATGGGCCGCAGCGGCTGGGCTGTGGCCATCATCGGGGCGTCCGGCACAGCCGCCTTTATCCCGGCTTTCAAGCTCACCACCATGGCCAATGTGATGCTGATCTATGCCGCCGCCCCTCTGATCGCCGCATTGCTGGCCTGGTTGTGGATCAAGGAACACATGACACGGCGGGTTATGATCGGCTGCGCTGCTGCAATCGTAGGCGTTGCCATCATCGTGCAGGGCTCATTCGGCGCCACAAACCTGCGTGGGGATTTGCTGGCACTATGGATGACGATCGCCATGAGCACCGTGATGGTGATCTACCGGCGGTTTCCAGGCACCCCGGCAGCAGGGCCGGCGGCCATGTCTTCCATCGTCCTGTTGCCGCTGGGTATGATGTACGGTGACCCGTTTGCCATTCCGCTCTATGATTTTGCCGTGCTGGCGGCATTCGGGCTGATCTTTGCCATTGCGTCCGTCACCCTGGCCGAAGGCGTCAAACGTATCCCGGCGGGCGAAACCGCCTTACTGAGCGCACTGGAAACACCGCTGGCACCACTATTTGGCTGGTTCTTCTTTATGGAAATACCCGCCAGCACAACGTTTCTGGGCGGTGTGATCATTCTTGTGGCCGTACTTTCCACACAGATCAAATCATCGACAGGCCAAGGGGAATAAAAGGTGGCAACGGCTAACAAACTGAATGGCACCCTCCGGGCCTTTATTGAACGCCAGCAGATGTTCTTTGTGGCCACCGCCGCGCAGGGTGGCCGGGTGAACATGTCCCCAAAAGGACTGGATACCCTCAAAATCATGGGTGACAACCGGATTGTTTGGCTCAATCTGACCGGCAGCGGCAATGAAACGGCCACGCACCTGCTGGATACACCGCGTATGACGCTCATGTTCTGCGCGTTTGATGGCGACCCGTTGATCGTGCGGGCCTATGGCACGGCCCGCGTGATGCACCCTCGCGATGAAGGGTGGGATGATTTCACCGGGTATTTCGGCGAAATGGCTGGCAGCAGACAGGTTTTCGATCTGACCATAGATTTGGTACAGACCTCATGCGGCACGGGTGTGCCCGAAATGCCGTTTGTACGCAGTAGGGGTGAAACTGAGTTACTACCTTTCTATGCGGATATGGGTGCTGATGGTGTAACAGCCTATTGGGGCAAGAAAAACGCCCTTAGTATCGATGGAAAGGAGACTGGTATTTTGGGTAATTAACTATTATTCAGTTAATATAATATTCAATCGATAAAATTTCAATCTTTTCAACACCTTTTGGCGTTTTTACCGCGACAAAATCACCTTCAGAAGCCTTCATCAGCGCCCGCGCGATGGGTGACAGCCAGCTGATCTCACCCAATTCGTGACGTGTTTCATCCACGCCGACGATCTTAACGGTGTATTCGTTATCCTGATCATCCACGTAGCTCACCGTGGCCCCGAAACGGACCTGTTCCATGCCCTGTTGGTGAGCCGGATCGACGATCTCGGCGATCTCAAGACGTTTGAGCAAGAACCGCGTGCGCCGATCAATCTCACGCAGGCGCTTTTTACCATAAATATAGTCACCGTTTTCGGACCGATCCCCGTTACCAGCGGCCCACGACACCGTTTCAACCACTTTGGGGCGTTCTACACTACGTAATTGCTGCAACTCGTCGCGTAAACGCTCCATACCTGATGGCGTGATATAGTTCTTGGTACCGGCTGATATGACTTCGGGCTCGTCTGTATCGTCCTCATCATCCAGGTCAGCATCAAATTCCAAATCATCGTCGCTGGTCATGGTTATTTAAGCCGCCCCGGAGCCACATCGGCCGCGCTCAGGTCAAATGCAGCCATGTGATCCGGGAATGCCGTGCCTCGCACCAATGATGACGCTATCAATGACATGGCGGGAGAGGTCTCAATGCCATAGCCACCCTGCCCTGTGAGCCAGAAGAACCCGCTGTGTGCCGGGTCCGGATCAAACCCGGCCACCAGCATTTCATCGGCCACGAACGATCGCAGGCCCGCCCATGTGTGCTCAGGGCGTTTTACGGAAACAGTGGTGGCGTTCTCGAACCGATCGATGGCGATGGCGATATCCATCTCATCCGGTCTGGCATCACACGGTGGTGACGGAATGGCGTCTTCCGGCGACACCATCAGGCGGCCCGCATCGGGCTTGAAATAGAACGCCGGGTCTGATCCCCCCAGCATGGGCCAGCTCGATACATCATAGCCTTCAGGGCCGGGTATGAGCACCGCGTTACGCCGCCTGGGTTCCAACCCGATTGCGGGCACACCAGCCAGTTCGGCCATCACATCGCACCAGGCCCCGGCAGCATTAATCACAATGGGGGCACTGAAGCTACCCGCCTTGGCGGTATCCACATGCCAGTCACCGCCTGAGGCATGGTGAGAGATCGCCGTCACATCGGCATTAACGATCAACTGGCTGTCATTGGATTTTATCACCCCCAGATAGGCCTGATGCAGGGCATGAACATCGATGTCCTGGGCCAGATCACTGTATATGGATGCCGCCATATAGTCTGGATCCAGAATGGGCACCCGCTCGAGGGTTTCCTGCTGACTCAGAATGCGAAAATCCGGCGAGGTAGACTGAACATCTTCGAATTCCCGTTCCATGGCTTCTTTCTGATCGGCCCTGAATATAGCCATAATCCCGCGCGGTGACAGGAACGACGAGCCATCGCCGTAACCCACGGTCGGGGAACGCAGGAATTCTTCGCTGGCCAGAATCAGCTTACGCACATCGTGGCTACCGTATGATGGCTCAAACGTTGCCGCCGACCGGCCTGTGGTGTGATAACCAGGCTGACTTTCACGTTCGAGGACTATGACGCTGCCATGTTGAGACAAGCGTGCGGCGGCGGATGCGCCGGCAATGCCGGCCCCAATGACGAGGAAATCACTTTTGTTATTGCTCAAGGTTACGCTCCGGTGTGCCTGTTCGCTGGGCAGTTTCCCAGTCTTCGGCCTTGTAAACAGGCGCGTTGGATGGTGCCAACATATTGTTGCCCAGAATATGATCGGCAGCCTTCTCGCCCATCATAATGGTCGGCGAGTTGAGGTTGCCATTGGTAATGAACGGCATCAGTGACGAGTCCGCCACGCGCAGGTTCTGGATACCATGCACCCGCGTTTCCGGGTCAACCACGGCCATGGGGTCCGTGCCCATCTTGCAGGTGCCACAGGGATGATACCCCGTCTCCGCATTGTCAGCGACCCAGTGATCCATCTCATCATCCGTGACCACGTCCTTGCCGGGCGCTATTTCAGGCCCGCGGTAAGGATCAAACGCAGCTTGCGCAAAAATCTCGCGGGTCAGGCGAATGCCATCGCGGAACACGCGGCGGTCATCCGGATGGTTCAGGTAATTGAAGAACATTTTTGGTGCTTCACGTGGATCCTTAGACCGCAAGGTTACCGCGCCCCGGCTTAAGGGCTTGTTGGGGCCCAGGTGAGCCTGAAAGCCGTGACCCTTGGCCGCGCTTTTTCCGTCATACCCAACGGCGGCGGCGGCGAAGTGATACTGGATATCAGGGAACGGAATACCCGGTCGCGACCGAATATAGCCGTTGGATTCAAAATGGTTCGTCGCGCCAAGGCCATTTTTGAAAAAGAACCACTGCGCACCGATAAAGAACTTGGAAATCAAGTTAAGCTTACCATTCACCGTAATGGGTTGGGTGCAGTTTTGCTGAAACCATATCTCCAGATGATCGTGCAGGTTCTCACCCACGCCCGGCAGATGATGAACGCTCTCAATACCATGTTCTTTCAGGTGTTCCGCATTGCCGATCCCCGACAGCATCAGGATTTTGGGTGAATTGATCGGCCCCGCCGATAGGATAACCTCGCGCCGCGCTTTGGCTTGTATCAGTTTGCCGTTCTGCTGGTACTCAACGCCCACGGCCTTCTTGCCTTCCATCAGGATCCGGGTGGTCAGGGCGTGCATCTCGACCTTCAGATTAGGTCGGCTCATGGCGGGTTTGAGGTACGCATTGGCCGTGGACCAGCGCACGCCGTCCTTGACCGTCATGTCCATGCGGCCGAAACCTTCCTGACAATAGCCATTCACGTCATCAGACTTGATATACCCGGCTTGCTCACCAGCCTCAATAAAGGCCCGGTGCAGCGGGTTCTTCATGTTTTGTCCGTTACTGGTGGATAGCGGCCCGCCCCCGCCCCGGTATTCGTCCGCACCAAAGGCGGAATTTTCGGCCCGGCGGAAATACGGCAGACAATGCCGATATCCCCAGCCGTCAGCGCCTAAGTCTTCCCACTGATCGAAATCGCCAGCGTTGCCACGAACGTACACCATGCCGTTGATAGAGGATGAGCCGCCAATGACCTTGCCACGGGCGTGATGGATCTGGCGGTTGTTGATGCCAGGATCAGGCTCGCTCATAAAACCCCAGTCGAATTTCTTCATGTGCATGGGAATGGAAAGCGCGGTTGGCATCTGGATAAAAATAGAATTGTCCTTGCCGCCGTATTCCAGCACCAGAACCTTGTTGTTCGGGTCTTCCGTCAGGCGGCTGGCCAGGACGCTGCCGGCGGAACCGGCCCCGATAATGATGAAGTCAAACTCGCTCGCAAATGTATGATCAGGCATCTGATATTCTCTTGCTTTGGTGTGGCAGCCATGGCATGTGCGAACCATGACAATACGTGGCATTCTATTCGATAAAGATGGCACCTTGTTTGACTATCATCAAACATGGATGCCGCTTAATCATCAAGCGGCGCTTACGGCCACGCGCGGTGATCAGACGCTGGCCCACAGCCTGCTCGAGTCCGGCGGCTGGGATGCCGCATCCAACAGGGTCGCATCGGGCAGTCTTCTGGCCGCCTGTAACAACCATGAAATTGCCGAAAACTGGGCAGACTACGTTGGTGGCTGGGATGTGGATGACCTGGCTAAAATCATCACCGATCAGTTTACGGAAGGCGGTGTTAGGTCCGCCGTCCCGGTAACGGCACTTGATCCGTTTCTGACCGAGCTACGAAACCAGGGCTATAAACTCGGCGTCGCCACCAGCGACAGCGAAGCCGGTGCCACCGGTATGCTGAAACGGTTTGATGTTCTGGACCATCTGGACTTCGTATCAGGGTATGACAGCGGCCACGGCTCCAAACCACAACCCGGCATGGTGTATGCGTTCTGTAAAAACTGCGAGATCGAACCCGGTGAGGCCATCATGGTTGGCGACAACTGGCATGATGTAGAAACCGGCCGCAATGCCGGTGTGGCCTTTACCGTTGGTGTTCTGACCGGCACCAGCACCCGCGAAGAGCTGGAAGACGTGGCAGACCACGTGCTGGATAGCGTTGAGGAAATCAGCGCTCTTCTTGCTTCACTCAGTTAAATAGCACCCTATTCAAACGACCTACACCAAGGGGTAGGCCTCCCCATCATTTCGGGTGTGGCGTTTGGCATACCAAGGCGTTAAACAGGGCCTCAACAAGACTTTTGGGTTTCCAGGGAAGAGATAAAATCATGAAATTTTGCGTCTACGGTGCCGGTGCAATCGGCGGTTATCTTGCGGTGGATCTGGCGTTGGCGGGTCACGATGTAACGGTCATTGCCAGAAACAAAAATCTGGAAGCCATCAAGGCGGGCGGCCTGAAGCTGATCATCGGCGGCGAAGAACGCGTTGCCACCAACATCACGGTGACGGATGATCCCGCCACGGCTGGCCCCCAGGACTATGTTTTCATTGCCACCAAGGCCCATCAGGCCGTGGGCATCGTGGATATGATGCAGCCCCTGATCGGCCCAGACACCGCTGTTATCACCGCCCAGAACGGTGTGCCGTGGTGGTACTATTATGCTGTCGAGGGCTATGACGAGCCTTACTACCTGGAAAGCGTTGATCCGGGCGGCGTGCAGTGGAAAGGCATCGGCCCGGAAAAGGCTATTGGCTGTGTGGTGTTCCCGGCCGCTGAACTGACCGAGCCCGGTGTTATCACGCACCACTCCGGTGACAAATTCACCCTGGGCGAACCGGACGGCTCAATGTCGGAGCGGGTACAGAAACTGAGCGAGGCGATGATCGACGCCGGTTTCCAGGCACCGATCCGCGACAACATCCGCGATGACATCTGGAAAAAACTGTGGGGCAATTTGTGCTTCAATCCGGTCAGTGCGCTGACCCATGCCACGCTGGATATCGTCACCACCGACCCCGGCTCACGCGCCGTCTGTCGTAACATGATGATTGAAGCCCAGACGCTGGCTGAAAAAACCGGCATCGGCTTCCGCATCGATGTGGATGCCCGCATTGATGGTGCATCAAAAGTCGGTGCGCACAAAACATCCATGCTGCAAGACCTGCTCGCCGGACGCGCCATGGAAATCGACGCGCTGCTCACATCGGTTCAGGAAATGGGCCGCGCCGCCGAGGTCGATACCCCCATCATCGACACGGTGCTGGCACTGGTCCAGCAACGGGCCCGGGTGGATGGTTTGTACGGCAGTTAGTGCCTGCGGCACCACCCAACCCGTAACATTTTAAGCCGTTGAAATTACAAGACGATTCGGCGGAATGTAGACATTTAAGTACTTTTGAGCACATTTTTGAGGCCTCAATGTCTACATTTTGTTTTGTTTCAATGACCTATGGTCACCAATTTTCCATAATCCGGCAGACATTCCGCTACTAATGTAACGGTTGGCACCAGTTCATCATTTATTCACAATGTCAAAGAGCACTATACTTCGATAGGTATATAGTCTCTTATTTGTGTGGTGCAAGGGCTAAGTCAAAAAAAATAAACCACAGAGACACAGAGGCATTGAGGAAGAATTCAGATGGAGATCAGGTCGGGTCCATATTCCTGCGTTTCTTCTCTGAGCCTCTGTGTCTCTGTGGTTCCAATACGTCTCAAGAGCCTTCTAAACCATCCCGATATAGAGCGTTTTTCCAAGCGCAGCGGCGGCTTTTTGCGCCGTGTCCGCCCGGTATCTGTTGTTGTCCGGGTCCAGCAGTTTATCGACCTGGCTGCGGCTGGTTTTCATACGCCGGGCCATTTCCGTTTTGGTGATGTTCTGCGCCTTCATGGCTTCATCAATCTGATAGGCCAGTACCTTCTGCTGCGCTCGGACGGTTAGCTCCTCAAGGATACCTTCGTCATCAAGAAAACTGTCCAGGGTCGATCCCATATGCTTGTTGCTTACCTTTGGGTTAGCCATTTTTCTCAACTTCCTTCCGTCGTTTTAGCGCCAATTTCAAATCCGCATCCGGGGTCTTCTGGGTCTTTTTGATAAAGCTGTGCAGAAGCACCATTTGCTCCTGCCAGATGCAGAAAATTACCCGCGAAATTCGACCATTCGATATGTCACTGCGAACTTCCCACAATCCTGATCCCAGCGCCCGACACAACGGCATGCCCACAGGCCAGCCATATTCAACATCTTTCAGATCACCACCAATAATTTTCCGATCAGCGACGTTCTGCTGCACCAACCACTTTCGCACAGGTTCAATACCCTTATCTGTTCGGTAAAAAACGGCTGGTATTTGCTTGTTTTTATCTAACATCTATATTGTATCTTATAATGTACACTGTACTTTTAAATGTACGATTTTGTCAATTGGTTTAGCGCTCCCGTTTTTCATATCTAAACGCCATGAAATACCCTCTATAGTATATTGACTTAAAAATCGTTGAATAAAAACAATCTATCATCGACGCCATACCATCAACTGAACTAAAATGGTGAAAATCAAATGATTTGGCCTTTTAAAAAAGGAAATATGGAGCAATCCCTACCCACTACTCTGCCTTTCAAAAGTGGTGAGGCGTTTCTAGAGTCTCAGTGCAAGTTTGGGCACACGGATATTCAACCACAGCAAAGGTATTATTGGACTTGTACTCAATGCTAAAAAGGAGTTCGGCACCGAGCAATCCGTCAAGGTAGAACCGGATGGCCGACAAATGGCTATGCTTAAGATTGCCTCCAAGGGTGGAGGCTTCGTCGTTCCGGCCTATACGCCTTCAGGATCGTCTCAAAGCCGATGATGTAGTTATTTGGGTTCCTGTTGAGCACGCCAACGATGCTGTGGGAAATGTGGAGGGAATTGACCCTCGATTTGGCTGGGTCGGTTTTATTGTGGCAAAAATCGCGCCGGAAATAGACATGACTACTTCCGAGCTAAAAATAATCAGCCACTATGATTAAAGTAATGCCAATCAAGCCACCGCCACAAAGATATTCTCGTCCATCAGGATGTTGTGATTGGCGCGGATTTTTGCGTCGATTTCGGGTGTGATGTGGCTGGGGTGTTTGCCGTCGATGATTTCGCGGACCCGGCGTTTGGCGGCGTCCATGATGTGTTCGGATCCGGCTTCTACCCATTCCTTGGGGCTCTTGCGATCACCGATGACCGGGTACACGTATTCGGATTCCATGCGTTCCAGCGTCTGTTCATGGCCGAGGTAGTGACCGGGACCATTTGTGCATACGTCGCGCAAGGTCTCGATCGACAGGCTGTCTTCGGTGACTTCAATACCGCGCACGGTGCGCAAAATGCCGCCAATCATGTCGTTATCGATGACCAGCGCTTCCATACTGAAGCCAAGCAAGCTGCCCTGCATACCGGCTGATTCGTAGATCAGGTTGGCGCCTGAATGGGCCAACAGGGTTTCGGTATAGCCTTTCTCATAGCCGTGCTGAGCATCGGGGGTCTTGGCGTCGGTCATACCAGCCGGTATACCGCCGCACAGATCATAGAAGTTGGCCATCTGGGCACAGGCCGCACTGAGCAAGGCCTGTTCGCCGGAACCGCCGGACATAGCACCGGTGCGCAGATCAGACACGAACGGCCAGGTCCCAAAGATCGCCGGGTGGCCCGGCACGAGCAGGTTTACGTACACAAGCCCGGCCAGAACCTCGGCCACTTCCTGCATAACCGCACCGGCCAGCGCCGCCGGGCTGGTGGCGCCAGCCTGACCAGCGGCCAGCAGCAACACAGGCATGCCGCCACGCACGGCAACCTCGAGCGCCGCACTGGCGTCTTCGGCGAACTTCATGGGCGGCACAACGAAGCAGTTTGACTGGCTGACGAACGGGCGGGCACGCCATTTGTCTTCGCCACCCGCGATCACGTGCAGCATCTCCAGCGCCTCGGTTACATGATCCGGGTGCACCATGGATGTGCCCACATGCTTGGTGGTGCTCTTGACCGCCGCGTAGCAGGTGTTCAGGTCCATGTCGGCGGGATCAGGGATATCGCGCGGCACAACGGAGCGTTGGAAGAAGTGGATGTTGTCCATTTCCTGCACAATGCGGCCAATGTTGTAGAGGTCCTCCAGGGTGGATTCACGGTATTCGTTGGTATCGGGCTCATAGATATGGACGGCGGCACCGGCGGTCCCGAAGTGCACTTTCTGTCCCCATGGCTCCAGATCGTATTTGGGGTCCTGCGCATAGAGCGGGAAATTCCGGGCCGCGTTCGCAACGGTGTCTTCGATCAACGCACGGGGAAACAACAATCGTCCTTCATCGGTCAGCGTGCCACCGGCATTTACCACCAGGTCGATGCAGGATGGAATGGCGTCGGCCAAGCCAATGTTTTCCAGAACGTCCAGCGCCGCCCGGTGAATGCGCTCCACTTCAGCGTCGGTCAGCGCCTTGAAACGCCCACCTTCCATGCCGGGACGGATAACCCGTTTGTCCTCAGGGATCGGGGCCTGACGAATGGCGGTGCGAGCGGCACGCCCGCCGCGACGACCAGTTTGTTCCGGGTTGCTCATATCAGGACGCCTTTTTGCCAACCGTTTTACCGAATAAGTCTACTTAAAGCCTTTCCCTAAAGCGATACAACGGAGTATTCTCAGCATCATGACCTAGAAAAACTAGGTCACCGCTTGCCCATCTACGAATTCCAATCGAGAGTACGCCACCATGAGCAACAACCTTCCACCCGTAAACTGGATACATGCCTTCGAAGCCAGCGCCCGGCACCTGAGCTTTACCGAGGCCGCAAAGGAAATGAATGTGACGCAAGCCGCCGTCAGTCAGAAGGTCAAGGCACTGGAACGGCATCTGGGACGCCCCCTGTTCCACCGACTAACGCGGAGCCTGAAACTGACCGATACCGGCGAGGCGTATCTGCCGTCTGTTCGTGACGGGTTTCTCAAGTTGACTGAGGGAACGCGTGAGGTCTTTGGCAGCAATGCGGCGAAAGCCCTGACCATCCGGGTCGCCGCCACCATCGCCTCCACATGGCTGTATAAAGTATTGCCTGAATTCCAAATACAGCACCCCCGAATCCCCATTCGGTTGGTGACAGCATTGTGGCCGAGCGATCGGGATTGGGATGGTGTGGATATCGATCTTCGTTTTGGTGATGGTCAGTGGCCGGGCACCAACCTGGAAAAGCTGACCACGGAGACGTTCTTTCCGGTGTGTGCGCCTCATTTGGCAAACGGCAAGGCCGCGCCCGGCACGGTGTCCGAACTTTCCGACCATATGGTTTATCAAGTTGCAGGCAGCAGCGGTATCTGGACAAAATGGCTGAACGGGCTGGACAGCCAGGATGGGGCACCTGATGTGTCCGATATTCCCAGCACCCAGGTGGATACATGGGTGCTGGCCGCACAGTTAGCGCAAGCTGGCGGCGGGTTGATGATGTGTTATTCGACCTTATGGGAAAATTTCAGTGGCACGGATGAGCTGATCAAACCGTTCAGCCACGAGATCGAGACCGACCACGCCTGTTTTCTGGTTACATCCAGCAACCACAAGCTCAGCCCGGAAGCCGAGAAATTCATGGATTGGGTGCGGGCGACTATTGCTTAAGGGATAGGCATCTGAAGATTCCTGCATAAATGGCCTGTTCAGGGGTTCCCAAAGGGCAAATGTTCGTTAGTATGCTTGGCAACAAATAAAATCTCAGGAGGGGTAATCGTGCATAAGTCACTAATCATTGACGCCGGAAAATGTACAAGCTGTCTACAGTGTGAAATGGCGTGTTCTTATGAGCACACCGGCTCGTTCAATCCGGCCCGTTCACGTATCAAGATTTTTGAAATAGATCACGGGATCCGATCAGTTCCCTATACCTGCACCCAGTGCTCGGATGCCTGGTGCATGCAGGCCTGCCCGACGGGCGCCATCACGCGTAGTGCGGAGACCGGCGCAGTTGAGGTAACTGATGACAAATGTGTCGGCTGTAAAGTCTGCACCATCGCGTGCCCCTATGGCACCATCAATTACAATCAGGACACCGGCAAGGTTACCAAGTGTGACCTGTGTGGTGGCGACCCGCAATGCGCGAAAGCCTGCCCCACTGACGCCATTACCTATGGCGTTGCACCAGCAGAATCCAAAGCGGCGTAAGCCCCCGTAAGAATAAAATTCAGGAGAATATCGATATGGCATGGCAAGGTCAGATTTTACGGGTGAACCTCACCAAGGGAACCGCCGAAGCAGAACCGCTGAACATGGAATGGGCCGAGGCCTATCTGGGCCAGCGCGGACTGGGCAGTAAATATCTGTGGGAAAACATGGACCCCAAAGCCGACCCGCTTGGGCCGGACAATGTCCTGATTTTCGCCACCGGCCCCCTGACTGGTACAATGGCGCCCACCAGTGGCCGCTATTCCGTGATTACCAAAGGCCCGCTGACCAACGCCATTGCGTGTTCCAATTCAGGCGGCAAGTTCGGCGCTGAGCTGAAATTCGCCGGATACGATCTGTTGCTTATTGAAGGCGCTGCGAAGAAGCCGATTTATCTGAACATCATCGATGACACCGTGGAAATTCTGCCTGCTGATGAAATCTGGGGCACCACGGTTTGGAATACGGAAAGCTGGATCAAAAAGCATCACAAGGACCCGCTGATCAAAGTGGCATCCTGTGGTCAGTCCGGTGAAAATCTGGTTCGTTATGCCGCCGTGGTCAATGATTTGCACCGTGCCGCCGGCCGAAGCGGCGTGGGCGCTGTGATGGGGTCGAAAAACCTGAAAGCAGTGGCTGTACGTGGCACCAAGGGTGTGGTCTCGGATGATCCTGCCAAGTTCATGGAAGCCGTACAGAACACGCATAAGGTACTGGCAGAAAACGATGGCCGCAAAGAGCTGACCGAGTTCGGCACCAACGCCATGATCGACATGATGCAGGAATTCGGTGGCCTGCCCACGCGCAACTTCGAAACCGTTCGATTTGACGGTGTGGATAAGATCAACCCGACGGCCATGATGGAAACCACCAAATCCGGTCATCGTAATCTGGTCACCAACAAGGCCTGTTTCGGCTGCACCATTGCCTGTGGGCGTGTGGCGCATATCGACGAAAATCACTTCACCATCGTCAACCGGCCTGAATACAAGCTGGCCTCTGGCGGTCTGGAATACGAAACCGCCTTTGCCTTTGGGCCTATGGTGGGTGTGGATGACATCGATGCGTTGACCTTTGCCGGATTTATGAGCAACGAACATGGTTATGATCCCATTTCCTTCGGCGGTACGCTGGCGGCGGCGATGGAACTGTACGAAAAAGGTATAATTACGGATGCTGACACAGACGGTGTCGCCCTTAATTTTGGCAGCGCCGAAGCCCTTACTGTTATGTCTGAGAAAACAGGCACGGGTGAAGGATTCGGGGCCATTCTGGGTATGGGCTCCAAGCTCATGTGCGAAAAATACGGCCACCCGGAAATCGCCATGCATGTGAAGGGCCAGGAATTTGCCGGTTATGACGGACGCGCCCTACAAGGTATGGGGCTTGGCTATGCCACGTCCAACCGCGGTGCCTGTCACTTGAGACACGCTGTATTCGAAGAAGACATGGAAGACATCAGTGGTAACGGCAAGGCACAGCCATGCAAAGATTCACAAGACCAGGTCGCCACCGTTGATTCCACCGGACTGTGCCTGTTTGTGGGTGACGCGGGTATGGGACCTGAGCACTTCGCCCAGTTGCTGGACAGTGATCTGCCCGGTACGTGGGACGAGGATCGCATGACCCTGACGGGTGAGCGGGTCTGGAACCTGGAGCGCCGGTTTAACCTGGCCGCCGGTTTGACCAAAGCCGATGACACCTTGCCAAAACGCCTGCTCGAAGTGCCGCTCACCGAGGGCAGCGCCGAAGGTAAGGTCAACGAGTTGTCCATCATGCTGCCCGAGTATTATGAGCTGCGCGGCTGGACAGAAGATGGCGTGCCCACCAATGAAACCATTGATCGGCTTGGTCTCTGATCAGAGCGGACAAGTCGGGTAGCGTTCCATGAAGATAACGCTGAAAACCAGAGGCCTGTTCTCGCGCCTGTTGCCCGAAGGATCGGGCACCACAGCCGAGATCGACGTGCCGGATGGCAGCACGCCCGCCGGACTAATCCGGCATCTGGGCGGCGAAGTGGATGGACGGTACCTGTTGGTGCTCAACGACAAAGCGGTCAGACCATCAGAAACCGACATTGTAACCTTGAACGATGGCGACAACCTGTCCCTGATGCCGCCGCTTAAAGGCGGCTGAACCCAAACGAAGCCATGATGGATGTGGTATGCATACACCGGAAGACGATAATTTCGACTGGTCAGTACAGTTCCATGAACTGGATGCGCCTGCTTCCACATTCAAAAAATTGCAGCCGTTCGTAGAACTCTGGAACAGCAAACGGATTGGTACGGGCTTACCAGCATGGAAGAACTTCGAACTGGAGGACTTTCAAGAATGGTACGGGTGGGTCGCCGTCTTTGATATTGTTGCAACGAGCCCCTTTGATTGCCTGGCACGTCTGTGGGGGATGGAAATCACTGATACATTTGGATATGAAATGACCGGAAAAAGCCCGCGAGACATCGGGCCAGAGGGTGGACAGTTTCAGTCAGATATGGATTTCAAAGAGAAGCTTTACAAGGAACGCCTGATTGGCTCCACGAGCGGATCGATTTTTTGGGATGATCGAAAATACATCCATATCGAGGAAGTATTCCTCCCTCTCGCTACAGATGGCCATAAAATCGATAAGTTAATGTGCCTTACTCAGAGAACTGATTGATAGCCAGCTCTCGCGCCTCCTTGAGATATGCCGCACGAAGCTCTTCCTGCGGCTCCTGCCGCACACCGTGGAAAATGCGGGTGGTCACGTCCTTGAAACCACAGAAATTCCAAATCCCTACGTTAAGCTGTGTATCGAGCGCCGTATCGTATCCGCGTTTAGCGAAAGCCTTGGCGGTATCGCCCGCCGTTGCCAACACCAGCAGTTTCCGGTGCTTCAGGTGGCCGCTATCGGGATCCCTCGGGTCGACCCATGCCCAGCCATAGCACATAACCCGGTCCATCCAGCCTTTCAACATGGCCGGCATTGACCACCACCAGATGGGAAAGATGAAGACCATGGCATCAGACCATTCAACACGCGCTTGTTCTGCCAAAACATCCGCCGGTGGGGGCAAGTCTTCAAACACGGCGAAGTCTTCCGGTATCATGGCCGGCTGGAAACCTTCTTCGTACAGATCAGCAACCTTCACCGTGTGACCGGCGTCCGCCAAGCCGTCTTCAACAGCCCGCAAAATATCTCGATTAAACGAGTCCTTGATGGGGTGGGTCAGAACAACCAGAACATTCATGACAGCCTAGCCTTTCATGAAGTCGAAATCAGCCTTAAAGGCGGATTTTTCAGCGTCCGACAACGGCATGAGCGGTGGTCGGGTCAGACCACAGTCATAGCCTTGCAGCTCCATACCATACTTGGCTTTCTGATTGTACTTGCCGCTTTCCATGTTCTGCAAAAGGCCCATGAGCTTGCCCATGGCCGCCCGTGAGGCATCCAGATTACCAGCCACAGCCGCGTCGAGTACGGCGCAGTGTTCAGCCGGTGCCACATTGGCGCCACCGGCAACCCATGCCGTCACACCCCAGGCAAAGTAATCAAAGGCCTGATCATCGCTGCCAGCCACAAGTTGAATGCGACCACTATAACGTTTCTGAATTT
>JABJGO010000054.1 GCA_018662225.1 Rhodospirillales bacterium | reverse complement strand
GGTACCACCAGACCCCAGATCCAGATGCATAAGCGGATCACCGGCAGAAACAGTATCACCATCGCGAACAAATATTTCTTCGATGATACCGCCTTCCAGATGCTGAACAATTTTCACCTTGCCCTGGGGGACGACTTCGCCCTTTTTTTGCGGTTGCGGGGGCTTTTGCGGTTGCGGGGGCGGGGCTTTCTTTTCCTCCGGCATCGCTGCCTGCGCTGGCTCAGTGGAACTGGTGGGGGGTGCAGGTGGCTTCTCAAAATTTGTTTGTCGCTCTACCGGAACTTCTTTTTTGGCCGGTGCAATGCGACCAATTGAACCGGCAGCATCACCCTGAGAGACCTCTGCCTGTGAGGCAGAGGCAGGGGCAGGCTTCGGTTTCGCCGTGGGTGGTTTACCCAGCGGCTTAACACCGGATTTAGTCACAGGTTTTAGCGTAGGCTTCTGCGCAGGTTCGAGGGAAGGCTTGGATGCTGGTTCCGCGACCGGCTTCGGCGTCGCCCCGGTTAGCGCGGGACGGGCCATCGGCGCTGTTTGCTCCGAAGGCTTGGCCGATGGTGCCTGAGCCTTGGATTGTGGTAATACCGGTGGCGGGGACTGTGGTTGTGGAGGCGTGGGGACATCTGCTACCTGCTCCGAACTCGCCTGCTCCGAACTCGCCTGCTCCGAGCTTGCTTGAGCGGGCACGGCTCCTCCAAACAGCCGAGGCAATATATCTTTTGAAGAACCAGCCAAGGCGACCTTGCCCTTATCCAACGCAACCAGATTATCACAGGCGGCCAACAGAATTGGGCTATGCGTCACAATAATAATGGTGTGGTCACGCGACAACTCGCGCAGGGTATCACGTAGTTCCTGTTCCGCGTGACGATCAAGACTGCTCGACGGCTCGTCCAGCAGCAGCACCGATGGGTCACCAATCAACGCACGCGCTATGGCGATGCGCTGGCGCTGGCCACCGGACAATCGACGCCCAGCCTCACCAATATCAGCACCGTAACCATCGGGTAGATCGATAATAAATTCATGCACACCCGACCGTTTGGAAGCCTCGATGATTTCAGCATCCGTAGCATCAGGATAACGGTGCGTAATATTGTCACGCACCGTACCTGCAAACAGTGTGCTTTCCTGTGGCACGTAGCCCATCCAACGCGCCAGTTCGACGCGGGAGAACTGGGCAATATCAGCGCCGTCTATGAGCACACGGCCACTGCTTGGCCGGTACAGCCCCTGAATCATTTTAAGCAACGTGGTCTTGCCACTGCCATTACGCCCTACCAGTGCGTGAATGCCGCCGTCTTCAAACGACACGGTTATGTTGTTGCAAACCGGTGGTAATCCGTCAGCATACGAAAACGTCAGATTAGAACAGTCAATCCGTCCCTTGGGCTTGGACATCTGAACTTCGCTGACCTGGCGTTCACTTTCGATGGCAAACATTTCGCCCAGCCGACCAACGGCCTGATTGTAGCTGCTGTATGTTCGCCACTGTGACACCAACTGGTTAAGGGGGCCCAACAAGCGCCCCATTAGCATGTTGGAGGCAATCAACGCGCCCATGGTCAGGTCCTGGCTGATAATCATCAACGCACCAAAAGACGTCATGGCGATCGTTGTAATAATGGTCAGCGATTGGCCTATGTTCGTGAACACATCTGTTCGGCCCCCTCGAAAGATCGCGCGCTCAATATTGGTGGCATGGCGCTCTTCCCACATGGGGCGCATGGCACCTTCCAACGCCAGCGCCTTGATCGTCGCGCGGCCATTGATCATTTCAGCAATCAGACTGTCACGGTCCTTGGATGTGGTTGCTTCCTGTGAATTGGCTGCACCGGAAACCTTGCCCGCACGATAGGTGATGAATAAAAAAATCGGAATGATAATCGCCAGCACCCAAATGATTGGCGTGGCGATCACAGCAATCAGACCGAAGAACAAAACCGCAAACGGCAGGTCACAGATCAGAATAGCGGACGCGCCAGACAACGTGTTCCGTACCGTGTCCACATCACGGAACATAGCTTGCCAATGGTTGGCCGGACGCGATTCGAGCACATTGAGGGGCAGTGAGGTAAATTTCTCAAACACCGCACGCCCGACCTCGGCATCTACGCGCAAGGCCACGGTCTGCATGATCCGGGACCGTGAATTCCTGAGCACATAGTCAAACAACACGATCAGTGCCATCCCCACCACCAAACCACCCAGCGTGCTGATACCGGCATGCTGAACGACGCGGTCATAGACTTGCAATGTGAAGATAGGGCCAGCCAGGGCCATGATATTAATGAAAGCAGACATGGTCAGAACCTCGCGAAAAATGGGCGCGAGCTTCTTGTACAGTGGCTTGATCCACGTCTGATTGGGGGACTTGACCATAAGTCGAGTATAAGCCTTCCATACGGATATAGGCCAGCGACCACACGCTGGCAGATTTCATGTGTTTTCTTATGCCATGTTATCGTTAAAAAGTTGTTTCGGTTGAATCTCTTACCACGCGCTCAATATCCACAAAACGCCAATAACCCTTGACCCACAAGCCCGGTGGAGATGATAGTTAGGTCATGCTACAAAAATAAAAACGATAAGGTCGGGGATATGAAGTTTTTACGTCGCGCATTCAGCTTTGACCGCCTGATCGGGTTGGTGATGCTGACAGCATTTGTGCTCACCTATTGGGCCGATCCTTTCCCTGTTGAATTCGCCCGTAACAAGACCTTCGATTTCTTTGAAAAAATTCAACCGCGCCCTATTCCGGCGCCGGGTACATCACCTGTTATTATCATTGATCTGGACGAAGACAGCCTGAACGAAATTGGCCAGTGGCCGTGGCCCCGCAACATCGTCGCAGATATGGTTCGCAATCTGTTCGTCATGGGTGTCAGCGTGGTGGGCTTCAATATGGTGTTCGCTGAACCCGATAGAATGAATCCGGCTGATATAGCCGACTCACTAGCAGGTCTTGACGATGAGACAAAAGAAAAGCTCAGGGGCCTGAGCGGTAATGATCAGGCTTTTGCTGACATTCTCCTGCAAACCCGTGTTGTGTTGGGCCAGGCTGCTTACTGGGAAGAGCTTGATAATGCGGCAAAAGGCCCACCTGTCAAAAAATCTGTCGCGATGATGATGACTAAAAATGGCGCGGACCCAAAGAAGTATATTCCCAATGTAACATCCCTGGTTCGCAATATTCCCGTTATCGAGCAAGCTGCAGCCCACAAATTTGGCGGGCACGGCATCTTCTCACTGGTACCGGAACTGGACGGCATTGTTCGTCGTGTACCATCGCTATTCGTCTATGACGGTGAATTTTATCCGTCTCTGTCTGTTGAAATGCTACGCCTCGCCACCGGTCGCCAGACCATTGTGGTGAAAACCAACGTAGCAGGCATCAAGACCATGGCCATCGCCAAAGGTATGACGGTGCCAACCGACAAGATCGGCCGGATGTATCCCTATTACTCCAAAAGCGATCAATCCAAATACATTTCGGCACGGGATGTTCTCAATGGCACCGTGGACCCGAATAAAATCAAGGGCAAGCTGGCCCTTGTGGGTACGTCTGCTGTGGGGCTTTTGGACATTCGCTCCATTCCCACCGAAGGCATTATTGCCGGGGTGGAGGTCCACGCCCAGATTATCGAGAACATTCTTGAGCAAAACTTTCTGGAGCGCCCCAATTATGCCCAGGTGGCGGAACTGGCCCTCATCCTTGTCGGTGGCTTGATGATGATTGTCCTGGTGCCATGGTTCGGTGCCAAGTGGGCAGCGGTTATCTTCATCATGATTGCATCGGGGGCAGGGGGCACGTCGTGGTACATGTTCACTGAACATCGCATGTTGTTCGACGCCGTGTATGCCGTGGTTTCAATCCTGTTGCTGTATTCCGCGCTGACCTTTGCCGGGTACGCCCGCGAAGAAGCCCAGCGCCGCCAGACCCGAGATGCATTCTCTAAGTACCTGTCACCGGACATGGTTGCCAAGGTTGCTGAGAATCCTGACGAGTTGAAACTGGGCGGTGAAAGCCGTGAATTGACGTTGCTGTTCTGTGATGTGCGCGGATTTACAACGATCTCGGAACAATTCGATGCCGTCGGCCTGACCTCATTGATTAACAAACTGCTGACGCCACTGACCAATGTTGTTCTGGCCCATCTGGGCACTATTGATAAATACATGGGTGACTGCATCATGGCGTTTTGGAATGCGCCACTGAATGACGAGGACCACCAGTATAACGGCTGTGTTTCGGCACTGCTGATGCTGGCGGAAATGGGACCACTCAATGAGCGCCTGAAAGAAGAGGCCGAGGAAGAGGGCCGCTTACACATTCCGCTGAAAGTAGGATTGGGCCTGAACTCCGGGACCTGTGTCGTGGGTAACATGGGATCCGATCAGCGGTTTGACTATTCTGTACTTGGTGACCCAGTGAACCTGGCGGCCCGCCTGGAAGCCCAGAGCAAAAACTATGGTATGAACGTTGTGCTGGGGCCCTCCACCAATGACGCCGTAGAAGATCGTCTGGCCACCATTGAACTGGATTTCATTCAGGTTAAGGGCAAAACGTCCGGCACCTACATCTACGGTCTCATGGGTGATCTGGAACTCAAGAATGATCCTGCCTTCATCAATATCCAGACCAAAATTCGAGAGTTCATGGAAACGTACCGGTCACAGAAATTCGACGAGGCGCTTGTCAAACTCGAGGAAATCCGCGACCTGGGCAGCGACGACAACAGGCCATGGATTCTGGATGTCAATATGGATGTGGTCTGCGATCTCTACGTAGAACGAATTGCCGAGTACAAGGAAAGCCCGCCCGCAGCAGACTGGGACGGTGTGTTCATCGCAACCACGAAGTAATAGAGCCTACTTGCTGGTCATAACCCAGATACCATCCCAGTCTTTGGGTGGGTCGGATTTCAGCAATTCATTGCGGTCAATGTAGGTCTGGGCCAGAGCGTCATTGGGGTTAGCCACCAATGCCTCGTTGAATTTCTTGATGGATGCATCCCACTCGCCGATACGGTACTTGGCGACGCCTTCGTTGAAATAGCCCACCGTATCCATGAGATTAGGGAAGGTGGTTTCGTTGTGATAATCGAGCACCTCAAACACGCCCACGGGCTCAGTCTTACCCTTCACCACAACCTGATCCACATCGCGGATCCGGTAGGTGCCTTTCAACTTGGCGCGGGTAAATTCACTAATCAGAACGCGCGCGTGATACTGTTTACAGGCTGATTCAAGACGGGCCGCCAAATTGACGCCATCACCAATCATGGTGTAATCCATACGCTTGGGCGACCCGATATTGCCGGACACCACCAGGCCTGTGTTCAGTCCCACACCATGATCGAGTGGCAGGTCGCCGCGCGCTTCGCGCTCCACGTTCCATTCCCAAAGCTCAGAAATCATGGCAATGGCCGCACGCACGGCACGGTCTTCGTTATCGTCATGGGAAATAGGGATGCCAAACCCGGCCATGATGGCGTCGCCGATGAACTTGTCCAGCATACCGCCCTCACGGGTGATGATGTCCACCATGATGGTAAAATACTCGTTCAGCATCTGCACCGTGCCTTGTGCGCCCAGGGATTCCGTCAGCGTGGTAAAGCTGCGCACGTCTGAGAACAGCACGGTTATCTCGCTGCTTTGACCACCCAGAAAATCCTCGCTCTTGCCGTCGCCCATAAGCTGATCGGCAATGCCCGGATCCATGTAACGTGACATGGTGGACTTCATGCGCTTTTCCGAGCTGATATCCTCGACCATAATCATGGAACCCAGGCGGTCACCTTCAGTGCTCAGCAACGGCAGAAACGTGCCATTGATTGACATGGTCTCGCCATCCACATCAATGGCCGCATCCATCATCTCCGCGGCTTCCTGCTCTTCATCCACCTGTTTAATCTTGTCTATGACCCACTCATTGGGCCCAGAGAAAAACTCATCTGCCATCTGGCCAATAATTTCGTCTTCCGCGGCGGCGAAAAATACAAGGCCGGACCGGTTACAGGTAACGATCTTACCATCCTCGTCCATGGTGATCACGGTGTTCGACATACTTTCCAGCATGCTCTCGTTGTAATTTTTCATGTTCTGCACATCGTCGAACAGCTTGGCATTTTCAAGCGCGATGGAGACCTGAGCCGTAAAGGCTTTCAGGCGTTGTTCATCTTCATCGGTAAATGGACCACCGCGCTTGTTCAGCGCTTGTGTCACGCCAATGACCTTGCCGGTTTTGTTGGCCACTGGCACGCACAGGATAGAGCGGGTAAAATAGCCGGTCTTCTTGTCGAACGCCGGATTAAATCGCAGATCTGCATAGGCATAGGGAATGTTGACAGTCTCACCGGTGGAAAACACGGTGCCGGCGATGCCTAAATGATTGGGCAATCTGATCTCGCCAATGGTGTCACCCATGGCCACACGCGAAAATAACTCGTTGGTTTTTTCGTCATTGATGAACAATGTAGAGCGATCAGCCGACAGCATACGGGTGGCCTCTGACATAACCCGTTGCAACAGAGTACCCAGTTCCAATTCCGACGTCACATCCGATACCAGATCCAGGAAATGCATTTCCTGTTCCCGGGTCTTTTTCATTTTTTCCACGTACTGGGTACTTTGCAGAGCCAACGTGGCCTGCGTGGTCATGGCCTCCAACAGCTCCAGATCGCTTTCGTCAAAATACCCATCATTTTTGTTCAGCATCTGGATCACGCCGATCACATCGCCCCGTACAGTTCGCACCGGCGCGCAGACAATCGTATCGGTGTGGTAGCCCGAGGCGCTATCAACCGTACTGTTAAAACGCTCATCCGCGTAGGCGTCATGGATCAACTCTCCCACGCCGCTTTGGAACACAGCACCGGCAACACCGGTATTGTTCAGAATTCTGATTTCGCGCTGGAAGTTACCTTGCGCCACACGAGAATAAAGCTCTTCAGTCAGCGGATCATTCAGAAACAGGGTGCCACGATCTGCGTCCAGTTCCGCCGTGGTCATATCAACCAGTGTTGTGAGAATTTCTTCAAGAGATTCCAGGGCAGCAACCCGGTGCGAAACACTGAGCAGTGTTTCCACCTGGCGAAGGCGTTTACCCGCCGCCGCGTCATGAGCTTGTTCTATGGGTTTGCTCGATGCAATAGGAACGACGGTGTTGTCGGTCTGCTTCGGCGTCTTTGAAGACGAGAGATTTTTCACACCCGATTTGCCCGCAGCCTTATCTGCAACTTTCTTGCCTTTCCTTGCCGGTTTTTCATCATCACCGGTCGCGGCAGAAGATGATGATTTCCCCTTGCTGCCTGAACCAAGACGCCGAATGGCCGAACCTTGTTTTCCGGAACTTGCCAACACTCTAGCCTTTCAAATAGGCGCACCACCCGCGCACCAGTTTTAACGAACCACCACAGCACTATAGTGCAAAAATATCATTGTGACTCGTGATTTTCCAATTCTTCCAGGCGATCACGTAATGATGCGATTGTTTCGTGAAGCTGCCGAGTTTCATCACGCGTATTACGCTCCAATTCCTGATACTTTTCGTGATGTTGAATAGTCTCCAGTTCCAACTCATCACGTAATGATGCCGCCGTTTGACGCAACTGTCTGATTTCGTCATTCAGTTCAGACTGTACCTGCTGCACAGCTTCGTCTTTTTCCACCACGGCGCGCTCTAAATGGTCGCGCAGTTGGTTCGCCGTATCCCGTAATTGTTTGATTTCGGAATTTCCATTGGATACAGCGTCCTGCACGGCGGAACTTTTACCCACAATGATGGCATCCATTTCTTCACGCATCGTGGAGACCGTATCACGCAACTGTCTGATTTCACCGGCAGATTCGGCGTGAGCCTCTTGCACAGCCTTTGCTTTTTCAGCGTTGATGTCGTCCAGAGACTGGCGCATAGCAGCCGTGGTATCATGCAGCTGTTTGACCTCGTTATTGCGTGATGAAACGGCTTCCTGAACAGCGTTGTCCTTGCCAGCTTGCAGGCTTTCCAGTTCTTCACGAATGGCCTCAACCGTTCGGTGCAACGTTCGAATATCGCCCTGTGCAATGACAAGCGGATCTTCTTCGCTTTCTTCTTGTTGTGGGTCGTCAGCCATATTTTTAGGCGCAGTCTTCCATTACGGGGGAATCATTCATGAATTATGGCGTTTTTTCGCACGATGTGTAGTCCTTCCTTCGGTACGCGTGATATCTTGATGGTATTATGCATCACCTGTGTCGCGATTGTGGAAAACTGTGGGAGCCCGAAGCTGTTGGTTCAGCGGCGGGCGCAAGCTGCCCAATCTGTCATTCCCGCCGAATAACCAGTCATACTGAACTGGTAGATCTCTCTATTGCCCACATCGATTGTGATGCTTTCTATGCATCGGTGGAAAAGCGCGATAATCCGGATATTCGCGGCAAGCCGGTAATCGTTGGCGGTGGCAAGCGTGGCGTGGTGTCGGCAGCATGTTATATCGCCCGCATTTCTGGTGTACGCTCGGCCATGCCGATGTTTCAGGCCCTCAAACGCTGCCCCCAGGCTGTGGTCATTCCCCCTGATATGAAGAAATACAGCGCTGCCGGTAAACAGATTCGCACCTTAATGGAAATGGTAACCCCGCTGGTAGAACCGTTGTCCATTGATGAGGCTTTCCTGGATTTACGCGGCACCGAATCCCTGCATGGCACCAGCCCGGCGCAAACCTTGGTGAATTTGGTTAATCGGATTGAAGAAGAGGTCGGCGTAACCGCGTCTATCGGCCTCAGTTACAATAAATCGTTGGCAAAAATTGCGTCCGACCTGGATAAGCCCAGAGGATTTGCCATCATTGGTGAAGACGAGGCGCTCGACTTTTTAGAGGACAAGCCTGTGGGCCTTATTTGGGGGGTGGGCAAAGCGCTGCGATCCAGCCTGGAAAAGGATGGCATCTCGAAAATTGGAGAGCTCAGACGATTTTCGGAATCAGAGCTGATGCGGCGCTATGGTGCCATGGGTAAGCGTTTACACGAATTCTCACATGGTCGAGACATCCGAGGCGTCGATCCGATCAGCACGCCGAAGAACATTTCCACGGAGACCACATTTAACAACGATATCGAAGATGTAGATGTGCTGGCACGGGAACTGTGGTTGTTGTGCGACAAGCTGTCCACACGCCTGAAAAAATCAGCGACGGGTGGCGGTACGGTGACGCTTAAAATGAAAACCGCGGACTTCAAGACGGTAACCCGAAACCGGCAGTTGGCCGTTCCCACCCAGTTGGCCGATGACCTTTACCAGACCGGTCGCTCCCTGCTCGAAGGTGTCGCCGACGGCCGCAAGTTTCGGCTTATCGGTATCGGTGTGGCCAAATTGGTCCCGGCGTCTGATGCGGACTATGCCGACCTGGCCGATCCGGACAGGGCACGACGGGTGAGTGTAGAATCAGCCATGGACTCGCTCAGAGAACGATTTGGCGAGAAATCTGTTGCCAAGGGCAGGGGCCTTAAACCCCGGTAGAGACTACCAGCTTAGGCAGTATTGCTGCTCTTTCCGATAATTTTCAGGTGTGTCCATGCTGGCATTGCGGCTGGACGCCACACGGTCCAATTCATCGAAAAGGGGTGCAGTTGCACGTTCCAGTTTTTCCATATAGTGCTGCAAGGCTCGCTCAGGATCATTGTTGTGAACAGGCTTCATCTTGCCCAGCACGTCATAGAATGTGTTTTCGATTCGGGGCGCAAATTCAGCCAGCGTATCGTGATAGATACCCACGTGCCGCCGTTCATGATCCACAATCGAATTGTACTGACATGAGCCGCGGGGGTATTCCCGCGCGATATACACATCAATGCGGTGGTACAACAGGGATGCCTGCACAGATGCCACTTCCGAGCAATACGAGTGATCAGACAGTTGTTGTTGGCGCATGGTCAGGCCAAATTGCAAGCCGCGCTCGGTCAGGGTCAATCCAATAGGAAGCCATCCGGCACTGGGTTGCCCCATCGTTTGACGTTGGAGTTTCGTCAGTTGGCCCTTGTTCTTGTTGGTATGATATCTGGGCTGGCCAGGATCGACGGTGAAATCCACATAGGGTCTGATACCGCTGGGCTCACAAGGTGACGATGCCTGTACGGGATACGCACTCATCGTGCAGATCAAACAGACCAATAGGTATCGCATTATCCACATACGAAATGCCAATCAGAACATAAAACGGGTTTCCCTGGCGGGTGGCGTGTTGCCCAGCGCAAGAGATCGGTGAGCTTTGGGGCCATGTGGACGCTGTGCGGTTAGTTGTCCAGGGAAACACCGCCAGAAAACGTAAAGACGCCGTCTTTTGACATACCAATCACGATACATCCATCACCCAGATTATACACCTGCCATTTGTTGATCAGGGTATGGTAAAATTGTTCAATCGGTATGAGGCTTTTCACCCCTTTCCTCACTTCGATCGCGCCTTCTCCATTCGGATCTGCCATCAGTACATATGAGCCTGATTTG
Organism: Rhodospirillales bacterium; assembly: GCA_018662225.1. Lineage (GTDB taxonomy): Bacteria > Pseudomonadota > Alphaproteobacteria > Rhodospirillales > Casp-alpha2 > JABJGO01. The sequence continues at coordinate 8,898 of JABJGO010000054.1, read as the reverse complement.
TCTGTGGTGAATTCCGCGCCCTGGCAAACGAACACATGCCTGTCGTGGTGTGCCAGTTGCTCCATTCGCGCCACAACCTTGGCAAAGATCACGCAACGCTCCTGGGTTTCTTCGTCCGTTGCGTCCTCACTCAACCCCACCAGTTCACGGCGGGTACTGTCTGTCATGACATAGCCTTGCGGGATTCTGTACTGGTCTTCAATAGCTCTACAGCTGTCGAACGCGCCCATATCAAAACCTTCATCCCCGGCCCGTTTGGCAATGCCTTCGACAACCGCCCCCTTCGCTTTGATCAGGCCAGCCTTAACAGCTTCTTCAGCGGTCATAGTGGAGCCTGAAAGCGACAGTCCGGCCGACAGGAAGTACCAACCCAGTAGGGCTACGACCGGCAGGAAAACAAACAGGGCCAAGACGACCTTAAAGCCGATGCCAAACGACAGTTCACTAGGTTTTTTACTTTTCTTTGCCATGCTTGGCGGTTCCTACTACAACCTGACTCGCACATAAACCTGTGCTACAAGAAAATTCCGTATATTAGTATGTATGCATGACACTCTGCGATAAATTATCGGTGAATACCACGTTCACGAAACCTATGTCTATTGGAGCCACCCCCAGATGTCTCGATTTTTCGAACCCGATCTTGGCGCGAACCCGGACGATCCGTTTGCTCGCGACTCCGCCAACAAACTTATACGCCGAAACTATTGGCTCGATATGAGCGACACCACCGTTGTTCTCACCCTCAATCAGGGAATTGGCGCCCACCTGACCAATGAGCAGAAGCGCGCGCACCTGGCAGATATGAATCGAAATCACCTTATCGAAGCCGTCTGCGTTCAGGAAATACTACCACCAGGCGCCTGACACAAGCCTTAGCCCCCCGATTCAAACTTCCACGGATAAAACAAACATCGAATGACTACCAATAGAAGAGCCATCCTGCTTATGGCACTGTCCATGAGCGCTCTTGCAACCAATGATGCTGTTATGCGCTGGGTGGGCGACATTGTCCCCGTAGGCCAAATGATTGTTGTGCGCGGACTGTTCCTTATGGCGGCTCTATATGTGAGCGCCCGGTATGTGTTGCACCAGGAAATCAGTATTCATCAGATGTGCCATAAATGGTGTCTCATGCGCGGACTAGCCGAATTGGGTGCCACGTACCTGTTCCTCACCAGCTTGTTTATGATCCCCATTGCAACTGCGACCACGCTGGTTTTCCTGTCCCCAATTTTGTTAACCGCCATGTCGCGCTTCGTCTTTGGCGAACAAGTGGGGCCATGGCGATGGGCCGCCGTATTTGTCGGGTTTATCGGCGTCTTGTTGGTCACAACACCAAGTAGTGACGACTGGAATCCGGTTTTTCTGTTGCCTTTGGGGGCCGCCTTACTGGTGGCGCTTCGCGACGCCAGCACACGGATGGTCGCACCGCACATCTCATCAGGCTCGGTAACGATGACAACGGCCGTGGTCGTGTTTCTGGGCGGGCTCGCCAGCTACCCGTTTGGCTGGAATGACATCAGTGTGCTGAGTACGGGCTGGCTGGCACTTGCGGCGTTGATTATTGCGGTGTCATTTTTCAGCATCGTGACCGCCTTCCGAATTGGTGAGATGTCGCTGATCGCCCCCATCCAATACATTGTAATCCTGTGGGCGACGGCCTATGGGTGGCTCATTTGGGATGAGGTGCCTGAGCCGCGCGCAGCACTGGGTGGCGGCTTGATTATTGGCTCAGGGTTACTGATTCTATACCGCGAACGCGTAGCCAGAAACCGTGCCCTTAAGGCCACCACCTGATCAGATAGCGACGCGGGCGGGTTCTGCGATGCGGGTACATTCCACCGCGATCATGCTGAGAACGGCTTCGTTTTCTTCCAGGACCAGGCCCACATAATGCTCATCAATCCAGGCGATTTGGCCCGGAATATCGCTGAACGTTTCGATTTTTAGCTTGCCCGAATCACCGGTCAGCATGGAGAAACCCATGGCAGCCACAGGGTCGAGCCTGATTTTGGCACCGTTTTCCGACATATCGAACAGTTCGCCATTAACACACCATCCATTGATCTCAAGTTCGATGGGAACCATCAAGGGGTAACGTTCGTGCTTTCGAAGATTTGACATGGTGATCATCTCATTCTGTTTTCAAGAATCCCGTCCAGGATGAAGACACATGATGGCCTTATCCCGCTTACCAGAACGTTAAGTGGGATGGTTAACAAAACGCGAAAGGGATTTTTCTATTCCGAACAAGGCGGTATCGCGGTATATTTCTACAGGCTCGGCGATTCGCCGGACTTTTTACACAGATAAACCGGAGGAATCATGACAAAAGCCAAAGCACGTGAACGGGCAAAGGCAAATGCCATGAAGAAGCTCAAAAAGAAGCTGACTAAATCCAGCGAACCTGATCAGGAAACCCATCCTGGCCAACATGACCATGGTGGTCAGGCCTCGGTTTCGGGCCCCAGCACCAATGCTAATGTGGGCAACATGGCGGGCTCCACCCGTGGCTCCGCGCGTTCCCGGTAGGCGTAACCTTAAGAATCAATCGGCGTCAACCAGAAGCCATCGATCAGGGCGTTGTTCTGTTCCATCAACGGCTGGATTTCAAGAAAGACGGCCTCATACCGGTACCAGGGAACCCACGGCATCATGTGGTGAATTAAATGATAGTTCTGGCCTTGGGTCAGCAGGTTCCCACCTGGCCAAACCGAACACCGGGTATCTCTGTACCGACCAGTAATCGTGTGGGGGTGGTGGGGAATCCATGTGAAAAAGACCAGCATGGTTCCGTACCCGATAAGGAACGGAATGAACCACGGGACCAGCAGCTCAAAACCATAACCCATTTGGATGATCCCAACGGCCACCGCTGCGTACGCCGCAAAGGTCAGTATGGAAACCCGCCGTTGGGCATCCGTAACCTTGAATCGTATGCATTGCCGATATTGCAAAATCGGATTGAACTGATTGAGTGTGGCCATCGGAATGCGCCAGAACGCAACAACACCGAAAGGGCCACGGGCGTAAATATCCGGATCTTCTTCCGTATTACATTTGGTATGATGAACCATATGCGATTTTCGGTGCGGATAGATCAACAACACAATCGGGATAGCGGCCAAAAAGGCGGCTGTCATATTCACCCACCGAAACGTGGCATTGTGCGGCACAATATTGTCATGCACCCCTTCGTGCACCACCGTATACGTACCATACAGGATCACAGTATTGATGATTGCAGCCACCCACACCGGTATCTGATCTGTGAAGGCACCATAGGTAGACGCCGCCAATCCGGCATAGACGCCAACCAGTAAAAATAGTGTCTGCCACGCCACAGCAGGCGCATGCCGACGTCCCACTTCTATTTCCTGCTTAACGGTCGAACTCATACCTGATCCATTCCTAACCAAAGCCCCCGCTCGTACAATATCCATTTTCTCCCATCTGTAAAATAGGTTTTCGGGCACGAAAAAGGGCCAGCCCATTGAGGCTGACCCTTTTTACTTAAATTGGCTCCGGAGGAGGGACTCGAACCCCCGACATGCTGATTAACAGTCAGCCGCTCTACCAACTGAGCTACTCCGGATCAGAGCCAAGCTAATCAGAGCCTGACTAAAGAATGGAGGCGCGAACCGGATTCGAACCGGTGTACACGGCTTTGCAGGCCGCTGCGTAGCCTCTCCGCCATCGCGCCACCGGCAATAAACCGGTCACCTGTCACAAGGCTGATCCCCTCGCGACGGGCACCGGAACTTAGTCAAACTATGTGACCGGGTCAAGCGGGGATGCGGGAAAATTGCCGCGCTTTTCAAACGGCCGGCAAATCTCACTCAGGACGTTGTTTTCAAAGCATCTGGGGCGTTGTTTTCCGGGCAATAGAGGACTATAAGAAATTAAGAACATCGTCTGTTTATGGAGCACCAAATGGATTACGCCAAAGCCCGCCGTCACATGGTCGATTCACAGATCCTGCCCAATCGTGTTACGGACCCACGCATTATTGCCGCGATGGAAAGCCTGCCGCGGGAAGCTTTTGTGCCCGAAGACCGCAAAGGCGTCGCTTACGTGGACGAAGCCATCCCGGTTGGTAATGGTCGCCACCTGATGGAACCCATGGTCGTGGCACGCCTGTTACAAACGGCTGAACCAAACGAAGACGACGTGGCCCTGGTGGTCGGTAGCGCCACAGGTTACACCGCCGCCGTGCTGGCCAAGATGATCAGTGCTGTTGTGGTGGTGGAAAGCGATGCCGGACTGGTCGCACAGGCCTCATCCACGTTATCGGAATTGGGCATCGACAATGTGGCCGTTATGGAAGGCGCGCTTTCCGAAGGGTACCCCAAACAGGCACCTTACGACCTGATCATTTTTGATGGCGCCGTCGCAGAAGTACCCCAGTCCATCCAAGACCAACTGGCAGAAGGTGGTCGGCTGGTTGCCGTCGTCGGTGGCCTAAGCCACGGCATGCTCGGCAGTGCGGTGGTCATGAGCAACTTCCACGGGGCCGTTAGCGCGCGTGCGGTGTTCGAAGCCGGAACACCGCCATTGCCTGGATTTACCGCGGATCAGGCGTTCTCGTTTTGAAGCCTGTAGCGGCCTTAACGATACCCCGGCACTAGCCCTTGTGGCACCAAGGGCGCGAATCATTATTTACGATTCGTCACTGTTTGACTGGCTACCCCGCAAGTCTTGCGGATAACCTGTTGAAGTAAAACACTAAAGTGGCTCTATTGACCGTTCAATGAGGATTTGTTCCTTTATTAACTATAAATGGGCAAGAAAACTGTCCTTATAAATTTGGGGCTGTCTTTAAGCAGCGTTCGAGGGTTGAAAGTTCGTAGATGAAAAATTCCTTCCTGAAACACCTGATGGCCTCTGCCACAATAGCTGCATGCGGCGTGCTGTTGGTACCGGTATCAGACGCTTTCGCGCAAACCATGGAAGAAGCATTGGTCGCAGCGTACCTGAACAATCCCACTCTGCGCGCTGAGCAGGCCTCTTTGCGCGCCACCGATGAAGATGTGGCGCAGGCCATGTCTAACTGGCGACCAACGATTGAGTTGTCGGGTGATGCGGGTTACGAGAAAAACGACTCGTCTTTGCGAACCGGGTCTGATCAAATACAGAACCGCCAACCACGAAGCGTCTCACTCGATATTTCACAGCCCCTGTTTCGCGGTGGCCGCACCATGGCGGAAATCAGCGAAGCAGAAAATAACGTCATGGCTGATCGCGCCAAATTAACCGGCGTGGAACAGGACATCCTGCTGGGTGCCGCCATTGCCTATCTTGATATCGCACGGGATGCCGCGGTGCTGGAACTAAACGCCAATAACGAAGCCGTTCACAAGCGCCAGTTAGAAGCGACACAGGATCGTTTTCAGGTTGGCGAGATTACCCGCACGGACGTTCACCAGTCCGAAGCGCGTCTGGCCAGATCAACAGCGGATCGGGTTCAGAGCCACAGCACCCTGGAAGCTGCCCGTTCCGCCTATATGAATGTGACGGGCGAAGCTGCGGGTGCATCCATAGGAATGCCGGCATTACCGCCGGGCACACCCGACACCAAGGAAATCGCCATCACTGAAGCGGTGCTAAACAACCCCGACGTTATCTCCTCCCAATACGACGAGCGGGCGGCCATCGACAATGTGGATGCTGTGTGGGGTGAAATGCTGCCTGAGGTGGAATTCACCGCATCAACAAGCCGGGACTGGAATACGTCCGGGGAATCAACCCGTATTGATTCCACTGAGGCAATGATCAGTGTAAATATTCCATTGTATCAATCAGGGTCGGTTTATTCCCGGCTGCGCGCCGCCAAGCAGCAGGTTGCCCAACAACGTCTGATCGTCGATCAGCAACGCCGGAATGTTACCGAAGAAGCATCACTTGCATGGGAGAACATGTTATCAGCGCAGGCTCAGATATCATCTTTCCGCACGGCTATTCAGGCTGCCACAATCGCGTTCGACGGCGTGGAGCGTGAAGCGTCCGTTGGATCACGCACGGTACTGGATGTGCTGGACGCTGAGCAGGAGTTGCTGGATGCACGGGTCAGTTACACCCGCGCCAAGCATGATGAGGCCGTGGCCGTGTACCAGTTGCTTTCCTCTATGGGCCGAATGACCGCGCATTATCTACAGCTGCCTGTAGATTTCTATGACCCGACCGCACATTATGATGAGGTTCGTGACTTGTGGATTGGGGAAGATAGCAGCGGCCAATGGGAATAAGCTGGGGGAGTGACGCGGGAATAATGTGGTGAGTAATATTGCCGCATAACATATTTGTTTTGCGACTTAACGAAATGGAAACCATGAAGTTTCTATGATTAGCCTACAAGGTGGTATCGATTCCCCTTACGGAATAACTAGTCGGGCGATGATCTGATGAGCGAAGAAGAAGCAGCAGGCGAAGACGGCGCAGAACCCTCGATGGAGGATATCCTGGCGTCTATACGCCGTATTCTGCAAGAGGATGAAGAGGGCGAAGAGGCAGAAGCACCAGCTGAAGAGGCTGCGCCTGCCCCCGTTGAGGAGCCGGTGGAAGAAGAACCGGACATGGCGGCCTTGATGGCCGACATGGATGCTGGCCCTGAACCAGAGCCAGAGCCAGAGCCAGAGCCAGAGCCAGAGCCCGAAGTGGCAGCTGCACCAGAACCCGAACCGGAACCAATGCCGGAGCCAGAACCTGAGCCGGAACCGCAAAGCATTCTGGAACTAACCCAGGCAATGATCGCACCGGCAGACACCATGTCCGGCACCACCATGCAGCAATCTTCGGACCTGTTGGGTGATCTGGCCCGCGCCATTATGGATCGGCGTGATTTCAAAGTCGCTGATTCTGGCGTCGATGCCAACATCACGCTGGAACATCTGGTGCGCGAAATGCTCAGCCCGCTGTTACGCGAATGGCTGGATCGCAACCTGCCGTATCTGATCGAACGCCTGGTCAAAAAAGAAATCGACCTCATGGTCAACCGGGCCCAGGATATCGGCGACAGATTCTAAGCTGGAAGCTGTGTAGTTTTTGGGTGATTTCGCCCGGAATTCCTAGACCTTCGGCCATCTCACCGTTAAAACGTGGTTCCCCTTGTTCTATTGATACAGGGCTCGTTTGAATAACGTTGTCGCGAAGGACCTCTGGCGTGCTGGAAAAAAGCTATCAACCGGACGCGGTTGAACAAAAACATTACGACGAATGGGAAAAGTCAGGCGCTTTTGCCAGCGGTAAACGCGATAATGCGGATCCTTATACCATTGTGATCCCGCCCCCCAACGTTACCGGTAGCCTGCACATGGGCCACGCCCTCAACAACACGTTGCAGGACATATTGATCCGTTACCAGCGCATGCGTGGACGTGATGCCTTGTGGCAGCCGGGCACAGACCATGCGGGTATTGCCACGCAGATGGTCGTGGAACGCCAAATGGCCGAGGAAGGTTTGACCCGCCACGATCTGGGCCGCGAAAAGTTCATTGAGCGCGTCTGGAACTGGAAAGCCGAATCCGGTGGCACCATTACCAAGCAATTACGCCGCCTGGGGGCGTCGTGTGATTGGGAACGCGAGCGCTTTACCATGGACGAAGGCCTGTCCGAGGCTGTGCGCAAGGTGTTTGTGGATCTGTTCAAAAAACGCCTGATCTACCGTGACAAGCGATTGGTCAACTGGGACCCAAAACTGCACACCGCCATTTCCGATTTGGAAGTGGAACAACGCGAAGATGTGGGCAAGCTGTGGTATTTCAAGTATCCCATTGAAGGTGAGGACGGTAAATTTGTCACCATCGCCACCACCCGCCCGGAAACCATGTTGGCCGATACCGGCATCGCGGTTCATCCCGATGATGAACGTTACGCCAAGCTGGTGGGCAAGAACTGTATCCTGCCTATCGTTAATCGCGTAATCCCCATTGTGGCCGACGATTACGCCGATCCTGAAAAAGGCTCTGGTGCGGTTAAGATGACACCCGCCCATGACTTCAATGATTTTGAAGTGGGCCGCCGTCATAACCTGAAGCTGATCAACATTCTTGATCACAATGCGTGCCTGAATGAGAACGTACCCGAAGCCTATCGTGGCATGGATCGGTTCGCTGCACGCACCAAGGTTGTAGCAGAAATGGAGAGCCTCGGCCTGTTCGACAAGATTGAAGACAACCCCATGACCATTCCCTACGGTGATCGCTCAGGAGTCGTGATTGAGCCGTGGCTCATGGACCAGTGGTTTGTGGACGCCAAGACACTGGCCGGCCCCGCCATCACAGCGGTGGAGCAGGGGCGCACCAAGATCGTGCCCAAGCAATGGGAAAACACCTATTACGAATGGATGCGAAATATCCAGCCGTGGTGTATCTCCCGGCAAATCTGGTGGGGTCATCAGATCCCCGCATGGTTTGGCCCGGACGGCGAAATCTTCGTGGAAATGACCGAAGAAGAAGCCTATGCGGCGGCACGCGAATTCTTCGGACATGACGACTTCACATTGGAACGTGACCCGGATGTTTTGGATACGTGGTTCTCATCGGCGCTGTGGCCGTTCTCAACACTGGGCTGGCCTGAACAAACGCCGGAACTGGAACGCTACTATCCTACAGATGTGTTGATCACCGGGTTTGATATTCTGTTCTTCTGGGTCGCCCGCATGATGATGATGGGGCTGGAATTCATGGGCGAAGTCCCGTTCCATACGGTTTACATCCACGCACTGGTCCGTGACGAACACGGCCAGAAGATGTCCAAGTCCAAAGGTAACATCATTGATCCGCTGGCACTTATCGACCAATACGGTGCCGACGCGTTACGATTTACGCTGACCTCACAAGCAGCCCAAGGCCGCGACGTGAAGCTGTCGGAAAGCCGCGTTGAAGGTAATCGGAATTT